>JBATVL010000001.1:0-1561 GCA_049671745.1 Marinifilaceae bacterium
GGTTCTTCGTCAATTTTAGTGGTACAATATTTTAACTATCCAGTCATTGATAAAACGACCTTTTTCCTCAATAAATTAAAATTAGCTCTTCCATACATTTGTCTTTTTATATTCTTAAGTCTATTTACATTATCCTCAGTTAAACCATTGTTTGCATCTAATTCGATAGCTGCATTTACTGCATCAGCATCTTCTATAAGACCTTTAACAAATGAATTAAGTCTTTTTAAGCTTGTCTTTTTTATTTTTTCAATCCATTCATTAAGCTTTAGAGATGATTTTGATTTAAACACTTCTCTAAATTCTATTGATAATTCCCACAGACATAAAAGCCTATCGTTACCTTTTTTCAACTTATTGTAGAATGATATTTCTTCTGATGACAGTATTTCCTTATAATTTCTATTGGTTAGATATATAGATAGTTTCCTTGGTGATATATTTAAATTATTGGTGCCTAAGAATCGATCAGTTACAACTATATAATCTTTATTTCTTTATTTAAATACAGAGCCAAAGCGAGCTGTTAATTCTCTTTTACTACCATTAAAACCTTTGCTTTTAATAGTATTGTAAATTTCACTTAAATATTTTCCTTTACAATATCCTTCAATAATATCATCCAGATGCAGATAATAATTTCTTCTCGTAGATCTACCTGTAATTATCTGACACTCTTCATTTTTAATGTATATTGCAACTGTTTTTCTATGAAGACCAAATAGTTGTGCTATCTTTCTATATGAAAGATTCTCATTATTTAATCTCTTTACTTCTTTGATTAATTGTCTTTTAGTTTCTGATACAACTCCCTCTTTATGAATCGCTAATTTCTTTATTTCCTCAACTTTCTTTTCTAATGTATTATTATTTAATACTGGTGTAGGATTTGGTGTATTGAGTTTTTTTAGTTCAGGAATAAGATTCCTAACAGTCTTATAAATGCATTCAGAATAATTCATTACTAAATGAAATCTATCAGCAATTTGAATTGCTTCTGGTAAAACAGATTTAACAGATGCAGAATAACACTTTGCTCTATCTCTTGTAACTGTTTTATGTTTGAGTGTTTCTTAAGCCATTTTATAATATCTTCTTTCTTTCTGCTTTTTATAAGATCTATTGCTTTACCTGTTTCTCTATTTACAATAATTGTTCCATAACTAATACCTTGTCTATATGCCCAATCATCTATTCCTATATTTTCAACATCTGTATTTAAAGGTATATTACAGGAATCTACTAATCTTAAGCAAGTTGATGAGCTAACAGGTAGATTTATTAGATTTGATAAGTATGAACTTTTTCTAGCAGATGTTTCAATACTCATTTTTATAAGTTGATCATTTGCCCTTGTAGTCCTTCAAGAATAGGCTTTTGTTAATGAAGAGACTTGTTCTGAAAATGTTATTCTACAATATTCATCATTCATACAATAAAATCGTCTAACTTGCAGTTGAATTTTTACTGCTTTAAATGAAATAGGTAAATCTTGTAACTGCCTACTATAATAGCTATGAACAGATTTACTCTTTTTATCATAAAAAGGACATTTTGAATG
>JBATVL010000002.1:0-11344 GCA_049671745.1 Marinifilaceae bacterium
AATCTACGTATGTCAAGTAGGGCACTCCTTCGAGATAATCAAACTAAGTCTCTTCGCTTGGCCGATATGATGGACACTGCTGTGCATCACAAAATTGATAGACACAGAGATAAGTTGAAGGATGTTCCGGGCAGGATAAAGAGAAATGTTTCTTATTCTTTTAAGAGTAGTAATATGCATTTAGAGAGATATGAAAGTATAGTTAATCTTTCTAATCCTGATAATCTTCTTAAGAAAGGTTATTCACTAACTTATGTAGATGGTGTATTGTTAAAAGATATAAATAGTCTTAAAGAGGGGCAAGAAATCAGCTCTAAGCTTTTGGGTGGAGAAATTAGAAGTACGATTAATAAAATAATAAAGAAATAATTATGAGTGAAGAATTAACATACAGAGCAGCCTTAAAAGAGATAGAGGAATCTGTAAATAAGATAGAACAAGAAGATGTTGATGTTGATGAATTGTCTACTCTTGTAAAAAGAGTGTCTGAATTATTGAAATTCTGCAAGGCTAAGCTTTATTCGACAGAGCAAGAGATTGATGAGGTTTTAAAAAATATGAACGATAATGAATAGATTTTTTTGCAGTATTATTCTTTCTTTAATTGCTTTTTCTGCTAGTGCGCAAAGTTTGTTTACTCCCTTTGAAGAAAAATGCCCTGAAGCCTCTTTTTCTTTCTGTTTAAAGGATGTACGAACTGGAGTGGTGGAAGAGCAATATGCTGCAAAAAAAGCCTTAGCGCCTGCTTCTGTATTGAAGTTGCTGTCAAGCATAGCAGCTTTTGATAAGTATGGCGATGATTACCAATTTAGAACTAAAGTAGGTTATACTGGAAGCATAAAAAAGGGAATATTAAAAGGTTCTCTGTTAATTAAAGCTTCTGGAGACCCAACATGGAATTCTAAATATTTCCCTGAGAATGATGTTTTTTCTAAGATTGTCAAGATGATTAAGGCAAAAGGAATAGATAAAATTGAATGGGGACTTATAATTGATGAGGGAGATATTGATTATTCTTTTCCAAGAACATGGATATGGGAGGATATTGCTAATTATTTTGGTTCTCCAGTACATGCAATTAATTTATACGATAATACCTACAAACTAGATTTCTCTTCATCTATAGCTGGCAGTCTTACTCACATAAACTCGGTAATGCCTTTACAGAATAATCTAAATTTCATTAATGAGGTATATGCCTCAAAAGAGAATATAGATGATGCATGGATATTTGGTGGTCCTAATAGTTCAGAAAGAATAATCAAAGGTTCGATTCCTGAGAATAGAAGTTCTTTCATAGTAAAAGGTAGTATTTCTAAAACAAATGAATTATTCGCAGAGCAATTAAGACTTGCTTTAAGGAAGTCAAATATTATTTGCAACAATGTATTGCTTGTTAAAAAGATTACGGCTTACACTTCACTAGGTGATCTGAAATGGCCATCTTTATCTAAGATTATACACATTACGAATCAAAAGAGTGTAAATCTCTTTGCAGAGGCTTTATCTAAGAAAATTGGAAACATAGAAAAATACTGGAAATCAAAATCACTTAATGTAAATGGCATTAAACTTTATGATGGATCAGGTGTGTCAAGGTTTAATGCACTCTCTTGCGAATTTCTTTGTGATTTATTGATATATGCAGACAAGCAAACTTATAGACAATCACTGATTAATTCATTGCCTAAAGCTGGGCAGACAGGGACTTTAAAAACCTTTGGAAAAGCTACTTGTTTAGAGGATAATTTAATTGCAAAAACAGGTTCTATGAAAGCTGTTCGTTCTTATGCTGGTTATATCACAGTAGGAGGTCAGAGAAAAGCTTTCTCTTGTATAGTGAACAATTACTCATGTACAAACAAAGAGATTAAAGAACTCGTTGAAAAGCTTCTAATCTCTTTGTGTAAATAATATCTTTTGCCTATTTTATTAGACTGCCTTTATTTAAGATTTCTTTTCTTTAATTGCTCTGTGATCTCAAAAACACCAGGACATATATGTGTATTGTTTAAAGAGATTTCACTTAGTTGATGAAATCTTCTTCTGTCAGTATGAGGATAATCACTACAAGCTTTTGGACGTTTGTCGTATACCGAACAATAATTATCATCCATTAAGAATGGGCAAGGTGTGCTGTTGAATATATAGTCACCATCACCATCTGCATATACATATTGAGCAGTAAAGTCTCCAACTCTCATTTTAAGATACTTAGCAAGTCTTTCTATATCCTTAAGAGTTAATCTAGGAGATATAGTTTTACAGCAATTTGCGCACTCAAGGCAATCAATATTCTCGAATACCTCTTCATGAATCTCAATTACATTATCGTCAAGGGTTTTGTACTTTTTTCTTTTTAAACGTGCATAAAAAGCTTTATTCTCAGCAGCAGCTGCTTTAGCATCAAATCTTAACTTTTCTAAATCTATCTTAATCGACATAAGGCTTTAATCTTTTTGTATTTAACTTGAGAAAGGAATAATCCACTTACCACTATTGCTATTCCTAGTATTTTAATTGTTGTAATTTGTTCTCCTACAACAAAGTAGGCAAAGATAGCAGTAAAAACCGGAATTGTATTACAAAAAACAACTGCTTTTGAAATTCCTAATTGGTTTATTGCATAGGTGTATAGAATAAATGCACATGAAGATGCAAAGATTGATAGGTAAATTATTGCCTCTATAACTTCTTGTGTAGGAGTAACTGTTATGAATTTGTCGAATTCCATAAAATAGAATACTGGTAAAAATAAGAACATTCCTATAGTGTTTTGATATGCAACTACGCTTATTGCATTATAACCTCTTGCTACTTTTCTAACTAAGGTTGAATGTCCAACACCTGCTACTATGGCTAGGCATAAGAAGTAGATTCCTTTTAAAGAATTATCAGCCGTGATATCATTGTCTAATGCAATCACACAAACACCAGTAACTGATAGTGTGATACCTATAAATAAACTTGGGACAATCTTTGTTTTGTAAAAGATCATCTCTGATAAGGGACAGAATAATGGAATGGTTGCTATTACTACTGCTCCTAGAGTAGAACTAACATAGAACATGCCATTGGTTTCTCCAATAAAATATAAGAAGGGTTCAAAAAAGGCTAATAATAAGAACCATTTGAAGTCCTCTTTTTTTATTTTCTGTAGTTTTCTTGTAATAGCAGAGAAACTAAGTATCATAGCAGATGATAGTACCAGTCTTATAAAAGTGGCAGCCATGGGAGTGTATGATTGAAATACAATCTTGATCCATACAAAGGACATGCTCCAACATATCATAGAAAGGATTACACATAAATAGGCTAATCGTGTTTTGTTTTGCATTGCTTAAGTAGTTTGTTTTTTTTGAATGCTCAAAGATAATTATGAATAGGGATTTACAAATAGGGAGGGAAGAAAAATATAGGCATAAAAAAAGAGGTCTCTTTTAAAAAAGAAACCTCTTATAGGGTGGAGGACCGGGTTTGAACCGGCGACCCCTGGAACCACAAACCAGTGCTCTACCAACTGAGCTACATCCACCATCATTGCTTGTTTGCGTTGCAAAGATAGAGCCTTTTTCTTATTACTGCAAGCTTTTTTGAGAAAAAGTTTTAGAATCTTTACAACTTTTCGGTCTAATTAAAGATATATGATAAATCATTATGATATAAGCCTAAGAGTATCAATACAGAAACAACAGATAAACAAATGCCAGAATATTTCACTATTTTACTAGTTTTTTCCTCGTTAATCCCTTCTGAGATGCCTAAACCTGCAAAAAAGAAAGAACAAGCTATTGAAATGTATCCCCACACATAGTAAATATCAGGGTTGTTAATGATGAATGTTCCTAAAATGATTAGTATTATTGAGTAAGCTATAAGTCTTAAATTCATTTTTCTTTAGTTTTATTTGTATAAATCCTCTGAATGTTTAGCAACTTCGTCAAGCTCGTTATACCACGATTCTCCATATTTACGGATTAATGGCTCTTTTAAAAACTTATAAACAGGTGTTCCTTCCTTATAACCTAATTCACGTGCGCATTTACATATATCCCACTTATCGTAGTTTACTGCATCAAATTCTGGATATTTAGTTATCCTAATAGGATATAAAGAACAAGATAGTGGCTTACGGTATTTTACTTTACCTGCAAGATAGGCTTTTTCTATGGCACACCAATAGCCACCGTTCTCTCTAATTAGATATGCACATTCTTTTTTATCTATTAATGGAGTCACTAAGTCATCTTCAAAATCAATAACGTGAAGTCCTTGTTCTTCTACAGCTTTTATGCCTTCTTCAGTCATGTACTCTTTGAAACCAGGATATGCTTCTTCGAGTAACTCTTTTTCGTTATCGTCTAAAGGAGCCCCTGAATCGCCTTCTACACAACAAATTCCTTTACAAGCTTTATAATCGCAAACAAATTTCTTCTCAATCACATCTAAGCTTACTAGAGCTTTTCCAATCTGTAACATATATACTTCTTTATCCATTGAGCGGCAAATATATGCATTTTTTTGTTTGAAATGAATGAAATCTTATAAGCATTTGGAGTATATATTTAATTCTGGGAAGTTTGTTATTTCTATTATAAATACCTCTATATAATGTCTATTATATGATTATTAATAAAAAAATAGTATATTGTAAATGTGTGGTTAACAGTTAAATGTGTAACTAAGTCTTGTTGCTTTTTTATTTAGGAAAGTTTTTAGACTTTTTGTAATTATTTATAACATATAATCTTAGTAGTATGGAATCAATAGACACAAATTATTGTGATTCCTGTGGCAAGGAAATTGACGCAGGAATACAGTTTAAAGCTTGTAAACATTGGATTTGCGCCGAATGTATTATAAGAAGAGGAACAAGAAAAACTCATACCTTTGGAAAGGATTCTTTACTTTGTCCAAAGTGTGGAGTGGATACAGGACTTGTTCACGATGAATTAATAGACAAATTTAGAGATAGAGTGAAATAAAGAAAGCCACCCATAGGGTGGCTTTTTTTTGTGTTTATTTTATTAGTACTTTACCAGTCATATCCTCAGGAATTTCAACTCCCATGATATTAAGAATAGTTGGTGCCACATCGGCAAGAATACCATCTTCTATAGTTTTGTCTTTTTGCTCAGTAACCCATATACATGGTACTGGATTAAGCGAGTGAGCTGTGTTTGGAGTTCCGTCAGCGTTTACGCAGTTGTCAGCATTACCATGATCGGCAATGATTATCACATCGTAATCATTAGCTTTAGCTGTTTCTACAACTTTCTCTACACAAGAATCAACAGTTTGTACAGCTTTCTGAATAGCCTCATAAATACCTGTATGACCAACCATATCGCAGTTGGCAAAGTTTAGGCATATAAAATCAGACTCCTTAGTGTTTAAGTCTTCAATAAGTTTTTCAGTAACAATAGGAGCCGACATCTCAGCTTGCATATCGTAAGTAGCAACTTTTGGAGAAGGAACAAGAATTCTTTTCTCACCATTGAAGTTATCTTCTCTACCACCAGAGAAAAAGAATGTAACGTGAGCAAATTTCTCTGTCTCAGCAATACGAGTTTGCTTTAATCCAGCTTTCTCAACAACCTCTCCAAGTGTATTTGTTATGTTATCTTTATCGAAAATAACGTTTATACCTTTAAAGTTTGCGTTATATGAAGTCATTGTATACCATTCAAGAGGTATAGTGTGGATTCCGTGCTCAGCAAGATTCTCTTGTGTGAACATTACAGTCATCTGACGAAGGCGGTCTGTTCTGTAGTTAAAGCAGATTACAACATCACCTTCTTCTATAGTAGTAAGAGCTTTGTCATTTTCATCTGTAACAACCATTGGTTTGATGAACTCATCAGTTAATCCATCTGCGTAAGATGTTTCTACTGTTTTAAGAATGTCTTTTGTAGCCTCACCTTTTCCTTTTGTAAGAAGATCGTAAGAAAGTTTCATTCTATCCCAGTTATTGTCTCTATCCATACCATAATAACGACCTATGATAGAAGCAAAACGAGCATTTGTATTTTTAAGATATTCTACGTCTTCTTTAAGAAAGCTTAATCCTGATTTAGGGTCAGTATCTCTACCATCAGTTAATCCGTGAACGAATACCTTATCTAAGCCCATCTCTGTTGCTATATCGCAAAGAGCGTACATGTGCTTTTGTTGAGCGTGTACACCACCATTACCGATAAGTCCTATTAGATGAACTTGTTTATTATTTTCTTTTGCGTAATTATATGCTTTTACTATTTGTGGATTAGTCCACATCTCTTTGCTTTCTATAGATTTGTTGATTTTAACAAGATCTTGAAAAACAATTCTACCAGCACCAATGTTTAAGTGACCCACTTCTGAGTTACCCATCTGTCCGTCTGGTAATCCAACTACTTCTCCACTAGTTAATAACTGAGAGTTTGGGTAGTTTGCAAGAAGGCTGTCCATATAAGGAGTAACAGAATTAAAGATAACATCCGATTTATCTTTTTTACCAATTCCCCATCCGTCGAGTATCATTAAAAGCGTCTTTCTCATAGTATTTTATTTTCTTTTGTTATCATTTATATTTTAACAAAAATAATCTATCTTATTGAAAAATAAGCATAAAGCATATCTTTTTGCTTCTCATTCTGCGAAAACGTTTGTTTCTATTGTGGATTATTTCCTTAATTTTCTTTTATATCCTAATATGATTCTGAATAATAATTCTTTAGAAAGAACAATAACATAAATGAATGTATATCAAGTTAGGGTTAAGTTTGTTTAAAGTTTGTTTTTAGACTGGATGATTAGTGTTTTGCTTTCACTCTGTTAGTACTAAATACATACTCTGTATATACTGTTTTCGTATTAGCTGCGTATTAGCTGCGTGTTAGCTGCGTATTAGCTGCGCATACACAGGACAATGTAAGGATATTGTGGGAGCATATAGAGAATATTGAGAGGGTGTTAGGAAATGTTGCTAAGTCTTTACACGAAATGTATGTAAAAAAAAACAGTTACAGACCTAAGTCTATAACTGCTTGTTTAACGGTGGTGCCACCTGGAATCGAACCGGGGACACATGGATTTTCAGTCCATTGCTCTACCAACTGAGCTATGGCACCGTTGTGCTTTGTTTCAATTGCACTGCAAAGATAGGCAAAATACTTTCTGTCCAAAATTTCAGACTAATTATTTTATTTTTTTTTAGACTTTTTGCCTCCATTTCTACTGTTATTGCTATTGTTATCGTAAGTTTGGTGTGCTTATCTTTCTGAAAATGAAAGTTTATAAGGTTTTTTCAAACTTTAAAGTCCAAATGTGTAGTTTTTTTGTTTATGTTTATGCAAACGTTTTAAATTTATAAAGTTTGAATTTATTAGCTATAATAAAAGATATTCTGAAAAATGCATATCTATGGATTTTTAAAGAATACTATTTATAAAATCATGTAACATGCTTTGGGATAGTGAAGTATCATCTTCTTTGTTTTTTGGCCATTAGGGAAATTTTTCTCTAAATGCTTATGTGAAATTATTCTAAATTATTCTTTATCTTACTTATCTACAAAAATGTAGATACTTTTGTAGGATTGATAACGATTAGAATTTATCTAATTATTAGTATAACTTAAATGTTTTAAACTTATGAGTGGTTTTATGACATCATCTATCGGGAAGAAAGTTGTGATGAGTGTATCAGGACTTTTCCTTATTGTGTTTTTGTTAGTTCACCTAACATTGAATTTATTTTTAGTATTCGATGATAGTGGTGACCTTTTTAACATGGGCGCGCATTTCATGGGTACAAATCCTTTAATCAAGATTATGGAGCCAGTGCTTGCACTAGGTTTTATTATTCATATGATTTGGGCTGCTGTATTAACTTTACAGAACATGAAAGCAAGACCTATTAAGTATGCTGTGCAGAAATCTAGTGCAAACAGTTCTTGGGCTTCAAGAAACATGTTTATCTTAGGTGGTACAGTGTTAACTTTCTTAGTTCTTCACATCTTTAACTTCTACTGGAAGATTAAAGTATCAGGATCTCCTTTATTAGAAGAGGTTCATGTTAATGGTGTAGCTATGGAGAATGCTTATCTTTTAGTGTCTACACTATTTAAAGGAAGTGCTCTTTATTGTGTGATTTACATGCTAGGTGCAGCTTTCTTAGGATTGCATTTAACTCACGGTTTTTGGTCGGCATTCCAATCAGTTGGATTCTCGAACGATGCTTGGAGAAAGAGATTAGGTTATGTATCTTATTTCTTTGCTATCGTAATTGGCTTGGGATTTGCAATTATCCCATTGTATTTCATGATTAAATTTTAACCCAAATTAATTAAAGGTTATGACAGTATTAAATTCAAAGATTCCTGAAGGACCAATAGAACAAAAATGGTCTAAGCATAAGTCTGCTATTAAGGTAGTAAGTCCTGCTAACAAAAGGAAATTAGATATAATAGTAGTAGGAACTGGTTTAGCTGGTGGATCTGCTGCTGCTTCTTTTGCTGAGATGGGATATAATGTGAAAGCTTTCTGTTACCAGGATTCTGGTCGTAGAGCTCACTCTATCGCAGCTCAGGGTGGTATTAATGCCGCTAAAAATTATCAAAATGATAATGACTCTGTTTACAGATTATTTTATGATACTGTAAAAGGAGGAGATTATAGAGCTCGTGAGGCAAACGTTTATCGTTTAGCTGAAGTATCGGGTGATATTATTGACCAATGTGTTGCTCAAGGTGTTCCTTTCGCACGTGAATATGGTGGTACTTTATCTAACCGTTCATTCGGTGGTGTATTAGTATCTCGTACTTTTTACGCTCGTGGACAAACTGGACAACAGTTATTGTTAGGTGCTTACTCTGCTATGAATCGCCAAATTGCTAAAGGTGGTATCACAATGTATGAGAGACACGAAATGCTTGATATCGTTAAGGTTGATGGTAAAGCTAGAGGTATAATCGCAAGAGACCTTGTTACTGGTAAGATTGAAAGATTCGGTGCTCATGCTGTTGTTCTTGCAACAGGTGGTTACGGTAACGTATTCTTCTTATCTACTAATGCAATGGGTTGTAATGGTGGTGCTGCATGGCAAGCGTATAAGCAAGGAGCTGTTATGGCTAACCCTTGTTTCGTACAAATTCACCCTACTTGTATTCCTATGCATGGAGAACAACAGTCTAAGTTAACTCTTATGTCTGAGTCGTTGAGAAACGATGGTCGTGTTTGGGTTCCTAAAAGAAAAGAAGATGCTATCAAGCTTCAAAAAGGCGAGATGGGTCCTAATGATGTAAAAGAAGAAGATAGAGATTTTTATCTTGAGAGACGTTACCCTTCTTATGGTAACCTTGTTCCTCGTGACGTTGCATCTCGTGCTGCTAAAGAAAGATGTGATGCTGGTTTCGGGGTTAACGGTACTGGTAAAGCAGTTTATCTTGATTTTAAATATGCTATAGATCGTTTAGGTTTAGATACTATTAAAGGACGTTATGGTAACCTTTTCCAAATGTACGAAAAGATTACTGATGTTAATCCTTATGGTGAGCCAATGCAAATTTATCCAGCTATTCACTACACTATGGGTGGTACTTGGGTTGATTATAACTGTATGACTACTGTTCCTGGATTATATTCTATTGGTGAGTCTAACTTCTCTGATCACGGAGCTAACCGTTTAGGTGCTTCTGCTCTTATGCAAGGTCTTGCTGATGGTTATTTCGTATTACCTTATACTATTGGTGATTATTTAGCTGATGAGATTCAAGTTCCTAGAATTGATACTAATTCTAAAGAATTTGTTACTGCAGAGAAAAATGTTAATGATAGATTACACCTTCTTTTTGATATTAAGGGTACTAAATCTGTAGATCATTTCCATAGAGAGTTAGGTAAGATTATGTGGGAACACGTTGGAATGGCTCGTAATGAAAAAGGTCTTAAAATAGCTATCAAATTAATTGCAGAGCTTAAGAAGGCATTTTATTCTGATGTTCGTATTCCTGGTGATTTTGATGCAATGAATGCTGAGCTTGAGAAAGCTGGTAGAGTTGCTGACTTTATAGACTTTGGTGCACTTATGGCTCATGATGCTCTTGACAGAAAAGAATCTTGTGGTGGTCACTACCGTGAGGAATCTGTTACTGAAGAGGGTGAAGCTAAAAGAGATGATGATAACTTCTTATATGTTTCTGCTTGGGAGTATAAAGGTGAAGATCAAGCTCCAGTGCTTAACAAAGAAGAATTAGAATTTAAAGATATTGAATTGACTCAACGTTCATATAAGTAAGATTATGGCAGATATAACATTAAAAGAGTTAACTTTAAAGATATGGCGTCAGAAAGATGCTAAATCTAAAGGTGCATTTGAAACATATAAAGTACATGATATCTCTCAGGGAACATCTTTCCTAGAGATGTTAGATATATTGAATGAGCAATTAATTAACGAAAACAAAGAGCCTGTATACTTCGATCACGATTGTAGAGAAGGTATATGTGGTATGTGCTCGTTATTTATTAACGGTAGAGCTCACGGAGCTGATACTGAAATTACTACTTGTCAGTTACACATGAGAAAGTTCAGCGAGGGTGAGACGATTACTATCGAACCTTGGAGAACTGGTGCTTTCCCAGTGTTAAAAGATTTAACTGTAGACAGAGATGCTTACGAGAAAATCCAACAAGCTGGTGGTTATGTTTCAGTAAATACTGGTGGTGTTCCTGATGGTAATGCAATTCCTATTGGTACTGACGATGCAGAAGAGTCTATGGACGCTGCTGCTTGTATCGGTTGTGGAGCTTGCGCTGCTACATGTAAGAATGGATCAGCTATGTTATTCGTTGCTGCTAAAGTTTCTCAGTACGCTATGTTACCTCAAGGTAAAGTAGAGGCTTCTAGAAGAGCTAAAGCAATGGTTGCAAAAATGGATGAACTAGGTTTCGGTAACTGTACTAACACAGGTGCTTGTGAAATTGAGTGTCCTAAGAGTATCTCTATACAGCATATCGCTAGATTAAACAGAGAATTTCTTTGCGCTACTATTAAAGAGTAAGTTTTATTCTGAGATATATATAGAAAGGCTAGTCTTCGGACTGGCCTTTTTTTGTTTTGTGATATGGTGGATATTATTGTTTTAGAATGACTTAGAGAAGTGTATTGAAAATAATTCAAAGAAAAGCTAAAAAAAGTCCTAAAACTCTTGCGGGCAGAGAGAATTCTTCCTATATTTGCATCGCAATAGGGAACAAAACGTGATCTTTTGCAAAGAGCATTCCTCGATAGCTCAGCGGTAGAGCAGTAGACTGTTAATCTATTGGTCGTAGGTTCAAATCCTACTCGAGGAGCAAAAAGC
>JBATVL010000003.1:0-44143 GCA_049671745.1 Marinifilaceae bacterium
CTTTTGTATTGATGTCCCAATTATTTAAATCTTTAATTGTAATAGAGCCAGTAAGATTTGCAATATCTGTTTTTGAACCTTCCTCACTAGAACTCTTAGAACAAGATGTTAAAGTTAGTCCTACTACTATAATGTATGTAAATATCTTCTTCATTTTTCTTTTTTAGAATGCGAATTGAAGTTGAACGATAAATTGTTTTTCTGCTAATCCATTATCATCATCATTAGCTAAAGCATCTGTTTTATAACCTGTTTTAATCATCCACTGATACATCGTTTGTAATTTAAGATTCTGTCCTGCAATAAAATAGTTAAAACCAACTGCTGGCATAATCAAATTTCCTTTCTGTTTATCAGTATTTCTATCCATGATATCAATTCTCATAATCGGTTGTAATTTCTTGTTTATAAAATACCCTACTTGTGCGTAAGTTCCATAATAATAGAAATCTGGAGATAGTTTCTGACGCTCAACAAAGTCCATTCTCATCATATAAGCCTCTAGTGAGAAATACCATTTATTTACTAATAATGAGTATTCTGCTGCAATCTTAAGATCGTCACTTGATTCGTAATTGGCTTCTACCGAATAAGAAGAAGAAATAGCAAATGACATCTTGAAATTATCTAAATCACTAGGATCTCCTTCGTGAAGAGGCATCTTACCTAAAGGCATATATGCAAGTCTTGCACTATATAAAAGAGATGGTAAATTATATTCATCACTTAAAGTATTTTTTGCTCTATTGACATTAATTCCAGTGCCATTAAAGATTCCTGCTTGATATGCGAATTTGCTGTTTATAACACCATGAAGCATTATTCCTATATCAAATCCATTATTGAAATGAGGATTAGCAGAGTTTAAGCTAAATGGTACGTTTACAGGGCTATTTAAAGAAGATGGAGAAGAAGGGAATAATTTTTGACCAAGACGAGAAAGATTATTGCTAAACATAGGAGTTTTAAACTTACCTACTTTTAATCTTAATTCATCCTTGAAATTAATATTTATCCAAGCCTGATTTAATAATGCTGGAGAACCTGCTGCCGCTGCATTCAAAGCAATGTTATAAGTGATCCGATTAAATGCAGTACCAGCCATTCCGAATATTGCAACAGGAATACTGAAACCTGTATTTATAATATTGTCTTCTTCTGTCAATCTTAATCCCTCGTCATCTACGTATTGAGCTTGTGCTCTTGTAAAAGCAACCATATAAGGTTTAAGTTTGAAATCACCATTTTTAGTTTCCCATCTAAATCCCTTACGTCCACCTAATGTGATAACATCACTCTCTATATATTTATCATTTTTGTTTTCTTTCTTTTCTTTCTTTTCTTCTTGGGCTGTAAGAAGATTAGGTAAAAGAGCTATTAGTGCTAATAAAAAATATTTCATGTTTGTATTATTTACTGTAAGTTTATGTTTTATTTTTTTGATATTAGTAAGCTGTAATTTCAGTGTTACAAATTTCCTTTATTGCAATGCCCTCTATTTCGATTAACCAAGATGGTCGGCATACTGCTGCTAGAACTAGATTATATGGTAATTGTGGGAATCTTTTTTTTATATATTTCTCTACAATTTCTTTCTCAGTGAAATCGCGTAGATATATTATAATATGAGATAAATTATCAAGGTTGGCATCAGCATCTTTAAGAAGAGCTTCTATATTTTGAATTGCTCTTAGCATTTGACTATACACATCACCAAGATGAATAACATCCCCCTTTTTATCTATACTTGCAGTTCCCGAAATAAAAATGTGTCTACGATCTCCATAGTCAACACTAGTTGCTCTTTCAAATGTTACGCCATATTCCTGAGTTGGATTTAAATACTCAAGAGCTGATAAAAACTTTATATTTTCCTTCTTTACCCCTGATACAGCATATGAATCCATCGTTACCTTTACACGCGGGTTGTTAAAACGTCCTTCTATGCCTGTACTAGATATATAATTTGTTTTTTCTGTTAAACCATGTTTTATGAATAATTTGCGTCTAGAATTAACGACACCAAAGTAATTAGAATCTACGTTTTGTACATATATCCAAGTTCTAATAACATTATCTTTAAGACATATATTATTCTCGTTTAATAAAGAATTATATTTATTAAATATTGCATTAGTTTGTTCATATGATGATTCATATTCAGTGTCTATAAGTGAGGTAGTCCATATGTGT
Organism: Marinifilaceae bacterium; assembly: GCA_049671745.1. GTDB lineage: Bacteria > Bacteroidota > Bacteroidia > Bacteroidales > Marinifilaceae > SNAP01. The sequence goes on from JBATVL010000003.1 coordinate 2,194, forward strand.
TTACGATTATTTCTACTAACATAAAGATCATTTCCTATCTTTTTTTTCTCTGTTTTTGCATTTTTATCTATAATATGATATGCCCATATAGAAACCTTACCGCCTGATAATGGTGATTGTTCAATAATAGAGTTTGCGCAGTTATTGTCTAGGTATTGTTCTATGAGATCTTGCTGATTAATAAAATCACTGGTGAATAACCTTCGAATAATAGCACTGTTCTTATCTATTCTAAGCTCTTCCAGAAGGTTATAATAAGCTTTGTAAAGATTCTTTATTTGTTCTTTGTAGGAGTGATTTTTTTTAACTGTTATAGCAAAATGAAATTCTTTTGCGCCATGCTCTGTTTCAAATATTGAATAATTGGCTTCTACATTTATATCAGCAAATATTTTATTTTTTTTCTGTATCATTTCTATAGGGAATTTACGAACGTTATTAAATCTTTTCTTTCTTGTTTTGACATGTCTTTATATATTTCTTTAGAAACAGAACCTTCTCCACCGTGCCACATAATAGCTTCATTTATATTTCTAGCTCTACCGTCGTGAAGCATATAAGTATGACCACTTACGATTTGTTGTAATCCTATTCCCCAAAGAGGAGTTGTTCTCCATTCATCACCAGAGGCTTTTCCTTGTGAGTAATTATCTCCTAACTCATCTCCCATATCGTGAAGTAAATAATCAGAGTAAGGATGGAATGTTTTATTGGCTAACATCTTCATAGGTGTACCATCTAATAATTGAATAGGTGTAGAAGATGTTCTTAAAGTAGGCATATGGCAAAGATGACATTTAGCCTCGTAGAATTTTTTTTCTCCAGCCTTGACATTTTTATCGTTAATATCTCTTCTTGAAGGCACTCCAAGAGTCATCATATAAAACTCACAATTTGCCATTTCTTTATCCGAAATATCAAGTTCTTTTTCATCTTTAGCTATTTCAAATTGAGGTTGTCCTTCGCAAACTTCTTTTGGATATCTTGAGTTTTTTAGTCCCATCTCATTCATGAAACCAAGTTCAATTGTTAAATCGGCATGTTGAGCTTTATAACCAGATAGTCCCATCTTACGTTGGTTTCTTTCCATAATATAATTTACTCTACCAGTAATTCCATATTCAGGATATTGGTTAGCTGCTATTTCTCTAATCATATCTTGATCCACTGCAATCATAAAGCCCATTCCAACGTGCCGCATAGGAACTCTAACACTCATAACTAGGTCTTCTCTAGGTATTTTTGTAGCATACCAATCAGTAATCCAATAGTATGGATATAAAAGGCCATATTCTTCACCATCAGAGAAATGAAAAGTTTTTTCTGTATACTTGACTTTTAATTTACCTTCAGGTTGAACTCCAATAATAGCTTGATCGTGAAGGCATCTTCCATATTCAGGAAAATTCTGTCCGTTTTTAGTTTTCATGAATACTAATTGAGTTGAAAATCCTTTTCCTGACCCACCATGAGTATGTAAAGATGGAATGGTCTTTCCTGATCCTTCATGACAACCAGTACATGAGAAACCAACATATAATGGTCCTAATCCGCCTGTACCAGGTAGTACAGCTGGATTAGCAACATGGGCCTGATCATATACATTGTCTCCAGCAATAAATCGAGATAGTAAATCACCTTTTAGCATAGGAGACGGACTATCATAGGCTAGATTTGTGGCATTAAATATAGTGGCATCTCCTGCTGATAATCTCTTTGGGTTGGCAATAGTTCCACCATCTGTATATACAAGTTCAGGTGTTTTAGAACATGACATTAGTATAAATACAAATGCTATATAAATAAATTGTTTTGAGTTCATAATATCTGTAAATATGAAAAATCTCTAAGTCATTAAATGATTAGAGATTTCTCTTAAGTGTTTATTTGATTGTTATTTGACAACTAATTTTTTAATTTCTAATAGAGTCTTTTCTAATTCAGCACATGCATTCATAGCCGCTTTAATCTTAATATCTTCATTTAAATTATTTCTAAACGGTTCACCTATTTCTGAAATAAGTCTTTTAACATTTGCTATATTCTTTGTGATTTTAGTATCTAGTTCAGGATTCTTTTCCTTAACAATAGTATTTAATCCTCCTGATTTATTAGTTCCATATCCACCATTATAAACATTTTCAACACCCTGAATATTATTAACAAAATCAGTTAAAGAATTCCAACTATACCAAGATTCTACATCTAGTTTCTCTTTTGATGTGTATGGAGCGTTAATTTTCTGAGTGCCAACCTCTCCAACAATCTCAAGAGTTCCGTCAATTATTTGTTCAATAGCTTGCTCTTGACTTTTAAATCTTGAACCTGCTTTTCCTGCATTCTTAACTTCTTTTGCATAAGAAGTGTATGTTTCTTCGCCAGCAGTCCCACCTTTCCATGCCATATATAGAGTTTTACAGTTAGATTGAAGTACTTCGATAGTAGCGATTAGATATTCTGTCTCTCTATCAGTTATAGAACCTTTAGGCTTTCCATCTTCAAAAATCAAATATTCTATAGTATGAAACCCTCTAACTCCGGATCCTAATTGATCTTCAACATATGATGCATTAATAAGGCTTTCCCCTTTTAGAATAATATCTAATTGTCCTTTATCTAAAGGCCATGAATCGATTGATGGATCAAGCTTATGATCTGCTGCTGGTCCAAAAAGAAAAGCCTCTGATTGTTCCCACGCATGTCTTGTGTTTTTCCAGTGTTTACATATATTTATTAATATAGAAGTGCTTTTATTTGTTTCTAATTTTTTAGCCTCTTGTAATAATTTAACTGAATTATCATACATGTCTTTATATGTAGGAATAATTGTTTTACTTGTATAGTTTTCTAAGATCTTAGAGTATTCGTAATTATCTTTAGTAGTGTTATCGAATTCTGAATCATCACTACTACATGCAAAAAAAGTTGACGATGAAAGACCTATTACTATTAATGCTCTTCCAATTTGTTTGTAATTTAATTTCATTGTATAGTTGTTTTTTGTTATAAGGTTTATTTCTTCATGAAGATTCCTGAGAAACCTATTGATACGGCAAATATATTCTCTGTATTATAATTGCCTTTGCCAATTCTTCTTGTTGAATAATCAGCTTTTATTACCACATTAGGTATAGGGAAGTAGTTTAATCCGTAAGTGTATACATCTCTTTGGTAGCGTTTGTCTGCTGTGCTTTCGCTTCCTTCCATAGAATTGTAATAATCGTATCTTACAAATGGAATTAATCTACCTTTTAAAGATTTAGAAAGAGCGAATATATCATATCCAATTTCTGTTGAGTAGCAAGAGGCTTTTTCTGCAACAGGAGTTCCAGGGTATTGAGCTTTATTGGAAACTCTTTTATTTACGCTGTTTATTTCTTTATAATCGCCTATTGTTCCTCGTAAATATTGTGCACTAGCTATTATATTCCCAAAATTGTAATTTGCGTGAAAAGAGTAGATGCTTACTTTTCCATCAAGCCCATTCATTATTTCAGGTTTTTGAGTATTCTTTGCAGAATTGCCAATATATGCAGAACCACCGAATCTAAGTCCGTTAATTCCTTTGTATTCTAATCTTAAAATATAAGCTAGATTTGTTGCTGTAACTAATTCGTATTTAGTTTGTCTAGCAAGACTTGTCCAATATCTTGAAGATAAGCCTGATGCATCAAGTCCGTTTACAACTTGCACTCTATAATCGAACTTCTTTATTGTACCAAAGATTTCCATTCCAGTCTCGTGCCAAGTAGTAGGTATTAATGATGTTTCTCCTTCAGGGCGAGAAGTTGTTAAATATTGCGTAGGAAGATGTCTTTGATTTATTTGTCCTATACCAAGAATAAAATGTCCAGCTCTTAAGTTTAATGCTCTAGAAAAACGTTTAGTAATATGAAATTGCTCAAGAGCAACCTCTCCACCTTTTTCTATTTCCATTTCGTATTCTCCACCTTCTTCAAACTCCATTTCCATTGCTCCACCTGTTCCTCCATGTTCGTACTCTATCTCAGTACAGAATTCTATTGATTGAGTAAATTTATATTTTATCTCAGTAACAAAACGAGGCATATCCATGATCTGCCTGTTTAGTTTTGTTGAACCTTTAGGTGTGGCATATAAATTAGGTCCGTAATTCATTCTTTGAAATAGTAGTTCCCCATATCCTCCTATACTGAATTTCTCTTCCCTCTTAGTCTCTTTTTTCTTTTGTGCAAAAGATATGCTGCATATTAGCAATAGTATGATTGTGAGATTTGTTCTTTTCATTTAAGTAAGTGTAGTTAAGTTTATCTGTTTTACCTTACAAATATATTTTAGAATCAAGGGAAAGTCAATACCGTAAATTGAGTATAATACTTGTTTCTACTCGCGTATTTATATGAGTTTAGTTGCCATATGTGTGCATGCTAGCCTTTGCTACGTCTAGATAGTTTACTCCAAACCATGTGATTAGAAGTACAATAAATGCTATGATTAACATAGTAGAAGATAAAAGTAGATTCTGATGTTTGATGTTTATATGGATGTAAAAGAGATAGATAGCCCATGTAAGAAGAGCCCATGTCTCTTTAGGATCCCATGACCAATAATGTCCCCATGCTGTTTTGGCCCACAAAAAACCAAGTATTAAACCCATAGTAAGGAAGAATACACCCATATTAAGTATATCATTCACCTTTATTAGTGATTCTGAGCCTTTTTTCTTTATAATAAGAACAATGGATAATATAGTGGCTATTCCTAAAATAGAGTATGATAATATAAAGGAAGCAACATGAGGGATAAACCAAAAGCTTTGAATGGCTGGCATACTTGTTTTATCGAATTTAGCTGGATTAAGAAAATCTATACTAAGAAAGATTAAAGCTAATGCAAGACATACTGGAAGTATAAATGTATAATTTTTGTTCAATTTGCATATTAGAAGTCCACAAATACTTAGAAACACAGAATACCAGAGTCTTGTTTCTCCAAGAGTCAAGAGTGGAGCCCTGCCTAAAGTTATCCATAAATAGGTTATGTAGATAACTAAAATGGCTATGCCAGTATAAGCTGCAACTTCTCTTGCCAGAATAATGTTTTTATTCTTAATTCGCAATATATTTATGATGATGTTTATACACCAACACATAGAGATTAAATAAAAGCTGTAATTGAATATTGTTATAGACATCTTAATAAATTCTTTTTTTTAATAAAATAAAACTACCTAATAAGAGCATGAATACACCTGTATAAACATATTTAATCCAAGGATCATAAACAGCTTCTATAATTGAGAAATCAGACCATTTGCCTTTTTCTGTATTATAACTTAATTGGTATATGTCCCAGTCTCCTATACTTATGGGATGATTAACTTTTAGAGGTATATTCATAATCGTGTCACTTTTAACGACTATATTTAGAGTAGAAACATATTCTCTAACTTTGGGTTTTATCATCATCAGATTATATTCTTCGTTTAGTTTCATATAAGCTAGTGGTACCCTCTTGCTTCCGCATGATATCCAACCCGTTTTTCTTTCTTTAGTTTCTTTATTTATAATTTCAAAAAAAGCAGATGGAGCAGCATTCTCTTTTTTAGATTTTTTAAATACGCTTCCATTATAAATAGAATAAGGGATAAACTTTTTAACTTTCACATTCCAGCCCATTATTTCTTTATCGTAATTATTAGAAATGTAGGAAAGGTTGTTCTCTATCTTTATAGAAATCTTATTTGTAGAGCTTTCAACAATAGCAATTTGTGGTGTATATTCATTGATATCGAAATCTTCAAGCTCTATTTTAAATGGAAGTTCACTCTCTTTTGAAAGTTTATTTATCCCCTTGTTTAGATATCCTTCATTTTTAGAAATTTTTAATTGAACTTTTTTTAAGTCAGAATGCCCTACGTATATGAAGAAAACGACTAGGAAAATGCCAATGTGATTCATTATGAACCCCATATTCTTTATAGATATTCTTTTAGTAATTCTATTCTTAATAATTACACTTAATGAGTAGAGAAATATAAAAATAGACAGATGAACTAGAGGTGTAGAGTGTAAATTGCTAAATCCCACTAAAGAATTTTTTTTGCCATCTTGAGGGACTAAGCCTAAAATTAAAATAATTAAAATGATGTTTATTAAAGATGAAATAGCTAGTTCATAAGAAGCTAAGAACTTGAACCTCCTGTTTTTAGATAAAAGATTAAGTATAATCATTATTACAATACCAAAAGCTCCTAAGTACATATTGTTAGGAAATACAGGCATGCTTAATGCTATAGGAAATACCATGTTTAATGCTATTCCTATAAGAATACTTATAAATGATATTATAACAGACGACTTTAATAATTTCATGTTATTTAGCTTTACTTATTGTAAGATGACAAAGAAAGTTTGATATTGATTTTAATACAATCGCTCATTTAAGTTATTTTAATATCCTTTTATACTTATTTATAACTAATTGAGCCTTTGAAGAAAAGATTTGCGTCAGCAAATCTTTTCTGTTATATTTGCGGCAGTAAATCAATGTTTTATCAATAAGAATACTAAAAGAAATGAGCAATACGCTAACAAACAAAGCTGCAGATAATATCAGAATCCTTTCTGCTTCAATGGTTGAGAAAGCTAAGTCTGGTCACCCAGGTGGAGCTATGGGAGGTGCAGATTTTGTAAACATCCTTTTTTCAGAATTTTTAAATTTCGATCCAAAGAATCCAAAATGGGAAAATAGAGACCGTTTCTTTTTAGATCCAGGTCATATGTCTCCAATGCTTTATTCTGTTCTTGCTTTAACAGGTAAGTATACTATGGAAGATCTTGCTCAATTCAGACAATGGGGTTCTGTTACTCCTGGTCACCCTGAGGTTGATTTTGATAGAGGTGTTGAGAATACTTCTGGTCCTTTAGGTCAAGGACACACAATGGCTGTTGGTGCAGCTATTGCTGAGCGTTTCCTTGCTGCTCGTTTCGGTGAGTGGTCTGCTCATAAAACTTATACTTTTATCTCTGATGGTGGTATTCAAGAAGAGATTGCACAAGGTGCTGGGCGTATTGCTGGTACTTTAGGTCTTTCTAATCTTATCATGTTTTATGATGCTAACAACATTCAACTTTCTACTAAAGTAGAAGAAGTAATGGTGGAAGATACTGCTAAAAAATATGAAGCATGGGGATGGAGAGTTCTTGATATTGCTGGTAATGATGCTGATGCAATTCGTGCTGCTTTAAAAGAAGCTAACACTGAATCGGAAAAACCAACTCTTATTATTGGTCGTACTCTTATGGGTAAAGGCGCAAGAAAATCTGATGGTACTTCTTTCGAAGATCAAGTTTCTACTCACGGACAGCCTTTGACAGCTGCTGGTGCAGATATTAAAACTACAATTGAAAACTTAGGTGGTAATGCTGAAAACCCTTTCACTATCTTCCCTGAGGTTCAAGAATATTATACTAAGGTTCTTGCTGAAAAAGCAGTATATGCTGCTAAGAAACAAGCTGAGCAAAAAGCATGGGAAGCTGCTAATACTGAATTAGCTGCTAAATTTCATAAATTCTACTCTGGAGATGCTCCTAAGATTGATTGGGCTGCTATAGAGCAAAAAGCTGATCAAGCTACTCGTGGTGGATCTGCTACTGTTCTTTGTGAATTAGCAAAGCAAGTAGAAAATATGATAGTATCTTCTGCTGACCTTTCTAACTCAGACAAGACTGATGGATTTATTAAAGGTGGTGCTAGAAACCTTAAAAAAGGTGATTTCTCTGGTGCTTTCTTCCAAGCTGGTGTTGCTGAATTAACTATGGCTGCTATCTGTAATGGTATAGCTCTTCATGGTGGTATTAGAGTTGCATGTGGTACATTCTTCGTATTCTCTGATTATATGAAGCCTGCTGTTAGACTTTCTGCTCTTATGGAAGTTCCAGTAATGTATGTATGGACTCATGATGCATTCCGTGTTGGAGAAGATGGACCTACTCATCAACCTATTGAACAAGAAGCTCAAATTCGTTTGATGGAGAAAGTTCAAAACCACTCTCATAAGCAATCATTACTTGTTTTACGTCCTGCTGATGTAAACGAGACTACTGTAGCTTGGAAAATGGCTATGGAAAATATAACTACTCCTACAGCAATGATCTTCTCTCGTCAGAATATCAAGAATGTAACTTCTTCTTACGAAGTAGCTCTTCAAGCTGAAAAAGGTGCTTATATTGTTGAGAAATGCGAAGGTACTCCTGATGTTGTACTTGTAGCTTCTGGTTCTGAAGTTTCTACTTTAGTTGCGGGTGCTCAATTATTAAAAGAAAAGAATATTAAATGTCAAATTGTTTCAGTAATCTCTGAAGGTTTATTCCGTCAACAAGATGCTGTTTACCAAGCTGAAATTCTTCCAAAAGGAATTAAGCGTTTCGGTATGACTGCTGGTCTTCCTGTAAACCTTGAAGGTTTAGTTGGTGAGAATGGTAAAGTATTTGGATTATCACATTTTGGATATTCAGCTCCTGCTTCTAAATTAGATGTAGAGTTTGGTTATACTCCTGAAAATGTTGTTAAAGAAGTTACTGAGCTTTTAGCTTAAGTTTTAGTACTTTTATAATATAAAGAGAGCCACTTGCATCACTGCTTGTGGCTCTCTTCTTTTAATTATGAACGTAAAATGTTTTTACATTATTGTGAATTTAATTACAGAATGTCTATATTTACTATCCTTTTCTCAAATTTTGTCAAAAAATAGCATAAATACTTAGTATTTTTTTCAAGGAAAGAAATAATTAATAACTTTGTTGCGTCTAAAATGAAACATTTCATCAAATAAGAACGCAATGACTGATAATGCAAAGGTAAAGATTTTTGCTGGCGAGAACAGTAGATACTTAGCAGAACAAATAGCTGAAGCTGCAGGTGTAGAATTAGGAAAAAACACATTACTACGTTTTAGTGATGGCGAATTTGTAACTAGTTACGATGAAACCGTAAGAGGTGATCAAGTATTTATCTGTCAATCAACTTTTCCACCATCAGATAACTTGATGGAATTATTGTTAATGATTGATGCTGCTAAGAGAGCATCGGCTTATAAAGTAATTGCAGTAATGCCATATTTCGGTTTTGCTCGTCAAGACAGAAAAGACAAACCAAGAGTTGCAATAGGTGCTAAAATGGTAGCAAACTTATTAATGGCAGCTGGTGTAGATAGAATTATTACAATGGACCTTCATGCTGATCAAATTCAAGGATTCTTCGATATTCCTGTTGATCATCTTTATGGATCTTCTATTTTACTTCCTTATCTTAAAGCCTTAAATCTAGATAATCTTGCAATAGCATCTCCTGATATGGGTGGATCTAAGAGAGCGCATACTTATTCTAAGTATCTTCACTCTGGTCTTGTTATTTGCCATAAGAAAAGAGAAAAAGCTAACGAGGTCGCTTCAATGACAGCTATTGGAGATGTAGAAGGAAAGAATGTTGTTATTGTTGACGACATGATAGATACTGCTGGTACTATGTGCAAAGCAGCTGATATGTTGAAATCAATGGGAGCTTTAACTGTTAGAGCTATTGCCACTCACGCAGTACTTTCAGGACCAGCTTACGAAAGAATTGAAGAATCAGCATTAGAAGAGATTATCTTCACTAACTCAATTCCATTGAAAAAGCAATCTAAGAAAATTAAAGTACTTTCTGTTGCTGAACTTTTCGCAGATACTATCAAGAATGTTGTAGATAATAAATCTATAAGCGAGCATTTTATTCTTTAATAGATAGAGTAGTATACTCATTACAATATAAAAAAAAGCCTTTATTCAATTTCGGATAAAGGCTTTTTTTGACTCTTATTGCAAGTGATTGAAATATAATGTATTTTTGCAAACTTGTAATTCATAATGTATAATTCATAATTCTTTAAATATATGGGACTTCAGTGTGGAATAGTAGGATTGCCAAATGTAGGTAAATCAACTTTATTTAACTGCTTGTCGAATGCTAAGGCGCAGTCGGCTAATTTTCCTTTCTGTACAATAGAGCCAAATGTTGGTGTTATTACTGTACCAGACGAGAGATTAACTAAATTATCAGAAATCGTTAACCCACAAGCTATTCAACCAGCTGTTGTTGAAATCGTTGACATTGCTGGACTTGTAAAAGGTGCTAGTAAAGGCGAGGGACTTGGAAATAAGTTCTTAACTAATATCAGAGAAACGGATGCTATTATCCACGTTCTAAGATGTTTCGAGGATGATAATATTACTCATGTTGAGGGTTCTGTTAATCCAGTTAGAGATAAAGAAATTATAGATATAGAACTTCAACTTAAAGATTTAGAGACTATTGATGCTCGTATCACTAAGACTCAAAAATTAGTAAAAGTTGGTAATAAAGATGGTATTAAATTAATGGCCATTCTTATTAAGTTTAAAGAAGCTCTTGAAAAAGGAGAATCAGCTCGTTCTGTTGAACTTGATGAATTTGAGGCGGCTCTAGTAACAGATCTTATGCTTCTTACTTCTAAGCCAATTCTTTACGTTTGTAACGTAGATGAGGCTTCAGTTGTTTCAGGTAATGAATTTGTTGATGCTGTTAAAGAGGCTGTTAAAGCTGAGCATGCTGAAATTATCGTTATTGGTGCTGATATAGAAAGTGATATTGCAGAGCTTGATTCTTACGAAGAGAAACAAGAATTTCTTGAAGATCTTGGTCTTAAAGAAGCAGGTGTAAACAAACTTATCAAAACGGCCTATAATCTTCTAAACTTACGTACTTATTTTACTGCTGGTGTTAAAGAGGTAAGAGCTTGGACTTACACTGACGGAATGAAGGCTCCACAATGTGCTGGTGTAATTCATACTGACTTTGAAAAAGGATTTATACGTGCTGAGGTTATTCAGTTTGAAGACTTTATTACTTTACGTGGTGAATCTGCTTGTAAAGAAGCTGGAAAAATGGGTGTAGAAGGAAAGGATTACGTTGTTAACGATGGTGATATTATGCACTTCCGTTTTAATGTATAATTTATTATATATAAAAAGCGAGAATCTTTAATTAGATTCTCGCTTTTTTATGAGTTAGAAGGCCAATATTATATACTTTATTCTATATTCAAAGTTCTGCTAGCAGCAGAAACATCATAAATCATTTCCTCTGAAGTTATAGTTGCTCCCGAAACTGCATCTATATCTTTACCCATTTGCAATTTCTTCTTACCCTTATGACCAATAAATTGCTTAAGCCACGAACGACTACATATCTCTTGCCCATAATCATCGTTGAAATTACTGATCTTAACTTTTTGTATCTCTTTCTCTTTATTAAAAAGAATGAAATATGTTGAATGTTCTAACACAGAGCCAACATAACAGTAACCCAAAGTGTCTATAGATTTAATTACGAAGAAATCACCTCTAATCTCTTTATCTTTATGAATGGGAAAATCATCTAAGTCGTATTCCTTAATATGGAATACTTTTTCTACTTCCTTATCTATCTTTTTTTGTGTCTTTTTATCGATAGATTGAGGGGCTATGGCTAAGCCAAGAGCAATGATTAAAAGTGAAATCTTCATAATTCTATTTTTAATTTATTAAAACATTATACCTATTCCTGCATTAAATGAAGTAGCATACTTGTCATCGGCTGCTGATTTAGCAAACTGAACATCTGTTTTCACTACTGCACCTCTAGCTAGTTTAAGAGTAAGTCCTGTTGTAATCATCGTTCTTTCATACTTATCCATAGTAACAGCTGTTCCTTCCATAGAGTTCTGAGTATTCCATTTTTCGTATCTAGCAAATGGAACAAGTTCTAGTTTAGAATCAAATGATCTTAAAACATTGTATCCAGCCTCAGCATAATATCCAGTCATAGAAGAACCTAATTTACCGTCTTTAGCATCAACCATCATATTATAATTTTCTGTATTAGATAGAGAAGTGTAATAATATTGAGCTTTTAATTCTAAACCAGAGTTACGGTATCGTGCATCAGCACCTAACATGCTTATTCCAACTACTGTTGCATCAGCGGCTTTTACGTTTGTTGGTATATCTTCATCTAGACCATCGTAAGCTTTAGATTGAGAATCTCCGAAATATCCAGAAAGACCTAAATTAAGTCCTTTGATTCCATAATATTCTACTTTAGCAGATAAGTTAGGAGAGCTCATAAAAGATTCAGCACCTTTCTGTCTCCCTTTTCTAAAACCGTTTTTAGCGTTGAATTTAGCACTGTCATCAAAACCATTAAAGCCATTCATTACATAAGCTTGGTATTTAATATTTGCCTCTGGAAGATATCCTATGATACCTACACCAATCTCTCTCCATGTAGTTGGAGCGATATATTTATCAATAGAAGGACGAGATACGCCATTGAAAGAAGTTGGCTCGTGGTACTCGTTTGTAATTCCCATTGGCGTAAGCATTAATCCACCTCTAAGGCTTATATTACTGTTTAATTTATATTGTAAGAAAGCTTGTTCTACATAAACTTCTTTTACGTGTTCAAATTCTAATTCTGTAACGAATGATGTTTTCTCGTTAAACTTATATCCCAACATCATAACGAAGCGCTGAACATCAAGCTTACCATTATAGCGAGTATCACCGCCGAATCCTTGTTTATAATTTACTTCTCCATATCCACCTATGCTTAATTTACTATCAGATGTTAACATTTTGTCAGAAAGATTCTTGTATACATTCTTCTCTGCCTTTTTCTCCTGTGCGTTAGCTATTGTAGCTATGAATAACGCAAAAATAATTACTAATTTTCTCATCTTTAATTTATTAGTTTCCAGTTAATGAACTTATTATTATTTAGACTGGATTAATATAAATCCGATGCAAATGTAGAAAGATTCTAAATAAAAGCAAATATTATTTGGAATAATTTTAAATAATATGAGTGAAGACATAAAAAAAACAAGAGACAATACATTGTCTCTTGTTTAAGCTATTTATTTAATAGAAGGTCGTTTCCCAATCCACTTCATATTGTCGTTATGCAAATATATAAATATTTATGCATAATCCTAGTTGCTTTAATGTGTAAAGGTTTATTCTACATATAAAACAAGACCTTTTAGGTATTCACCTTCTGGGTGATATAAGCTAACTGGATGATCTGTTGGTTGTTGTAGTTGGTGTAGTACTCGTACCTTACGGCCTACATTCGCAGCGGCAGTAAAAACAGTTTGGCGGAATGTTTCTTTGCTTATAACTTGAGAACAAGAAAAAGTGAATATTATCCCACCTGGTTTGATTACTTCAAAACCTTTTCTGTTTAGTTTCTTATACCCCTTAATAGCATTGTTAAGTACTTTCTTGTGTTTTGCAAATGCTGGAGGGTCAAGAACAATTACGTCGTACTTACCTTCTGATTTATTTAAGAAATTAAATGCATCGTCTACATAAGCTTCATGGCGATCATCGTTAGGAAAGTTTAATTCAACATTTTGTTTTGTGACTTCTATTGCTCTTGCAGAAGAATCAACAGAGTGAACAAGATTAGCACCACCACGCATAGCGTAGAAAGAGAATCCTCCTGTGTAACAGAACATGTTTAATACATCTCTACCCTTAGAATATTTTTCTAATAAAGAACGGTTATCTCTTTGGTCAACAAAGAAACCAGTCTTTTGTCCTTCTAACCAATCTACATTAAATGTAAGTCCGTTTTCAAGAGCTTTAAAATCTTGTGTATCTCCGAAAAGGTAACCATTTTCTGAATTTACATCTGCTTTGAATGGAAGAGTCTTTTCAGATTTGTTGTAAATGGCAGTAAGTTTTTCTTTTAATACAGTTTTTAGAGCCTCCACAATAGAATCTCTAAAAAGATACATTGCTACTGTGTGAAATTGAACCACAGCAGTTCCTGCATAATAATCAACTATTAATCCTGGTAGGCTATCACCTTCTCCATGAACAAGTCTGTAAACATTATTGTTTGGATCAGTGGCTAGTCCAGTAGCAATTCTTAAATTATAAGCAGATTGTATCTCATTATTCCAGAATTCTTGATTAATCTCGATATTATCGAAAGAAAGAACTCTAACTGCAATAGAACCAATTTGGTAATATCCAATTGCAATAAATTCGTCGTCGTTTGTGCGAACTTCAACAATTTCGCCTTCTTCTATGCCTTTTTCAATTTTAGCTATTGCACCAGAGAAAAGCCATGGGTGTCGTCTGTAAAGAGAGCTCTCTTTACCTTTTTTTATTGTAATCTTTGGATAGTTCATTTTACTTTGTGTATAATTTCTATTTGAGTGCCTGCAAAAGTACTAAAAATCTTTACAAGTAAACAAAAAGTTATTGCTATATTAGTTCGATGAAAAATTTATTATTTGTAATTATACTTTTTGTTTCTTGTCTTTCTTATGGGCAAAATTGTTCTGTCAGGGGAAAGTTGTTTGATAAAAAGACTGGGGAAATTCTTCCCTTTGCCAATGTTTCTGTAGAAGGTACAAACGCCGGTTGTACTAGTGATGAGAAAGGTTTATTCCTTTTGGAAGATTTAAATCCAGGTTTTGTGCGGCTTATTGCCTCATTTGTAGGATATAAGGATACGTACTCCTCTCAAATAAAACTGGGTGTAGGTAGAGAAGTATATATTGAGATTTCTTTAATGCCTTCTATGAATAATCTAGAAGATGTTAATATTGTAGCTGCACCTTTTAGGAAAGAAGTAGAGAGTCCACTTTCTATGCGTAGGATAGGAATAGCAGATATAGAAAATTCTCCAGGAGGAAATAGAGACATCTCTGTTGTTGTGCAATCTTTTCCTGGGATTAGGCCCTCTACAAGTTTTAGAAATGATGTTATTGTTAGAGGAGGAGGGCCCTCTGAGAATGTTTTTATTTTAGATGGTATCGAAATACCTGTTATTAATCACTTTGCAACACAAGGAGCTTCGGGTGGTTCAACAGGTATAATGAATATTGATTTTATAGATGAAGTGAAAATGTATACAGGAGCATTTCCATCAAAATATGGAAATGTAATGAGTTCTGTTATGGATATTAATATGTCTAAGGCTAATAGAAAAGAGATACAGTACAAGTTCTCTGTTGGAGCTTCAGAGGCTTCAATATCAGCAAATGGTCCTATCTCTGATAAAAGTTCTTTTATATTTTCTGTACGTCAATCTTATTTACAATTTTTATTTAAAGCGTTAAAACTACCATTTCTTCCAACTTATAACGATGTTCAATTTAAATATGATTACGATATAAGCGACCATCTTAAGTTCTCGATTTTTGGTATAGGTTCTTTAGATAAACTTAGATTGAATACAGATACTGATGGTTTGTCTGAATCAAGAACTGCTTTGATAGATTTTCTTCCTGAGAGTGATCAGTTTTCTTATTCTTCGGGTGCTTTCCTAAAATACACTATGAATAATACAATAAAGACCTTAAAAGTGGGTAGTTCTTTACTTGGAAATACTTCAGATAAATATTTTAAAAACGATAGAAGTTCTTCAGCTAATAAAATCATGGATTATAGTTCAAAAGAATATAGAACAAGTGTTACTTATGATCAAATTATTTTTATTGGAGAAAGCAAATTAAACTTTGGTTTAGAATATAAATACCAGAAGATTACAGGTGATAATTATATGAAATTATTTATAAATAATAAAGAAAGAGAACTTATATATGACAAGAAATTTTCACTTAATAATTATGCTTTTTATTCTCAATATAGTTCTTCTGCTTTTAATGAAAGACTTGAGTATTCTATTGGTGCTAGATTAGACTATTCTGATGTAAATAAGAATACAAAGGACGTATTTAAGCATATATCCCCAAGATTATCTCTTTCTTATAATATAAATGAGAATTGGAGTGTGAATGGAAATACAGGAATATATTATTCTTTACCTGAATTATTATCTTATTCTCATAATGATAATGGCGTCTTTAAAAATTTAGACTTACCATATATTACTTGTATGCATTGGGTTGGAGGCTTGGAGTATAATCCATCTTCTTCTATACGTTTTACTCTTGAATATTTTAATAAAAGATATTCAGACTATCCTATGTCAGTTGATAATGGAGTCTCTTTAGCAAATTTAGGTGGAGGTTATGGAGTTGTTGGAGACGAAGAATTAATACCAACTTCAAAAGGGCTTGCTCAGGGTGTTGAGTTTATGGCTCGTTACCAATCTAAAAGTGGACTTAATTTATTAATGTCTTATACATACGTGAAGAGTGAATTTACAGATGTAAATAATAAATATATACCATCGTCGTGGGATAATAGACATTTGCTTACTTTTACTGGTAGTCAGAAGTTTAAACACAATTGGTCAGTAGGTGTAAAATGGCGTTTTGTAGGTGGAGGTCCTTATACTCCTTATGATGTAAAAACGTCTTCTCTAAAAAAGGCTTGGGATGTAATAAGTGCAGCTCGAGTTGACTATAGTAGATATAATGAATTGCGTCAAGATGATTTCCATCAATTAGATATTCGTGTAGATAAAACATTTCTATTTGATGGTTGGAGTTTAGAGTATTATGCAGATATACAAAATGTTTATAATTTTAAATCGGAAGGTCAGAATATGCTTATTCAGGCAAAAGATGCTAATGGCAATGGAATAATAACAAATCCTAATGCTCCTGCTGAAGAACAACGTTATAAGCTTAAAAGTTTAAAAAATATATCTGGATCAATATTACCTACTTTTGGTTTAATAATTGAATTTTAGTAAATTAAATATAATAGTATATTCATAAGCAAATAGCTTTCTAAATATTATCTCTTTATTGCAAAGGTTCCTAAGTATTTGTTATTTTTGTGCTGAGTTATAAAATAGAGTAAGTTAAATTAAATCAAATATTTATGTCTGACGATAAGAAGATTATCTTTTCGATGAATAGGGTAACAAAAATATTCCCTCCTCAGAAAAAAGTTATAAATAATATAAATCTATCATTCTTTTATGGTGCTAAAATAGGTATACTGGGTCTTAATGGATCAGGTAAATCTACTCTTTTAAAGATAATTGCAGGTCTTGATGAGAAATATCAAGGTGATATAGTATGGTCTAAAGAGCATAATATAGGTTACCTTGCTCAAGAGCCAGAACTTGATGATGATAAAACTGTTATCGAGATTGTTCAAGAAGGAGCACACGAGGTGATGGATGTTCTTAAGGAGTACGAAGAGATAAACATGAAGTTTTGTGAGCCTATGAGCGACGATGAGATGAATAAACTTATCGAGCGTCAAGGTACTCTTACAGATAAGATTGATCATCTTGGTGGATGGGAGATAGACTCTAAACTTGAGAGAGCTATGGATGCTCTTAAATGTCCTGATGGAGATGCTCTTGTTAAGAATCTTTCTGGAGGTGAGCGTCGTAGAATAGCTCTATGTAGATTACTTCTTCAAAAACCAGATATCTTGCTTCTTGATGAGCCTACCAACCACTTGGATGCCGAATCTGTACAATGGTTAGAGCAACATCTTCACGCGTATGAGGGTACTGTTATTTGTGTTACTCATGATAGATACTTCCTAGATAATGTAGCTGGTTGGATTCTAGAGATGGATAGAGGAGAGGGAATTCCTTGGAAAGGGAATTATTCTTCTTGGCTTGAGCAAAAGACTGCTCGTATGGCTATGGAAGAGAAAACTGAATCTAAACGTAAGAAATCATTATTGCGTGAACTTGAGTGGGTTAAGATGGGGGCCAAAGGTCGTCATGCTAAATCTAAAGCTCGTTTGAAGGCTTATGATTCTATGTTAGATCAAGATTCTAAAGAAAAAGAGGAAAACCTAGAGATATTTATCCCTAATGGTCCTCGTTTGGGAAATAAGGTTATTGAAGCACACGATGTTTCTAAAGCATTTGGTTCTAAGCTTCTTTATGAAGGATTAGAATTTCAATTACCACCAGCTGGTATTGTTGGTATTATTGGACCTAATGGTGCAGGTAAGACTACTCTTTTCCGTTTAATTATGGGACAAGAGACTCCAGATAAAGGAGAATTTTCTGTTGGAGAAACTGTTAAGGTTGGTTATATAGACCAACAACATGCTGATATTGATCCTGAGAAGACTGTTTACGAGGTTATATCTAAAGGAGCTGATGTAATAAGTGTTGAAGGTAGAGAATTAAATGCTAGAGCTTATGTATCTCGTTTTAACTTCTCTGGCAGCGATCAACAAAAGAAATGCGGTGTGCTTTCAGGTGGAGAGAGAAATAGACTTCATTTAGCTCTTACATTAAAAGAGGAGGCTAATGTACTTTTACTTGATGAGCCTACAAATGATATTGATGTAAATACTTTACGTGCTTTAGAGGAAGGTTTAGAGAATTTTGCTGGTTGTGCAGTTGTTATTTCTCACGACCGTTGGTTCTTAGACAGAATCGCTACTCATATTCTTGCTTTTGAGGGAGATTCACAAATCTATTTCTTCGAAGGTGGATATACTGAATATGAAGAGAATAAGAAAAAACGTTTAGGAGATACAGAACCTAAAAAGTTTAGATATAAAAAATTAATGGACTAAGAATATTTTCATGGCTGAAGATGATTTCATAGAAGGAATATATAATTTTTGCGATGGCTGGTGTGAGAAATGTCCTTACACAAGAAAGTGTTCGTACTTTGCTGAGAATATGACAGAGCAAGCTCCTGTATCTGCTTTTGATGAAGAAAAGAATGAGGAATTCTGGGCTAAATTACATAGCCTTTTTGCTGAAACGTTTGATATGCTTATTAAATTGGCGGAGGATCATAACGTTGATATTTCTGATATTGAGAAGGTGGAAATTTCTGTTTCTGACAATGATGATGACAATGATGACGATGAAGATGAAGATGACGAAGATGAAGAGGATGATGATGATTTGTTAGGTGGTGATCTTGAGATAATTCTTGATGAACTAGGTGGCGATTCTGATACCACCGATGATGATATTTATGATGACGGCATGGATGATGTTTCAAGAAAGATTGTTTATTCATCTGTTCTTGTTGATTTATGCAGTAATTACGCACTTCTTACTCAAGATTGGTTTTCTTACTCTGAGGAGATAATTGTTAAAAGAGAGGATTCTTTTAATAATCTTTTAGAAATGGATATTCCTGGTATTGACGCTGAGAAAATGTTTCTTACTATTAATGATGCTATAGATGTTATTAATTGGTATCTTTTTCTAATTGACGAGAGAGTTAAAAAGGCTCTTTTCGATAAGATGAATAAAACAGAGGGAGAGGAAAATGATTATAATGGATCTGCTAAAGCTGCACTTGTGGGGATAGATAGATGCATAGCATCTTGGTGTTCATTATATGATCAGTTTCAAGAGACTGAAGATAGAATTCTTGCTATTTTACTTATGCTTTCAGATTTGAAAACAAAAATAGAAGTGGAATTTCCTGAAGCTAGAGGTTTTATTCGTGTAGGGTTAGACAAGCAATAATTAGCTAACTAGTATAGATAAAAAAAGCGATGATAGAAATATCATCGCTTTTCTTGTATTATATGTTGGCTTATTTAAAGTCAGCAAATTTTCCTTTACTAAGGAATTCTGTAGCATCGTTAATGTCTTTATACATTACTCTGTCTATTTTGTTGAATGGTACAACTTTTCTGAATTCTCCAACAAATTCTTCTATATAAGGAGAAGATTTTTTCTCTTTATGGAAGTCTAATGCTTGAGCAGCGTTAAGAAGCTCTATAGCAAGAATTTTCTCAACATTATTAGCAACTCTAAGAGCTTTAGTAGCAGCATTTCCACCCATAGATACGTGATCTTCTTGCTCGTTTGAAGAAGGTATAGAATCTACTGAACATGGAGTACAAAGTTGTTTATTCTGAGAAACTATAGATGCAGCAGCATACTGAGGAATCATAAATCCTGAGTTTAATCCTGGGTCAGCAACTAAGAATTCTGGAAGATGAACTCTATCACCAGAAATTAGACGATAAACACGTCTCTCTGAGATAGATCCTAATTCAGCCATTGCAATTGCTAAGAAATCTAAAGCTAAAGCAAGTGGTTGTCCGTGGAAATTACCTCCTGAGATAATTAAATCTTCTTCAACAAAAATAGTTGGATTATCAGTAACTGAGTTAATCTCTCTTTCTACCACTGAAGCTACATAGTTGATAGTGTCTTTAGAAGCACCATGAACTTGAGGCATACAACGGAAAGAATAAGGATCTTGTACGTGTACTTTTTCTGTTTTGATCTTCTCACTACCCTCTAAAAGAGTTCTGATGTTTCTAGCAGTTTCTATTTGACCTGGATGAGGACGAGCATCATGTATTGGTGCTAAGAAAGGATCGATACGACCATCATATGCTTCTAATGAAGTAGCTCCGATAATATCTGAATACTTAACTAATTTGAATGCTTTTAATAAAGTGTGAACAGCGTGAGCGTTCATGAATTGAGTACCATTAAGAAGAGCTAAACCTTCTTTAGCACCTAATTGAATAGCTTCCCATCCGAATTCTTTATTTATTTCTTTAGCATCTCTAACTTCACCTTTATAGTGAACTTCACCTTCGTTAATTAAAGGTAAGAATAGGTTAGATAATGGAGCTAAATCTCCTGATGCACCTAAAGAACCTAATTCGCAAACAACAGGTAATATATCGTTGTTATATAAATCTAATATTCTTTCTACAGTCTTAAGTTGGATTCCTGATTTACCTAAAGATAAAGCATGAGCCTTAAGAAGTAACATTAATTTCACAACTTGCTTAGGAATATGGTTTCCAAGACTACAAGCGTGAGACATTACAAGGTTAGCTTGTAATTGACTTAAATCTTCTTCTGAGATAGAAATCTTGCAAAGAGAACCAAAACCAGTAGTTATACCATATAATGGCTTCTCTGATTCTTTTATCTTTTTGTCAAGAAAGTCTTTACAGTCTTGAATAAGTTTTTTTGATTCATCTGATAATGCTAATTTATAGTCATTGTCTAGAATCTCCTCGATTTTAGTGAATGTTAAATTCTCTGGTGAGATATAATGGATTTTTTCCATGATGATATTGTTTATTTTGTAGATGTTATTTAAGCTTGTTTATCAATTCCTCAGCAGTAAGCTTTATTTGCTCTCCTGTTGTCATATCCTTTAAGCTGTATAGATTTTCTTCTATCTCTGATTCCCCAACCATTACTACATAAGAGATATTCTTATTGTTGGCATAGTTCATCTGCTTCTTCATTTTGGCAGCGTCAGGATAAATTTCTGAGCTTATACCTTCTTGTCTTAATTTGTTCAACATAGGTAGGCAGAAAGCTTCTTCTTTCTCTCCAAAATTAACGAACATTATCTTTGTTGATACTGTTGCTTCGTTTGGAAAGACCTCTAATTGCTCCATCACATCGAAAATTCTATCTGCTCCGAATGAGATACCCACTCCTGATACATTCTTTAATCCGAAGATACCTGTTAAATCGTCGTAACGACCGCCACCAGTTATACTTCCCATTGCTGCATCCAAGGCTTTCACCTCAAAAATAGCTCCTGTATAGTAATTTAATCCTCTTGCTAAAGTTAAGTCTAACTCTATCTCAGTCTTAATATCTAGACTTTCTATATAATTGAATACAGTACGTAATTCTTCCACTCCTTTAAGTCCAGTCTCTGAATCTTTAAGAATGGTTTCTATTGTTGAAAGTTTATCTGAATTGCTTCCTGCTAAATTGATTATAGGTTGAAGTTTATCTATAGATTCTTGATCTATTCCCTTCTCTGCTAATTCTTTGTTTACATTCTCTAAACCAATCTTGTCAAGTTTATCCATCGCTACTGTGATGTCAATAATCTTGTCAGCTTGACCCATAACCTCTGCTATACCAGCAAGAATCTTACGGTTGTTTAGTTTTACAACAACATTAAGATTTAGTCTTCTATAAACCTCGTCAACTATCTGTATTAACTCTAACTCGTTTAAAAGAGAGTTGCTACCCACAACATCAACATCGCACTGATAGAATTCTCTGTATCTACCTCTTTGTGGACGATCGGCTCTCCATACTGGTTGAATTTGGTATCTTTTAAATGGGAAAGTTATTTCGTTTTGGTGTTGTACTACGTAACGAGCGAATGGTACTGTTAGATCGTAACGTAAACCTTTCTCACTTATCTTATTTGTAAGTTTAATTGAATTCTTTTCTTGTAGATTCTCGTCTCTTACTTTTGATAAGTAATCTCCTGAATTTAGAACCTTAAACAATAATTTATCACCTTCTTCACCGTATTTTCCCATCAGTGTTGAAAGATTCTCCATAGATGGTGTCTCTAGAGGCATGTACCCATATAATCGAAAAACTGATTTTATCGTATCAAAAATATAATTTCTCTTTACCATTATCTCTGGTGAGAAATCACGCGTTCCTTTTGGAATAGATGGTTTTTGTGCCATAACTCTTGTAAATAATTGTTTCAAAAATGTGTCTTGATGGCAAATTTAATAAAATATGACACTTAACAATGGATAATATAATTTTATTTAATAGGAATTAACGCGGTATAATTGATTTATTTTGTATTTTTGTAATCTATACGGGGCTGACGTGGTATTGACAGCGTGTAGAATGTATATTTAAGCATGTCGAGCGTTGTGACTTTAGCTCGTAAATATCAGGTCACACAACTTTTATTTGGCGAGTCTAACTACGCTCTTGCTGCCTAATCTCTATGAGATTTAGACTTTATCTTCGGTACTAGGTACCCGAGACGAGACATCCTGTTGATGGTTTTAGCTTATCCCTTTCAACATTTGGATGCATTAATTTGGGCTTAGTTGCTTTGGAATCTTGACTTAGCAGCGAAACAAAGAGAATAAGATTAGTTATTGGGTGTTTGTCCCCGGTGCTGATTCGAAAATCAATGGCAAAATAAGCATGTAGAAGTCTTATACCTTCCGCGTTTGGACCAGGGTTCAATTCCCTGCAGCTCCACAAATATAGTGTAAAGCTTTGAAAAACAACTAATTATGTTTTTCGGCTTTGCACTTTTTTTTTCGGTTTAAATTTTTTCCTTATTTATTGCAGCTTTTAAGGATTTCGGTTTTTCGTTTGGAAGCAAAAAACTAAAAAAATGACTTCACATAAAGCAGTTCTGAAATTAGTAATAATAATAATAATAATTTTAAAAATATGAAACTGTCTCATCTTGGAATCCTAGCATTGATATTTTTGTTTTTTGCATGTACAAATGCAAATACGAAACAAATGCAATTAGCAAATAAGGCTATTGAAAAAGCAAAAGTTTCTAAAGAACTGAATCAAGATTTACCTTTGGGTTTTTCTTTTTCGATGACTAAAGAAGAAGTTGAAAACGATATAAAAAAATTAATAACAACAGGTTATATAACTAAGTGGGAAGGAGATTCTTTCTGTTATAAGTTTTCTAAAGATTGCATCTTGTCAGCAAATATTGAATTATTTTTTGTTGATAATATTCTTTCTCGTTTTGTTATTCAATTTAGCAATAGTAGATTCTGTCTTAGGGAGTGGGAAGTGGAATACAGAAAAATAATCGATAAATCAGGTTACCCTTCATATACTTATCTGATTCCAAATGAGCAACTTAAAGATTTAGCTAATCTTGATAAAATAGAGGTAAGAGTTAATAAAAACAAGGTATTAACAGTAAAAACACTGAAATATACTGGACTTGAGAGTAAAGAAGTCGTATATGTTTTTGAAAATATGCTTAAGTCGAAGCTACTGGCTGAATATAAAACAAAGAAAGAAATATATGCAGCAAGTAATAGAGTCAGAAATCTTGTGAAAAGTGAAAAATGGTGTGAAGAAAATAGGGAATTGCTAGATAAGTCGATTAAAGATTACGAAGATAAAAAGGTGCTTGTTAAGAATAGTGCTATCGATGATTCCGTTTTTCAAGTTGTTGAATATCTAAAAAAGAATCTTAATGATCCAGATAGTTATCAATCTATAGTATGGGGAAGGGTTAATAAAGAAGGAAATAACTACACAGTTACACATAAATATAGAGCTAAAAATGGTTTTGGTGGATATGTTATTGAATTAAAGCATTTTGTACTAAATAAAAATGGCATTGTAATTTCATGTAAATAATATAACAATAGGAACATTAACAGAATAACCAGCTAGAGAGTTTTTACCAGTAACAGATGAAAAGGTGAAAACGTACATAGATAGAATTCAAGAGATTGCTGATGAAAAGGGTATTAGCTTTTCTGAAGTTATTGAAGTATTTAAACTTGCAGAGACAGATAGAAAGAACGACCTTTCTGTAAGAAATTTAGATGTTTTTGATGAGCAAATTGCGTGGCTAGGGAATATATTTGAAGTGGCTTTAGAAATATTAAAGGAAGAGTCTTCTTGGAGAAATGCAAAGCGTAATGAAGAAGTTGGTATGTCATGATTTTAGTTTAATAAAAACCGAAAGGAAATAACTAACAGAACAAGCCGAAAGACCATAACATAT
Organism: Marinifilaceae bacterium; assembly: GCA_049671745.1. Classification (GTDB taxonomy): domain Bacteria; phylum Bacteroidota; class Bacteroidia; order Bacteroidales; family Marinifilaceae; genus SNAP01. The sequence goes on from JBATVL010000003.1 coordinate 26,654, forward strand.
TGTGAGAATGCAAGCTGTAATAATTAATTGCTTCCCTGCAGCTCCACCATAAGATTCTAAAACCCGCTTAAACTTAATTGTTTAAGCGGGTTTTTTTATACCCCTATTTTTAAGAGTAGGTGTTAAAGGGAAATGGGTGATTGCAGTAATTCTTAAATACAAATAAATAGCAACTGTCTAAAACGATAAAAGCATCATTCGTCGTAACTATCAAATTTAAATCATTAAATTGTATAATTATTGAAGTAAAAACTTCATCTGACAAAGAATTCGCAAAAGCAAGCCTCTCTGATTTTAACAAAGATTAATATAACAGCTCATGAAGAAAATAGCATTTGTAACAGGATCAAACGGATTTCTAGGCATTAACCTAGTGAAAAAATTATACGAAAATGATTGGAAAGTTATTGCTATGCACCGCCCCGATTCAGACACTAGATTTTTAGAACAATTTGATGTTGAACTGGTTCAGGGGGATATACGGGATTATGATTCATTAGCAAAAATTATGCCCAATAATATTGATGCTGTTTTTCATATAGCAGCGAGTACAAAATTGGGATTAAAACACAAGCAGTTGATGTATGAAACAAACGTGGAAGGAACTAAGAATGTTCTTATTAATGCCATAAAAAAAGGTGCTAAGAAAATCATATTTACATCTTCGATTTCTTCTTATGGACAACATGATGGTTCTATCGATGAATATACAAAGTCCAATGCTTTGACTAAGAAGAATAATTATTACAATGTTACCAAATTTATGGGCGAACAAATTATTAAAAAAGCTAATGCAGAAGGGCTCATTGAAGGAATAATTCTCAACCCTTGCCGTATAATGGGACCCTATGATAAAAACAATTGGGCTACATTTATTAAGATGGCTATTAATAAAAAAATATTGATAGTACCCAAAGGTAAAGGAATGCTATGCCATGTTGAAGATGTCGCAGATGCTCATATTTCTGCTTATGAAAATGGTAAAGGCGGTGAAAATTATTTATTGGGTGGCACCCTTGCCAGTTTCAAAGATATTATCAATAGTGCTGAATCTAATGCTGGCATAAAAGAAACCAAAGGTGAAACCAAGAATTGGATGGTTTATACATTAAGTCATTTGCTACCACTATATGCTAGTATTATGCATCAAGAGCCAAAGTTAACTCCTGAAAGAGCTCAACTTTTAACATCTAATGTGCTATGTGATTTTCAGAAAGCAAAAACCGATTTAAATTACAAAACATCATCAGTAGATAAAATAATTAACGATTCCATATCTTGGCTTAAAAAGGAAAATTTGCTTGAAATGATTTAACATACTACTAAATAACAAAACAAATGGAACTTAAACTATACCAAATAGATACAGGTTCATCACATTGTTCATTAATACCGTTTTGGGCCAATAGGCTAAACAAAAAATCACTTACTGCTTTTCAATTATCAGAACGTATTGGAGAACTTAAATGCATAGATAATGGCGATAGAGTTTTACTTAGCTGACAGGCTGTGATTTTCCAATGTCCACAGAATGTCCACACAATGCTCTAAGTATGTTCAGCTAATACGCAGCTAACACGCAGCTAATACGCAGCGTATACGAAAACAGTATATAATGAATATATCAAGAGTATTTAATTATTGCAAGCAAAATACAAAACGGACAACATGTTGCCAACTTTAAAGCAAATTTGAGTCTTATTTGCACCTATGAGATATGTTCTGTATAACAATATTTAAAATAGGGAGTTACGATTATCGCAACTCCCTATTTATATGTTTATTCAGAATTTTCTTTAGTACTTTCTATTTTTTAAGTATCTTATAAGTATTAATTTCATTGTATGATTTGAAACCCAATTTCCTGTAAATAGATTCTCCCATTAATGATGCATGAAGAACACAAAAATTTATATTGTTGTTTCTTGCTTCAACTAATAATCTTTCAGTCATGCTTTTTCCTATTCCTTTCCCTCTTCCTTTTGAAAGAGTTCCAATCATATGTAGTCCTGCATTCTTATTTGAGTCAAAGAACACACTACCACATCCTAAACTTTCATTGTTTTTTTGATATATAAATAATCTAATCGTTTTTAAGTTTTTAACAATATTGTAGATCAGATTAAAGTCAACTCTATAACCAAATGCTTTTGATGCTGTTTGTGCAAAATCGATAGAATCTTTCTTCGTTTTTACTTCTTTAATATTTGGATTTACAGAAAACTCATTTGTTTTTGATTGTAAATCAAGAGCCATATTTCTTTGTCTCAATACAAATTCAAACTTGTGATTGTCGTCTAAATCAAGGAGGTCCGTAATTGCTATCATCTCAGAAAGTTTCCCATTCTGACTTAGTCTAACTACTTCCTCTAAAGCATCTTCTTCATTCTTAAAATTAAAGATTCTATTTGGCCAATCAGAATCATCCATTGTAACTGATGAGTAATTATCTGTTTTGTATAACTTGTTGGATAATTGTCCAATCTGCTCCCAAAGTTCGTATAGATTGCTTATGATTTTTTCGTTCATCTTTATACCTAAATTAGTTATTGAAATATCTTTTATCAATGATTATATTACAAGTTTAGACATTTTTTATTTATATTTTCACAATCACTCTTCCTTTGCTTTTCTTGTCTAACATTAATTTTATATGACTTTCAAGTGATTCTAAAGTTGTTTCTTTAATTAATTCGCTATTAAAATCAATATGCCATTTATCTGCAAGAAGATTCCACACCTCTTTTCTGATTTTCATAGGACAGTTTTGTGAATCTATGCCTAGTAAATTTACTCCTCTTAAGATGAATGGGAATACAGTCATTTCAAGTTCCCCAGAACCAATATTACCACAAGTTGTAACATTGCCCAATGGCTTACATCCTTTTAGCATAGTTGTTAAGGTGTTTCCTCCAACAACATCAATTGCACCTGCCCATTGAGGCTTAAGTATTGGTCTACCAGATTGATCGTCAGAGACACTTCTATCAATTTGTGAGCTTGCACCTATCTTTTTTATTTCTGATTCAGCTGCCAATTCATAGTTAGCTGCTATAATCTCAAATTGTAATTTATTTAAGATCTGACAAGCAATGTTTCCAACTCCTCCTAATGCACCAGTTACTGCTATTGCTCCCATTTCTGGCTTTTGTCCGTTGTTTAGTAATCTATATACTGATAATGCTGCTGTGAAACCAGCTGTACCATATTGCATAGCCTCACGTGCATTCATATTCTTTGGCATGGGAACTATCCATGTTTCTGGTACTTTAATAAATTCTGCAAATCCTCCAGGGTGATTCATTCCTAACTCGTAACTTGTAACAATCACAGAATCACCTGTTTTGAATAAATCACTCTGGCTTGATTCAACAATTCCTGCTGCATCAATACCTGGAGTGTGTGGGTAATTTCTTGTAACTCCTTTATTGCCTATAGTTGATAAGGCATCTTTATAGTTTAATGAACTGTATTGTACTTTTATAAGGACTTCTCCTTTTGCTAAAGAATCAAAAGGCATTTCTTCAATTGAATTGATATATTGTCCATCTTCTTCTTTTACACGGTATGCTTTAAATGTATTTTTAGTATTCATAATCTTATTTTTTGTTATTTTTGTAGTGTAAAGATTCATGTAATTAATAAGGTATACAATACCTTACATAAGGTATGTTTACGAACATTTTATTCTAAATTGTAAATCTATTGCATATTTAAAAGAAAAAAAATATGAAAAAAAGTTACTGTCCTATAGATACCTTTATAAATGTTATAAAAGGAAAGAGAAAGGGTACTATAATTTTGCATTTATTTCAGGGGGAGAAAAGATATGGACAGTTGGCTAAACTTTTACCAGATATCAGTGAGCGCATGCTTAGCAAACAGCTTAAAGATTTGGAAATGGATGGTTTAATTAACCGTAAAGTATTTCCAGAAGTCCCTCCTAGAGTAGAGTATAGTTTAACAGAACTTGGAATGAATATACATCCTATCTTAAAGGGAATTTATAAGGGTGGATTACTTTTTGAAAACATTATGGATGATACAGTAGTTTGATAGTTTTATGTTTAATAATGTTTTTAAATTGATATTCCTTATATACTTATTTGTTGATATGTTCTATTGAAATTGCTATCTTGTCACATAAGTATAATTTATTCAAATGCTATAATTGAATGTCTGATTTGTATAGAGATAAGAGAGAAATCTTAAATAATGATATCTTGCCTGATATTATTAGCTCCGAAGCTATTAGTTTTTTTGCTGAAAATTCTAATCTAGGTTTTTTTAAACACGATGTATTGAATGGTGTTTTTTATTTTAGTAAGAAAAGTTTAGAAGGAATGTCTTTGCCTGCCGATACCCCTTCTCTTAAAGAGGAGGAGGTTGAGATTCTTTGGGGATCAGATCTTTACAATAAATATATAATGGACTCTAAAGCATATTTTTCTTTAGGTAAAAATAAATATACTTACGTATATGATTATATTAAAGATGGGAAACTTTTTTCAACAAAGATATTTACTGTACTTTCTTCTAATGAAGATGGGGACTTAGCTTTTGTTGAAGTTATTACTCTTGATTCTTCTCCAATGGAAGATTCTTATTCGCAAAAGAGTTCTTATAGAGAGACTGATTTTAGAAAAACCTTGAATAATATTAGTTCTGTTATCTTTCTTGTTGATAAGAATTATGATATTGTGGAGTATAATTTCGAGGGTGAAGATGTTTTTTCTATTTCTATTAATGATTCTCTTGATAAGATTCCTTTAGCTACTTTCTTCGATTTTGATAAAGCTAGACTAGATAAAGTCTTTGCTGAAAAGACACCTCTGTATGCTTGTCATTCTAAATGTGTTGACATTAAATCTAAATTAAGGAACTATCTTTTTAATATAGTTAGAGTAGAAAATGTGGATAATAATTCATATTTGCTCTTCTCTGGTTTAGATATTAGTGACAGCTTGCGCCTAGAGGAGCATCTTAAGATAAATGCTCTTAAATACAGATCCATATTTGAACAATCTCCAGTAGGTATAAATATCTACGATAGAAATGCATGTCTGATTGATTCAAATCCTGTTGCTCTCGAAATTTTGGCACTTTCTGATAAGAAGGATATGCTTGGTTTTAATTTGTACGATTGTTTAGAACTTACAGATGAAGAAAAAGCAGTTATAGATAGAGGTGAGGTGTTGAATATTTATAAAATCTTTGATTTTCATTCTATTGGTAAAAAATATGTAGAGATTAATATTTCTAAGGTTGATTTTAAAAATGTAAATAATGAATTTGGATATATTGAAATTCTTATTGATAAGTCAAAAGAGTATACTGATGTTGAAAAATTTGCTGCTGAAGAAGTTGCTTTAAGAACTGGTAAAAAGAAAGAATTTGCTCTTGAGTATAGAGTGCAAACTTTAGATAATAGATGGAAATGGGTGAAATCGAATACTTCTGTTACTAACTACAACCTTTCTGAGAGTCTTATTAAGTTTGTGGGTACTACTGTTGATATAGATAGAATTAAGAAGGCTGAACAAATGGCTCTTGATAGAGAGAATCTTTTGCATATGACTCTTAATGTAGGGAAGATTGGACTTTGGAAATATGATGTTCTTAAAGATGAGATAAGTCTTGAAAATTATCTTGTGGATATATTAAATATTAGACATGCTTCTTTTGGAGATAGTTCTTTTGGTATTAAACATTTTCTTGATATTGTTCATGATTATGATAAGGAGAGTGTTTTTAAAATGTATGAAACCCTCCTGTATGGTGGTGTGGATTCTGCTACTGTAGAGTTTCGTTTGGCTCCAATATATGAGTCAAAGTGGGTTAGTATGACTGTTACTGTTAATAAGCGAGATAAGAATGGTAAGTCTCTATATATGAATGGTTTTATTATGAATGTTCATTATAAGACTATTGCCCTGGAGGATTCAAGAAGAGTACAGTATCTTCTTGAGAATTCCTTGAAAATTGCTAAAGTTGGTTATTTCTATCAGTATTATAATGAAAAGAAGATAGATATCTCTGATACCTGTTGTAAGATATATGCTTTGGAATCTGATGAGATAAGGGATTTAGAAACTTTTATAACTAAAAGGATTCATTATGAAGATGTGCCAAAATATAGAACTTTTATAGATTCTTTTATTGATGAAAAAACAAATGTACTTAAGAAGGTAAATTACAGAATAGTAATTGATGGAGAAATACACAGAATAACTGAATATGCTAGGTTATATTTTGACGATAAAGGAAAAAGAAAAGGTACCTTATATGCTGCTCAGGATGTAACAGATGTTTATGAAAGTGAAGTTGCTCTTCGTGAATTATTAGATAATCAAAGACTGATATCTGAGATTTCTATTTTAATGATGAAGAATTTACCTTCTGATGAATTGATTGATTCTATTATTGATAATATTAGGATTAGACTTAAAGCGAAGTGTGTTAGTTTTTATTTAAAAGAAGATAATCTTTATCAGCTTAAGAATTGTAGTAGTGGTTTTTCTTGTTTTTTCTCGCAAGGAGGAAAATGCGTAGATGTTTCTGAAATAGAATATATAGAGAAACAGTTAGTGAGAAGTAATCCTATTATGCTTACTTCTCCTGAACCATTGAATATTAGAAGCAAAGAAAAAGAAGCTATTTTATTTATTGAAAATTGTAATTCTTTATTTTTGCCCATATTTGTTGAAGGTAATTATCATGGTTTTCTATTAGTTCAAATTGATGATGATAACGCAAAGATTACCGGTGATGATATAATTCTTATGCATTCATTTATACAAATGATTAATCTTGCTTTTGAGAAAATTCATACTCAGACAGAGTTAATTAAAGCTAAGGATCTAGCTGAGGAGTCAGACAGACTAAAGACATCTTTTTTAAAGAATATGAGTCATGAGATTCGTACACCACTTAATTCTATTGTTGGTTTTTCTAATATAATTGCTGATGCTATAGAAAATCCTGATGATGAGATAAGTGAGTATTCTAAGATATTAAGTAGAAATACAGATCAATTATTAAATATTGTAAATAATGTAATTGATTTTTCTGAGATTGAATCTTCTGTTTTGATTGTTAATCCTCAGCCTACCAAACTTTTGGATGTGTGTAATGATATTTATCAAAGAGTTAAACCTAGTGTTATTGGTGATGTTAATTTAAAACTTTGTGATTGTGATTCTGAACTCATTGCTAATGTTGATCCGATTCGTTTAAAACAAGTGCTTTTAAATCTTGTTTGCAATGCTGTTAAATATACAAAGGAAGGTGAAGTTAGTTTCGGTTTTGAGAAAAAAGATGAAGGAGTGCAATTCTTTGTCTTCGATTCAGGTATAGGCATTAGTGAAGAGATAAAAGAGGTTATCTTCAAACGTTTCTATCAAGAAGATAGGATGTCTGTAGGTATAGGCCTTGGTTTAAGTATAGTGAAGGCTATATTGAATAAGATTAAAAGTAAACTTTGGTTTGAGTCAGAAGAAGGTATAGGTTCTAAGTTTTATTTCTTTATTCCTAATTGTATAGAATAGTCATTAAACCTGTAACTATAGATATCAGGAATGTACTTAGTGATAATATCTTTAATTGATGATCTAAACCTATTCCTGTAGAATTATATACAGTGTGTAAATGTTTTATTATTGGGATGTATAGTATGAATAACGGAAGTGTTGATAATAGACCTACTCTTAAAATAAAATAGATAGCTAAACAAATAAAACTAGATGTAATTATTGTGTAGTGATAAATCTTAGCTTTTTGCTCTCCTATAACTACAGGTATTGTGTTTTTACCACACGCCTTATCATTTTCTATATCTCTAATATTATTCATATTAAGAACTCCAACAGATAATAGTCCAATAGCTGTGGCAGGTAAAAACATTTCTAATGGTATCTCTGCTGAATGTAGAAAATATGTTCCAATTACACTTGCTAGCCCAAAAAAGATGAAAACAAAGATGTCTCCCATTGCATGATATCCGTAAGCTTTCTTGCCAAGTGTGTATTTGATGGCTGCTATTATGGCTAAAGCTCCCAATGAAAGCATATAGATACTGTTTCTAGAACTTAAAGAGTTGAAACTATAGATTATTAATAGAATTCCAGATAGTACGGATAAGAGCACGAAAACAAGTATCATGTTCTTCATTTCTTTTATACTTATCAAACCTGTCTGCATGGCTCTTTCTGGACCTTTTCTATTAGAATTGTCTGTTCCTTTTAAAGTATCTCCTAAGTCGTTGGCTAGATTAGATAGTATTTGTAAGAATAGTGTAGTTGTAAGTGCGAATATGCAAGTGTTTAATGAGAATAGATTGTTAGCGTAGGATATTAATGATGCAAGTACTACTCCTGATAGAGATAGAGGTAAAGTTCTAAGTCTGAAACTTTTTATCCATATTTTTGTTTTGCTCATCTTGTCTTCTTTTCTAGAAATATATATATACGAAAAAAGCTCTCGAATAAACGAAAGCTTTTTGCGGTCTGGACGAGACTCGAACTCGCGACCTCCGCCGTGACAGGGCGGCATTCTAACCAACTGAACTACCAGACCAATAAATTGTTTCGCTCCTCTGAGCGTATCCGTTTTTCAAAGACAGTACAAAGATAGAGTAAGTTTTTGATTCTGCAATAGCTAGAGGAAAAAAATTTAAACTTTTCTACATCTTTTTACTCTTTTTCGAAGATAGAAAAGTTAACACTGCCATATACTCTCTGCTCAATGAACATAGGGTGTTGAGAGAAATTCGTTCTGTCAGAATGCTCAACTATCAGACAACCATTATCTTGTAATAGATTGTTGTTGAAAATAGCATCTGGAATGCTGTCAATATTTTCTAAATCATATGGTGGATCTGCAAATATCATGTTAAAATTATTTTTACACGATTTTGTGTACTTAAATACGTCAGATCTTAAAGAAATGATGTTTTTTAAGCCTAATTCTTGAATTGTCTTTCTAATGAATGATTGATGTGATGCATTCATTTCTATAGAAATTACTGATTTTGCTCCTCTTGATGCAAATTCATAACTTATTCCACCTGTTCCAGAGAATAAATCTAATACTTCTAAATCGTCAATGTCGTACCAATTGCTGATTACATTGAATATGTTTTCTTTTGCAAAGTCCGTTGTTGGTCTTGCTTTAAAGTTCTTGTCAGGAGAAATTTTTCTTCCTTTATGTGTTCCGCTTATTATTCGCACTGTTCCGAATTTATTAGGTTTGCAAAATATATGTCAATATTGTCCTTTTGTAATTCATCAGGAGGGTTCAATATAGATAGTTTTTCTGATTTGCCTATATGTTTACTTAAAAAAATCACTGCTTGACTCTCTTGCTCAAATTCACCCGAAAAAATAATATTACATTCTTTATTATCTATTTCAAGAGTTTGGAGAGTGTTTAATACGTAGAAAACAATATCTATATCTTTTAAGTATTTGTATGTATTTAAAAGTAGAAGCTTGTTCTTGTTGCATATTATAATGTCAAAATGATCATGACTGGTATGGTTTATTATTATAGAGTATAATTGTTCCTCTTTTTTTAGACCATAGTAAACCAAAGGTGATAGAGAAGAACATAGTTCGAAATTCTTAATATGTTTTTCTAAACATCTTTTAAGTGTATTTTTAATAGCAAAGACAATTATGCTATCAAGCTTATCTATATTGTAATATAAAGACTCATCATCTTGTATATTGTGACTAAGTTCGAAAGTGTTCCTTATATGTTCTTTAGAGAATAATGCTTTAGGTATAATAGTCTTCTTCTCTGCATCAACAATGATTTTTGTTGATTTGTAATATTTAGTTAGAAGAGGGTTTCTAAGTATGAATAATTCCAAGTTGTATAGAAGGTCTAATGGGTTTTTATTGTCGAATTGACAATGTTTTAGAACCCAATATTCATTAGTTTCTGCCTCTTTTATACCAAAAGAAAATCCATTCAGAGAAATCTGAATGGATAATCTATAATTTTCAGTACAATTAAAGTCTATTTGTTTATCTAATACACTTATGTCTTGCATCTTATTTTTTACTATTCCCAGTTTCCTACATTGTTGTTAGCTTCTTCAACATTACCAACTTTAAGTCCCATGAATTTATCAAGTCTTTTCTTTTCTCCGTTGAATTCAAGGATCTCATCTTTGTACTCGTCTAGTATATTTTTGAAGATAACAAAGTTTCTTACAGATGCTTCGAATACTTTGATCTCCATACCAGAGGCAGTTTTGATTTCACCAGTAGCCATTTTGAATTCTTCAGTATTATTAGAATAAGGAACATAACGTAGCTCATCAATCTTGTAATCTTTGCCAAAAAGAGTATCAAGAGCAGCTATTCTAATAGTATCTCTGAAGATTAATCCTTTTTTAACAGCTTCACGTTCTGTCATTCCTGCTTCTAATTGCTCATCAGATAAAGAACCAATAGCACGGATGAACTTCATAGAGTCATTCTTTACATAGTCAATTAATGTATCAAAAGAAGAAGTATAAGAACCATTAGCATCTTTATAAGCAACCTGAGCAGTTCTTATGTCTTTAAGATTTTGAATTACTTTCTCGTAACGTTGTTTCTTTACTTTGTTGAATTCTGTAGGTCTCACAATGCTCATTACACATAGGTAACCGAACAACACAATAAGAACCCATAGAGCCACTTGAATTAATGTCTTTTTCATAGGTATAAGTTTTCAATCTTTAATTATTTCCCAATAAGCAGCAATTATAACTAAAATAGTTTATAATTACTCCATGTTTTTCTAAGTTTGGAACAAATTTATGAAAAAAAGAATATAAAACACTTTCTTAAAGCATAGAAATTTAATAAATGTTAATGCTTCTATTTATTGATTTTATATTATTCTTTTTTATGATGTTTCAAACATAGAGTTGTTATAGTCCTAATTCCTTCATAATAGAATCAATAATCTTATCACTCTTTTCTTCAAGAGAATGATATTGTTCTATAGTTTCCATTTTGTCTTTGATCTCAAAATAGAATTTAATCTTAGGTTCTGTTCCTGACGGGCGTACTGATATCTTTGTACCATCTTCTAAGAAGAATTGAAGGACATTTGATTTTGTGATAAAATCAAGATGTTCTATAGTGTTGTTTATAAGATTCTTAGCCTCTAGTGTTTGGTAATCTTTTACAATAGCTAATCTCTTGCCGTTTATTTCTTTTGGTGGATTCGCTCTGAATTCTTTCATCATATTAGAAATTTCCTCAGCACCGCTAATTCCTTTTCTTACAATATAGACCATCTTCTCTTTTGAGTATCCATGTTCAAGATATATGTTTCTAAGAAGATCGAAAAGAGTCTTTCCATTATCTTTTGCCCATGCTGCTATTTCTGCCATTAAAGAACAAGAAGCTACAGCGTCCTTATCTCTTGTGAAAGCAGCAGGCATATATCCGAATGATTCTTCTCCACCTCCAATATATTTATCAGCGTCTAATTCAGCAATCTTAGCTGCAATCCATTTAAAGCCAGTATAAACATCGTAACATTCGATTTTGTTTGAGTCACAAATCTCTTTAATTAACTCTGTTGTTACAATAGTTTTGATCATATATTCACCACCTTCTAAAAGGTTTAGATTTCTTTTTTGATGAATAATATACCAAGTGAATAAGAGTGCTGTTTGATTTCCATTGATAAGAGTCCATTCATTTTTGTCGTTTTTAACAGAAATGCCCAATCTGTCTCCATCAGGATCACAAGCCATAACTAATTCTGCATCAACGTCTTTAGCTTTATTTATAGCCATAACTAATGCCTCGGGTTCTTCTGGGTTAGCCGACCAAACAGTAGGAAAGTTCCCATCAATAACATCTTGTTCAGGCACATTGAAGACATTAGAGAATCCCCAATTCTTTAGTGAATCTGGAACTAATTTAACTGTAGTGCCATGAATAGGAGTGAAGACAATCTTTAAATCGTGTTGTCTTTTTATTGATTCTGCTGATAAAGAAATAGTTTTTACCTTATCAAGGTATTGTTTATCTATATCAGTAGAAAGAATCTCAATTAAATCTTTGTTGGCAGCGAATTTTATATCACCAGCTTTTACCTTTGCAACTTCATTAATAACATTAGTATCATGAGGAGTAACAAGTTGTCCACCATCTTCCCAATATGCTTTATATCCGTTATATTCTTTAGGATTGTGAGAAGCTGTAATAATGACTCCTGATACACTACCTAATTCTCTAATACAATATGACATTTCAGGTGTAGGACGTAAGTCTTCAAAAAGATATGCCTTAATTCCATTTGCAGAAAAGATATTTGCTACTGTCTCTGCATATAATCTTGAGTTATTACGACAATCATGACCTATGCAAACAGATTTGTCTTCTCTGTTAGGGTATACTTTATTTATATAATTAGCTAAACCTTGAGTAGCTGCTCCAACAGTATAAATATTCATTCTGTTGCTTCCTGCTCCCATAATACCACGCAAACCACCTGTTCCGAATTCTAAATCTTTATAGAATGAATCTATAAGTTCCGAATTATCCTCTGCATTAATTAATGCTTCAACCTCTTGTCTTGTCTTGCTGTCGTAAGCTTCACTAAGCCATTCTTTAGCTTTAGTTCCTACTTTATTAATTAGTTCTGTATTCATGTATCTCTGTTCAAGGAAAGGCAAAGGGATTATTTGCCGATAGATTTATACTTTTATATAATTTAGTATAAAGATAGTAAAATAAGTACTGTTAAGACATAAAAAAAGCTCCCAATTAGGGAGCTTTTTAATTATCTTTAGAAAGAGACTAGTATCTTCTTTCTTTGATTCTTGCTTTCTTACCAGTAAGAGCACGAAGATAATAAATTCTTGATCTTCTAACTTTACCTTTTTTGTTAAGTTCGATTTTTTCGATCAATGGAGTATGCATTGGGAAAATTCTTTCAACACCAATGTTGTTAGAAATCTTTCTTACAGTAAACATTTTGTTTACGCCACATCCCTTAATATGAAGAACAACTCCACGGAATAACTGAATTCTTTCTTTACTTCCTTCTTTGATTTTGTAAGATACAGTAATAGTATCACCAGCAGCAAATGAAGGTCTTCCTTCTTCAGCTTCAATTTTAAAAGCCTCTTCTGCAATTTTAATTAAATCCATTTTTCTTTTCATTAAATGTTTGACGAACGCAACGTATCGCTTATCTTATTGCGACATAGGTTACGTACGGTAAATACGGCACAAATGTAATTAAATAATCTTAAAACAAAATGTTTTAAGATTATTATTTATCTATTAATGTGATTGACCAGCAGGTACTTCTAATAAAGCACCGTGATCTTTTACTATTGCTTTTAAAAATCTCTTAGAGTAACCAGGTTGCTCTACATCAGGATTCATTTGTGTTGGATTAAATGTCTTAACATTTCCATCCATATATTTTGCGAATAAGTATCCGTACATGTTCTTCCATTCTGCAGTAAGGTTATCACCTGTGTTACAAGAAAAATCAGTAAGATAATTGATAGCTTCTTTTCTGTTTTCTTTTAATAAAGAAAGAGCAGCAGCATCAGTCATTTTTGTTGCAGTAACAAATTTTGCTTCTAAAGCTTTTTGTTTCTTTCTTATTTCTGGTTGAATTAAGTTGTAACGTGTATATGCAAAGTTAGTTACTTGAGAGAATACCCAAAATGCGTGATCTGCATCAAAAGTCATCATATCGTTCTTCTTTGTTTGAGCGAATGATTTAGGTATTCTGTTTGAAGAAGAATACATTGGGAAATAAACAGATGTAGCTGCATCATCAACAGAGAACCATAATACTCCACCAATTTCTCTTGGTAACCAGTTTCTACATTGTGCAACAAAAGAGAAACCTGTTTGCTGAGTAGCTGTTGTTCTTTCATTACAATATTCTTTTCCATCTACTTTCCATGTAAGAGGTCTTACTCTGTAAGGACAAGCAAATGGACCTGCACCTGCATCTTTAGCCATGTCAAGTTCTGTTCCTTCTAAGTGATCTCTCATGAAATCCATTACCTGAAGAACATCAATTTTATTGTTTGGCTTAACCCATAAAGGCATACGGTTAGTTGCATATCCTTTTTTGTCATGCTTAACTTCTCCTTTAGCATATTTCCAGTGTTTTTTCATTCCTTTAGTCACTTGATTAAAGAAAGCCCAAACTCTAGCTTCGCAATAACGAGCACCACCAAAATCAACTGGAGCGTAAGAGTCAGAGAAAGAGAATTTTTTGTTTTTACCATTCTTTGGGTAGAAGTTGTTCTCTTTAGCAAAAGAAATAACATCCTTAGCAAAAACAGTAGTTACATTTTTATCGAAGATTTTGTCCATTTCGTCTGAAGAAATAGAAGTTTTTCCAGAAAGAGGAAATTGAGTAATTCTTGCTTGGTTAGCGTGACCAGAAACATATCCTTCTGGAATTTGACGTGCAACCCAAACTATACCTTTTTCGCCTTCACCTTTACCTATAAGCTCCATAATCCATGCTTCGTTAGGATCGCAAATAGAGAAAGATTCTCCAGAAGAAGCATAGCCATAAGTGTTAGCTAATTCAACTATTGTTTTGATAGCCTCACGTGCATTCTTAGATCTTTGTAGTGTAATATAAATAAGACTACCATAATCCATAATACCATTAGCTTTACCTAATTCTTTACGTCCTCCATATGTAGTCTCGCCAATAGCTAATTGATACTCATTCATGTTTCCAATTACAGAATACGTGTGAGCAACTTGAGGAATTTCTCCTAAATATTTACCAGTATCCCACTCATTGATTTTTAACATAGAACCTTTAGCCCAATCTTGAGCTGGCCAGTAATACATCTCTCCAAATAAAGTGTGTGAATCGGCCGCGTAAGTTACCATTACAGAACCGTCTTTAGTAGCTGATTTTGTAAAGATAAAGTTTGTACATGCATCTACTTTTCCTGCTAATAAAATAGCAGCAGTAAATAGTACTAGAGATAGTTTTTTCATCTTTTGTATAATTTATTGTAAACGTTTATTTGTTTTTGATGTAGGTAAAATTAAAAAAAAATCCGATGTTAATCGGATTTTTATTTATTTTTATTAGTTCATATGTTGTGCTTCAGTAATTCTTAACGAATTCTATCCATGCTTTTAATAAGAGAACTATCTTTACCAATTGCCCTAATAGCTAAGTATGTTAAAACGATACATACTATAGGTATAATCATAGGAGCTTTATAAATTATTTCTGCCTTTGCAAAATTAGCTTGACTACTTATGTTATACCATAAAAGCAAAACAGAGCCAACCATCATAATAATGTTAACTATGCTTAATCTTACTTGTCTAATTCTATTTTTAAACGATAATATAGTTAGCAAACTATTTATAATAAGAATAGATATTATTGATATGCTAGTCCAGTTTGCTGACATAGCTTCTCCTTTAATAGATATTCCATAAATAAAGAAATCTAAACTTTCTCCAGCAGGTACATGAATTTGTGCCACAGGCATGAAGAACATTAACGATAGAGCCGCTATAACTATAAACAAGTATAATGATTGAATTCTTTGTATCATATGTATTCTGATTTTAAATGTGAAGCACAAATATAATCAAATCTGTTAATTGTTCCCTAAAATCAATGGTAAACCTTCTTTACCACTACCTATAACTACAACTTTTGAGTTTGGTGATTTAGAAAGCTCAATAGTAGCCTCTATACCTCGCATCTTCAATAGAGCAGGAGTAAGAGAAGAGTTTATGATTTTATTTGCTCTTGCTTCACCTTCTGCAGCAATTCTTTTTCTTTCTGCTTCACTTGTTTCTTTCTCAAGTTTAAAACGGTAAGCTAAAGATTCTTGTTCTTGCTTAAGTTTGTTCTCAATAGCTAATTTTATTTTAGCAGGAAGATTGATAGAACGTATAAGTAGAGCTTTCATATCAATGTTATTTGCCTTTAAGATTTTTGAAGTCTCTGTTTTGATAGCTGTTTCTACTTCTTGTCTTTTTGTAGAATAAATTTCTTCAGCAGTAAATCTACCAGCCACCTGTCTTACAGAAGAACGAACCTCTGGAGTAACCAATTGATTAATATAATTCTTACCAAATATTGCGTGTAGATAACCTATCTTGTTATACATAGGGTTAAAACGTACAGAAACATCTATGTTTATAGATAGACCATTTTTGTCTAGTACATCCATAGTCTCTTCGCTTTTTTGCTCTTTTACATCATATACATGTACTGAGTTCCATGGCGCTACTACTTGAAATCCTGGTTGTAATACATGTTCTTTATCTAGACCTGTTGAGAATTTACGGAAGATAACTGCTCTTTCTCCTGGTTTGATAGTATAAAACATTCCCATTCCTGAGAATAATACAAGTAAAGCAATTACTGCTGCTATTATTATAGCACTTTGTCCTTTTTTCATTTTTTTCTTATTTTAAGTATGTGATTTTATTTAGTGTGTATTCTATTAATTCTTTCATTGTTTTATTGTAATCTGGACTGGCATCTCCTGTCTGTCGGTTAGCTATTATGGCACATATGGTTATAGCCTCGTGTCCTAAAAGAGCTGAAAGTCCTGCTATAGCTGAACTTTCCATCTCGTAATTTGTTATTTTTAGTCCTTTGTATCTAAATTTTTCTATTTTTCTATTTAGATCAGCATCCTTAAGTGGTAATCTAAGAACTCTACCTTGTGGACCATAAAATCCATTTGCTGATATAGTTATTCCTTTTACTGTTCTTTCGTCGTTGAATAATTTAATTAGTTTCTCAGAGGCAGAAACAATATAAGGATGAGCTAAATCATCATTCCATGAAATATCATGCATAAATGTTTTCTCAAAATCTAAGTCAGAAACAGAATCTCTGCCTTGGTAGAAATTAAGCATGCCGTCAAAACCTATAGATTTTGTAGAAAGTACAAATGAATCTACATCTATATCATTCTGTATACTTCCTGAGGTTCCTATACGTATAAGATTTAATTTACTTATTTTCTTTTTAGTTTTTCTCGTTTCAAGATCAATATTGACAAGAGCATCAAGTTCATTTACGACAATATCTATATTATCTGTGCCTATGCCTGTTGAAATAACACTTAATCGTTTACCTTTATACAAGCCAGTAACACTTTTGAATTCTCTGTTTTGAACTTCAACTTCGCAAGAATCGAAATAAGCCGCAATTACAGATACTCTTTCTGGATCACCAACAAGAATTATAGTGTCAGAAATTTCACCAGCTTTAAGATGAAGATGGAAAATGCTTCCGTCTTTATTGATAATTAGTTCCGAGTTTTTAATTTCCTTTTTCATAGAAGGTAGTTTATCCAAAGTTAAGTATTCGGGGTCTATATGGAATATAGTGGGTAATCAAATTTTAATTTACCACATGTAAAGTATATCATGTTGATAAAGTTATCAATATTTCTATAACCTCTAGCTCTCTTTTT
Organism: Marinifilaceae bacterium; assembly: GCA_049671745.1. Lineage (GTDB taxonomy): Bacteria > Bacteroidota > Bacteroidia > Bacteroidales > Marinifilaceae > SNAP01. Next base: position 44,124 of record JBATVL010000003.1, read on the forward strand.
AGCTAGTTGAATTTTAGAAT
>JBATVL010000004.1:0-62220 GCA_049671745.1 Marinifilaceae bacterium
CATTGAAATAAAAAAAAGCCACTTCAATGAAGTGGCTCTTTTAATATATAGATATCAACTAATAATTAGTTAATTTCGTTTAAGATTTCTAGCATCTTAATAGCACTTGCTGGTACTTTAGTACCAGGGCCAAAGATTGCTACAGCACCTGCATCATAAAGATACTCATAATCTTGGTGAGGAATTACACCACCAACATATACAAGAATGTCTTCACGACCAAGTTTCTTAAGTTCAGCTACAATTGCAGGTACTAGAGTTTTATGTCCAGCTGCTAGAGAAGAAACTCCTACAACATGAACATCATTCTCTACTGCTTGTCTTGCAGATTCTTCTGGAGTTTGGAATAAAGGTCCCATATCAACATCAAATCCCATATCAGCATACCCTGTTGCAACTACTTTTGCTCCACGGTCATGACCATCTTGACCCATTTTCGCAATCATAATACGAGGACGACGTCCTGTTTTTTCTGCGAAAGCGTCAGTCATTTCCTTAGCTTTTATGAAATCGGCATCTTGATTAGATACACTTGAATAAACACCACTCACTGTTCTGATAACTGCTTTATATCTACCACAAATTGCTTCACATGCGTCAGAGATTTCTCCTAACGATGCACGTTCTTTAGCTGCAACAACAGCTAATTCAAGTAGGTTACCCTCTCCTGTTCTAGCACATTCAGTGATAGCAGCAAGAGCAGCTTGAGCTTTTTCTTCGTTTCTGTTTGCCTTAAGTACTTTAAGACGCTCGATCTGAGAAATACGTACTGCAGAGTTATCAACCTCTAAGATATCTATAGGATCTTCTTTCTCTAGTCTGTATTTGTTAATACCTACAATAGTTTGTTCTCCTGAGTCAATTCTCGCTTGAGTACGAGCTGCTGCCTCTTCGATTCTCAATTTTGGTACACCAGACTCAATTGCTTTAGCCATACCACCAAGTTTTTCAACTTCTTCGATATGAGACCAAGCTTTGTTTATTAAGTCTTGAGTTAAGCTCTCTAAATAGTAAGAACCTGCCCATGGGTCAACAGACTTAGTTATAGTCGTCTCGTCTTGAATATAAATCTGAGTGTTACGTGCGATACGTGCAGAGAAATCTGTTGGTAAAGCGATAGCCTCATCAAGTGCGTTAGTATGTAACGATTGAGTATGACCAAGAGCTGCCGACATTGCTTCAATACATGTTCTACCCACATTATTAAATGGATCTTGCTCTGTAAGAGACCATCCAGAAGTTTGTGAGTGAGTACGTAATGCTAATGATTTTGGGTTTTTAGGATTAAAACCTTTTACGATTTTAGACCATAATAAACGTCCTGCTCTCATCTTAGCCATCTCCATGAAAGGATTCATGCCGATTGCCCAGAAGAAAGATAAACGTGGAGCGAATGTATCAATATCCATTCCTGCTGCTACACCTTTCTTAAGGTACTCAAGACCGTCAGCAAGTGTATAAGCTAACTCGATATCTGCTGTTGCACCTGCTTCTTGCATGTGGTATCCAGAGATAGATATAGAGTTAAATTTAGGCATATTCTTTGAAGTATATTCAAAGATATCTGCTATAATTTTCATAGAGAATTCTGGTGGGTAAATGTATGTATTACGTACCATGAATTCTTTAAGAATATCATTTTGTATTGTTCCTTGTAGTTGAGCAAGTGTTGCTCCTTGTTCTAAACCAGCAACAATGTAGAATGCTAATATTGGAAGCACACCACCGTTCATTGTCATTGAAACAGACATTTTATCTAATGGAATTTGATCAAAAAGGATCTTCATATCCATGATAGAATCTACTGCTACACCTGCTTTTCCTACATCACCTACTACACGAGGATGATCTGAATCATATCCTCGGTGAGTAGCTAAATCGAATGCTACAGATAAACCCTTCTGACCAGCAGCTAAGTTTCTTCTATAAAATGCATTTGACTCTTCTGCTGTAGAGAATCCTGCGTACTGACGTACTGTCCAAGGACGTAAAGGATACATTGCTGAATAAGGTCCACGTAAGAATGGTGGTAAACCAGAAATATAGTTTAGGTGTTCCATTCCTTCTAAGTCTTCTTTATTATAAGCCGACTTAACAGGTATTAATTCAGGAGTAATCCAATTTTTCTCAATATTATTCGCCTTTTCCCACTCTTGAGCTGGCATATCCGCTCTTTGTGAAGACTTAATATTTATATCTTTAAAATTTGGTTTCATTTCTTTCTATTTTTTAAAAGTACGTAAGATTAAATACCTAGCTCTGCTTGATATCTTCTTAATTCTTCTAATACGTTATTCTTAACGTGAACGAAGTTAGTAATTCCCTTAGCTTTCAAGTCTTCAGCACAAGCAGGAGCACCAGCTACAACGATAATTGCATCTTTGCTTAATCCTTCAAATACTTCTGGAGCGATTGTTGCATATTCGTCATCTGAACTACAAATAACTACAATCTTAGCATTATTTTCTTTACATACTTTTACACCTTCTTCAACAGTTGCGAAACCGTTGTGATCTTGTACTGCAAATCCAGCACAAGCGAAGAAGTTACATGCAAATTGTGCACGTGCTTTACGCATGTTTAAGTTTCCAATAGGGAACATTTGAACTAGAGGACGCTCGTTATTGATTGCATATTCGTCTGATTTTAAACGCATAGCTTCAAATGGTTGAGCACCACGATAAGTTTTTAATGTTTCAACTGTTGCACCTTCAACTTTCATATCCTTAGCCTCTAAAACACAAGAGCACATGTGCTTCTCAATAGATTCAGTAAAGTTAGGGAATACGTTAGTTCCAAGAAGATTTTCTTTTCTATTTGCAATAGCTTTATCTCTATTATTAGATGTTGCTACAATAGTAGATTGAATAAATCCAGCCTCTAAAGCTGCAATATATCCACCTTTTTCTTGCACTTCTAAGAATAGATTCCAAGCAGCAGTTGATATAGATTGAGTTAATTCCTCAACATAATAAGATCCACCAGCAGCATCAGCTACTTTGTCGAAATGACATTCTTCTTTTAATAGAAGTTGTTGATTACGAGCTGCTCTTTCTGATAAATCAGAACCTTCGCCTAATATAGAATCGAATGGTTTGATTGTGAATGAGTCAACACCACCAAGAACAGAAGACATAGCCTCAGTTTGTGTTCTTAGCATGTTTACGTTGATGTCGTATATTGTTTTGTTCCATTCTGAAGTTTCAGCATGGATGTTCATTTTACATGTACAGTCACATTTAGGCTCGTAAGCTTTAACGATCTTAGACCATAGGTAACGTGCAGCACGAAGTTTTGCTAACTCCATGAAGTACTTAGAACCTGTTGCAAATGAGAATCTTAATTTTGGTGCTACCTCGTCGATAGATAATCCTCTTTCTGTTAATTGAGTTAAGTACTCAACACCAGAAGCTAATGAGAATGCTAATTCTTCTACTATAGATGAACCTGCGTTGTTGAAGTTTCTGCCGCTTACTTCTACAACTTTGAATGAGTCCATTCCTTTTGCAGCAACTACAGTATCTTTTACGATATCCATAACCTCTGCTTGAGAACCACAACAAAATTTACCTCTTAATGTGATATATCCTAATGGATCTAAATCTACACCACCTTGTATTTTAGCAATGTCTACTTTTTGCTCTGCTGCAATCTCTTTCACGAATGAAAGAATTTGTCCTGCTTTACATCCACACACGAAGTTAATCTCTACGCAATCAAGTACAATACCTGATACTAAAGATGCAATGTCTTCTTTTGTATAAGAAGCTTTATCATCTAGGATAAATCCTAATGATTCTACACCTTTTTGCATAATATCAAGAGCTTTTGCATTTGCTACTTTGATATCTTTTACGATTATATCTTGACGTACGAACCAATTGTTATTGTCCTCTTTGTTACCACGAACATAAGGATAATCCCCAGGGTATACATCTAGATTTTTAAGATCGTCCATGTTTTCTAACCTATAAAAAGGCTGCACATTAAATCCCTCGTTTGTTTTCCAAACAAGTTTTCTGTTGAAGTCAGCACCCTTAAGGTCAGTAGTGATCTTGTCCATCCACTCTTGAGTGGTGTTTGGGGCAAATTCACTAAATAACTTAGTGTTTTCTTTTTCTGCCATAATTTCTAAAAATAGTTTTAACTCTAACTGTTTTCTAATTTTCAATCTGTAAAATTACATCTTTTGTTTTATCTGAAAAGTTTTTTGCTACTTATATTAAGATTTTATAAGTTTTAAGATCTGTCGTTTATGTAGTTTTGACATATGCAGATTACAATTCGATGTTTTTATTCGTTCTGCTACGAATCATCAAATGTACTAAATGTCAAGCAGATAAACAATCTTTAAATACATGCTATATATCATGTTTTACTTATTGTAATTTACTCTTATTTTTAAGCATTAAATGCCAATATTATTATTCTAAATTACTTATCTCAATGACTGTTATGTAAAGATTTATACTAATTGTTTTTAATGCTTTTTATAATAACTTTACAACATGAAAGATATTAAACACATTTTCTTCGATCTTGATAATACTCTATGGGACTTCAGAAAGAGTAGCGAACTTGCACTGCAAGAGACCTTTAACTCTTTTGGATTAATTGCTGAATTTAGTAATTATATTATCTTTCATAAAACATATGCTCACCACAATCAACGCATGTGGGCTAAATACTACAATAATGCCATCACTAGAGAAGAGCTTGTGATTTCTAGATTTAAAGCTACTCTTAAAGAAAGAGCTGTAAACGAGCCTGAACTTGCTGAGGATATGAATAGAATGTATATGGATTTATGCTTTAAACATACATCTCTTTACCCTAATACCTTGGAAACATTAAGATATCTTAAACAACAAAATTATAGTTGTCATGCTATTTCTAATGGGTTTGGAGAAGTTCAGATGCAGAAAATAGAACTATGTGGACTTGGAGAGTTCCTTAAAACAGTAACATGTTCTGAAGATGTTGGCATTTGTAAACCTCATAAGGGCATCTTTAAACATGCACTTGATAAAGCTGGGGCAAGTAAGAATTCTTCTATTATGGTTGGTGACGATCTTAATACAGATATTAAAGGAGCACGTAATTTTGGACTTAGGGCATTCCACCTTTCTTCTGCTAAAAGCGATATTAATATTTCTTCTATTACTGAACTTGTTCATATCTTATAAGCTCTCTTTTTTTAATCTCTAATTAACTTCAAAATAAAATTATACCACTACAAAGGCGCAGAAAATTTGTATAAAAGATAAGCAGTGTTCGGCCAGTGTACGGTCAGTATACGGTCAGCCTACGTTAATCTAACACAGACTGACCGTACACAGAACGCATTCTAAATACTGGCTCATCTAACTAAGTGTAAATGTTAAACAAATTCATAGAGTTGAAAGCATGCAAAAGCACTATTATACTGACATCTTTAAAACTATCAGACTCCTGTAACCTTCTACTAAAATATAATTTGCACTATAATTATTTATAAAAAAAACCGTCCTTGCGAGACGGTTTCTTGTAGATATTTATTTGTAAGATTATTCGTGGTGATGTCCTTCACATCCTTTACAACCTTCATGTTCTTTTTCTTCATGCTTCTTTTTACAAGAACCACGCTCTTTACAGGCTGCTTCTACAGCAGGTGCTTTTTCACATGATTTTGATTTGCATGATCCACAGTCACCAGTACAAATAGCATGTTTATCAGTAGCAACACCTGCTTTTCCTAAAACTTTTACACCACATTTCTCGATAGCAGCAATTAATTTTGCTTCTGTAGTTTTATCTTTTCTGTAAACAATCTTAATTGTCTTTGTTGCCATATCTACTTTAAGGTCTTTTACTCCTTTTTCGTATGGTAAACTCTTTTCTATTTTTGCTTTGCAAGATTTACAGTGAAGTTCTGCTTTAAAAGTTACTGTTACCTTGTCTTTTTTGTTTGCAAATGTTGTTCCAAATGAGAATACCATTGCTAAACACATTGCGAATGCCAAAATTTTCGTTTTCATAGAATCGTTTTTATTTGTTAGTAATTATTATATCTATTTAGTCTCTATCTATTGCAAAACGGAAGCCAAAGTATATCTTTCTTCCGTGTATAGGACCCCAAACTCTTGATGTATCAAATGTCTTATCCCATACTCCATCGGTGCCATCTTGAATAATTGGATCCTTTTGTGTGAAATCACCTAAGTTTTCACAACCTAAATATACACTCCAATTTCTAAAATATTTAGTGATTTGCATATTCATTACCATATAAGGATCAAAATCTGCTGCTGGAATTATTGTTTTTGAACCTGTTGGGTCTATTACATTTGGCATTCTTCCGTCTCCGTTAAATTGGAATGTATAGTCGAATTGCCATATCTTCATATTTGTTGAGTACGATAAATTAACTAGACCTTTATATCTACTTTTTAGAGCTGGCTCAAATAAATCACCTTTCGCATCAGTTTGTCTTACCTGATTATATCTGTATGCCAAGGTTGTTTCTAAACGATTTATTATAGGATATTTAATCTCTAGTTGATAACAATTTGAATAAGAATCTCCATTTAGATTATAAAATTGAACCTGTCCTGGGTTTGAATCTAAATCTACTATTACCTGTTTTTTAAATTCCGTTCTGTAAAAATCTGCATTTATACTTAGCTCTCTGTCTGCTATATAAAATGTTCTATGAGCATTTAAACCATAATTAAATGCCTTCTCCATATCAAAACCTTCCATTGATTTAGCTATATCTGCCGGATTTGTACGTAAAGAAGTTCCGTTAACTAATATATCTCTTCCTGTACCAAGATAAGTATTATTTTCTGCAATCACATTTGAAGATCTGTAACCAACTCCAAAAGAAGCACGTATAGATGTATTTACATCTGGATTGAATTTGATGTGCACACGTGGAGTAACAAATCCCCCATATAAATTATGATAGTCGCAACGAAGTCCCCCCATTAGAGTCCACATATCAGTAAAAATTCCTGTATATTGGAAGAAACCTCCAACTACATTCTCTACTCTTGTAAAAGGTATAGTTTCTAATTTCTCATCAAAATTGTCATGAATAAAGGTAGCTCCTGCAGAATACTTTTGATTTTCATTATCTCCAAATACTGATTGAAAGATATAGTTTATATAAGCTGATTTTTGACGTCCATAATAATCTCTTGTTCCATAATATGAATCTTGCTCATGGTCAGTTAAATTAACCAGCAAAGCCATAGATGTATTCTCATATTTTGGCATTAAGATACCTGCTTTCATAAAAGCTTCGTATCTTCTTGTATCTATATTTATTCCGTATAAATCACCATTTTTACCACCTTTGTAGTTGTTACCTTTCAGAGCTTCTGCATTTGTTTTTGCTCTTCCTGCATCTTTATCAAAGCCCATCTGTCCACCTAAACGGTTCTCATCAAGTATCTTTACACCGAATTGTACATTTATATCGTCACTCTTATAGCGCCATCTGTTCATCAAGTTTCCTTGTTTTGATAAAGGCATATCTAAGAAACCATCATCATTATTATCTATCTTACGATTCATTTGACTTCCATGTAACAAAAACATTGTAGACCAATGATCGTTTAACTTTATAGCAAAATTAGAATTCAATTCCATCTTACCAGCTTGATTACCATATCCATTGATAAAGAATTTCTCACTTCTTTCTGGTTTTTTATAATCTATGCTTATCTGTCCTGCTATAGACTCATATCCACTTATTACGGATCCTGCTCCTTTAGATATTGAGATTGCATCCATCCATGCACCAGGAACATAACTTAAACCAAACTTAGAAGCAATACCTCTAAAGTTTGCCATATTCTCTGTCATCATTTGTACATATTGACCCGTTAGACCAAGCATTTGAATCTGCTTAGCACCCGTTACAGCATCAGCATAAGCAACATCTACAGATGCATTTGTCTCAAAACTTTCACCTAAATTACAACAGGCTGCCTTACAAAGTTCTTCTCCTGTTACAACCTGTGTCATTATTGGTTTTGTTGAAGAGATATATGCTGTTCGCTTTCTTCTGACTACATTTACTTCTTCTAAAGACTCTCCTGGTTTTAAAGATATTTCTATCCAAGTTTGACCTTTTGATAATCTCACTTCTTTACTTGTGTAACCGACAAAAGTAACTACTAAAACTGATACTTTTGACTTCTCAATTTCAAACAAACCTTCTGAATCACTAGTTACACCATCATTAGTGCCCTTCCAAACTATACTTGCCCCAGGAAGTGAATAGACTGTTCCATCTGATGTTGTTTCTATGATCTTTCCTTTTATTATTTGCGCTTGTGCACACGAAAAGAATACAACAAATAATGTTATAAATAATGTTCTCATTTTGTATGTGTTGTTAATTTAATTTTGACATAAGTCTATTATATCATTAGTTCCTTTAAGAAAAAAATGACACAATTATTCTAGTAAATATTATTCACTAAATTGTATTTCTCGCTAGAACGCGAAAAGAAAAGTAGGGATCAAAGAATGAAACAGCAATTTGTTATTGAAATATCTGGCCTATATGAATTGACTATATGCCTTAAGAACAGGCAATAATGAGTATTTACATTATTAGGTGCAATTATTTGATTACAATATAATAATTGATTTAATATGATAACAGGACTTACGATTATTTTTGAAGGAGATAAATATAATTCGTTTATATGAAAATATTCATGATTATGAGAATGCATCGCACACTTATGACTTATAGATTCCGAATTTTCATGAGCATTCATCTCTTCGAATAAATATATATCATGATGTCTTGTATTACAATGACATTTACCCGTAGAAGAACATTCCTGATCACATGAACAACTGTCATCTAAAGTAAAATATGTCTCATGACATTCTCCACATATATGCTTAAACACATTTACTCCCACAGAAGCTGTGAAGATAATTGCAGTCATAAAATAAATTGATATTTTAAGCATTATATCTTTCATACACCAACAAATATAACAAGCTTATATCCATATACAAGGATTATTTTATTTTTTAACAATAATTTATGTATAAAAAAGAGGATACCCTTCAGGATATCCTCTTATTATATAATTCTATATTCAGATTATTTATTAAATCTTCTTCCAACAAATATAGCTGTTTCACCTAATTCTTCTTCAATACGAAGTAATTGGTTGTATTTAGCCATACGGTCTGAACGACTTAAAGAACCTGTTTTGATTTGTCCTGAGTTAGTTGCAACTGCAATATCAGCAATTGTTGCATCTTCAGTCTCTCCTGAACGGTGAGATGTTACTGAAGTAAATCCTGCTCTATGTGCCATTTCAATTGCATCAAGAGTTTCAGTTAAAGTACCAATTTGATTTACTTTTATTAAGATAGAATTTGCACTCTTTTCTTCAATTCCTCTTGCTAAATACTCAACATTAGTTACGAATAAATCATCACCAACTAATTGACATCTATCACCGATCTTCTCAGTAAGAATTTGCCATCCAGCCCAGTCTCCTTCATCCATACCATCTTCAATTGAATCGATTGGGTATTTAGAAATAAGTTCAGCCATATAATCAGCTTGCTCAGCAGAATTTCTCTTAGCACCTTTTTCTCCTTCAAATAATGTATAGTCATATACACCATCTTTAAAGAATTCAGAAGCAGCACAATCAAGTCCGATCATTACATCTTCTCCTGCTACGTAACCTGCCAATTCAATTGCTTTAATGATTGACTCTAAAGCATCCTCAGTACCTTCTAACTTAGGAGCAAATCCTCCTTCATCACCTACTGCAGTGCTTAAACCTCTATCATGTAGTACTTTCTTAAGTGCATGGAATATTTCAGTTCCCATTCTTAATGACTCACTAAATGTAGAAGCTCCTACTGGACGAATCATAAACTCTTGAAATGCTATTGGAGCATCAGAGTGAGAGCCACCATTAATAATGTTCATCATTGGTACTGGAAGAGTTTTTGCATTTGCTCCACCAATATATCTATATAATGGCATTCCTAAAGCTTCTGCAGATGCTTTAGCAATTGCTAAAGAAACACCTAACATTGCATTAGCACCTAATTTACTTTTATTATGAGTTCCGTCTAACTCTAATAAAGTCTTATCTACTAGAACTTGCTCTGTTGCATCCATTCCGATAATTGCATCTGCAATTACAGTATTAATGTTTGCTACTGCTTTCATTACTCCTTTTCCACCAAATTTTGATTTGTCTCCATCTCTTAATTCAATAGCTTCATTCTCTCCAGTTGATGCACCAGATGGTACAGCAGCTCTTCCAACTACACCACATTCTAAAGTAACTTCTACTTCAACAGTAGGATTACCTCTTGAATCAAGTATCTGTCTTCCGTGAACACCCACAATGTAAGTCATAATATATCGCTTTAATTATTAATAATATTTTTTTCTAACAATATCGAAAATACACTTTTTTAATCATATACTAGCTTGATTAGATAAATATTAAACAAAAATCAATGCAAACGTCTGCATCTTAATTATATACAATCAAAAAATGTACTTATTTTTTTTCACAAAAAAAATGGGATATTTAAATAAATACCCCATTTTAATATATTCAATAAAAACTATTCAGCAGATTCTACTTTTGTTTCTTCAACAGCTTTTACTTCTGTTGTATCAGCACTAGTTTTCTTTCTTCTACGTGTAGTTTTCTTTGCTTCAACCTTTGCTTCAGTATAAGTTTCGTTGTAATCAACTAACTCAACCATGCACATTTCAGCATTATCACCCAAACGATTTCCAGTCTTAAGGATACGAAGGTATCCACCTGGACGGTTCATTACTTTAACAGAGATGTCTCTGAATAGTTCTGTAACCGCTTCTTTTTGTTTTAGGTAACTAAAAACAACTCTTCTAGAATGAGTAGTATCGTTCTTTGATTTAGTTATCAAAGGCTCAATATACATCTTAAGCGCTTTAGCCTTAGCTGTAGTTGTCTCAATTCTCTTATGAAGAACTAAAGAGCAAGCCATGTTAGCTAGCATTGCTTTTCTATGAGCAGTCTTTCTTCCTAAATGATTAAATTTCTTTCTATGTCTCATCTTATCTTATTCCTTGTCTAATTTATACTTCGAAATATCCATACCGAAAGTAAGATTGTTGTTATCAAGTAAAGCTTCTAATTCAGTAAGAGATTTTTTACCAAAATTTCTAAATTTAAGTAAATCATTCTTATTGAAGTGACAAAGTTCACCTAATGTTTCAACATCTGCAGCTTTAAGACAATTCAATGCTCGTACCGACAAATCCATGTCAACTAGCTTAGTTTTAAGCAGTTGGCGCATATGTAATACTTCTTCATCAAATTCCTCATTACCATATTTATCTTCAGAATCAAGAGTAATCTTTTCATCAGAGAATAACATAAAATGGTGAATTAATATCTTAGCTGCCTCTTTAAGAGCATCTTTTGGATGGATAGAACCATCAGTCATTATTTCGAAAACAAGTTTCTCGTAATCAGTTTTCTGCTCAACACGATAGTTTTCAACAGAATACTTAACATTTTTAATAGGTGTGTAAATTGCATCAATAGGAATTAACCCAATCTCGGCATCTATAGGCATATTTTCGTTAGCTGGTACATAACCCCTACCCTTGTTAATTGATAATTCAATCTGTAGTTGGACTTCTTTTTCCATACTACAAATAACAAGGTCTGGATTTAAAACCTCAAATCCAGTTAAGAATTTATTAATATCTCCAGCTTTAAAAGAGTTCTGACCAGAAACAAGAACAGTTAGTTTTTCGTTCTCAACTTCTTCAACCTTTTGTTTAAACCTAACTTGCTTCAAATTAAGGATCATCTCAGTTATATCTTCGATAACACCTGGTATTGTTGCAAATTCGTGATCTACCCCTTGAACTTTAATTGCTGTAATAGCAAATCCTTCAAGTGAAGATAGAAGTATTCGCCTAAGAGCATTACCTATAGTAATACCATAACCTGGCTCTAATGGACGGAACTCAAATTGTCCGACTCTACTATCAGAATCAAGCATGATTACTTTGTCCGGTTTCTGGAAAGCTAATATTGCCATAAAAATTTTATTTATTACTTAGAATACAATTCTACGATTAACTGTTCTTTGATGTTTTCTGGAATCTCACTTCTTTCTGGTACATTAAGAAACTTTCCGCTCATAGAAGCCTGATCCCACTCTATCCATGAAGATTGAGTATATCTTGAAGTTGATAACGCATCAGCAATAACCTCAAGCGATTTTGATTTCTCACGTACAGCGATAATATCACCTGGACGTACAGAATATGAAGGTATATTACATATAATACCGTTTATAGTAATATGTCTATGACCTACTAACTGTCTAGCAGCTGATCTAGATGCTGCTAATCCTAAACGATAAACAACATTATCTAAACGGCACTCCAATAATTGAAGTAAAACCTCACCAGTAATTCCTTTACTACTTTCTGATTTCTCAAATAATCTTCGGAATTGTTTTTCTAAAACACCGTAAGTATATTTAACCTTTTGCTTCTCCAATAACTGAACACCATATTCAGAAACTTTCTTTCTTCTACGAGTATTTCCGTGTTGTCCTGGAGGATAATTCTTGTTTTCGAACGCTTTATCAGGTCCAAAAATCGGCTCACCGAATTTTCTCGCAATCTTTGATTTTGGTCCAGTATATCTAGCCATCTCTTCTCAATTTTAATTTTCCTTATGCTTAGTCTTTCATATTCACTATCAGCCGCATTTAAGAGGATAGCGAGTAAATAGAACTGAAAGGCTAATGCCTTTATTTCAATTATACTAACTTATACACGACGCTTCTTAGGAGGGCGACATCCATTATGTGGTAATGGAGTAACATCAACAATCTCAGAAACTTCTATCCCACTTGTATGTAGAGATCGAATAGCAGACTCACGTCCGTTACCTGGTCCTTTAACAAATACTTTAACCTTTCTTAACCCAAGGTCATATGCTACTTTTGCACAATCAGAAGCTGCTGTTTGTGCAGCATAAGGAGTGTTTTTCTTAGACCCTCTAAAACCCATTTTACCAGCTGAAGACCAAGAAATAACTTGACCGCTGTTATTAGTTAGAGTAACAATAATATTGTTAAAAGAAGAACTAATGTGTGCTTGTCCAACAGGTTCAACTTTTACTACCCGTTTTCTATTTGAAGCTGATTTTTTTGCCATAACTTTAATCTCTCAATTATTTACCTGCTTTCTTTTTATTCGCAACAGTTTTCTTCTTACCTTTTCTTGTACGAGCGTTATTCTTCGTATGTTGACCTCTTACAGGAAGCCCAGAACGGTGACGAATACCTCTATAACAGCCAATGTCCATCAATCTCTTAATGTTCATTTGAACCATAGAACGAAGTTCTCCTTCTACCTTTGTTTCTCCAGTGTTAATGATCTCTCTAACAGATGTTAATTGATCATCATTCCAATCTTGTACTTTTACATCATAATCGATGCCAGCCTCTTTTAAGATGTTTCTGGCACTACTTCTACCTATACCGTAAATATAGGTAAGTGCGATTTCTCCTCTTTTATTAGAGGGTAAATCAACTCCAACGATTCTAGCCATAAATCTAAACTATTTAATTTTCGTTACTTAATTATCCTTGACGTTGTTTAAACTTAGGATTTTTCTTGTTAATAACGTAAAGACGTCCTTTTCTTCTGACAATTTTACAATCGGCAGTACGCTTTTTAACAGATGCTCTTACCTTCATTTTTCCAAATATTAATTTTTGTATCTAAACGAAATTCGACCTTTGGTTAAGTCATATGGAGACATCTCCACCTTAACTCTATCGCCAGGTAAAATTTTAATATAATGCATTCTCATTTTACCAGAAATGTGAGCAGTAATAACATGCCCGTTTTCTAATTCAACACGAAACATTGCATTTGACAATGATTCAGTGATTACTCCATCTTGCTCTATTGAAGGCTGCTTTGCCATATACTTAGTTTTTATTTTAATGCTTCTTCAACAAATTTGAAACTTGATAATATATCGGCACTTCCTTTTCCTATTGCAATAGAATGCTCAAAATGAGCCGACGGTTTATTATCTCTTGTAATTATTGTCCAGCCATCCTCTGCTTGGATGACCTGACGCTTACCTAAATTAATCATTGGCTCAATAGCAATAACCATGCCCGCCTTTAATTTAAGTCCTTGACCGCGTCTTCCGTAGTTTGGAACTTGAGGTTCTTCGTGCAAATCACGTCCAACTCCATGTCCAACCATCTCTCTTACCACAGAAAAGCCATTAGATTCTGCATGATGTTGAATAGCATAACCAATATCACCTATTCGTTTACCCTCAACAGCATTTTCGATACCTTTATACAAAGATTCTTTAGTAGTCTCTAATAATTGCTTAACCTTAGGATCAACTTCACCAACAGCAAAGGTGTAAGCACTATCACCATGATATTTATTCATATAAACACCACAATCAATACTCACAATATCTCCATCATCTAAAACATATGAAGAAGGAATACCATGGACAACTTGCTCATTTATAGAAATGCACAATGTATTTGGAAACCCTCCATATCCCAGGAAACCTGGTTCTCCACCATTATCTCTGATAAACTCTTCAGCGATCTTATCCAATTCTAAAGTAGTTACTCCAGGTTTAATAACCTTAGCTATTTCTCCTAGAGTTCTACCGATTAGTATGTTACTTGCTCGAAGTAACTCAATCTCTTCAGATGTTTTTAAATAAATCATTTTGCAAAGAAAATAATTTTTTTTTAATAAGCAGCAGGTCCGCCTACACTTTTACCTTTTATTCTTCCAGATTTCATCAAACCATCATAATGACGCATTAATAAATGAGACTCTATCTGTTGTAAAGTGTCAAGAACAACACCTACTAAAATTAATAAAGATGTACCTCCAAAGAAATGTGCAAACTGATCATTTACTCCAGCTATCATAGCGAAAGCAGGCATAATAGCAACTATACCTAAGAAAATAGATCCTGGTAACGTAATACGCGACATAATAGTATCTAAAAACTCCATTGTCTTTTTACCTGGTTTTATACCTGGAACAAAACCACCATTCTTTTTCATGTCCTCTGCCATTTGCATTGGATTAACTGTTATTGCAGTATAAAAATACGTAAATAAAACTATCATTAAAAAGAAAATGAAATTATACCAGAAACCTTGATAATTAGACAAAGCAGCAAGTATACTTGTAGATCCTTCCGAAGAAGAGAAATTCATAAATGCCATTGGTAGAAACATAATTGCTTGAGCAAAAATAATAGGCATAACTCCAGCAGCATTAATCTTTAAAGGAATATACTGACGAACTCCACCATATTGTTTGTTTCCAACAACTCTTTTTGCATATTGTACAGGTACTTTTCTAGTTCCTTGTACTAATAAGATAGTACCAGCAAAAACTAAAAACAAAATAACTAATTCAAGAATTAAGGCAATAAAACCTCCACCTGAACCAGAACTTACTCTAGATCCAATTTCAGCAAAAAAAGAGAAAGGTAAGCGAGCAATAATACCAATCATGATTATTATTGAGATACCATTTCCAATACCTTTATCTGTAATTCTTTCACCTAACCACATTACAAACATTGAACCAGCAGTTAAAATAGCAATAGAAGAAAATGTAAAAAATCCTCCTTTTAATACAAAAGCAGCATCCGGTAACTGAGCATGTAAATTTGTCAAATAAGCCGTACCTTGTAAAATAAGTATACCAACTGTTAAATATCTAGTAATTTGATTTATTTTACGTCTACCACTTTCTCCTTCACGTTGTAATTTTTGAAAATAAGGTACAGCCATTCCTAACAATTGAACTACAATTGAAGCAGAAATATAAGGCATAATACCTAATGCAAGAACAGATGCTCTAGAAAAAGCTCCACCAGAGAACATATCAAGAAGACCTAATAAGCCCGAAGATGTTTGAGACTTTAACTCCTGCAATTGTGCAGGGTCAATTCCTGGTAGTACGATTTCAGTACCAAATCTGTAAACTAAAACAAGACCTAAAGTTGTCAAAATTCTTGACCTTAGATCTTCAATTTTCCAGATGTTTTTAAATGTGTCGACTAATTTCATAAGATATTACGGTTTTAAACTAAAATTCATATTTAGTTGAATTCCAAAAATAAGTAAATTTTATGGAAAACAACTAAAATGAATCTATAAATATCGCCAAACTTACAACTTAACCACAGTTCCTTGTGCAGCTTCAATTGATAACTGAGCAGACTTTGAAAAAGCATGAGCTGAAATATCCAACTTACTACTTAATTGACCATCGCCCAATATTTTGATTAGACTGTTTTTTGATGCAAGACCTGCTTTAACTAATATTTCAGGGTTAATAACTGTTAGATTATCTCTTTCAGCTAAAGCCTGTAACATATCAACGTTAATTGCCTTGTATTCTCTTCTGTTTATATTTTTAAAACCGTATTTTGGTACTCTTCTTTGAAGTGGCATTTGTCCGCCCTCGAATCCTATTTTCTTAGAATATCCAGATCTAGACTTTGCACCTTTATGTCCTCTTGTTGAAGTACCTCCGTGACCAGAACCTTGTCCACGACCAATTCTTTTGTCGTGGTGAGTAGATCCTGATGCTGGTTTTAAGCTACTTAAATCCATATTTGCTTGTTTAAATAATTAAACGATTACTTAACTTCTTCAGTAGAAACTAGATGTTTCACTTTTTCTACCATTCCTAAAATCTGAGCTGTAGCTTCGTGTTCAGCACTACGATTGATTTTCTTTAAACCTAAAGCAATCATAGTTCTTTTTTGACGGTCGCTACATCTGATTACACTCTTTACTTGAGTTACTTTAATCTTAGCCATCTATATTTATCTTATCCGTTAAATACTTTGTCAAGACTAACACCTCTGTGAGCTGCTACAGTGTAAGCATCTCTCAACTCTGATAAAGCTTCAATAGTAGCTTTAACTAAGTTATGAGGGTTAGATGAACCTTTTGATTTAGCAAGAACGTCAGTTACACCAACACTCTCCAATACAGCACGCATAGAACCTCCTGCCTTAACACCAGTACCGTGAGATGCTGGTTTTAAGAAAACTTCAGCACCACCAAACCTTGCAGCTTGTTCATGAGGAATTGTACCTTTATAAATAGGTACTCTAACTAGGTTCTTCTTTGCTGCATCAACGCCTTTAGAAATAGCAGTAGTTACTTCGTTTGCTTTACCAAGTCCCCAACCTACTATACCGTTCTCGTCACCAACTACAACTATAGCAGAGAAACTAAATGTTCTACCACCTTTAGTTACTTTAGTAACTCTGTTTATTGCAACTAATCTATCTTTTAAATCAAGATCAGTTGTGTTTTTAACTTTCTTTACTTCCGCCATAGTTGTTAAAATTTAAGGCCAGCATTACGAGCAGCTTCAGCTAACGCTTTCACTCTTCCGTGATACAAATAACCATTTCTGTCAAATACTACAGATTCTATTCCAGCAGTCTTTGCTTTTTCTGCAATTGCATTTCCAACGTGAACTGCTTGTTCAGTTTTAGTCACTTTCTTACCTTCTAATGCCTTGCATAGAGATGAAGTAGAAACTAAAGTCTTTCCAGTTGCGTCATCAATTACCTGAGCAGAAATTTGTTTATTTGATCTAAACACACTTAAACGTGGTCTTTCCGCTGTACCAGATACGATTTTACGCACCCTTCTTTTTATTCTTATTCGTCTGTCTAATCTAGATAAAGCCATAATTACATATTATTTATAGAATTACGAATTTGCAGATTTACCAGCTTTTCTTCTAAGCTCTTCACCAACAAATTTAATACCTTTACCTTTGTATGGTTCAGGTTTTCTAAATGATCTTATTTTAGCTGCTATCTGACCTACAAGCTGCTTATCACAACTTGTTAACGTGATAATTGGATTAGCACGTTTGTCTGTAACTGCTTCAACTTTGACTTCTTTAGGAAGTTCGAAGATAATTGGGTGAGAGTAACCTAATGACAATTCTAATAATTGTCCTTGGTTTGTAGCTCTATAACCTACACCAACTAATTCTTGCTTTATCTCGTAACCTTTCTCAACACCAATGATCATATTATTAATCAATGAACGGTATAAACCATGCATTGCTTTATGTTCTTTAGCGTCAGAAGGACGATCAACGATAACTTTATTATCCTCAATATTAACGATCATTTCTGCGTTAATAACTTGAGTTAATTCTCCTTTAGGACCCTTTACTGTTACAACATTTTCTGAAGAAACTGTTACATTAACTCCAGCAGGTATCGCTATTGGTAATTTTCCAATTCGTGACATTATTTTTTCCTCCTAAATTAGTAAATGTAACATAATACTTCTCCACCAACGTTTTTCTGACGAGCTTCCTTGTCAGTCATAACACCTTGTGATGTAGAAATGATAGCAATACCAAGACCATTCAATACTCTTGGTATTTCGCTAACACCTGCATATTGTCTAAGACCTGGTTTACTAACTCTCTTAAGTTCTTTGATTGCAGGAACTCCTGATTCAGCATTGTACTTTAAAGCTATTTTAATAACTCCTTGGTAATTACCGTCAACGAACTTATAATTTAATATATACCCTTTATCCTTAAGGATCTTTGTCATCTCTCTTTTCTCGTTAGAGCCTGGAATCTCTACCACCTTATGCCCAGCTTGTATGGCATTTCTCAGACGAGTCAGGAAATCTGCTATTGGATCTGTCATTTTTTTAAATCTTTAAATGTTACCAACTTGCTTTTGTAACTCCCGGTATTAAACCATTAGAAGCCATTTCTCTAAAACATATTCTACTAATTCCAAACTGTCTCATGTAACCTCTTGGTCTACCAGTTAGTTTGCATCTATTGCGCATTCTAGCTGGAGAAGAGTTACGAGGCAGTCTGCTTAGGCCGATATAATCGCCATCTGCTTTAAGCTGAGCTCGTTTAGCAGCGTACTTTTCTACCAATTTTGCACGCTTAACCTCACGGGCCTTCATTGATTCTTTTGCCATCTTTTTCTATTTTTTAAACGGTATTCCAAAATGTTTAAGAAGTGCAAACGCTTCTTCATCAGTCTGTGCTGAAGTAACAAATGTAATATTCATTCCCAACATCTTATGAATTTGATCAAGTACGATTTCTGGGAAGATAATTTGTTCTTCAAGACCTAACGTGTAATTTCCGTGTCCGTCAAGTTTAGAATCGATACCTTTAAAGTCACGAATACGTGGAAGAGCAGTTGCAATTAATCTCTCTAGGAAATCATACATCTTCTCTTTACGTAAAGTAACCATAGTACCAATTACCATATCTTTACGAAGTTTGAAATTAGATACGTCTTTAGTAGACTTACGTTGAACTGCTTTTTGTCCAGTAATTGCAGTAATCTCGTTTAAAGAGAATTCTGCAATTTTTTTATCTGCAATAGCTTGTCCAATACCTTGGTTGATAACAATTTTTTCCAACTTTGGTACTTGCATACGAGTTTTGTATCCAAATTCAGTCATTAGAGCAGAAACTATTTCCTCTCTATACTTAGTTTTATAAGTAGGTATATAGCTCATTATTTAATCTCCTCTCCTGATTGTTTTGAGTATCTTACTAATTTATTATCGTCATTAAGCTTACGTCCTATTCTAGTACCTTTACCTGTCTTTGGATCAACCACGTTAAGGTTAGAGATATGAATAGCAGCTTCTTGCTTTACGATTCCACCCTGTGGACTCGCAGCGTTAGGCTTTGTATGCTTACTAGCAAGGTTAATACCTTCAACAATTGCTCTTTCCTTTTCACGAATAATCTCAAGCACTTTTCCTTGCTTTCCTTTATCCACTCCAGTGTTAACAATTACAGTATCACCTTTCTTTATATGAAACTTTCTCATGTCTTGTAATAATTAAGATTACAATACCTCTGGAGCCAGAGATACAATTTTTGTAAAGTTTTCACGTACTTCTCTAGCAACTGGGCCAAAGATACGTGTTCCACGCATTTCTCCTGCAGTGTTTAACAATACACATGCATTATCATCAAAACGGATATAAGAACCATCCTGACGTCTAACCTCCTTTTTGGTACGAACAACTACAGCTTTTGTAACTGTTCCTTTTTTCATTTCGCTGCCAGGCAAAGCGCTTTTCACAGTAACTACAATTCTATCCCCGATAGAAGCGTATCTCTTACGAGTACCTCCTAAAACACGGATACATAGTACTGTTTTAGCGCCACTATTATCTGCAACAGCCAGTCTACTTTCTTGTTGTATCATATTACTTCGCTCTTTCTAGGATTTCAACTAATCTCCAGCGTTTATTTTTACTCAATGGACGTGTCTCCATTATTTTCACAGTATCACCGATGTTGCAATCATTTGCTTCATCATGAGCAGCGAATTTTTTAGTCTTGTTCACAAATTTACCGTAAATACGGTGTTTTTCTTTATAGTGAACAGCAACAGAAATAGTTTTTTCCATTTTGTTGCTAACTACGATCCCAATTCGTTCTTTTCTTAAATTTCTATTTTCCATGGATCTACTACTTTTCAGTTAATTCTCTATGACGCAATTGAGTCAACATCGCAGCGATGTTTCTTCTAACTGCTCTGATTTGCATAGGGTTTTCCATTGGAGAAACCGCATGATTCATTCTCATACGAGTTAAAGTCGCTCTTTCTGCTTCTAATCTCTCAATTAACTCATTAACGGTTAACTCTTTTATATCCGAAGTCTTCATAAATTAATTGTTTGAATTTTCAACATAATCACGTCTCACCACAAACTTAGTTGTAACAGGAAGCTTTTGTGCTGCCAATCTCATTGCCTCTTTAGCAACTGCGAATGGAACTCCTTCTGCTTCAAAAAGAATACGTCCAGGAGTTACTGGAGCAACAAATCCTTCTGGCGAACCTTTACCTTTACCCATCCTTACTTCGGCTGGTTTCTTAGTTATAGGTTTATCTGGGAAAATACGAATCCATATTTGCCCTTGTCTTTGCATATATCTAGTCACTGCCACACGAGCAGCTTCTATCTGACGACCTGTAATCCACTTAGGTTCAAGCGCCTTTATTCCAAAAGATCCGAATGCAAGTTGGTTACCCCTACCGGCGTTACCCTTCATTCTTCCTTTTTGTTGTCTTCTAAATTTTGTCCTTTTCGGTTGTAACATTGTACTCTACTTTAAAATAAAAGACTACTTCTTTCTTCTCTTAGGTCCACGTTTTGATCCTTTATGGTCCTCTTTAAAATTAGGACTAAGGTCACGTTTACCATAAATTTCACCTTTACAGATCCATACTTTAACACCTAACTGACCATAGATCGTTAATGCTTCAGCATGACAGTAGTCTATGTCAGCTCTTAATGTATGTAGAGGAGTTCTTCCTTCTTTATACATTTCAGATCTAGCCATCTCAGCACCATTTAAACGACCAGAACACTGAATTTTAATTCCTTCAGCACCCATACGCATTGTAGCAGCGATAGCCATCTTAACAGCTCTACGATAAGCAACACGACCAACGATTTGACGAGCAATATTGTTAGCAACAATAACTGCGTCTAATTCAGGACGTTTAATTTCAAATATATTAATTTGAACTTCCTTATCAGTAATTTTCTTTAACTCTTCCTTAAGTTTATCAACTTCAGAACCACCTTTTCCGATAATAATACCTGGACGAGCAGTGCTGATAGTAATAGTAATCAGCTTAAGGGTTCTCTCGATGATAATTCTAGAAACACTAGCTTTAACAAGACGCGCATTAAGATATTTTCTTAATTTAAAGTCTTCAACAAGCTTGTCTCCATAATCGTTTCCACCGAACCAGTTAGAATCCCAACCTCTTACGATTCCTAATCTGTTTCCTATAGGATTAACTTTTTGTCCCATACTGCTTATTCTTTAGTATTAATATCTTCAGCAGCTTTGCTACCTAAGATTAAAGTTACATGATTTGATCTCTTACGGATTCTATGTGCTCTACCTTGAGGAGCTGGTCTAAGTCTTTTCAACATTCTAGCTGAATCAACAAATACTTCTTTAACAAATAGACCGCCTTCTTCAATTCTTGCTCCCTCATTTTTAGCTTGCCAGTTGGCAATAGCTGAAAGCAATAATTTCTCCATTCCAGTTGATGCTGCTTGTGGACTGAATTTTAAAACATCCAAAGCTTTATTAGCCTCCATACCTCTAATCATGTCGGCCATAAGCCTCATTTTTCGAGGAGAAGTAGGGCAATTACGCAACATAGCAAAAGCTTTTTGCTGCTTGTCCTCTTTTATTTGATTTGCTCTTAATCTTTTTCTTGCACCCATTTTACTATTTCTTTCTATAGTTTATAATCCCACACATTACTTTTTCTTTTTCTTATCTGTGTGACCTTTGAACGTACGCGTTGGTGCAAACTCTCCAAGTTTATGACCTACCATGTTTTCAGATACATAAACTGGGATAAATTTATTACCGTTGTGTACAGCAATAGTGTGACCTACAAAATCTGGAGATATCATAGAACGTCTAGCCCATGTCTTAATGACAGTTTTCTTGGGACCTTCATTCATAACTAATATCTTTCTTTCTAGATTGAAGTCAATAAAAGGGCCTTTTTTTAATGAACGACTCATAATTTAACTATTAAGTTATTTTTTCCTTCTTTCTACGATATACTTATTTGAGGCTTTCTTTTTAGAACGAGTTTTAAACCCTTTCGCCAATACACCTGTTCTTGAACGTGGATGTCCTCCTGAGTTTTTACCCTCACCACCACCCATTGGGTGATCAACTGGATTCATAACCACACCACGAACGCGAGGTCTTCTACCTTGCCATCTTGCACGACCAGCTTTACCTGATACAGCTAATGCATGGTCTGAGTTTGAAACAGTACCAATAGTAGCTTTACATGTACAAAGTATCATTCTTACCTCGCTAGAAGGTAGCTTAATATACGCATACTTGCCGTCTCTAGACACTAATTGAGCATATGATCCTGCACTACGTGCAATCACGCCACCTTGCGTTGGTCTTAACTCAATATTGTGTACAATAGTTCCTAAAGGGATATTCGCTAAAGGTAGCGCACAACCAACTTCTGGAGAAATTGTCTCACCACTCATAACAGTTTGTCCAACTGTTAATCCGTTAGGAGCAACTATATAACGTTTTTCACCATCAGCATAAACTAGTAATGCAATAAGAGCAGTTCTGTTAGGATCATACTCAATTGTTGCAACCGTTGCAGGCACGTTATCTTTTTCTCTCTTGAAGTCGATAAGTCTATATCTCTTCTTATGACCACCACCTATGTATCTCATTGTCATCTTTCCAGTGTTATTTCTACCACCGGATTTTTTGATTGGTCTTAACAATGATTTTTCAGGTTTGTCCACAGTAACCTGCTCTAACACGTTTCTTACACAGTGTCTTTGTCCAGGACTTGTTGGTTTTAATTTTCTTACAGCCATTTTAATTAAATATTGCTAAAAAAATCAATACTATCACCATCTTTCAATGTAACAATTGCTTTCTTATATGATGCAGTTTTTCCGTTAATCATTCCAGCTTTTGTATATCTAGATTTTGATTTACCTGCGTAATTCATAGTGTTAACGTCAATAACAGCTACATCATACATTAATTCAATTGCTTTCTTTATTTCTATCTTATTAGCTTCCTTAGAAACAACAAATCCAAAGCGATTAAATTTTTCGCTAAGAGCTGTCATCTTTTCAGTCACTATGGGCTTCAAAACTATTTCCATCTTTCTAATTAGTTAAGAGTGAACATTTCATCTAGACCCTCTACTGAAGACTCTACAAACATAAGTGTAGTAGCTTTCATAATTGCATATGTTGAAAGATCGTTTACTCTAACAACATCTACATTTTGTAGATTTCTTGACGATAAAACTACATTCTCGTTAGACTCACTTAAAACTAAAAGAAGTCTTCTTTCAGTAGCCATATTCATATCATTCATGATTTGAACAAAAGCTTTAGTTTTAGGAGTATCTAAATTAAAGTCTTCAACAATTTGAATCTTGTTGTCTGTAGCTTTAATAGCAAGAGCAGATTTACGAGCAACTAACTTAAGTTTCTTATTTAGTTTGAAAGTATAATTTCTTGGTCTAGGACCGAATACTCTACCTCCTCCTCTAAATATTGGAGATTTGATACTACCACAACGTGCTGTACCAGTTCCTTTTTGTTTCTTAAGCTTAGCTGTACTACCCGAGATGTCAGCTCTTTCTTTAGATTTGTGTGTTCCTTGACGTTGATTAGCCAAGTACTGCTTCACGTCTAGATAGATAGCGTGCTCATTAGGCTCAACTCCGAAGATCGCCTCATTAAGCTCTACTTTTCTACCTGTCTCTTTTCCGGCAATATTATATACACTTAATTCCATTACTTCTCAATAATTACGTATGAACCTTTTGCTCCAGGAATAGATCCCTTCACTAATAATAAGTTGTTCTCAGCTATCACTTTAAGTACTTTCAAGTTTTGAATAGTAGCAGCACTGTTTCCAGTTTGTCCAGCCATTCTTAAACCTTTAAATACTCTAGAAGGAGTAGAACATGCACCAATAGAACCTGGAGCACGTAATCTGTTATGTTGACCATGCGTAGCCTGACCAACACCAGCGAAACCGTGACGTTTTACAACACCTTGGAATCCTTTACCTTTAGAGATACCTGTAATATCAACGAAAGCTGCATCAGCAAATAACTCTACATTGATTTCTGAACCTAATTCAAGCTCTTGCTCAAAGTCCGAAAATTCTACTAATTTCTTCTTTGGAGCAATTCCTGCCTTTTTGAAGTGTCCAGCAAGTGGTTGAGTAGTACGCTTCTCTTTTTTATCAGCGAAACCTACTTGAACCGCTTCGTAACCATCAGTCTCAATTGTCTTGATCTGTGTTACATAGCATGGACCAGCTTCGATAACAGTGCATGGGATACTTTTCCCCTCGGCACTGAATACGGATGTCATTCCGACTTTTTTTCCAATTAAACCTGGCATTTTCTCTCTTTTAATTTGTTAATTTAACTAACGCGACATCTTTAATTCGCCGCCTATCAAACTTTGATTTCAACTTCAACGCCACTAGGCAATTCTAACTTCATAAGAGCATCGATAGTATTAGCTGTAGAGCTATAAATATCAATTAATCTCTTATAAGAACATAACTGAAACTGCTCTCTACTTTTCTTGTTCACGAAAGTAGAACGGTTAACAGTGAAAATTCTTTTGTTAGTAGGAAGTGGAATAGGACCACTTACAACTGCACCAGTAGCCTTTACTGTCTTAACAATCTTCTCAGCAGACTTGTCAACCAAGTTATGATCGTAAGATTTAAGTTTGATTCTAATCTTTTGGCTCATGATAATTATTCTTTATTATAATAATTCAACTTTTCCGTTCGCTTTCTCAACTACATCCTTAGCAATTCCTTTAGGTACTTCAGAGTATCTCTCAAATTCCATAGAAGATGTTGCTCTACCAGACGATAGTGTTCTTAAAACTGTTACATATCCGAATTGTTCCGACAATGGAACCATAGCAGCCACGACACGTGCACCAGCTCTAGAATCCATACTGTCGATCTGTCCTCTTCTACGATTAAGGTCTCCAATAATGTCTCCCATAAATTCCTCTGGAGTAACGACTTCCAGTTTCATGATAGGCTCAAGAATAACCGGTCCTGCTTTAGCACAAGCGGCCTTGAATCCCATCTTAGCAGCTAACTCGAAAGAAAGCTGATCAGAATCCACAGGGTGGAATGATCCATCTAATAATGTAACTTTAAGAGAATCTACATTGTAACCAGCTAATATACCGTTTAACATTGCAGCTTCGAAACCTTTTTGAACAGAAGGTACGAATTCTTTAGGAATATGTCCTCCTTTTATTTTGTCGATAAATTGCAATCCTGTTCCTTCAAAATCCTCATCAATAGGACCAAGAGTGAATTGAATATCAGCAAATTTACCACGACCACCAGATTGTTTTTTGAAAACTTCTCTGTGATCAACAGTTCCTGTAATAGCCTCTTTATAAGAAACCATAGGAGCACCTTGATTACACTCAACCTTGAATTCTCTTCTCATACGGTCAACGATAATATCAAGATGAAGCTCACCCATACCACCGATAACTGTTTGACCTGATTCTTCATCAGTAAAAACTGTAAAAGTAGGATCTTCTTCGGCTAATTTACCTAAAGCGATTCCCATTTTTTCAGTATCTTTCTGAGTTAGTGGTTCAACAGAAACTTGAATAACTGGAGCAGGGAAAGTCATAGACTCTAACTCAACGTGACGATCAAGTGCACATAAAGTATCTCCAGTTCTAATATCTTTAAATCCAACACAAGCGCAAATATCACCAGCTTCAATTACGTCTTTAGGCTGTTGTTTGTTTGAATGCATTTGGAATAAACGAGAAATTCTCTCTTTCTTACCTGTTCTAACATTAAACACATAAGAACCAGCAATAATTTTACCAGCATAAATTCTAGTAAAACATAAACGACCTACAAATGGGTCAGTTGCAATTTTAAATGCAAGAGCAACAAGAGGCTCATCAGCATCAGGAATAACATCTAACAAAACGTTATTATCACCAGGCTCGTTACCTTGTAATAAATCAAGGTCAAGAGGAGAAGGTAAGAAATCAATCATAGCATCAAGAAGAGTTTGTACTCCTTTATTCTTGAAAGCAGAACCACACATTATTGGAATAATCTCAATAGATATAGTAGCTTTACGAATAGCAGCTTTTAATTCTTCTTCAGTAATAGTTTCTGGAGCTTCAAAGAATTTTTCCATTAAAGCCTCATCGCTTACAGCAACAGCTTCAACCATCTTCTCTCTCCATTCATTCGCTTCTTCAACCATTCCAACAGGAATAGCTTCATAGTGATAAGTAGAACCCATTTCAGCATCATCAGTCCAGATAACTGCCTGCATTTTAACTAGATCAATAACTCCAGCAAATGTATCTTCAGATCCAATAGGAATTTGAAGAGGCACTGGATTCGCACCTAATTTATCTTTTACCTCACGAACAGCTTTGAAAAAGTCAGCACCAGAACGGTCCATCTTATTTACAAATCCCATTCTTGGTACATTATATTTATCAGCTTGTCTCCAAACAGTTTCAGATTGAGCTTCAACACCACCAACAGCACAGAATAAAGCAACACAGCCATCTAATACTCTTAATGAACGTTCAACCTCTACTGTAAAGTCAACGTGACCAGGAGTATCGATGATATTCACCTTATACTTTTGATCTTGATGTTTCCAGAAGCAAGTTGTAGCAGCAGAAGTAATTGTAATACCTCTTTCTTGCTCTTGTTCCATCCAGTCCATAGTAGCGGCACCATCATGAACTTCACCAATTTTATGAGAAACTCCTGTATAAAATAGGATTCTCTCAGTAGTTGTTGTCTTTCCAGCATCGATATGAGCCATAATTCCAACATTTCTAGTGAAATGTAAATCTCTTTTTGCCATAGCTTATATCTCCTAATTAAAATCTGAAATGAGCAAACGCTCTGTTTGCCTCAGCCATTCTATGAGTATCTTCTTTCTTTTTGAAAGCTCCACCTTCTTCTTTATAAGCAGCCATTATCTCTGCAGATAACTTCTCAGCCATAGATTTACCTGATCTTTTACGAGCAAATAAAATCAATGCTTTAATACAGATAGACGTTTTTCTAGAAGGTCTAATTTCCATAGGAACTTGGAAAGTAGCACCACCTACACGACGTGATTTAACCTCAACAGCAGGTGTAATATTTTCTAATGCTTTTTTCCAAACATCTAGAACGTTTTTATCCTCTTTTTTAGCAATCTTTTCGTCTACAATGTCTAATGCATCATAAAAAATCTTGTAAGAAAGAGTTTTCTTACCATCAACCATAAGGTCGTTTACGAATCTAGTTACCAATTGATCTCCAAATTTTGGATCTGGTAGCAAGATTCTTTTTTTTGGTTTTGATTTTCTCATCTTGTTTTTTTGTTTACGAGTTATTCGTTGTTTTAGCTGTCAAATTGGGTCTTCAACAATCTTACGATTATTTACTCAACTTATTTGAATCAACACATAAACTTAAACTCCAGTTAATTTCAACTAAATACTAAAAACTCTAGGCTTATTTCTTAACCTTAGGTTTCTTAGTACCATACTTAGAACGTCTTTGAGTACGTCCATCAACTCCAGAAGAGTCTAATGCACCACGAACAAGGTGATATCTAACACCTGGTAAGTCTTTTACTCTACCACCACGAATAAGAACAATCGAGTGTTCTTGTAGGTTATGACCTTCTCCTGGTATATAAGCATTCACTTCTTTACCGTTTGTTAGTCTTACCCTAGCCACTTTTCTCATTGCTGAATTTGGCTTCTTAGGAGTAGTAGTGTATACACGTACACAAACACCTCTTCTTTGAGGACATGAATCTAGTGCAGGAGCTTTTGATTTCTCCACTTTACTAGTTCTTCCCTTCCTTACTAACTGTTGAATAGTAGGCATACAATTACTTTTTAATTAATTCAATTATACTTTTTTGAGTGTGCAAATATAATATTAAATAATTACAAACAAAGAATAACGAGTTTGTTTTTTTCTAAAAAGTCTTAGAATCAGCTATTTCGATCAAAAAACCTAACATTCTTTCATACTGACAATTAAAAGCTCTTTCCCAAAAGACATATGCTCTATTATACGAAGCAAAAAGTCATAATGTTACAAAAAAACAAGAAATCAAATTAATATATCATAAAACATTATATTGAATGTATTTATTACAAATATATTCAAAAGTATTGATATAAATTAAAGATCTGGTTTCTATATTAATAAGGTATAACAACTAAGAAAGTAACATATAACAATTCCTATAAAATCTTGTACTCTTCGAACAACATATACATCTAACTCATAAGTAATAGCCAACTAATATAAAATAATCACTCTTCTTTTCTGTCAATATTCTGATACTTTACTGACAATACTCTGATTAAAATCCGAGGAAGATCAGAGTCTATATATAAAGATTGCATATGAGAGGCAAAGTAGTTGATGTATAATCAAAACAAGGGAACACTCATAGTAATAGGAAAAACACAATAACTTACAAGTCACACATATTAAGATATAATGATTCTATATAAAATGATGAGGATATTTTTAAAGCAATAAATATGAGTGATCTGATTTTAATTTATAACTTTAAGCCGAAATTTGGTTAGAGATTAAAACCAAATCACATTGTATTATTTATAATTCATAATCTAATAAGCTATGGCAAAAGTTAGAGGAGCTATCGTCGTTGACGTAGAAAAATGTAAAGGATGTTCACTTTGCGTGGTAGCATGTCCTACAAAAGTTATCGAGCTTGCTAATGAAGTAAATGGTAAAGGTTACCAATACTCACATATGGCAAACCCAGAAGCATGTATAGGATGTAGCAGCTGTGCACTTGTATGTCCAGACAGTTGTATAACTGTTTATAGAGCTAAGGCTTAATTAAAAGTAAACTTCAAAAATTATAAAGAAATGGCAGAAGTAAGATTAATGAAAGGAAACGAGGTAATAGCTGAAGCTGCTATTCGTTGCGGTTGTGACGGGTATTTTGGTTACCCTATTACTCCTCAATCCGAAGTAATGGAGACTCTTATGATCCGCAAGCCTTGGGAAGAAACTGGAATGGTTGTTCTTCAGGCTGAGAGTGAAGTTGCTGCTATCAACATGGTATATGGTGGTGCTTCTTGTGGTAAAAAAATAATGACTTCATCTTCAAGCCCAGGCATCAGCCTTAAGCAAGAAGGTATTACATATTTAGCAGGTGCAGAATTACCAGCTTTAATTGTAAACGTAGTTAGAGGAGGACCTGGATTGGGTACTATCCAACCAGCACAGTCAGATTATTATCAATCATGTAAAGGTGGTGGACACGGTGATTATCATTTAATAGTACTTGCTCCTGCATCAGTACAAGAAATGAATGATCACGTAGATCTTGCTTTTGAATTAGCTTTCAAATATAGCAATCCAGCAATGATCCTTTCTGATGGTGTTATCGGTCAGATGATGGAAAAAGTAGAACTTTCTCCAGTGAAACCACGTTGGACTGACGAAGAAATCGAAAAGATTTCTGGAACTTGGGCAACAACAGGTAAAACTAAAGACAGAGAACGTCATATCTCTACTTCACTAGATTTAGATTCAGAGAAGCAAGAGAAATTCAACCATAAGCTTCAAGCTAAATATAGAGCAATGGAAGAAAATGATGTACGTTTTGAAAAAATCGAATGTGACGATGCTGACTACATCTTCGTAGCTTACGGTTCATCAGCACGTATATGTCAAAAATCTATTCAACTAGCTAGAGCTGAAGGCATAAAAATTGGTCTTTTACGTCCAATCACTTTATTCCCTTACCCAACAAAAGCTATACAAGCAATGGTACCTCAATTAAAAGGTATCCTTACTGTAGAAATGAGTGCAGGACAAATGGTAGACGATGTACGTTTAGCTGTTAATGGCGCTATCCCAGTAGAGCACTTCGGACGTTGTGGAGGTATCATCCACAGCCCAGAAGAGATTGTAGAGGCCCTTAAACAACTAATTAAAGGAGCATAATCATGACAGAAGAATTAAAAGATATAATAAAAAAAGAGAACTTAGTTTACGCAAAGACACCAGTTCTTACAGATAACGTTATGCACTACTGCCCTGGATGTACTCATGGTGTGGTTCATAAGATAGTTGCAGAAGTTATTGAAGAAATGGGTATACAAGACCAAACTATAGGTATTTCACCAGTAGGTTGTTCAGTACTTGCATACAACTATTTAGATATCGACTGGCAACAAGCAGCTCATGGTAGAGCACCAGCTTTAGCGTCAGCAGTTACTCGTCTTCATCCAGAGAAGTATGTATTTACTTACCAAGGTGATGGTGATTTAGCTTCTATTGGTTGTGCTGAGATTATGCATGCTTGTAACCGTGGTGAAAACATCGTTGTTATCTTTATCAACAATGCTATCTATGGTATGACAGGTGGACAAATGGCTCCAACTACTCTAGAAGGACAGGTTACTGCAACTACTCCTTATGGTAGAGATCCAGAACTTAACGGTTATACTATGAAGATCACTGAGCTTATCGCTCAACTTCCAGGTACATGTTACGTTACTAGACAAGCTGCTCACACACCTGCTCATGTTCGTAAGACTAAGAAAGCTATTAGAAAAGCATTCGAAAACGCAGGTAAAAACGTAGGTACTTCATTTGTTGAGGTTGTTGGTACTTGTAATTCAGGTTGGAAATTATCTCCAGTTAAATCAAACGAGTGGATGGTGGACAAAATGTTCCCTATGTACCCTCTTGGAGACATGAAAGACGAAGCGAAAGGTATTAGATAATAATTTTTAAACAACTAGAAGCGATGACTGAAGAAATAATTATTGCAGGTTTCGGTGGACAGGGAGTTTTATCTATGGGTAAAATTCTTGCTTACTCAGGAATTATGCAAAATAAGGAAGTATCTTGGATGCCTTCTTATGGACCAGAAATGCGTGGTGGTACAGCTAACGTAACTGTTATCATTAGTGATGATAGAATCAGTTCACCTGTAATCACAAAATTTGATACTGCTATTATCCTTAATCAGCAGTCTATGACTAAATTTGAAGAACAAGTAAAGCCTGGTGGAACTCTATTATATGATCCAAACGGAATTACTAAACACCCAGTTCGTACTGATATTAAAGTATACCAGATTGAAGGTACTGCTTTAGCAGCTGAATTAGGAAACCCTAAAACTTTTAACATGATAATACTTGGTGGTTTCATGAACATCAAACCAATTCTTTCTAAAGAAGATGTTGAAAAAGGATTAGGGAAATCTTTACCAGAACGTCACCACAAACTTATTCCTATGAATATGACTGCGGTTCAAAAAGGTATGGATAGCGTTATAGCTATAAACGAATAGTGTAGAATTACTTACATACAATACTTTAATAGAGCTTGTCTTAATTGACAAGCTCTATTTTTTTGTGAAAATTCAATCACAAGTGTACCATATCGAACATTTTTATAATTTAATGTTAAAATCAAACAATATACTACTATGTATTGCATAGTTCTATAATTATTACATATATTTGAAATATAATTAAAATGATTTAAAGAAAGAGGAATGAAAGAAGAGAATATTAAATCACAAATGAGGAAAGGAGTATTAGAGTATTGCATACTATTGTTGCTTAATAGTAAAGATGGCTATGCATCGGATCTCATCAGAAAACTTAAGGATTCTCAGATGATAGTTGTAGAAGGAACTTTATACCCTCTGCTTACTAGAATGAAAAATGCAGAGTATCTATCTTATAGATGGGAAGAATCAACACAAGGACCCCCTCGCAAATATTATAATCTTACAGATAAGGGCAGAAAATTTTTAAGCGATCTAGAAGATTCATGGGATTTATTAAATCAAGCAGTAAACAAACTTAAAAACAAATAGATATGAAAAAAACATTAGATATCAATATCTCTGGATTCATATATCATATTGATCAGGATGCATACGAAAAGCTTCTTACTTATATTAATCATCTTGAAAGATATTATGGAGATAATGAAGAAGCAAAAGAGATAGTAAGAGATATAGAACAGCGTATTTCAGAACTATTAGATGAAAAGAAAAACAGTGACAATATAGTTTTTTCTATAGAAGATATTGAAGATATAATTAAGATACTAGGTACTCCAGAAGATATTTTTGGAGAAGATATAGAGGATAAATCGGAAAAGAAAAAGAAAAAGAACAGAAAATTATATAGAGCTAGATCTGGTAGAATAGTTGCTGGCGTAGCTATTGGCGTTGCAAATTATTTTGAGATATCTGTTGCTATAGTAAGATCAGTACTTGTTATTCTTGCAGTAATAGGTTATGGATTTCCATTTCTTATATATATTGTAATGTGGTTTTTTGTACCAGAAGCTAGAACACCTTCACAGAAACTGGAAATGAAGGGAGAGGCTATAAATGTTGAGAATATAGAGAAGAGCATAAAGAAAGAATATAATGAGGTAAAAGATGGAATAAAGAAAAATTACCCTCATGCTAGAAAATTCATATCCAGAATTGGTGACCTATTGTATACTATAGTTAATAAACTTGGAGTAAGTATTAAGATTTTCATAGGAATATTATTCATAGCTATAGGAATGATAAGCATTATAAGTTTTCTTGGTTCTTTGTTCCTAGCAAGTTCTTTTAGTGCACCATTTGGTGATATGTATTTAATGAGTATTATTCCTGATGTAGTATTAAACACTGCCAATCTAACATTGTTTTATATCTGCCTTGTAATATTAATATGTATACCACTTCTATTAATAACTTATGCAGGAATTAGGATGATATTTAAACTTAAAAGTGGTGGAACTATAATAGGATTAACATGTCTTGCTTTATGGATATTTGCAGCTATAAATTTAGGAATTATTGCTTTTGGACAATTCAAGAATTTTAACGAGGAGGCAGATACTTATACAGTCTCAACGAATCTTGATTCTACATCTGAAGACGTCATATATATATCTAATGTAAACAACGAGTTAAGTCATAATAGCGATGTTCTTAAAATTGAAGATATATATCTTGCAAGCAAGGACAATTACAATTTATTATATGGAAAACCTAAGATAAAATTCGAAAAGTCTGAATCGTCTGAATATGAGATTATAATTAGAAAACACGCTAAATCTAAAACAAAAAAAGATGCTTTTAAATCAGCTGAGAACATATCATATAAATGGACACTGCAGGATTCTACCTTACACATAAATCGTTTCTTTAAGATTAATAACAATATTAAATGGAAAGGTCAGAGAGTAACTATTCATATTAAGATTCCTATTGGCAAAAAAATAGTATTAGATGATTACACTTATGAACATGCTAACATATCCCATAATAATTTCAAACATTTCTATAATAACTTTAATAGTGATTCAGCATGGATTATGAACAAAAGAGGTTATCTAGTAAATATTAATGATATAAGAAAAAAATCAAAACAACACTAAATATAATAAGGAGGTTTTAGTAATAAAACCTTCTTTTTATAATATCTTTTTAAGTACAGTATTTGATTGTAATCTTCTAGCCTGGAAATCAAGTTTATCAATATGTAATAATGATCTATATGAGGTTTTAACTTCTGTAAAGAGTTGTTCGAAAGAAGCATTATTAACTCTTAAATTATTAAAACAATCCTTTTCTATATCACCAATTATTAAATAACCTGAATAGAACTCTAAACCTGCAATTTCTCTAATTTCGCCATTTATATCTATTATATCCGTCACAGTAGCATCTTCCACAACAACTATCCCAAAAGACATAATCCCCTTATCAGGAGAAAACACATAGTTCGAGCTATATTTCTTTATCATTATATTAATTAATATTTCTTAAAATATACGATATAATCTAACGTCTTCTTTTTATTAAATCACTTTCATCTAAGAGGTAGATACTAGCATTCACTTTAGGAGCAAGCGGATTTGTTAATTTAATATCTTTAATAATAACGTCCCTAGTTTTTAAACTGTCCATATTATCACAATCCATAAGTTTAAAATGTAAAGATTCATACTCAAGACTATCTGTTAAAGCCTTCATATAATATTTATGCCATAAAGTATCTTTGCTTACATAAATGGTATCAAAGGAAATTAGACTATCTGTATTTGTTTTAAAAAAGCCAACTAATCTATTTTCTATTGCTTCATCCTTTTCATTCACCTTAATCTTTAAAGCAAGTCTGTACATTCCCTTCTCTCTAAAAGGAACATCGCATTCATACTTCTTTATAGAATCATCTTTAAAAGATAAACTATCCTTACCAGTCCATATATCTAAAGTATCTCTCTTGTAATTAGCTGCAATTACTATATCATATTTGGATTTGCATTTATTCAAAGAATCAATAACGTCTTCATATATTTTTAAATACATATCTATATGGCGAGAATAATATACCACAGAAGAATCAAATAATGCCTTATCTATATTATGTTTTTTCAAGATACTATATTGAAATTCATCTACCTCATCATTACTATAATGCCTACCTCTTACTACAGATTTATATCCTTGAACAGAATGTATATCTAAAAGTACAGCTGCAAACTTTTCCTTACTAAGAGGAGCTGGATCTTTTTCTTTACAAGAGATAAAACAAAGAATAATAATTAGATATTTTAAATATTTCATAGTTTATATAATTTATTCACAACAAAGATAATAGAATAAAACTATTTTTTCACATCCTTTATTCTCTTGCAGAGTTCAGAAGCAAATACAAAATCATTAAGTTCTTGACTATCTGAATTGAAAATATCATCTTTTGAACCCTCCCAACATTTTCGGCCTTCACTTATAAACATTATTTTCTCGCCTATCTCCATAACAGAATTCATATCATGGGTATTAATTATTGTTGTCATATTATACTCTTTAGTTATTTCCTGAATAAGATTATCTATCAATAAAGAAGTCACTGGGTCAAGTCCTGAGTTTGGTTCATCACAGAAAAGATATTTTGGATTTAAAGCAATCGCTCTTGCAATGGCAACTCTTTTGTTCATACCTCCACTTATCTCTGACGGATATAATCGACCTACTCCACTTAAATTTACTCTTTCTAAACAAAATGCAACTCTCTTTAACTTCTCTATCTTAGACATATTAGAAAACATATCTAATGGAAACATCACATTCTCTAATACTGTTTGTGAATCAAAAAGAGCACCTCCCTGAAAAAGCATGCCTACCTCTTTTCTGATTTCCTTTAATTGTTTAAAATTCAATCTAGTTATGTCTCTATCATCGTAATATATACTACCAGAGTCTATATTAAATAATGAAACTATTGACTTTAACAATACAGTCTTTCCAGAACCACTTCTACCAATAATAATATTAGTTCTTCCCGACTCAAATGTCATTGAAATATCTTTCAATACCTGATTCTTGTTAAAAGATTTATTTACATTTTCTACTCTTATCATTCTAGTTTAGTAAGATTTGTGTTAAAAGAAGGTTCAATATTAATACAGCAACACTACTATTCACAACAGCTTTAGTACTTGCTTTTCCCACATCAAGGGCTCCACCAGACACATAATAACCATAATAAGCAGGTATTGCAGTAATGACGAAACCAAAGAAAATAGTTTTTATTACAGAATATAAAATGTAATACAAATTTAAATTAAACTGTAGTCCTTGTATAAAATTAACAATATTAACAGCACCACCTAACTGGCCAGCAATTACCCCTCCTGATATTCCAATAAAAACACTGAAAACATATAAAATAGGGCTTATTATCATAGCAGCAACAATTTTTGGAGCCACTAAGTAAGAGGCAGAATTAACCCCCATTAATTCTAATGCATCTATCTGCTCTGTTATTCTCATAGTTCCTATCTCAGATGCTATATTAGAGCCTATTTTACCTGCAAGTATCAAACTTACGATAGTAGATGAAAACTCAAGCAACATCGATTCCCTTACTAAATAGCCAACTAAATAAGTAGGAACTAAAGGAGTCCGAATATTATAAGCCGTCTGCAAAGTGATAACAGCACCTATAAAGAATGATATTATAACAACTATGGGTATAGAATTTATTCCCAGCTTAATTAATTCTTCTCTAAACTCTCGAATAGTTAATTTTAATTTTTCTGGCTTGCTAAAAACCTTTACTATGAAAATTGAAAAGTTTCCAAACTCTGATAAAAAACTCATATGTATATTTTAGATATAAATTTATAATTTTTTTTGTTACATATTAACATATATATCCCTATTTTAGTGTACAAAAGAATAATATTAAAATAAAATCATATATAATGGATAACAATAACTTTGCTATTATAATGGCAGGGGGCATTGGATCACGATTTTGGCCTCTTAGCAACAAAGAAAGACCTAAACAATTTATAGATATTCTTGGTACAGGAAAAACGCTCATTCAACAAACTTATCAACGTCTA
Source organism: Marinifilaceae bacterium (assembly GCA_049671745.1). GTDB lineage: Bacteria > Bacteroidota > Bacteroidia > Bacteroidales > Marinifilaceae > SNAP01. The sequence goes on from JBATVL010000004.1 coordinate 37,160, forward strand.
ATAAAAATCTGCCCTATTGACAATATTTATGTTGTCACTGGGAAAGAATATTATAATCTTGTACATGAACAATTATCGGAACTTAATACGAATAATATTCTCTGCGAACCATATAGACGAAACACTGCTCCATGTATAGCGTACGCAACATACAAAATCTTTCTGAAATCTAAAAATGCAAATATAATAGTGGCACCATCTGATCATATTATTCTTGATGGAGAAAATTTTACTAAATGCATAAAAGAAGGACTTGATTTTGTGAATACAAATGAATCTCTTCTTACTATTGGAATTATACCTAGCAGACCAGAAACAGGTTACGGCTATATTCAAAAGAATGGAAATAAAGAAGGTTTTAACAACATACAAAATGTCAAAAGTTTTACAGAAAAACCAAATCTTGAGTTAGCAAAAGTATTTATTAAATCAGGTGATTTCATATGGAATTCAGGTATATTCTTATGGAATGTAAATACTATTATAAAAGCTTACAAAAAACATCTTGGAAATCTAATAGGTTTATTTGAAGATGGACTTGGTTATATAAATACAAATAAAGAAGCCAATTTCATTTCAAATATATATGCAGAAACACATGCTATCTCTATAGACTATGGAATACTAGAAAAAGCAGATAATGTATGTGTAATTTGTGCAGATTTTGGATGGAGTGATTTGGGGACTTGGAAATCTTATCATGAGTTAAGCAATAAGGATATAAATAATAATGTAATTAAAAATATTAACCATGAATTAATAAATACCAAAAACTGTATTATTAATTTGCCTGAAGATATGACAGTAGTAATTCAAGGACTAGATAATTACATTATAACAGAACAGAACAATACTCTTTTAATATGTGAAAGGAATGAAGAAGAAAGTATAAAGCAATTTTCAGAAACTATCAATATTAAAAAAAAGGCTCTCAAATGAGAGCCTTTTATATATGTTTATTAAAAGGCATTAATAATGCCATAAATCTTGTTCCCAATTAAACATTTCATTCTTAATTCTATCAGATTCAATCATAGCATCTACACCCTTAGCGTAAGATCCAATTGATCTATTATTATAAACGTTTGATTCTTTCATTACAATAGAACTAAAACGTCTTCTAATAAATACATCATCAAAAGAAAGTCTCAATGCATCATTTCTATTATTATAAACTTCCTGTTGAACAAGATTCTTCCTACAGTCGTTATAATTTATCCAAAACAATTTCATTTGAAGCTCATCAGGATTATTTTCCTTTTTATAGATCCTTACAGGACATAATCCAATAATTCTAACTTGCATAGTAGATGATTGCTTGTCAAAGTACCATAGTTCCTTAACAAGAACTTTTTTCACCTCAGACGTTATTGCATCTGTTACAACTTCTTTATTGATAATAGAACCATCAGGTTGTTCCAGTTCTACCATCTTTGTACCAGCACCAAATTTCTTTTGAATAGCATCATAGCCAATAGGTACTTGAAATTCATCATCATCAGTATCAAATGCTATAATTGTTTGCTCTTTAATCCCTTTCAATAAAAGATCAACAAGACTATATCTACCATCAAGAGGTTCTTTAGGAAAATATAAAGGAAGATTAACTTTTTCCCCAAGATTAATTTCACGCCACAGCAACTTAGCCCATATAACATCAGCCTCTCTAACTCCTTGATAAGGTATTGGCTTTCGATTCTCTATGATCTTTTTCTTGAAAACAGCAGCGTATCCACTTGTGGTTTGTGAAAAACCTACTAATACACTCGAAGTAAATAATAATAGTATAATTAATCTTTTCATAGTCTATATATTTTTACGTTCACAACATTTGCACTACACTAATTGATTTTAAAAGATAAAGATTGTAATGTTCTAGTTTTACCATCTGGACCTTTAGCTTTTATATTATCAATAATAACTCTCTGCCCTTTTCTAAGTTTTTCAATAATCTTCTTCTGCAAGCTAGAGAATCTCTGACCAGCTGATTCTGCTTCTTTTACATATCCACCAGCATCTACTGTAGATAAATTAAAACTCTTAACTATAAATTTCATGTCAAAATCGAAATCATCTAGTTCTGCTTGAACTCCCCAAAATTGAGAAAATAAAGATTTAGATATATTACCACCTGATTTACCTGCAACTTTAGCAATAGGATTAGGTACAATTTTCACTCTAAAATGAAGAGTTTGCATCTTACGTAAGCCCTTTGGGGTTCTAATACTAACATTAACATCACAAGGTTTTCTTGGATATTTAGGTCTAACTACATATTTACCATTTACCTTAGAAATAGTTCCATTTGAAATAGTTGGAACAACTTTTGACGAAGCAATACCAGCAACAGAAATATTTACAGGATTATCTACACCAACATAAAAAACATTCATTTTAAGAGGAGAAACAACTACACTTGGAGAAGCAACAATATACTCATCTTCAATAGAATAATGTTTTGTTTCACCATCAGGCATAACATATTTCACAACACCTTTCCATTTAAAAGTACCAGTTTTAGAACAAGCAATAGAATAAAGAGTTGCATCTCCTTGGAAATTTTTAACAACTTTTCCGTTAATCTCAACTATTGGACGCTGTGTTGTATCTATAGCAGCTAATAATATTTTAGCGCTGTATGTATCTCCTTGTAAAATAAAATTAGAAGAAGGAACGACATGTGCGCTTATACTATTAAACTTAAAAGATCCTTCATCAATATTCTTATAAAGATGAGAGATAACATCAGACTCTGCATTTCTAACATCTACCTGCATCTTAGTTATTACCGTAGTAACAGCCGCAAGAGGCATATGTTCAAAATTATCAGAAGCCCAAGTCTTATGCTCACCAGCTACCGGTTTAGGGTCTTTAGTTGATAAATTGATCTCTAAAGTTTTACAAAGAGTAGGATTCTTTTCAGAGATAAGAGATAAAAGATATTCTCTATATATATCTAATTTTTCCTTTAAGTTATCAGCTCCACCCTTTAGGATCATAACTTCACCACCAACATCAGTATTATCTTTAGATTTAATATTATTTACATCAGCCTCTTCTCCATCTGCAGCTTCAACAACTTCCCATTTAACATCTTCTAGATAGTTACAAAGTTCTTCTGATTGTTTTTTAACCTCTAGAGCTTTATCTCTCCAAGGTTTAACTTTATTTTCATTTAAAGCATATGCATTATCAAACTCTGCATATATTTGCTTACTCATTTTGCTGTAATTATCTACCGTTTGTGTAAGTCCAGCTTGAACTTTGGAGAATGCATCTAAAACTGAGCTAGATACATTCAAAGCCAACATTGCTGTAAGCACTAGGTACATAATTCCAACCATCTTCTGCCTCGGAGTCTCCGGACAATTAACAGCCCCCATATTTACTAGTTTTTAGCGTTATTGAAAACACTTAACATGTTTCCATAAACATCATTTAAATTAGAAATGTTTTTACCTAATTTCTCTGCTTCCTCTCTATATAACTTGCTACTCTCAACAGTTCCAGTTACTTGTTCAGCAATATCCTTGACGCTCTTATGCACATTATAGAATGAATCTAAATATTGATTAGTATTCTTAATTTGCATTTCATAAATAGCATTAAGCGTACTTATGTTACCATTAAAAGCATCAGCATTATCTTTAAAATTATTTTGGAAATTATCAACAAAATCAGAATAACCATCAACAGCAGAACTTATTTTTTCAAAACCAGCACTAGAAGAAATAATTGCAGTATTAAAACCTTCTATATTTGTAGATATATCGGTAGAGTTTTTAGAAACCTTATTAATTGCATCTGTTGCAGAAATCATAGCATCTTTGTAAGAACTAGAAGCGATAGCAGATTCACTAATATCTTTAACATTCTCAACTGAGGAAGCTAATTTCTTTAAACCCTCTTTTATCTTATTCTTAGTATCCTCATCCACAACATCAAGAGAAAGAGAAGAGTTTCCTCCTCCACCTCCAAAAGATCTAACACCAACTTCTCCTTTAAAATCATCACTTAATTCAGGAAAAACCTTAGACCAATCATAATGTGGTGTAGCAGGTTCAAAAGCTGACAAGAAAAATATTCCTGCCTCTACTATCATACCTGCTGTCAATACATATACTGCGCCTGGAAAATGCGTTATTTTAAATAACGTACCTATAATTACAACACACGCCCCCCATCCATAGACATAGCCCATGAACATTTTATACTTTTTCGATTGTGTAAACTTTAAACCCACTTTTCTCTCTTTTAAGTTATTTTATTAATCATTCACTTTATTTCTAACGCACCTAAAACCAATATATGATTTTGTAGTATCCTGATATTCAAAAGTACGAGTACCACATTGTAGATATACCCCTATATCTTTCCAAGAGCCACCTCTAATTACTTTTCTTTTTAAAGCAGGAGGATCAGTATTTAAAGCATTATACTGATAGTCTGGGTTCATATCATGAATAAAATCATATCCTGATTCGCTATAAGCTGTATTGGTCCATTCAGCAACATTTCCAGCCATATCAAACAAACCATATCCATTACCAGGATATTGTGCAACCTCAAACGATCTAAGAGCACCATCACTCATATAATTTCCACGTAAAGGTTTAAAGTTAGCCAAGAAACAGCCTTTCTCATTTCTTGTATAAGGTCCACCCCAAGGATAAATATTTGAACTTAATCCTCCACGCGATGCATACTCCCACTCAAACTCTGTAGGTAATCTCCAGGCATTTACTTTTTCACTAGATTTAATATTTCTATTATAATTCATAGTTCTCCAGTTACAAAATGCTTTAGACTGTCTCCACGAGACACCAACAACAGGATAATTATCATACCCTGTATGGCTAAAATAAGCATTAGCGAAAGGTTCATTATATGAATAAGTAAAATCTCTAACCCAGCATAAAGTATCAGGATAAATGAAATCTCTTTCCTTAACAATAAAAGATGATCGCCCCTTAATAGCAACTACATTACCATCACGATCAATAATATTTCCTTTATATTTCCCTGTACTATAGTCATAATTTTTAGAGTTTTTTACAGCTGCCGCATAATCAAAATGAGACCAAGAATAAATAAGTTTTCTAGAATCTATCTCTTTCTGACCATCAATAACATCCCAACCAGAGACATATAAATTTTCAATTTGTGTTTTAACTTCCTCTTCATCCATATCAATCTTCTTACGCCAATTTAAACGCTGAGGCTCAAGAGGAACATCGTCATCATCAGTAAGAAGAAATTCAGGAATAGACTCAGACAATTTTTGACGAATAATGGAATCCTTAACCCAATATACAAATTGTCTATACTCATCATTAGTAATTTCTGTCTCATCCATCCAAAATGAACTCAAAGAAATAGTCTTAGTCTTAGATGTATAAGCCCCAAGAACATCCTCCTCATTTTGTCCAATAGAAAAACTACCAGCTGGAATAGAAACCATACCATAGGGTTTTAATTCCAAAAATTCACCACCTTCTCTAGTACCTACCAATTCCCCATCGTCTAGGTTTCCGCAGCTCGCAAGCAACAGAATAATAGATACAAACAAACCAATTCGATATAATGTCATCATACTCTAACTATTATAAAAATCTTACACTACTATACTTTTGTTTTCTCATTCTAATATCGAAACTATAAGTTCCAATTAATTCATGGCTTCCATTTGATTTTCTGCTAAATTTAGAAACACCCAAATCATAAGCATAGGCAAATCTCATACCATTTTTAAATTCAATCCCAATATTAATACTTACTGCGTCATCTTGTCTATATAACACCCCCATCCAATAATACTTGTCAAAAATACAATTCATACCTCCTGTAACTTGATAAAAATCTAAATCAGAAACTGCTAAAAGAGAAGGAGCAATCGCCCAATTATTAGCAATAGAATAAGTAAATCCAGCAGATATGTTATATTGTCTTTTTAACTTCATATCAAAATCATTCATCTGAAAGAAACTAGGTTCTGCAAGATGATCAATAGACAATCCTAAATAAAAATTATTCTTTGTATAAAACAATCCTAATCCTAAATCAAAAACTAAATTTGTTTCATCAAAAACACCATCACCTTTAATCGTATTTTCAATCAAACTTCTCTGAAAATTTTTATTACTTCCAGAAGGAATATCTCCCTTACCTTTAAATATTTGGTTTATAAAACCACTTCTTATACCAATACTACAAATACCACCCCAAACATTAGTTTTTATAGCATAATTTATAGCAATAGTAGTATTCTTTTGTTGTAGTTCATTTCCAAATTCATTTTTTGTAAAAGAAATACCAAAACCATGATGTGAACGTACAATTCTAAATGGAAAATCCAGAGAAAATCCAGAAACAGATGGTGAACCATTTAGGCCAGTCCATTGTGTTCTAAACAATCCAGAAATGTTCCACTTATTATTAACACCAAGATAAGCTGGATTATAAATAATATGATTAAAACTATTATTAGAGAATTGAGTATCCTTTTGTGCAAAAGAAAACTTAAAACTCAAAACAATAATTAAAAATATTAGTAATATCCTTCTCATAAAATATAAATATGACAATAAACCTTTAATTTGGGTAAAAATAATTAAAATAAAAAGGTGGACAAATAATATTGCAACATAATTAGTTTTAACATCACATTATCAATACTAAAAGGCATTTTATTTACCTAGAACCGTTACAACTTCAATTTTAGCATCAGAAACCTTATCAATAATAATAGTATATCTATCAATAGAAATTTCCTGATTCTCAATAGGTATGTTCTGATATTTATACAGAATTAGGCCAGCTAATGTTTCGTATTCTTCTGACTCTGGAAGATTTATTCCGTATTTTTTGTTAAGGTAGTCAATTTCAAGACGACCTGAAAACTGAAAATCAGTATTATTTAGTTGTTTTTCTATATAAGTCATTTTATCATGCTCGTCTTCAATTTCCCCAAAGATCTCTTCCATAATATCTTCAATTGTTACAATTCCAGAAGTTCCGCCAAATTCGTCAACAACAAGAGCAATACTTTTATGCTCTTTGGTGAAAAGTTTCATTAACTTTTGTGCCTGCATAGTTTCAGGAACAATAATTAATTTGCTAATACAATCATCAATATTTTTTGGTTTATGAAACAATAAAGAAGAATGTACATATCCGATAATATTATCAATTCCATCTTTATAAATAAGAATTCTAGAGAATCCAGTTTCAGCAAATAGATCTCTAAGTTCAGATATGGAGCAACTAAAACCAATAGCAACAAGTTCCGTTCTAGGAACCATACACTCTCTAAGTTTAACCTCAGAGAAATCGAGCGCATTAATAAAAAGTCTAATCTCATTATCATCTTCCTCCGTTTTATCCCCAATTGAATGTTCTTGAACAAGATTATTTAAATCAATCTTACCAAATACATGAGAATTATCAATATTAGAAAGATCTTTTCCAAAAAAGATAGAGATAAAAATTTTTGAAAGCCATAGTGTAAAAACAGTAATAGGATAGAAAATAATATAAAAAAAGAAAACTGGCATAGAGAACAAATTCAGAACTAAATTAGGTCTCTGTTTAAAAAGAATTTTTGGAAGAAACTCTGCAGTGAATAAAATCACAAAAGTAGAAATCAGAGTATTAATCAGCAGAAGTATGCCATCACTAGTAATATATGGTTTAAATAAAGGCTCAATATATTTAGTCATGGCAATACCATAGATCACTAATGCAATATTATTACCAACTAGCATAGTACAAATATACAAAGAAGGATTTTTCGTAAATATCGAAACTAATCTAGATACAAAAGATTGATTTTTTTTGTCAAGCTCAATCCTAAGCTTATTTGATGAAATGAAAGCAATCTCCATTCCAGAAAAGAATGCAGATGCTACTAACATAGATACAATAGACACAATAAGATATTCTTCTGCCATATAACTATAAATTTAAATCTCCTGCAACTTCATTTAATTCAACCTTTTGAATTTCTTGGTCATATCTAAATCCATTATAGCTCTCTAGGATCTGACCATCACTAGATATAGTTCTTACATACTTATCCGAATAGATAAGACCTTTGGTCATATCCCAATATAATAGTTCAGTATTTATTTTATCACCAGTAGCAGTAACAATTTCTACAGCAGATTTTGCTGTCCAAAGTTTATGCTTTTTAGAATAGAAAGCATATTGAGATTTAATAGTCGTTTTAGAAGAATCTTTCTCAAAAATTTCAGTAAACATACCTTTAGGAAACTCGTTCACAACTTCATCTCCATCAAGTTTCTCAATATATTCTTCTGTTGTTACTTTATATCTTAATAATAAAGAATCAGAATACAATAAGACAATATTTTTCCCATAAGTAATAGGTTTATTATCTTCTGAATTCAATTTTTGAACATCTTTAATATCGTTAGAACAAGACAAAAGCATTGTAATCGCTGTCGCAACTACAATGCTTTCTACTATTAAATGTTTTATTTTCAAGTCTTTACAAATTAATCATTAAATCTTGCAGAAGTTGTTTCATTTATCCAACTACCAACTTTAACAGTTTTACCAGGAGTAATATTCTTAAAAAAAGCTTCGTTCTTACTAGGGAAATACTGTGAATAAGTTTTAATAAGCTTAGTTGCTTCTTCTTTAACAGAAGGATCAACATTTCTTGCTTTAATAAATTTATCAACAGCTACCCAAAAAACAGTATGCTGATCAAAAGCATCAGTAGAATATGCTTTACTAGAGTTAGCGTAAGATTTACCAATTAAAATATAAGCATCTCCCATTTTAGGATTAATAGCAAGAGCCTTCTTACAAATTCTCTTCACTTCAGTATATTTCTTTTGAGAATACTTAATAACAGCTAACTTTAAAAGATACTCAGACTTAGCTTTAGAATCTGTAACAAGAGAAAGAGCTTCTTGGATATATTTTTCTGTCTTAGCATATTCCTGTCTCTTTTGAAAGAAAATAGCTAAACTATAAGCCGATTTATCAGATGGTTCAATCTTATAGATTCTCTCTGCTAATTGAGCAAAAAGATCAGAATCAACACATTCAGCACGCTTAAGAAGTGAAATCATAGATTTCAATTCATCTATATCCTCACAAGCCTCAAACTTAGGAGTTAATAACTTAACTAAAGTAATACAATCAGCAACACCTGCATTAAAGAATAAAGTAGAAACATTAGATGTTACAGCAGTAATTTTCTTTTTATACTTAGCTTTAGTTGTAACCTCAAGTTGCTTCTCAAGAATACTCATGTATTTACTAAAATTAGCAATAACATCATCTTTAGATAAAGCATCTTTATCAAATAATTTAACAGAGATAGTCATTGCATTATTAATAACAGAACCTTCTGCAACGTCACCCATTTTGTTTATAGACTCTGAAAGATAAGTATATGCCTCTTTCATATTCTCAACAGTTTTCTTCTTATACCTAAAACAGTCGTTACCCTTTCTACCAATAATCCATGCAGTAGGATATTTACGATCATTACCAAAGTACTTAATTCTTTGATCATAAACCATCATTAAAGAATCAACATATTTAGGGTTTTTCTTAGCCATATAACGCATAATACTAACGCCTTTAGTATATGTATACTTTTGATATTTTGGTGCATTAACAAATACATATCTCCACGCAGGTAAAGCTTCAGAATATCTCTTTTGCTTAACAAGCTGTCCGTAAACAGATGCATTTTTTACAGTTTTAACACTATCAACTCCAAATTTAGAATCGAGTGTTTGTGCTTGTGTTCCCATTGCTATAAAAATCGCCACTAGCAAGGTTAATAAATGTTTTTTCATACCACTTTGTTTTTCACTATTCATATTTCTGTTTATAGAACCATTTCGAGAACATAGAGAAAGATAAACTAATCTTAGCATAATTTTCCTCTATTAGCGTATTGCTTACGCTTCCTCTTTTCCCCAAATCAAATGCTAAATTAATATATGTTGATGAGCGACGCAAAGGAAAACCAAAGCCAAAACTCACACCATAGTCCTTAATAGAATTATTTCTTATTTTCATATAAGAATCAGTATAATGAACACCCATACGATAAGAAACAAGTCCTAAATAAGATTTCATAGATCTTCTATTAGGAACAATTTCGAAACCTAAAGCGTAAGTCTCATTATTTTTATACTTAGAATTTTCCAAAGAATTAACCTTAGACCATTGCTCATTAGTATAATCAAAACCTAAAGTAATGTTGTCGTTTATATATAAACCTATACCTCCACCAAATTTAAGAGGAAGATCAACATCAATTGAGCTTGTATCTCTTCTATTTCCTATTTTATTCTTTAAATTAGAGTCTATTGTTTTACTAGGAGCAAATATAGCACCAAAACTTAAAGCATATTTTTCGTTTAAAGGCAATTTATACTGAGCTCCAAAATCAAACATCATATCCTTAATAGTAAGCTCTCTATCTTGTTGAGTAGAAAGCATTCCCGATACAGGGAAACCGTTCTCATAAAGGAATGATACATTTTTAGATGTAGTAATCTGCCCAAACATATAAGAAATATTTACACCTAAGAAAAGATTCTTAACAGGAATAAACGATTGAGATACGTAAGCTTTATTAATACCACCTTGTCCTTCAAAAACATATTGCTGATTATAGTCCAAATTACCTGCAGCGTTAGTATGAGCTGTAGAATTCTTCATATAAAAACCAACACTAGAATAAGGATTAAGCCCCATAGACATTCGCCACCAATTAGTGATAGGAAAAGCCATAGCAAAATAATCAAAATTCATGTCTCTTGTATTATGCTCTAGAGAACTACTTTTATAATTTGAAAAATGTCCGCTAATACCGGCTTCAAAAATAAAAGACATACTATCTAAAACGCCACAAGAGGCAGGGTTCAAACTATTAAGAGAATATGGCGTACTAAGCGCTATGCCTACACCACCCATGGCGGCTGCTCTACCTTTTCCCAAACTAGCTACATCTCCTATTCCAAAACGAGAAAATGGGGACGTAGTATTATGTTGAGCAAATGAATTCATACTCAAAATAACAAACAATATCAACCCACAAATCTTTAAAGTCTTATTTCTCTGCATTATATTCTAATATTCGATTTAAGCCGTAAAATAATAATTTCTGATTTACAAATATGCCATTTTTTAATTTCTTATCAAAGAAAAAGACATCTCCTCCTGTTAAAAATACGTGAACATCAGGATATTCTATCTTAATATTGCAAATATATGCATCAATTTCAGCTATTATTCCATTTTGTACTCCACCTACAATAGATTCAACAGTTGTTTTTCCTATAAGAGGTGTATTCTCAGATATTTCGCACAAAGGAAGCCTATCTGTAAAATGCTCTAAAGCCCTATATCTCATATTCAAACCAAGAGATATAATTCCGCCTAAATACTCATTATTCGCAGTTATTATATCATAAGTGATAGCTGTACCTGCATCTATAACAAGAATATTTTTATTAGGATAAAGAAAAGCGGCACCTATACAAGCGGCAATTCTATCGAACCCCAATGTTTCTTTTGATTCATAAAAATTATCACATGGCAAAGCTGTAGTATAATCAGCAAGAATCACATTAGAAATTAAAGACTTTGCCTTTTCAACAACATCACAATCCAATCTACCTACAGCTGAAAAGATAACAGCATCTACAGAATTACCACTAATAATCTCCTCACATGCCTTAACGTCCAAGACATCAATATTATCAATTAATATAATTTTATTATCTTCAAAAACAGCATATTTAGCAAGAGTATTGCCAATATCAAAAACTAAATTTCTCATTACTAAACCTTAAGATTTATAAATATCTTTCAAAATCTCCTCTATCCTTCTTACAGCTTTAATATCAGTAAAAATAAGAGATAATTTATTTGTACGTTCTTTCATCTCACAGATATTTCCATTAGCTTGTAAATATCTAATAACTTTTTGAAAAGCCTCTGATTCATAAAAAGGAGATGACTGATTAGCAATAAAAAAGAAAACTAACTTATAATTCTTTAAGATAACCTTCTCTATTCCTAAACTCATAGCAATCCATCTAGAACGAACAAGAACAAAAAGATTCTCCACATTCTTAGGTGGAGTACCAAAACGGTCAATCATTTTCTGTTCAAATTCATCAAGAACAATTAAACTTTCAATATTATCAAGTTCTCTATAAAGACGAATTCTCTCTTCCACATTCTCCACATAAGAATCAGGAATCAGAACTTGTTTATCTGTATCAATTATGCAATCAGTAACAAAGACAGCATCCTCTTTCACTTTACCATCCACATAAAACATATCCTCGAACTCCGTTTCTCTAAGTTCAAGCATAGCCTCCTTAAGGATTCTTTGAAAAGATTCATAACCAATATCGTTAATAAAACCAGATTGTTCTCCGCCTAAAATATTACCAGCACCACGAATATCAAGATCCTGCATAGCAATATTAAAACCTGATCCTAAATCAGAAAAACTCTCTATAGCTCTCAATCTGCGCTTAGCCTCGTTGGGAAGAATATCCAAAGGAGGAGCAAGAAGATAACAGAAAGCCTTTCTATTAGAACGCCCTACACGCCCTCTAAGCTGATGTAAATCACTCAAGCCATAGTTCTGCGCCTGATTAATGATTATTGTATTAGCATTAGGTATATCAAGTCCTGACTCAATTATAGTAGTTGCAATAAGCACATCATAATCACCCTGCATAAAACCAAGCAAAGTTTTCTCAAGTTTAGCCCCTTCCATCTGTCCATGTCCAACAGCAGTTCTAATACCTGGAACTAGACGCTGAATAAGGGCCTCTATTTCATGAATAGAATTCACTCTATTATGAATAAAGAAAACCTGACCATTTCTAGAAACCTCATAAGTTATAGCCTCTGCAATAAGCTCCTCATCGAACACATGAAGTTCAGTTTCTATAGGATATCTATTAGGAGGTGGTGTTTTCATTATAGATAAATCTCTAGCACCCATAAGAGAAAACTGTAATGTACGAGGAATAGGAGTAGCAGTAAGAGTAAGAGTATCCACATTAAGTTTTAAATTCTTAAGCTTCTCTTTCACAGAAACACCAAACTTCTGTTCTTCATCAACAATTAAAAGTCCAAGATCCTTAAAAACAATATCTTTAGCAACTAAACGATGAGTACCAATAACAATATCAACAGTACCCTCCTTTAAGCGTTTTAATACAGATTTTGTTTCAGCAGGTTTCCTTAATCTTGAAAGATACTCAATACTGCAAGGCATATCAGCCAATCTTTTCAGAAAAGTTTTATAATGTTGAAAAGCTAAAACAGTAGTAGGTACCAGAATAGCCACCTGTTTATTATCAGCTACAGCTTTAAATGCAGCACGAATAGCAAGTTCTGTTTTTCCAAAACCAACATCACCACAGACCAATCTATCCATAGCAGAATCACTCTCCATATCCTTTTTAATCTCAACAGTAGCCTTATATTGATCTGGAGTATCTTCATAAATAAAAGAAGCCTCAAGCTCTTCTTGCATGTAGGTATCGGCAGCAAAAGAGAAAGCTTTTTCTTTCTTTCTTTGTGCATAAAGAGTAATCAACTCTCTAGCAATATCCTTAACTTTCTTCTTAGTCTTATCTGTAAGATTCTGCCAAGCAGGCGAACCAAGTTTATTTATTCTTGGAGGTTCAGCCTCTTTTCCTTTATATTTAGAGATCTTATGCAGAGCATGAATACCCACAAAAAGAACATCATTATCTCTATAAACTAGTCTAATTGTTTCTTGTTCACTTCCATTAACATCTATCTTTTGAAGACCAACAAATTTACCAATACCATGATCAATATGCACAACATAATCACCTACAACAAGAGAATTCAATTCCTTAAGAGTAATAGAATCTCTAGATTTTTTCAAACTAGAATTCCTAAGATTATACTTGTGATATCGTTCAAAAATTTGATGATCGGTATATACAGAAACATTTGAGTCTAGATCAATAAACCCCTGGTGTAAAACACCTTTAACGGGCATAAAATCAACCTTCCTACCCTTATCCTTATAAATAGCATTTATCCTATCTATCTGCATCATATTAACAGTAAGAATATAATTCTCACCTAACAACTCAGTTCTTTCATTCAAACAATCAGCAAGAATATCAAAATTCTTATTTATAGTCAGTTGAGCCTTAATATTAAAAGATATTTTAGTGTCAGCAGAGAAAAGACACTCATGTCCATACTCTATCTTTTTAAAAGAATCTATAGACATCTTAAGATCCGAAGGGGTACAGAAATCCTCAATACTTAAATCACAATCTTCTTGCTCGCAATACTTCGCAATATTTAAATAAAGCTTATCGAAACCAGAAAGTATAGATTTTCCATTATAAAGCCAAAGAATAGAATCGTCAGACAAGAAATTAAAGAAAGAAATTTTAGTTCCCATATCCTTAGATTGAATATTAGGAACAATAGAAACCTCCTCTACATTCTTATCAGAAAGTTGAGTATCAACCTTAAAGAAACGTATAGAATCTATTTTATCACCAAAGAAATCTATTCTTATAGGAGAATCGTAAGAGAATGAAAATACATCAAGAATACCACCTCTTAAAGAAAACTGACCTGGCTCAAAAACAAAATCTACCCTCTCAAATCCATAACTAAAAAGCAATTCTGTAAGAAAAGCAAGATCATGCTCCTCTCCCTTTTTCAACTTAGTCGTATTCTTCTCTAAAGCATCCTTATCTATTACTTTTTCTAAAAGAGCATCAGTCCAAGTAACAACAAGATATTTCTCTTTATCTTCTCCAAGTTTATCCATTACCTCTGTGCGTAAAACGACATCAGTAGTATCAATCTGGAATTCATTCCTTTTAATAATATATGAAGAAGGGAAGAATAAAACTGATTTATCACCCAATATTCCACACAAATCATTATAAAAATAGGCAGCTTCCTCTTTATTATCTAGAACAATAAATTGATGGGCTTTACTTGTCTCAAATACCTCATTCACAAGAAAAGGAGTAAAAGATGCACACACATTATCTATCTTGATAACATTATTATCAACTTCCTTAAGACTCTTTCTCAAGAGTTCTATTTTAGGATTTTTCCTAAACGCTTTTATTAAGTCCTTTATTTCCAAGCTACAAACTTTAATTTATTATTATACAAATATAACAATTCACATTCAATATATTAATAATCATCTATTTTTAGTAATTTCACGGAAAGTATAACAAACAAAAAAAGAATTTCATGAATATAGTTTTTTTAGAACCTTTAGCTTTAAGTGAGACTAATGCTGAAGCATTAAAAAAGAGTTTGAAGGAGAAAGGTCACAATTTTATTTCATACAACAATAGAATTGAAGATGAGGATACTCTTATTGAAAGAGCTAAAAATGCTGATATTATTGCTCTAAGTAATATAAAATTAAGTAAGAGAGTAATAGATGCCTGTCCAAATCTAAAAATGATTTCCGTAGCTTTCACAGGAGTTGATCATATAGATATGGACACTTGTAGAGAAAAAAACATTGTAGTATCAAATGCAGCTGGATTCTCAAACGAATCGGTAGCTGAACTAGCTATAGGAATGATGATTTCTACATTAAGAAAATTTGCTTGGGGCGAAGATGCAACACGTACAGGTGGCTCAAGAGGTTCATTCTTAGGAACAGAACTAAATGGAAAAACAGTAGGAATTATTGGATGTGGGACTATTGGTAAAAGAGTTGCTGATATATGTAAAGTGTTCGGTTGCAAAATATTAGCTTACAACAGAAATCCAAAAGCAATAGAGGGAGTTACTTTTACTGATAAAGAAAGTCTTCTTAAGAAATCTGATATTATCACACTACACACGCCTTTAACATCAGAAACAAAAGACATTATAAACTTCGAGGATTTCGATAAAATGAAAAAGACTGCTATACTTATTAACACAGCAAGAGGACCAGTTGTTAATAAAGAAGCTCTTTACGATGCACTTATAAATGGTAAGATATCTGGAGCAGCAACAGATGTTTATGATATTGAACCTCCTCTTAATAATAAGGAAATATTACTTAAGGCACCTAATTTATTAATGCTGCCACATGTGGCATATGCAACTAATGAATCATTTGAGAAAAGATTACAAATTGTAATTGATAACATTCTTTTATGGCTAGACGGTAAAGCCAGAAACCTAATGAATTAAAACAAAAGAAAGGCTGTTTCAATAAAGAAACAGCCTTTTCTATATATTTATAAAAAGACACTAGTCAATAACTAAAATAGCATCTCCATAAGTACCGAATCTATATTTCTCTTCAACAGCCACTTTATAAGCATTCATTACATTATCGTAACCACCAAAAGCAGCAACCATCATTAGTAATGTTGAATATGGAAAATGGAAATTAGAAATCATAGCATCTGGAATTCTAAATTTAAAAGGAGGAAAGATAAATTTATTTGTCCAACCTTCAAACTCAGTCAATCTACCTAATGTTGTAACAGAACTTTCAAGAGTTCTAACTACAGTAGTACCAACAGCACAAACTTTATGCTTATCATCCTTAGTTTTATTAATCACATTAACTGCAGGAGTCTCAATAATAATTTGTTCAGAATCCATCTTGTGCTTAGTTAAATCCTCTACATCAACTGCACGGAAATTACCTAAACCAACATGAAGAGTAACCTCAGCAAGATTAATACCTTTAATCTCAAAACGCTTCATAAGCTCTCTACTAAAGTGTAATCCAGCTGTTGGAGCTGCAACTGCACCTTCGTGTTTCGCATAAATTGTTTGATATCTTTCAGCATCTTCTGGTTCAACATCTCTTTTTATAGGAAGAGGAGTCTCTCCAAGTCCAAAAAGAGTTTCTTTAAACTCATCATAATCACCTTCAAATAAGAATCTTAAAGTTCTTCCTCTAGAAGTAGTATTATCAATAACCTCAGCAACTAAAGCATCATCTTCACCGAAGTATAATTTATTACCAATTCTGATTTTTCTAGCAGGATCAACAAGAACGTCCCATAATTTTTGCTCTCTATTAAGTTCTCTTAAAAGAAAAACTTCAATTTTAGCACCTGTCTTCTCTTTATTTCCATAAAGTCGAGCAGGAAATACTTTTGTATTATTAAATACAAAAACATCTTTTGTATCGAAATAGTCAATAACATCTTTGAACTGTTTATGCTCTATCTCACCCGTCTTTTTGTGTAAAACTAACATTCTAGACTCATCTCTGTTTTGCACAGGATGCATAGCAATTAATTCAGGTGGTAAAGTAAACTTAAAAGCTGATAATTTCATACTTAGTATATATTATTGTAAACAATACGTTAAAAAAAAAATCTCGAAAAACGACGCAAGCTACTAAAATTCTTGTACTTTGCAAAGAAATTCGTCTACACTTAAAGCGTCTTCAACTCTGAAATCACCTATAGCTGTGCGTCTTAGAGCGATTAAAAAACCACCACTCCCAAGAGAAAGACCTATATCTCTAGCTAAAGAACGAATATATGTTCCTTTTCCACAAACAATTCTTAGCTCAAGCTCTTGTCCCTCAAATCTTAAGACTTCTATCTTATCAACAGTTATCTTTCTGGATTTAATCTCAAAAACCTCACCCTCTCTAGCCATTTTATATGCTCTCACCCCATTTATCTTTAGGGCTGAGAAAGTTGGAGGAACTTGATCTATCTCTCCAATAAACTCTTCTAATTTTTCATCTATAAGCTCTCTTGTAATATGCTTATATTCGTATGTATTATCTACAGCCGTCTCTAAGTCAAAAGATGGAGTTGTTTCTCCTAATCTTACAGTACAGATATACTCTTTAGTCTGTCCCATGTAAGAATCTATAGTCTTAGTCGCTTTCCCAGTACATATAATAACAAGGCCAGAAGCTAGTGGGTCAAGAGTACCCGCATGACCAACCTTTAGTTTCTTTAAATCGAATTTTCTTTGAATACCAAACTTCACTTTCTTTACAACATCAAAAGATGTCCAATCTAACTCTTTATCTATACACAATAAAGCTCCCGCTTTAAAATCCTTATCTTCTTCAAAAAATTTAATCATCAGCTACCAAATAATCGCTATCAATCCTACAATCAAACAATAGATTGCAAAATATATTAATTTACCTTTACTTACTATTTTCACCATCCAACTACAAGCCAAAAGACCTGATACAAAAGCAGATAAAAAACCAACAGCTAAAACACCAGCACTTATAGAAGTATTAGCGGTGAAATCACCTTTTAATAATGATAATATATTCTCCCCTATAATAGGTACAAGTACCATAAGAAAAGAAAAACGTGCAATATTTTCTTTCTTGTTTCCCAGTAATAAACCTGTTGCTATTGTAGAACCAGAACGTGATAAGCCTGGTAAAATGGCACAAGTTTGAGCAATACCAATCAAGAAAGCATCACGATAAGAAACATCTTTTTGTTTCTCTTTTGCATAATAAGTGAATGCTAAAATAACTGCTGTAAATAACAAACAACAACCTACAAGAAACATCATATTATCTGTTGCAAAAAGAGACTCAACCTCGTCTTTAAAGAAAACTCCAACTATACCCACTGGTACCATAGAAAGAGCTATCTTACCAACATATTTAGTTTCTTCATTATATTTAAACTCAAACAATCCCTTAAGAAGTTCAAGAATATATTTTCTAAAAACAATAATTGTACTGCACACAGTTCCTGCATGAACAACTACAGTAAAAATAAGATTATCCTCTACTTCTACGCCTAAAATGGCTTTTCCTATCTCTAAATGTCCACTACTACTCACGGGTAAGAATTCAGTTAATCCCTGAATAATACCCAAAATCAATGCTTGTAAATAATCCATCTATTCTTAATCTTCTTTAGTTTTCTTCATTATAGCATATATCTCAAAACCAAAACCTATTAGCACCACTATAGGAGCTAAAGTTATTCTTCTAAAAGAGAATATATCTGTGCTAAAATCTGTAGCATTCTCTGCACCTCCACCCATCATTAAAATGAAACCAAGCACAATAATTCCAAAACCTATAAGAATCAACTTATAGTTTTCTTTTCCTAGAGGGAAATCAAATTTTCTATCTTCCATTGATTAATCTTTATACATGCTGTAAACACAAAAAGTTATGCATACAAATCGTTAATATTTTTTCTAAGATACTTATTAACAGCAAAGGTTGTAGAAATCCAAGTTATAACTACTCCCAAGAATATAACAAGCAAAAACATCTGTAACAATACTTCCATTTTTATTAAATCAACAATACCCGCCAATTGTTCAAAAGCAAAATACACTAAGCCCATAAGTAAGACGTTAGCAAGTAGAGCAGAAACAACACCAAGGAACATAGATTTAAGTACAAATGGTCTACGTATAAATGAAGATTTAGCACCTACTAACTGCATAGTATTTATAATAAAACGTTGGGAGTATATAGATAAATGAATAGTATTTCTGATAAGAGTGAAAGATATTAGAAGCATTAAAACACTAGCAGCCAGCAGTACTATACTTATTTTTCTAACATTTTCATTAACTGCCGTAACAAGTGATTTTTGATAATATACATCTTGAACAACATCAAACTTTCTTAGGTTCTTTTCTATCTTGCCAATAGTCTTAGCGCTGGTAAAATTAGCATTAAGCTTTAATTCAATAGAGGCTAAAAGAGGATTAAAACCAAGAAACTTCACAAAATCTGTTCCTACTTGTTTCTCAAAATCAGAAGCTGCGTCAGCTTTAGTAATAAAACTAGTTTTCTTTACAAAATTCTTAGTCTCCAGAGTCTTTTGCAGAAGCTTTACATCTACAAGTTTTGCATCATCCTTAATTATTATTGAGATACCAATATTCTCTTTTACATAGTTAGAAATCTCCCTGGCATTAAGCAACAGAAAAACCATTGCACCTACTAGGAACAAGACAAGACTAATACTTATGGTAGATGCGAAATAAGAACCTCTTACCCCCTTTGATTTCTTTTGCTTCATAAACACTTAATTATCTAATTTACAAATATACTAAAAAATAGCAGATGCTTAATGCTTTACAAATACTTTGTAGGTCTTATATTTATAATGTAGTTTTACTTACTTATAAAACAGTACGAAAAGCAAAAGAAAATGTTAAAAGGAAATCTAAGAAAGATGGCTACAGAGGTTCTTAATGAATCGGTTAATTACAGCCTTATTGTTGGAGAACAGAAGATATTACTTAACGATTATATTGGGAAAAAATTACATATAGAATATTTACAACAGATTAATTGCACACATTGTGGACGCAAAACAAAAAGTTCATATGCTCAAGGATATTGCTATAAATGTTTCTCTACATTAGCAGAAACAGATAGAAATATAGTGAGCCCTGAATTAGACATGGCACATCTTGGTATATCAAGAGATATGCAGTGGGCTAAGAATGTTTCTTTAAAAAAGCATTTTGTGTATTTAGCTAATACTGGAGAAATAAAAGTCGGCGTAACAAGGGAGACTCAAATACCAACTCGATGGATAGATCAAGGAGCAGACAATGCAATCATAATTGCTGAAACACCAAACAGACATATAGCTGGTACTATTGAAGTCTATTTAAAAAGATTCTTCTCAGACAAAACCAAATGGAAGAATATGTTATCGAAAAAGAATCAAGATATAGACATGCTTGCTGAGAAAAAGAAAGCATTTGAACTTGTGCACTCTGAGTTTAAACAATACTTTGTAGAAGATTCAGAAGTAATGAGCATTAATTTTCCAATAGATCAATACCCAGAAAATATTCTTCAGAACATAAACCTTGAAAAAACTAAACAATACAAGGGTATTCTTAAAGGTATAAAAGGTCAATACTTGATTTTCGAGAGTGGAGATGTAATAAATATCAGAAAACATTCAGGATTTCTTGTCATCATAGATTTTAATTAATCAATTAATACTCAAAACGATAAACAGCACTTGACATATAGAGTCTGAGAAAAGATTTAAAAAAGTATATTTTTTTAGTCTAAACACTTGCAGATTTAGAAAAAAGGTGTACTTTTGTCAGTGCAAATGCGAAAGTAGCTCAGTTGATAGAGCATAACCTTGCCAAGGTTAGGGTCGCGGGTTTGAGTCCCGTCTTTCGCTCAAAATCCAATTAGGATGCCCAGGTGGTGGAATTGGTAGACACGTTGGACTTAAAATCCAATGGCCATTGGTCGTGCGGGTTCAAGTCCCGCCCCGGGTACAAAAGCCTTTCAAGTTTATTCTTGAGAGGCTTTTTTTATGCTTAAAAAATACTACAATTTAAATTTACACGACAACAAAAACTCTCTTCTTCTAAGTGGTAAATAATAAGATTGGTAATTAGGACCTGTAGTAGAAGATACAGAATACATTTTTCTATCAAGAAGGTTATTCAATCTCAAGGTAAACTCCACTCTTTTAAAAGGAGAATAATGAGCTTTAAAATCAACAAAAAGATTTTTATCAAACTTATCCTCTTCAAGTTCTAGAGCAGAATGCTCAAAAGTAAGAGAGCAATCAGTTTTAGGATTTATAAAAAAGAAAAAATTCAGATTATTATACATACTTCTCCTACTCGAGTTAAGCTCATCATTATCTTGCCAAGAAAGATTAGCCGTAAGAGAATAAAACACTTTAAACCATGACAGCTTAGTAAAATTAGAACTCAATGTCGGAGTAATATGATTAGAAGTATTCATTATCTTACTACCAAACTGCGACATCAAATAATCGTTTCTACTATAACTAGTAGATAATTTAAAAGACAAACCAGCAGAAGTAAAAGTTTTGTCTACACTTCCATTAAGAAACAAAAAATTTGAAGTATTATCTTCCAATACAGCTTTAGCAACAGTAATATCATTACTATAATCGTAATTGTAATAAAAAGGCTTAGTTTTTTTAGAATATATTGCAGATACTCTACAAAATAACATCTCTGCCAAATCGCGATAATTCACACTAGTAGACAAACGATAAGTTTTGGTTCTATAAATATCGTTTAATGAATAATAAAGAGTTCTATAATTATGATATATAGGTTTATCAGAGAGATAAGCACTTGATGCATCATAAGAAGAATACGATCCTGAGAATCTAAAATCAAAAGCATTATTCAATGTATGTTTAAGTCTAAATGAAGGATTACAAGTCAAATAAGACCTTACTACTTCATCTTTCTTCAAAAATAAATTATAATGCTCAGCAAATGCTGTTAACCCAAAAGTAACACGACCATTAGACGAATAGCGAAAAGTATATTCTGGCGACAAACCAAACTTCACAGTATTCTTCTCCACTGCATTTTCAGTATTCTGATTAGAAGATTTAAAAGACAAATTAGAATTAGTATAATTATCCTTAGAATAGATAAAATCGGCACCAACATCAAGTGAATTTCCTAAAAATGGCAAAATAGTAGATATCCTATTTTTAGTAAAAAAACGCTCAAGACCAACTTGACCATCCTTAATATCCACGCCAGAAAGCTCATTTCTACTTAAATCTAAATTTTCTTTTCTATCTAAATATCTAATAAAAGACTTTATAACATAAGCCTGTTTTCCAACATTATTAGTAATATTTAAAACATTCTGAAAATACGTTGGTTTGTCCCTAATATTCTCCCCAACCGCTTTATTGTTATTAGAAAGTGTATTTATTTGCTTAGTATTAGAAAAGACGGTCTTAAACTCATCTAAAATATAATAATTAGGAGAATTGTATTCATATTTCAAAATTGGAACAAAAGAGCTTATTTTATTCAACTTGTTATTTGTTTGACTCAAAGCAATTGCTTTAAGTCCACCATAATACGAATAAGAACTATCCGATTCTGTTCTTCTATCTGTATAGAACATTATATTTGTTCTAAGATTAGAAACATCACTTAATTTTATAAGATTATTAAAACCCAAATAGATAGATTTATTCTTTAAATATCTTTCTTTAGATATAGAAGCAGAGTTCATAAAAGAACTTGGAAGCACATTTGAAGGCAATGGCTGATAGGCAAAACTGTTTGAAAAGTCAATATGTTCTGAAGTAAATTCAGACAAATCTTTACCCGAATTATTCATCTTACCTACAAGCATAGATTGACTCTTTGCGCCTATTTGTGCAAGAAACAAATTCCCATCCCAGATTATAGATTTTCCACCTAAACCGGCCTCTATCTCTCCAATAGGTTTCATTTTATAACTAGACTTAAGCTTTATATTAAGAGCTGCTCTATCAGGAAATTCTTTATCTTCCAGAGCTCTTATATGTTGATGATTTTCTAATATCTCTACTTGAGAAACAGCTTCAGCAGGCAGAGATTTAGTAGCCTGATTATATCTATCTCCTAAAAGATCCTGTCCCTCTATATAAAACTTACTTATTGGTTTTCCTTGATAAGAAATCTTTCCTGTCTTTGATACATCAATCCCAGGGAGTTTTTTAATAACATCATCTATATATCTATCCTCCTTGCTTTTAAAAGCAACAATATTATAAATTAAAGTATCTTTTTTATTCTTAATAGGACAAACTTTTATAAGAACCTCATTCAAATTTATAACTTCAACCTCCATTTTCACAATAGGATGTGTCAGCCAATCTTTAAACTTTTTTGTCTGTTTTTTATAACCAATAGAAGAGAATTCTATAAACTCCGCTTTCTCTTCACGTTTAAAATTAAAACTTCCATGCTTATCAGTTATATTATAAGCTAGTAATTCATTATTACCCGTAAAGATCTTACAAACAATATTTTGTAGAGGTTTCTGCTTTTCTTTACTAATTATCTGTCCAATTATAGATTTATTTTCTTGCGCAGATAAATGCAATGAAGCAGATAATGAGACTAGAATAAGTCCAAGAATATATAGTTTCTTTCTCATGTATATTTCTTTATTATTCTAATTAAGCTCAATTGGATTATATGCCTTAGGTTTCACACCTGCTTTATCCTTATCCGATATTGTAATCGTTCTACCTGAATTCATTATGGCTTTTATAGGATCAGCACAATAATTCTTGTATATTTTACGCACCTTATCTCTCTTCGTACGAATTATCTTCTTTTTGTTATATTTATATATAATGTCTCTCTTCTGCGTTTGTCTTAAACCATTAAGAGTAAAAGAGTAATGATTTGATATATCTTGAACTTGGAATATTAAACCAGGTAAACCTCCAAACACATAAGGCCCGAATGGTAAATTAATTTCAGATGCATACCATGCTATATATGTTCGACCTCTATAACGAGTCATTGCCTTATTACACTTGTAAGAAAAAAACGTAGTGTCTCCCTTCAATATTTTCCAATCTAATTTAGGCATATCCTCCTCATATTCATATGTATCAAGCAACACACCTCGCTGATAAATAACTTTTTCTTCTATTTTATCTATTATTATATTATCATGAAAATTGACCTTACGATTAAGCCCCATCATAGACATCATATAGCTTCCTAACGGTAACTTTTGTTTTACAGATACATCATTAATAGAATCTGATCTAAAACTATTATAATCCGTAAAACGATTCATTTTGTCTCCTATTTGTAAAATCGTCTGTGCCTCTTGCATAGAGGATGGTTTTGCAGGATTAGGAAGATAATTTAGTAAATAATAAACCCTTATTTTAGAATTATCTAAAACCACTTTTGAAATTGTATCACATTTCAAACCACAACCTTTAAGATCTGCTGTTTGGGATACTGAAGTTATTGAACTCATAATAAATAGAAAGGTAATTGCTAGATATATTATTCTCATTTGTAGATCTTTTATTAAATGTTTACACTAACAAATATACAATTCTTTCTTTTGTCATATTAACATTCTTAGATATATGTTAAGACATTTAAAATACAACATGAAACTATGGGCAAATCTTTTTTCAAGAGAAAGAGCAAAATATTTGCAGATAAAGAAAAAAAGTGTACTTTTGCCAATGCAATGCGAAAGTAGCTCAGTTGATAGAGCATAACCTTGCCAAGGTTAGGGT
>JBATVL010000005.1:0-83806 GCA_049671745.1 Marinifilaceae bacterium
TCACTTGTTATTGCATCATCTAATATCTTATCACTTATTACAGAATTTGTTTGTAATTTATTTGTACTTACCGAATTATCTGCCAATTTTGTATCTGTAACTGAAAAAGTAGATAATTTAGATGTAATAACTGATCCATCTAAAAGTTTGGCACTACTTACTGAATTATCAGCTAATTCCGAATTATCTATACTACCCGCTTTTAATGTAATATCTCCTTTTACTGTTACAGCATTAGAAAATATCACATCTCCATTAGAACTTATACTTATTCCTTCATCATCTCCATCTCCACTAATATAATGTGATAATAGTATAATATTTTGACCAGCCTTATGGTCTCCCATATTATCTTTAAGTATAGATAAATCTACACTATTCCCATTAGCTATAGATAAAGCAGTGCCTGTAAAGGTTAAAGTCTGTGCACCAATAGTTCCTGCAGGTAATTTAATAGAACCTCCACCATTAGACAAAGAAATCACATCATTTACAATACTTAATACCTGTATCTCATTAGTAGGATCGAAATCCTTATCATTTAAATTAGTCCCTAATAATTCCCATTTAGTTCCGTTGTAGTAATAGAATCCCGTTTGCAGATCTATTTGATAAATCAATAATCCCTTACTAGGGTTTAAAATTGCATTTTTATCAGAAGAAGACATTCTTGAAATAAGCAAACCCTTATTATTAGAACGAATTTCTAGAGCTGCACTTGCATTTGGAGTAAAATCAGAACTGCCAATACCCACACTCTGTGAATATAAAGCTAGACTGAAAAGCATACCTATAATAACTAATAGTATTTTTCTCATAATTATTAACAACATAAAAGTTAGTTCAACATATATAGTTAAATATTATTACTTAATTAAAAGAAATAAGTTACATATGCTGAACATAGAATTATGTTTTAAATGATGGAATCTTATACCATTTGTAAAATGAAGATAAAATAAAATTTAATAATTTGAATAAAAATCTAATATTGCAGTAATACTCTCTATGCGTTGTTCGTCTTTCTCAATTAACAGTTCATGTTGAGCATCTTTAACTTCATATGCTATACAATCTTTATCTAACTTTTCAATAATATTCATGAACTTTTGGTGAGCATATGGATATACAATCTGTTCATTCTCCGCAGAAAGAAGAATAATAGGAGTTTGTATTTTATTCGCGTTACTAAATATATAATCAAATTGTTGACAAGATTTATGAAGCCAAGTATAAGTTGCACCACCTAGTTTTGCTTTAGGAGTTTTAGAGTAAGCTTCTATCATTCTATAATATCTTAATTTAGAACCTGTTAAAGTATTTCCTTTAAAAGTGCTTTTGTCTTCATTATATTGCGACTGTCCCAATGCATATTTAGTCTTAGGTCCGTGAAGAATTCTAACAACAGAGCGAATAGGTGGATTAAAGCCCAACATAGGAGATGAAAATGCAGCAGCTTTAAAATCATTAGGGTATTGCTCTAAATAGCTCATTGCAATTGCACCACCCATAGAATGTGATAGTAGATATATATTCTTATAGTTCCTCAATTTCAAATAATGGTCATACAAAAATTTCATATCATCAATATAATACTGGAAAGAATCAATATAACCCATTTGAGGATCCTCTGTCATTCTGCCAGATAATCCTTGTCCTCTATGGTCATGTATATAAATAGAATATCCATTATTAAAAAGATCAAAAATAAGTTCTTTATATTTTATAGCTGCTTCTGTTCTTCCCGAGCTAATTAATATAACCCTATCTGTATTCTTTTGCTCAAAAATTTTATAATATATTTTAACATCAGCCTTTCCAATAAATGTTCCTTCTTTTCCATTATCATAAAAATCCTCAATATTTTTGCTGTAAGCTTTATTCTCTAAATCATTTACTTTAGTAAGATTGTATTTATTTTCTGTTTTTGATAAGTAAGGAAAATTTCTATTGCAAGAACATAATGAAAAGCTCAATAACATAAATATATATATTAGATGTTTAATATGTAATGTATTCATTTTAACCCTTTTTAAATTATTATTTTTATTATCTATCAAAAATACTAAATAATCTTAGATAAACATCAACGATAAGATCTGTTTTCACTACTTTCGCAAATGAAAATTTAGAATTAATACCCTAAATAAACCAAAAGAATCAATTAATAATATGGAAACATTAGAATATACTCCTCAAGGAGTGTGCAGCAAGAAAATCTCTATAAAAGTAGAAGATGGAATATTAAAAGACTTAATATTTACAAAAGGATGTGAGGGTAATCTTAAAGCTATTGCTACTCTTACTAAAGGTATGAAAATATCTGACATAATTGAAAAACTTGAAGGTAACACTTGTGGAAAACGTAATACTTCATGTGCTGACCAACTAACTAAAGCCTTAAGAACTATAAAAGAGTAATTTACTATAAATCACTAAGCATATAAAAAGCTCGATATATCTACATATATCGAGCTTTATTTTATTAGCACACTCATGTGCCTTAAATGAATCTTGCTATTTAAAATATCTTCTTACGGAAATGACAAGTAGGTGTACCTCCTTTTTTGTTATAATAATTCTGATGGTAATCTTCAGCTTTATAATAAGCTCCCGCCTTTGTCAATTTAGTGGCTACTTTGTAGCCTTTAGAAGTAAGAATCTTAATAATCTTTTTAGACACTTCTTTTTGCTTAGCTGTTGTATAGAATATCTCTGAACGATACTGTGTTCCTATATCTGGTCCTTGACGATTTATTTGTGTAAAATCGTGTATCTCAAAGAATAGTTTTATTATTTCGCCTCCTTTAATAACATCTTTGTCATATACTACTTCTACAACTTCAGCATGCCCTGAGTTACCCTTAGATACATCTCTATATGAAGTTTTACTCTTAGATCCACCGGTGAAACCAACTGAAGTTCTTATTACTCCCTTTAGGTTTTTATAATAATATTCAGTTCCCCAGAAACATCCGCCAGCAAGATATATTACATCTTCTTTAAGATCCTCCTTCTTAGGAATAAATTTCATAGAAATAGAATTTACACAATGCCTTAGGTTCTTCTTTGTTAGATGTTCTCCCTTAAAGACATGCCCAAGATGACCGCCACAGTTAGCACATACTATTTCTGTTCGCCTACCATCTAAATCAGGCACTCTCTTTATTGCTCCCTTAATTTCATCATCAAAAGCAGGCCAACCACAATTAGACTCAAATTTATGTTCTGAAGAATAAAGAGGAGCATCACACATTTTACAAACGTATACTCCCTCAGCTTTTGTCTTATTATACTCACCACTAAATCGTGCTTCAGTACCTTTATTTATAAGTACACGCTTCTCTTGTGATGTTAATTTATTCTGTCCTAAGCTACTTAGGCTGAACAACAAAAGAATGAATAATATTTTACTAGTTCTCATCTATAATTTACCTGCATCAATAACCGGATTAGTAGCATGATCAGAGCACAAAACAACAAGAAGATTACTTGCCATAGAAGCTTTCTTATCATCTGATAATTCTACAATCTTTTTATCAGATAATTGGGTTAAAGCCATATCAACAATCCCTACAGCACCTTCAACAATAGTCTTACGTGCAGCTATCACTGCCTGAGCCTGTTGACGTTGAAGCATAGCTGCTGCAATTTCAGGGGCATACGCTAGATTAGATATTCTTGCCTCATGAATTTCTATTCCTACAAGAGCTAGACGTTCTTGTAATTCATCAACAAGAGCTTTATTTATCTCATCACCTCCTGAGCGTAACGATATTGATATTGAATCAGTATCAATATCATCATATGGATAAGAGTGAGCAATTTTTCTAAGAGCTGCCTCTGATTGTATCTTTACAAATGCTTGATATGATTCCTCAGGTCTTGGTTTCTTTGTTCCTGTTAATTTGTCAAATTCTTCTATTGTCTCTATATCAAACACAGCCTTATATGTATCAATAACTTTCCATACAACTACAGCTGATATTAATATCGGATTACCTTGTTCATCATTAACCTTAATAACATCTGACTCAAGATTTCTTATTCTTAGAGACACTTTTTTCTTTTCATAAAAGGGATTCACCCAATAGAAACCATTCTCTCTAATTGTTCCTTTATACTTACCGAAGAACACTAATACTTTAGATTGATTTGGATTTACTATCATTAATCCAAAGAACCAGAAGAATCCAATAACTCCAAGGGCAATAACAACTGCTATTAACCAAGAGAATGAAAACACAATTAATGTAAGGGGTGAAAAAAGAAATACAAATGCAATAAATAGATTCAAGAATCCATTACTTTTTAATTTCAGGATCTTTTCCATAATTTTATTATTTAAGTAATTATTATTTCATTGCCGGTATACTAAACTTTAAGAATGGCTGTTCTTCAATATAAGAAGCAAGATATATTGTATCCTCTTGTTCATTCACAGTAAAATAGCCCCAATGATCTAACTTAAACTTTCTAACAGGATTTCCATTCCAGTCAAATTGCTCTACGAATATATAACCTGAGGTTTTATCATTCTCTTTCCCTACTTGAATTGCTGATCTTCCACTATACAGAACATATACATAATTCTTCTGAGCAGATATTCCCCAATAATGAGTTACATTCTCTGGACCAAGCATATCCTTCACATTTCCATGTTTTGCAGCTTCACTATTGAAATTCAGAACTCTTTTCTTTTTACCATCAAGATCAGAAAAGACTAAACGCTTGAATTTTTTATAAGCATATACCATGCGATCATGTTTCTTACTCACTCCAAAATCACCAATATAGGCTGCCCAATTTCTATATGATTTATTAAAATTAAGTTTCATTATCTGATTTGTATCTATAGAATCTTTTCGGATTTTTGTATGAAATACAGCCTTTCCTCTTTTTATAGATTCTACATATATAAACTCATCCTTAGATAAAGAATACAGCTGCTTATCCGAAAAGAATCGCCTTTTTGATGGAGATAATTTAATATCTGTTTTAGTAATTGTTAGATTCTTATTTATTGAATAAATATCACTACTTCCAGCTTCAAAAATGTAACACATACATTTATTATCAAAAGCCTTAACAATGTTTGGAGATTGAAACTCTCCTGGTCCTCTTCCATTTACTCCTAAGAATTTTATGAATTTGAAATCAGGAAGAGAATATATCATGAAAGTATGTTCCCCACTCCTATTTTTGACTATCATAAGAGAATCATTTGCAAACATTTCTGTCTCAGAAACTCTAAATATTTGCTCTACAGGTAATGATGTACCCTTCAATTCTATTATATCACCAAAATCTTCATCCGAACATTTAAATTCACCTTCTTTTAATGGAGGTAACTCTTTGGGTTTTATAACTTTTGCTACTGCAGTTACTTTTTTCTCAGCAGGTTTCTTTACCGAATTGCCACAAGAAGATAAGAGAAGAGAGAAGATAATCAAACAAAATGGTATTCTCATAATTATATATTATATAAAAAAAAAAGTGTCTCTAAACTAGAAACACTTACCAAATATAATAAACATATAATATCTTTTTAACGCTTACGTGTTAAAACATTGTTAAATTACTCCCAAACAGCCCACATACCTGCAAAATCACTTTCATCGGTATAATAATCATAAATAGAATAATAGACAGCAGAAATAGAACCATCAAAATACAAAGCACTCTTACAGCCCATCTTCTTAAAGAAAGCTGCAAACTCGTAAAAAGATAGTTGTTCTTCACTTATAGCAAAGACTATTTTCCCATCTTCTAAAACTCCTACCCCATTACGAATATGAGCATGTTTAGACCCTTTCCTAAAAGCAGGATTAATTTTTCCATCAATAATAAGTATAGGACCTGATTGAGAAGCATATTTTATGTCAGATGCTTTATAATCTATAGTCTTACACACACCAGCACTATTATCATTCTTTATATAGAAAACACCGTTAGGTTTCATATAAAAGTTACCATAGCCTGATTTTCTATTGTTTAATCTTCTTATTTGTCTACCTTTTTCAACATGCAAACCCAAAGGAGTATAATTCTGCATAAAGATTCCTGAATTTGTAGCAAAGATTAATTTCTTCTTTTTCTTTTTTAATATGTCTTTAAGATTTGTAAAATTATTTATAAAATCTCCACTTGAATCCTTTAGAAACAATGCAATATTTGCCTTTTTCTGATCCACAACATAATAAGAAACCTTCTGATCTTCAGATGTCTTTTGTGCAAAAGAAGAGCTACAAAAAACTAATAGGATTCCTAATAATAACAATCTCCTCATACCTGTTTTTATCTACCTGATCGTTTATCTAAACTCATAACGAGAAACACAAACCTTATTAACAGGATTAAAACAAGTAGACAAAGACTTAGACATAATAATAGCCAAAGGAATACCTACAATAGAAATACAAAGTCCTACAATTTGAAAAAGAGTCACAACAGCAAGAATCAAACCAAAAGGGAAATAAATTATTCTAACGATAAAACTATAAGCTTCCCATGCAAGGTTGGATCTCTGATTCAAATCCTCCTTATCCACCATCTCGCTAGAGAAAGGAGTCAATAGAAATTTTGAAAGTTGAATTAATCCAAGTCCAATAGGAGCTGCAACTATAGTTACAACTAAAAACAGACCAAGTAAAAAAGTAAAGAAAGCTGACATAAATCCCATAAAAGGAAAATGCCAAATGATGTTTGCTAATGTTCTCATAAAGAATATTTGTATTAAATTTATTTAGTTTCAAGAATGTACAAATATAAATAAATATTATTATATTCTAGAGAAGCATCTCAGTTAAAACAAATCTAATTAGCAAAAACTGAAGCTAAAGACTCACCTTGAGCAATAACCCTATCCGCCTCCATTCTAGCCAAGTCAGGTGGATAGCCATAACGAATAAGAAGTTTCTTCACTGTTAACCTAAGTTTAGCACGTACATCATCACGCTTACTCCAATCAACAGTGGCATTCTTTCTAATTACATCAACAATAGCATGAATAAGTTCCTTCATTTTATAATCATCAAGCATCTTAGTAGAATCATTTACAGAAAGAACAGAATAAAAAGCATACTCATCATCCGATAAACCAAGCTCACCAGCCTTATTATCCTCTACTCGCATTTCCTTTGCAATCTCTGCCAATTCATGCAACACCTGAGCCGAATCAATTTGATTATTATGATATCTTTTAACGGCAGAGGCTAACATCTCCGAAAATTTCTTTCCTTGTACAATATTTTTAGTCTTACGCACTCTCACCTCATCACTTAGAAGCTTCTTTAAAAGCTCAAAAGCAACATTTTTCTGTTGCATATTCTTCACTTCTAATAAGAACTCATCAGAAAGGATACCAACAGAAGGTGACTTTATACCAGCAGCCTCAAAAATATCAATAACACCATCAGAAGCAAGAGCCTCATCAACAATCTGTTTAACTGCAGTGTCAACTTCTATATCCGACTTTCCACCTTCAGAAGTAAACTTATTTATTCTAGCCTTAATAGCCTGAAAGAAAGCAACCTCATCCTTTATACTCTCAGCCTCAGCACTAGGCACCGACATAGCATACAATTTAGAAAGAAGATTCAACTCCCTAATAAATCTATTCTTCAAATCCTCACTAGAGATAATAAAATTCTGAGCAGCAAGTAATATACGTAACTTCTCAGCAGTCACAGCTTTAAAAAAAGCTTTATACATAAATCCATGAAACATCTGCTCAACAATCTCAAACTTCTCAAGCATACCGGCAATAGCCTCAGAGATATCTATACAAACATCACCATCACCACCCGACTGCAAATAAGTAGCCATAGCATTTCTCAAATCCTGTCCAATGCCAATATAATCAACAATCAAACCACCAGGCTTATCTTTATAAACTCTATTAACACGAGCAATAGCCTGCATTAAATACGCACCCTGCATTTTCTTATCAACATACATAGTATTAAGACAAGGCGCATCGAATCCAGTAAGCCACATATCACGAACAATCACTATCTTAAGCTCATCATTAACATCCTTCATTCTAAGAGAAAGATCTTTTCTTTGCTGCTTAGTAGTATGATGTTTCTGAAACTCTACAGGATCATCCGAAGAACTAGTCATAACCACCTTAATACAAGCCTTTTCAACATCATCACTATGCCAATCAGGACGAAGAGCAATAATCTCCTCATATAACTCACAACATATCTTGCGACTCATACAAACTATCATAGCCTTACCATCGAAAGTCTTTTGTCTCTCCACAAAATGATACACAATATCCTTGGCAATATCCTTTAATCTATCTGTTTGTCCAACAACTGCCTCTATGTTAGCATTTCTCTTCTTAGCAATCTCTATTTGTTGTTCAGAAGCACCATTAATCTCAGAAATCTTAGTATCAATAGAATCCAATACTGTATCCTCTATTTTAACCTTAATCAATCTAGACTCATAACTAATAGGCACTGTAGCCCCATCGTCAACAGCCTGTTTTATATCATACACATCAATATAATCACCAAAAACTGCAGGAGTAGACTTATCAACTTTCTCAATAGGAGTACCCGTAAAGCCAATAAAAGAAGCATTAGGTAAAGCATCTCTAAGATATTTAGCATTACCATATCTAATCTCTGAGCCTTCCTCAGTATCAACAACTCTACCAACAAAACCATACTGTGAACGATGAGCCTCATCAGCCATCACCACAATATTTGACCTCTCCGATAAAGTATCAAACACATTACCCTCCTCAGGACTAAACTTCTGAATAGTAGTAAAAATGATTCCACCACCAGAAACTTTCAACAACTCTTTAATATTAGCCCTACTCTCAGCTTGTTTAGGAGTCTGACGAAGTAAATTCACACAATTACCAAAAGTTGTAAAAAGCTGATCATCCAAATCATTTCTATCTGTAAGAACTACAACAGTAGGATTATTCATATTGTTATTAACAACAATCTGCCCGCTATAAAACACCATAGACAAAGATTTACCCGACCCTTGAGTATGCCAAACAACGCCAACCTTACGATTACCATCATCAACACGAGTCGCTCGAACTGTTTCATCAACAGCCTTCCTTACAGCATAATACTGATGATAAGCAGCAAGCTTTTTAACGGTAATCTGAGAAACTAATCCAGAAACCTTATCCTTAACCTTCTCTTTCTCAAAAACAGTACAAAAACGAATAAGATTAATCAAAGTCTCCTTCTCTAACATAAACTTAGTAAGAGTCTGTAAATCCGTTAATTCATAAACAGCATCAGTTTCAGCCACTTTATCACATAAAGGATACTCATTTTCTTTACTTAAAGAAAGACAAGCTTTTTTGGGAGATTTCCAAGAAAGGTATCTTGAAAAAGGAGCAGAAAGGCTAGACGCCTTAGCATCTATACCATCAGAAATGATACAAATAGAATTATAATAAAAGATAGAAGGAACGGCATTCTTATAATTCTGTATTTGTGTAAAAGCCTTATGAATTGTAGCCTTCTCATTAGCAGCATTCTTAAGTTCAACCACAACTAAAGGCAAACCATTTACATACAAAACAACATCAAGACGTTTCTCAGCAGAACGCTCTCCATTAGGTGAAGTATTCTTAAGAACAAGTTGATTCACAAGCCAGAATTCATTATTATCAATATTCTCTATATCAATAATCTTAACACCAACGCCCCTCTCTTCATAATCCTTTATATACTCAACATTAACGCCATTAGTAAGCATAGTATGGAAACACTCATTATTCTCCATAAGATCAGTGCTACCCAAATCCCTAATCTTCTGAAAAGCCTCCTGTCTTGCAGACTCTGGTAATTCAGGATTAAGTCTCTCTATGCCAGTTTTTAATCGCTTATGCAAAAGCACAGAATCAAAAGCCTCACGCTCCGCATTTTCAGCATTAGGAGCTATATCTGGACCATAATGATAAGTATACCCTTGTCTTACTAATTGTTCTATAAAAGATTGTTCTATTGCGTCCTCGTTTAATTCTGACATTATATGTTAATGCTTATTAATTAACTATTATTTATGTAATATTCAAATATAGTATTGTTTTAACAAAAAGTCTGAATAGAATATCAAATATTCTAATAAATATGATTATTGCTAATAATAATCATTAAATAATTGCAATATTTGCAAACCGATTAAAATATTTACTAATATGGGAAATACAAAATATACAAAAGCAATAGAATTAATTAAAAACAAATTAAAAGAGATACAAAACGAATTTCCTGATTATTGTTTTATCTATGGCATTAATTATCTAAGTGACATGCATATAATTAAAATAGATAATTATGCTCAAATAAAAAACAATAGTGAATACAAAGAAATGGAATACTCACTCTTCGATATGTTTTATGAAGAGATTGAAGGAGAGGATATAATCTTTGCAGATACGTTAAATAAATATTTAAGTATTGATATCAGATAAAGACATCTCATCAACCATTCGCAAGATGTATAGTGTTGAAATAGAAACGAAGCCGTTCATTATTAATGTTCGGCTTCTGTTTTTTAATACAAATATTCTAATTCATTTACATATCAAACAACTATCAATAGTAGTTAACTAACTACTTCCTTTAATACTGATTGTAATTTATTCAAAAACATCAGTAATTCTGAATGGCACATATTTTCAAGTTTAACATTATTCCTTTTATTACCACCAAGTTTTAATAAAAGAATTGTTTTTTTAGCTTTCTTAAAAGAAGGTCTTTTATATGCTATTTTATTTTCTTCAAGCAAAGGCTTAAACATATCTATAATAAAGTCTCTTAATTTTCTATCTTCAACAGAATTTCCATTCAGATCAAGTCTATAATTAATTGAATAGCTCTTCTCTGTACATAAAATATCAACATAGGGAGCAAAGATAAATTCATTACCATTATAATTGATTCTTAATTCTTTGCCTTTAAACCAACATGCCAATAATTTCTCTCTACGATTACCTACTTCACCCCAACCGGCTTTTAATTCTCCAGATATATCATTAAAGAATCCAGACCAATTCCACCAATTCCATTCGTTAATATTCTTTGTTTTATAAGACAAAAAAGAAGCTTCAGCCTCAAGATATTGCTTCTCAAGTTCTTTTAAATATTCATAATAACATATAAGTATTTCACTATCTCCACCTAATTTTGAACCAAAATCAAATACCTTAATAAAATCTTTTACAGAATAATGTAGAAAACCATCATTTATTTCCCCTTTTAAATCAGCCTGAAAGCCAGTCTTAAAATAAATGCAAATAAGATTAACATAACCCTCTTTTTCTATTTTCTCTTTATACTTTTTCAATTAGTTAGAATGACTAGAAGTATAAACCTTATCTTCAATTATTATACCATAAGTCTTACCATCCATTATTAAATGTACAAAGACATCTATGCTCTTATATTGCTGCTTTATTTCAATGCAAGTAAGATCTCCTAAAGCAATTCCTTTTTTCTCTAAAAGAGATTCTAAGAAATACTTACCAATTGTATGAAGGTTATTGTTTTTATCTTTATTAATAGGATTTGCCCAATTAAGAAGCCAAGAAATTACAGCATCCTGACTTAATTCACTAGTGGCATAATTGAATATATTTGGTACTTGTGTCATTATTTATATTGATTTATTCTCTTCTAATTAAACTACTGATCATTTTAATGCTTTAATTCTAATAAGAAAATTAGTCATATTAGAACTAAAGCACCTCTTGATTATTTTTTAATTTTGAACCCTTATTGATCCTTTCATTAATTTGGGTAAGAGTTCATCTCTTATTTTTTTAAGAGATTGTATTTGAGAAATATTATACGCTATTTTATTTGTTGAATTATCTGCTAATTCGGAAAATTTAATTATTAAATCTAGATCTTTAGTTAATACTATTTTATATTCAGGAACAGCATTCTTAGCTAAATGTAAAACAGTTGTTCCATTTGAATATCCTTTACAATGAGCTTTAAATCTTTTTGTTTTCATCAAATAATACATAAAGGCATTTGTGAATTCCTTTATTTTTATATCTACTTTTACTAAATCCATTGTAATATACATCTTTTTAAATCCTGAATTATCAAATATAAAAGCTGGATTTCCTAAAACTTCAGCATCTTGCGTTAAATCTGTATGAGCTATAACTAAATCTCCTATTTTAACTTCTTGACTTGTTTTAGGAACACCTTCAAAAGGCTTAAATCCTCTTGATTGAAAGCCTCCTGTTCTATCAAAATTTTTAAGTGTAACGAGAGCATTTTCACTATCTTCTTTTAACTCTTTTCCCTTATATGAATATCCATTAACTATCTTTATTATATCATCAAGCGCATAAACAATCCAACCTTCAGGAAGTTTATCGCCTACTTGATATTTACCAAACCATTCTTTAAAGATTGTTTGGGCTGTTTCTTCTAGTGTTTTATTTTGCTCTTGTAATAGCTCTATTTTATCGTCAAATGAGGATAAGACTTTGGCTATTGCTTTTTGTTCGTTCAAAGAAGGAAGAAATAAAGAATACTGTTTAATAGCATCTTTGTCCCCTCTAGGCATTTTTGTACCTTTTGCCGTTAAAACTGTGTAATCAATAAAACGATCATTACAAATCATGTAATATAAATAGTCTTTATTAAGTTCATCCTTTATTTTTGGTCTAAATATAATAACATCATTAGATGAACCACCTTTAAAAGAAGCAAGCCATACTTTCTGAAAATATGTTCTAATATTAGAAAATAGAACATCACCAATTTCAAAACTTGAGCAATTTCCATTAGATGGAATTGTAGCTGCCAACTTAACACCGCCTTTATAAGGTAACATATTCTCTGTAGATATATATTTTTTTATATCTACATTGTTACAACTGATCTTTTCAGAAACTAATTCAACAACTTCCCCAAGAGTAGTAGTTCTCCACCCTGTAGGCAATGCATTTTCAGCCATAGTATTTTCTTTCTTCATATCCATAGCTTAAAGTGTAAAACCAATCTTAGCCAACTGCTTCTTAATCTCCGCATTCATATCCTCTTCCTTAGCCATTTGAGCGGCAAGAGTTTCAGTAAGAACTTTCATCTTATCTTCAAAAGGGATGCCATCATCATCTTCATCAGGAATACCAACATATCTACCAGGAGTAAGTACATGAGAATTTTTCTCTACCTTTTCTACATTAGCAGATTTACAGAAACCTTTTACATCTTCATAATCTCCATCTTTACGCCATGCGTGATAAGTATCTGAAATAAGTTTAATATCTTCATCAGAGAAGTCTTTATGAGTACGGTCTTTCATGAAACCCATTTCTGAAGCATCTATAAAAAGAATGTTTTCCTTATGCTGAGCTTTGTCTTTACGTAAGAACCATATACAAGCAGGTATTCCAGTATTAAAGAATAATTGCTTAGGCAGAGCCACTATACAATCTACGTATCCTTCTTCTATCAAATTCTTTCTAATAAGCCCTTCTCCTGAGGTGTTAGATGAAAGAGATCCGTTGGCAAGAACAGTAGACATTACTCCCTTAGGAGCTAAGTGATAAAGCATATGCTGCATCCATCCGTAGTTAGCATTACCTGATGGTGGCACTCCAAACTTCCAACGTGCATCTTCTTGAAGGATATCTACTCCCCACTCGCTTTGATTAAAAGGTGGATTGGCCAATATAAAGTCAGCCTTCATATCAGGATGAGCATCTTTTAAGAAAGAGCCCTCAGTATTCCATTTTACAAATGAAGAATTAAGATTACGTATAGCAAGGTTCATTCTTGATAACTTCCAAGTAGTTTGGTTACTTTCTTGTCCGTATATAGTTATATCTTGTACATTACCATGGTGTTCTGTAATAAATTTCTCACTCATAACGAACATCCCCCCGCTTCCGCAAGCAGGATCATAGACTCTTCCTTTATAAGGTTCTATCATTTCTACCATCAGCTTTACAATAGCTTTAGGAGTATAGAATTGTCCACCTTTTTTACCTTCTGCATTGGCAAATTCACCTAAGAAATATTCGTATACTCTACCAAAAAGATCTTTAGAATTATCGCTCTCAACCTGTAATTGAGTATTCGAGATTAAGTCAATTAACTCACCCAAACAAGTCTTGTCTAAATTTGCCTTTCCGTATACCTTTGGAAGAACGTGCTTTAAATCAATATTTTCTTTCTCTACAACTTCCATGGCAGTATCTATGAACTCACCTATAGAAGGTAATTTAGCATGTGCATGTATGTTTTCCCATCTTGCTTCTTTAGGCACAAAGAATGTGTTCTCTGCTATATATTCGTCTCTATCCTCGGCATCAGAATATTCATCTGCTTCTAATTTATTGTATAATTCATCAAAAGATTCAGATATGAATTTTAAGAAGATTAATCCCAATACTACATGTTTGTACTCTGCCGCATCGATATTCTTACGTAATTTATCTGCCGCCTTAAAGAGCTTTTGTTCAAATGTACTATCGTCCTTCTTCTGTGCTTTCTTTGCCATTATTTTTTCTTTTTTGTTTATAAACAAAGGTAATGAAAGTATAAGGAAATAGTTGCTAAACATTAAACAATACATTTTTAATGAGAAGTTTTTTCTATCTTATTTAAACTTACACCTCAATTACACCTGAGGAATAAATAAATTACAAAACAATTCGGACATATAAGCCAAGAAAATCCCAAATATCAAGCAATGAAAGTACAGTTAACAGGCCCCTTCTCTGCAAGTTTTCTGATAATTCCCTGATAGTTCTCTGATTAAAATCAGAGGAAGATCACGGGAAGAACACAGGAAGAACACAGGAAGATCAGACTTTTAGGCCGAATCTTGGCTTTTAATTGGCTTTTACTTGGCTTTTATGAGCGACTTTGGTTATTCTTTTTTTGTAGATTGATTCTTTATTCCCAAGAGAAAGAAAG
Source organism: Marinifilaceae bacterium (assembly GCA_049671745.1). Taxonomy (GTDB): domain Bacteria; phylum Bacteroidota; class Bacteroidia; order Bacteroidales; family Marinifilaceae; genus SNAP01. The sequence continues at coordinate 14,937 of JBATVL010000005.1, forward strand.
CTGACTACCTTTTTCGACATCATTCTCAACCTTAACGTACACTCCCATCTCTTGTTGAAGCTCTTCGACGTGAGAGATAACACCAACTACCCTATTCTCTTTTTTAAGTGATTTAAGAGTCTCAAACACAGTAGCAAGTGCGGCTTTATCTAGAGAACCGAAGCCTTCATCAAGGAAAAAGAAATTTTGCTTAGATTGAGTAAATGTCTGAATACTGTCAGTAAGAGCCAATGCCAAAGCTAAAGACGCCTGGAAACTTTGTCCACCAGAGAGGGTTTTCACAGAACGCACATTTCCACCGTTCATATAATCGCGAACCTGAAAATTGTTATTGTCTGTCATTTCCAGACTTAATTTTCTGCCCGTAAGTATATGGAATCTGTCGTTTGCAGCAGCACATAGATTTCTAAGATGTACAGAGGAAACATAATTCACAAATCCATTTCCTTTAAATAGCTTGTTCAATGTGGCTAAGTCGGCAGCACGCAAATTCAACTCTTCTTCTTTCTTTTTTAGATCTTTAAGTTTAGTCAGATCTTTATTAAGCTTGTCTAAATTGGCCTGTATTCTACCCATTTCTGAGTTTGCAGTATTATTTTTAACCGTTAATTCTTTTATTAGATTCTCAAGTTCAAGATATTTCGTTTCATCATAAGACTTGCCTTCAAGCTCTGTTTTTAAACTTGTAAGTTCTGCAGTGGCGGTGCTCACAGCACGTTTGTAGTCCTCTATTTTTGCTCTCTGTGCCGCTGCATTTATATTTGTAGAAAGGACATCTCGTATTTCTTGAATAGTATTATAGTCTGACCCCTCCAGTTTTACATTTAGATTTTCAGAAGATACAATCTCATCTTTTTTAAGTCTTTCAAGATTTGCTTCATTGGCAGATATAAGTCCCTCTAATTTATTCTGACTAGCTTCTAAAGATTCTATCTTTTTAAGTGCAGAATCATATGTAGCTATGATTTTTGTAAAGGATGCCTCCCATTTAGCACATAAATCAAGTATCTCTTCCCCTGTTTTAAAGTCATAGTCTTCAAGTTTCAGAACATTCAATTGAGAAGTAAGAGTTGCGTTTATAGAAGCTATTTCATTAATCTTATCCTCAGCTTTTTTAAGTAGAATCTCATTTTTCTTTAATTCTTCTTCTAGCTGTTCTTTTTTCTTTTGAGAAGTCTTTAAATTTGTATTTAAGGACTTTATACTTTTTGTCTTTTCGGCATGTAAATCTATAGCTATCTTAAGCTCAGCTGGCGTTTTATATTTATCCCAGACAAATGATTCAGCATGTGTCTTAAGTGCATCAGACTTTTTCTTTTTCTCCAAAAGAGACTTTGCTTTTTGCTCTTCATTAATCTCTATGCGATTAATATGTCTTTGCAAATTAGATACAGAGCTTTCTATCTTGGAAATATTCCTCTCTATTTCTGCTTTATCTTTTCTGCGCTTGCTTAATAAATCGTCTACCGACTCAGCATTCATTATAGATGGATGATGCTCTGATCCGCATAATGGACAAGCTTTTCCATCCTTTAACTCAGTAGCATATTCTTCTAATTTCTTCTTTATGCCTAAAGAATCTAATTCCTCCTCTATAGGTTTAATAGAATTTTTAAGAGTCTCTTTTTTAAGATTTAGTAAGTCACATACCTTAGCTGGACTTTCATCGGTAGATTGAGACATATAATAAACCTGAGCCTCTTTTGCAGCAAGGCTATTAGATTTTTCTAAAGAAAGTATATCTTCTTTTAATCTATCAATATCCTTTTTTATATCGCGCTCGGCATAATACCAATCCCTAACATTCTGAATAATAGTTATATCAGGACAAAGAGCCTCTTCTTTTTCTATATCAATAGTTAATTTTTCGCAAGTTCCTTTAATTAAAGAAGTTGCTTTCTCTTTAGCTTTAAAATCTTCTTTTAGTCCTGCAGCAGACTTATTTATATCCTCTATCTCTGTCTTATAAGAGACAATTTTTTTTATCTTTTTTAGTTCCTCTATTTGCCTTTTTAAATCCTCACGAGTATCATAAGCCTTTTTTATATCAGAGAATGATTTCTTTTGTTCTTCAAGAGCTAGTTTATTATCCTCCCTAGTCTTGTTTTGCTTTAATAAATCCTCCCTATGCGCCTTTATTTCTCTTTTAAACCTGTCATATTCAGCAAGATCAGTTTTGAAATTAAGACTGCAGTATTCAAAAGATTTCAGTTTTTCTTCAAAACGTTTAAACTCTTCATCCTTACTTTTTAGATCATTTAATTTCTTTTCTAATTCAGTCTCTTTACTTTTTAGAGCCTTGATTTTTCTTAGAGATTCAGATTCTTTCTGTTTGTTACTTAAGTCTTTAGATAAAAGATCTATCTCTTTTTTCAAGACAAGCAAACTCTTTTCTAACTCTTCAACTTGCTCTGTATTAACATCCCCAAGCTGTTCTAATTGTCCTTTTAGATTTTCTATTTCTTTTGAATTCTTATTAGCAAGAGGTTTTAATTTATCAGCTAAATCGTACTTGCCAAGATTAAAAAGCTCCTTAAGCATTTTTGTTCTGTCTGCATCTCCCAATTCCAAAAATTCCTTAAACTGACCTTGTGGAATAATTATAGTACGCTTAAAATTCTCGTATGAAAGTCCTATTGCCTCATGAACTTCTTTTTGCTCTATAGGAATAAAATCTTCTCCTGCTTTTTTATAAAATTTACGCTCAAAAGCTTTTACATCAGAGTAGTTCTTCGAATTACGTCTAGTTTTTACAGTTGACTTATATTCAGTATGTTCAACCATAAAATCGAACTCTATATAAAGAGAATCCGACTTAAGATTCATCATATTATATGGTCTTCCTTCTTTTTTATTAAGCTTATCTGTCTCACCGTAAAGAGCAAAACTAATAGCCTCTAAAACAGATGATTTACCAGAACCAACAGAGCCAAAAATTCCGAAAAGATGAGCTTCTGTAAGTTTAGAAAAATCTATTTCTTGTCTTGATTGATACGAGTATAATCCCTCGATTTTTAAATATAATGGTTTCATATATTATTTCTCCTCTGCTAATATTTCTTTAAACAAACTCATAATTCTCTCATTAGGCTCTTGTCCTGCATTTTTAGACTTAAAATAAGACTTAAACAGATCATCTATAGGTTGAGTAAGGTCTATATTAGATTTATCATCTTCCATTAGTTCGTCTATATTTTTAATCTCAGGAATAATAGAAATTATATGCGAATGTGTTTCAGCAAGAAGTTTTCTGTCCACCGAAGTAAGGAAAGTATCAGAGACTATAGTAAGCTCTACCAAAGCTTCCGTATTATCAGAAAGCCAAGAAACAGCTTCTTCTATACCATTTGCCTTGAATCGTAATAACTTACGACCTTTAGTAAGTTCACATTCTTTTAAAGAAATCTCTTTACCTGCCTGTGCATCTATCAATAACACATATTTCTTTTGATTAGCCTCTGAGAAACTGTAAGAAATAGGACTGCCAGAATAAGAAGCTATACCTCTGGAATTTTTCATCTGCTGTTTTCTGTGCAGGTGACCAAGTGCGGTGTATTGTATATTCTCTGGCACATTATCTGCGTAAACCACCTGTGCACCTCCTACATGTAATATGGGTTTCTCGTCCTCAGGTTCTTCTGGTTGCTGCTCACCTCTTCCTATCATAAATAGATGAGTAAGTAGAATATTTACTCCCTTATCATCACAATATTTCTCTGCTAATTCTTCCCATTTAGAGGCTAGTATATCACGCAATTCCTGCTCTGAATCTTCTGCACCTAAGTATGTCTTTAGTCTTGCTTCATTAGCATATGGAGTAAGTAGAATACGTATATTCTCAGAAGAATTAGGCAAAGAAAGTTCTATAAATCCTGCTTCTGATCTAAGAATCTCCACTCCTGTATCTAGTTTTAAGGCAGGAATCTCTGAATTTGGATATCCAGATAAGATAATTCCGCATTCTGTAGCTAGGGGTTCAGGTGACTCAATTCTATCTGGAGAATCATGATTTCCGGCAATAGCTACCACCGCTCTTTTACCATTATTAGAAAGTCTTTTTAGTGTTTTATAGAACAATTCTACAGCATCTACAGGGGGATTTATTGTATCAAATAAATCACCTGCAACAACAACTATATCAGCTGATTCTCTATCTGCAATCTCACATATTTCTTGCATTACTTCTCTTTGTTCTTCAAGTCGTAAGAAGTTGTCTAATCGTTTTCCTAAATGCCAGTCGGCAGTATGTAATATCTTCATCTTATATGTTCTTCTAATTATAAACATAAAGGTAATAGATTTTAAATCAATAGAAGAAACAAACATTATTAATGCTCGTATCGTAATAGGAATATGAAGTATTTACCTATATTTGTAATCATTACAAATATAAAACAAACGCAAAATAAACACAGAATGAATAAGGATATTAATAAAGCAGCTTTAGACTATCACTCAAATAACAGACCAGGTAAAATAGAAGTTATTCCTACAAAATCTTACGATACAAGTTACGATTTGTCTCTAGCATATTCACCAGGGGTTGCCTCTCCTTGTTTAGAAATAGAGAAGAATCCGGAGGATGCATATAGATATACTGGAAAAGGAAATCTAGTGGCTGTCATTTCTAACGGAACGGCTGTTCTTGGTTTGGGTAATATTGGCGCTTTAGCAGGTAAACCTGTTATGGAGGGTAAAGCTTTATTATTCAAGATAATGGCTGATATAGATGTGTTCGATATAGAGGTGGATACTGAGAATATAGATGAGTTTATTCAAACGGTGAAGAATATCTCTCCTACTTTTGGAGGAATTAATTTAGAGGATATAAAAGCACCAGAATGTTTCGAGATAGAACGTAGATTGCAAGAGGAATTAGATATTCCTGTAATGCATGATGATCAACATGGAACGGCTATAATCTCTTCTGCTGCTTTATTAAATGCATTGGAAATAAATAAAAAGAATATTGCAGATATAAAAGTAGTTGTTAATGGTGCAGGGGCTGCTGCTATTGCCTGTGTTAATCTTTATCTAAAACTAGGCGTAAAGGCTGAGAATCTTGTATTGGTAGACAGCAAGGGTGTGGTTAGAAAAGATAGAAATGAGAAAAATATTCAAAAACGTGCTTTAGCAACTGATAGAGATATAAATACATTATCAGATGCTATTAAGGATGCGGATATGTTTTTAGGTTTGTCAAAAGCAGATATTTTATCAAGAGAAATGTTGCTTACTATGGCAAAAGATCCTATTGTTTTTGCTCTTGCTAATCCTAATCCAGAGATTGACTACGACACAGCTACAGAGGCACGTAAGGATATTATTTTTGCTACAGGAAGATCAGATTATCCAAATCAGGTGAACAATGTGCTTGGCTTTCCGTATATATTTAGAGGTGCTTTAGATGTGATGGCAAAAGAGATAAACGAGGAGATGAAAATCGCTGCTGTTAATGCTCTTGCTAATCTTGCAAAGAGTGAGACTCCTGAGGAAGTTTTAAAAGCTTATGGTGATCCTAATATTAAATTTGGAAGAGATCATATTATTCCTAAACCTCTTGATCCACGCTTAGTTACTGAAATATCTATGGCAGTGGCAAGAGCTGCAATGGAATCAGGTGCTGCTAGAAAAGATATTACTGATTGGAATGCTTATAAGGAAGAATTAATTACTCGCCACAAGGGTGTTGTGTGCGTAAGGTGTATATAGGTTGAAAAAATCCCAAGAAAGTCTTAACTCTCTTGGGATTAAATATTTTAATCTCTTTTCTTATAAAAAGATGATTGTTACTGTCTATTTAAAAAGATCAAGAATATCGTCCTGTGTAAGCTCTTTTAATATGCTTTCATCAGTTTGTATAATGTCGCTTGCAAGTTTTGTCTTTTTGCTCTGAATATTCATTATTTTTTCCTCTATAGAGTTCTTTGCTATCATTCTATAAGCAATTACTTTCTTATCCTGACCTATACGATATGCTCTATCAATAGCTTGATTCTCTACCGCTGGGTTCCACCATGGATCAAGCAAGTAGATATAATCGGCAGCAGTAAGGTTTAATCCTGTTCCACCAGCCTTCAAACTAATTAGGAATACTCGTACACCATCATTATTTTGGAAGTTCTCTACACTTGCCTCTCTTTGTTTAGCAGAACATTTTCCGTCTAGATATTCGTAAGAGATATTCTTGTCGTCTAATTCTTTTCTTACTAGAGAAAGCATTTTCACAAATTGCGAGAATACAAGTATCTTGTGATTATTAGTCTTCTCTTCAATATGAGAAATAAGAGTCTTTATCTTAACTGATTCTTCAGTGTATTGCTCATCTCCGGATAATAATCTTGGTGAATCACAAATCTGACGAAGTTTAGTAAGTCCCTCAAGAACAAACATTTTAGATTTATTAAGCCCATCTTCCTGTATCTTACCCATTAGGTAATCACGATATTTGTTACGATATGCTTCATATACCTTTAATTGTTCAGGCTCCATCTCACAATATAACACATCCTCTATTTTTGGAGGTAATTCAGTGGCTACTTGTGTTTTAGTTCTTCTAAGAATAAATGGATTTATTAGTTTATGTAAATCCTTAGCTCTACTCTCGTTTCTATCTCTGTCAATAGGTAATGAATAATCTTCTCGGAAATCTCTTTGAGAACCTAAGAAACCTGGATTAACAAAGTTCATTTGAGCATACAAATCGAAAGTATTATTCTCTATAGGAGTACCTGTCATTGCAATTCTATTTGCTGCATTAATAAGAATAGCAGCCTTATATCTCTTAGAGCTTGGGTTCTTTATTAGTTGTGATTCATCAAGAATAGCATATTTAAACCTGAAATCTTTAATAAAGTCTATATCGTTAAGAAGCACACCATAGGTTGTGATAATAAGATTATAATTCTCGAATTTCTTAGAATTTCTTAATCTCTTAACACCAACATGAAAGTGAGTTTTTATGTCTTTAGTGAATTTCTTAATCTCTTTCTCCCAGTTAAACACAAGAGTAGTTGGTAATACTACCATATGAGTAGAATTAGGATCTGTATTAATCTGCGCTTGTAAGAATGCTAATATCTGTAGAGTCTTTCCAAGTCCCATATCATCGGCAAGAATACCACCCCACTTATTATCCTCTAGGAAGTTAAGCCAGTTGAATCCTTCTTTTTGATATTCACGTAATTCTGCATTTACCTCTTTAGGAACTGCTACAGAAGCTATTTCGTTGAATTCTAAAAGTTTTCTTCTCTTTTCTGCTAATTCTTCTATTATCTCAGACTGATCTATATCTTCAAATAAATCATCAATAAGAGAGAATTTAAGCTTAGAGATTTTAAGATCGTCTTTAGCTGTAGCATCAGAGTGTCTGAACATTTTCTGTATCTTAGCCAACCATTTCTTAGGTAGAACACCTATAGAACCGTCGCCTAGCTCTACATATCTGTCATTACTTTGAGCTAATCTTCTTAGTTCTGCTATACTTAGTGTATAGTTTCCGAAAGATACCTTAATATTCACATCAAACCAGTTTTCATCTGATCTTAATACCGTTGCAACACTAGCTTTATGAGTAGAGTATTTAAAGGCTTTAAGATCGTTTAATCCGAATATCTTAATATCATGTTCACGCATCTTCTCAAAGGCATCTAAGAACCAATAATTGGTAGTCATCTGCTTTATATCTAGGTAATACACTCCCATATCTCTTTGTAACAAGAAATCCTCATGTAATCCTTCTAAGAAACTGATGTAATTTTCCTCAAACTCAGCATCTCTGTTTAAGCGTACAATAGATTTTTTTACAGTTGCAATTAAGCTTTCACTAAGAAGATCGAATTGAGCTCCGATCTCATAAGTTAATTTTGGAACAAATAATACTCTTCCTTCACTCTCCTTAAGATATACTTCTTTAGAAACAGGGCGTTGATATTCCTCTATCGTTTTAATCTCCTTAACCTCCGATAAGTCTACCTCGAAGTTTTCCATTAAAGGACGTAAGAAGTTTTTCTCTAACTTAGTGTAATCACCATGAGGGACCATTACGTGCACAAATTCTCTAAAAGATTCTAATATCTTCTGGTGTTTTAGATTTTTGAAAAGATATAATATATCATCTCTAATAATCACAAAACGATTTACGTAATATTCATGGAAACTATTTCTAGTCATTAAGATCTCTTCATCACCAATCTGTATATATATCTCTAATACGTATAATAATCTCTCTTTACGAACTTTGAACTTAACTTTTACTTTATGTTCTGAAAGCACTACTACATTTAAATGTTTCTTACCAGTTTTCTCATAGAGTGGTTGCTTGTAATAATATGCAGGAAATCTTAATTCTTTAGCAAGCTCAAAAGTGCGTTTAAGCATTATAAACAGGTCGTTATTGTTTATTTGCTCTTTCTCTATTAATTCTACATTAGATTTAAAGATTTCAAGCAAACGAAATAACTCTGGATATGTTTTTGAGTATTCAAAAGGAAAGGCTTCATCTTCGCTATAATCGTATACCTTAAAGGCAGATATTAAAGCTGTATTGTTCTTGTTTTTCTTTGCTGTTACAGGACAAACATTTATATCGTCCCAATTATTTAATTGAACAGCTATAGTGAAATCAAATTCTTTCTTACCAATTAATGCAGGTACAAGTTTTTCTACTGAAGAAGAATTATCTATGCTGGACATTAGAAGCTCGCCTATACCATCTTCCCATTCAGAATCAAATATTAAACCTTCGTTACCTGCTTTTTTTATTACCTTAATATCAGCATCTTCTATATAAACATCAAAAAACTCTTTTAGTACGTCTAGAGTTACTGATTTTTGCTTAGCAGCCTTTTTATGAAGAAGCTCATGCCCTTTCTTGCCAAGGTACTGTAAGAAATCTTGTTCTGGAACGGCCTTAAGATATTCAAATAATGCAACAGCATGCTCACATAACTCCTTCTCATCAACTAGTTTAGAGCATGTACATTTCACTCCTATAGTTTTTGAGTTTTTAGAAGTGATTTTTACTATATAGTGTGATTTTTGTGCAGAATAATCTCTTTCTACATCTGACAACTCGTATGTAAGATGTTCTTGAGCGTAATTCTTAAGCGAATATTGGTAATCATGAGATTTTCCTACAGCTCTAGAATTTAAACCCAATATGAATTCATCCGTTATAGGTTGGAAATTCTTAATTGCTAGATCCTGAGAAGAGAATCTAAAACCGTCTTTTCTTTTAGTTTTCTTTTGTGTGTTCACCTCTAAAGACTGAGCAAGTTCCTCATCCTTAATATATAATAGAGCTGCAACCTGATGTTCACAGATTTTGCCAAAAGCATCTTCCATACAAGTACAAGTTGTCTCTATTCTTGGAGAATAAGGATTCTCAATTGCAACAGTATAAAGGTCTTCTGTTTTCGTTTCAACATTAAAGATGAATTTCTCCCCTTCTTGTTTCTCTATAAAAGATACTTTAGATTGCTTAAACAACTGGGTACCAACAAGTCTAATAGCAGCAGTAGAGTACGCATTTATTTGACTCTCAATAAATTTATTATTCATAATACTTGATTTTTAGAATCCGCAAATGTACAGAAATCTTAAGTACTATAAAAGTCTAAATCACTTAAACTCCCTCGTTAACCTTAAAAATTGTCTTTAATTTGTGCTTTGCACTACCCTCCGAAACAAGAATAAGGTAGTCTCCAACACTAATAATAACATCATTATCGGGGTTTTTAATTACGCTACGCTTCTCATTATCAATCTTAACAATACCTAACAAGACTGCATTGCACGATTTTTTAATATCAACAAAAACTTCGAAATATTTTTTATCGATAAATTCATTATTTTCTATGATTTTATATTCCTGTATATCATAATCATCTTCTTCTATTGATGTGGCCATAAAATCCTCTGTTAAACATGCTACATCCGGCTCGAAAATATAGGATGCTACTAATCTAGAGGCTATGTCTGTTTTTGAAATTATATATTTAACTCCTATACTTAAATATGTTTCTTTTAATTCCGTATTTTCTAAAGTAACTATGAAGTTAGAGTCAGGATATATCTTTCTCATATTTATTATAAATACAAGATTGGCCGAGTCATCAAGTAAGTTTATATAAATTGCAGAAGATTTAGCCACTGATGCTCTTTTAAAGGAGGTGATATTAGAGAAGTCTGTAAATAAGACAAATACATCTTCTGATCCATACATGTCATATATCAATTCTATATCATCCTTTTTGTTTGTTATAATAGCAAGTTTTCTATTTGCTGAAACAACCTGATCAGCTACTTGCTTAGCAAAACTATCCCAACCAATTATTACAGAATGATTCTCAAAATTAGTTCCATAAAAACCTTCTTTTTTCTTTTCCATATAATTACGTACTAAATTACTTATTTGACCAATTAAAAAACCTAATACCCCTAAACTGCTAATTATTATAAGTGCCCCTACAAATTTTCCTGCTGGTGTAACGGGATAAAAATCACCATAACCCACAGTTGTTAAAGTGACTATAGAATACCATAGAGCGTCTGTAAACGACTTAATATTAGAATCTGCATTATTTCTCTCTAAAAAAGATACAGCATATATAAGTATCAAGAATATAATAATTAGACTGGGTACAAGTAGTTTCTTATTTTTCAAATTCATATATTAATATCTTATATTTTACCTTTAAATAATTGATAAGATACGAAAATTCCTGATATTGCACCAAATAGATGCCCTTCCCATGAGACATTAAAACGTGTTGGAAAGATTCCAAATATTAATCCTCCGTATACAAAAATCACTACTATAGAGAGAATACTTGTGCGGATATTTCGTGAATAGAAACCAGAAGTAACAATAAAAGCAGCCAAGGCATATATTAATCCACTAGCACCTATATGACATGCAGAACGTGCAAATAACCATACTAAAGAACCTGAAAGCAGGATAAGTATAGCAAAGACTTCTAAGGCATACTTCTTATAAAAACTAAATAGAAGAAAGGTCAATACAAATAATGGTATGGTATTAGATATTATGTGTGAAAGACTAGCATGTAAAAAAGGTGAACATATAATACCTGCTAATCCTCTTACTGTTCTTGGGATTATTCCTAGATGATTAAAATTATAAAAAGGAGTAATTGAATTAATTATAAAAACAGCCCAAACAATCCCAATTAAGATTCCTACGCTTTTAGCTAAATTTAATGTATTATTTAATTCTTTCATAGTGTAAGGCTTATTCTGTAATCTTTTCTATGTTTAAATTATATTTTACTATAATCTCATTAAATTTCATATTCATATTCTCACAACATCCTGAGAGTTCTATATAATATTTTTCCTCATCAGCAAAGTAATGTAGAGCCATGTGACTCTCTGCTAAGAGCCACATAGATGTATATCCTTTTACTGGAAATTGGTAGTCTACAAACTTTAATACATTGTAGCCTGCATAGTCAAGACTTTCGTTGATGATTCTAACCATCTCATCAACATCACAACCTGATATCCAGGCTCTATAATTATATATTCGAGCTTCAACAGCTTTATATTCTATCATCTCTATTCGTTTTAAAGTTCATTTAATATAAATCCCACTGCCCGCCTAGATAGTATCTATATAATATTGGATTACTAATCTTATTAGGCATTAATTTTGTAGTATCCTTATCAAAGATATCTTTTCCAAAAGAAGACAGTAAACTTAAGGCCTCTTCATTTATCCATCTTGTTTTAATACCATCAAATTTGACATTTAAAAACTTAGATTTAAGTTCAGGTGCAGTCATGTTTTTAGCTCCAATAACCCATCCCCATTCTCCAAAACTTAATACTTGATTATGTATAGGAAGAGTTGCAAAACCTGCACTCTGAATAGTTTTGTTTATTGTTTTAAAAGCTCTAGATGCGTAATAAGGACTACCCGATTGAGTAATTATAAAACCATTAGTCTTTAATCTATATTTACACAAATGATAAAATTCGTGTGAATATAATTTAGCTAACTCTATTGTTCTAGGGTCAGGTAAGTCAACTATTATAACATCATAAAATTCTTTAGATTGTTCTAAGAAATTTAATCCATCTTTATTAATAATTTTTACTCTCTTATCAAATAATGAACCTTTATTAATACCAAGAAGAATCTTATTTTCTTTAGCTAGTTTAGTCATTTCTGGATCTAAATCGACTAAAGTAATATGTTTAACACCTTTATGTTTGATTACCTCACGTACAGCACAACCATCTCCACCACCAAGGATTAGAATGTTACTATGCTCCTTTGCAAGTCCCATAATAGGATGAACAAGAGGTTCGTGATACATTTGTTCGTCAACAGTACTTAGTTGCTTATTTCCATTAATAAATAGGTAATAATCATCCTTCCATTGAGTAATCACAATACGTTGATATTTAGATTGCTCCGCAAGAACTACTTTCTCTACATATCTTTTCTGCTCACCAAATAATATTATTGGCTTTGCATAGGTGATTCCTAATGAAATTGCAATAACAATAAAGGTTGAAAAAATAATTATATGTTTTCTGTATTTCTCACCTGATTCTTTATAAAGCATAAAGAACAGTAAGAATGCAACACAGAAGTTTACAAAACCCAATACAAAAGGTGTATATGTTAAACCTAAGTATGGCAATCCAACAAAAGCAAAAAAGATACCTCCTATTAATGAACCATAATAGTCTTTCTCTAAAATAGTAGATATATTAACCTTTATATTCTCGAATTGATCGTTAAGTCTAATAACAATAGGAATTTCTAAACCAATAAGAAAACCAATGGTTATTGTTAAAGCATATATTAAGAATCCTAGGTATATACTGTATGATGCAAAAAGATATACAAAAAGTGAAGAGAAAGAAACAAATATGGATAATGTAAATTCAAGTAAGATAAACTTTGATAAAAGATTATCATCTATATATTTACTTACTCGAGCCCCTAGCCCCATAGCAAAAAGCATTATAGAAACCGTTAATGCCCATTGTACTGTAGAATCACCAAGAAAGTAACTGGCAAGAGTTGACAAAATATATTGCGCAACAATGCCTGAAAGACCTGTCGCGAAGATAGAGGTCTTTAAGATATTAGATTTGATACTCATTAAGATGTATGTGTATTGTGTGTTTAATCAACAAATAAATGTAGATTATAAGCTCCATGTTAATAAAACAGAACCACCTATATATGCAAATGCTTCAACAAGAGAAGCACCTATATTTGGGCGTTCTTGGTTAATAATTTCATCAGTAAGTTTTGCTCCAGGAAGAAGAATTTTATCTGTAATAAGTCTTATTATAGGTAAAAGAGCAAGGCCAATAAATACATCTATACCAACTTCTGATAAGATTTCTATCCATCCTTCAAACTCTCCCTCTATCGCAAAACGAATTAAATTAGCAATAGCAATCATTGCACCAGCAAAACCAATACCCACTGCCACATTGTCTTTTTCTATGTGCTCGTGAATATCGTAAGGAGTAATTAAATTATAAACATAAGAAGTAAGAACAAGTATTAATTGCCCAATAGCCCAAAATGCAACAGCAGAAGTAATTCCGTGTACTAAATTGTCGGCCTCTCCAGCAACAGCTCCAAAGATAATTAATCCAGAAGCAATAGCACTAGCACCCTCAACAACGCCAGTACCTACATTTCTATCTTCAATAATTTCTTTTCTTACAGAAAATTTTCTAAGAATAAGTTTATCATTAAGAAAAACTGATAAATTTAATAAAACAATAGCTAATACTCCATAAATGGCAATATCCATTAAATCAATTAATAGACCTTTAGAAGGACCGACAATAGCAGATCCAACAGCCATTAATAGACCAATAAAATATCCCACATGGGCAACAGAGAAGGCAAGATTATCATTAATAACCAATTCCTTTTTTACATCAATATCTCTATGTGTAATATTGTAAACAATTTTTCCAATAAACATTATAGAAAAAGCAGCAGTAATATATGCTAGGCTTTCTACAATAGTCATAAACGCATCATTATTCATTAAATTTTCCATATTCAAGATTGTTAGTTATTTTCCAAAACCGCCACCATATGATCTTCTTGAAGAAGATCCTCTTCTTGTAGAACTCGTAGACGAAATTCTAGATTTTTTAGCTCTAGCAGCACTTGCTGTAACTTTAGAACGTACTTTTTGTTTAAAAGAGGTAGGCTTTCTAGCCCAATTAGAAGAAGAATTATTGCCATTACTATTAGTCCCATATCTAGTTCTACCGTTACCAGCCGAACCATAATATGTGGCACCTCTTCTGTCGTATCTTCTATAGTCATTATAATACGAACGTGGAACTGGACTCATCATACGGAACATAGATGACATAAAAGCATATTTTCCGTAGAAAGACCAAAAGCTACCTCCACTATTATTGCTTTCCCATTTACCATACTTCTCATTACCAACATAATTAGAATATCCAGCTGGAGAGACTTTCTTTGATGCAGCAAAATTCTTGCAAGTAACTAAAGTCATACCTAAATCGTTTTCATGTTTCTTGAAATATATAGGAGAAACATCGTACCACTCAGATTCCTCAACAAGTAAGGTATCAGGGTTATTAGCTGGCGGAAATACAATCTTATACTTGTGTTTGAATTTCTCAGGAGATTCCTGATAATCCATATCAGATAAGATAATAGTATAATTAGGTAAAGATGAAACTTTCTTAACTATCTTGTCTATAGGAGTTTCTTCATATTTATAAGAAGAACTACTATTGCCGCACGAGACAAAAAGAATAGCGATAAAAGCACTTATTAATAGTTTTTTCATTATAAAGTTTATTAATGATTTAACATACATGTCATTTAAGCAGGTAGGATATTAGATATCTCATACTCCTCTAAAACAATTCCACAAGAAGCTTCAAACTCGCTCTCATCATATTGTTCTATACACAGAACCTTATTTTCTTTAGAATTATAATAATCCCAAGACATCAGTTCTTCCCAGTCTTCACTATCAATATCTCTTATAAAACCAGCAGATCCAGAATCCATCATATAAGTTTCACCATTAAGGCTAATTCTTGAAGGAGGCTCCTCATTAAGTTTTATATAAGAAGGGATGTCCTCCTCGAAAGAAGACATCCTTATTTTCTTTGACAGGCTAATTTCTAGTTCGTCGTCTTCGCAAACGCTTAAATAGAAAGTATCCTTGCCATTATTGATTTTATGTTCTCTTGTAAAGAAATTTTCGCCCCAATCATATTCAAAGGTTTTTTCTACAGTCCAAGTATTTAAATCATACTCAAATACAAAACCCTCATTAAGATCAGTAAGTTTCATGTTTGTAACATCATACTCAGCAACATCTTTCTTTTTAAAAAAGTCAAATAATCCCATTATTTAAAATTACTTATTCATTTTTGCTTTCAATGCTTCTAGAGCCGAACTAGCTTTGACGCTAGAAGAATCTTTTAAAACAGAATCAATTTCATCATCTATACTCTTAGGAGCATCAGCCATTTCACCATAAGCTTCGGCTATAGATTCTTGTTGATTAACTTTATCCTTCATTTTCTCTAGCATTGCTATTGTACCAGATGAATCAACTCCAGAAAGAGATTTGTTAATCTTCTTACTAGCCTCACTTACTCTTGAACGAGCAATAAGAGTCTTTAGTTCGTTTTCGTAGTGAGAAATACTTGATCTTAGTTTATTAACACCAGAATCTAATTTCGCAATATTCTTATCAAAAAGATCTATTTCTCCCTGATTACGTGCAATAGCTTGTTCCTTCTCTTCTTTTTTCAAAAGAGCCTCAGAAGCAAGTCTGTCTGCATCTTCAGCAGAGATAGATCCTTGTTCAGCTTTCTTAAGAATCAAAATTGCTTTACTTTCATAAGATGCGGCTGCACTCTTAGATTGTTCTAGTTCCTTTTTAGATTTAATAGCTAAAGATTTAACTTCAGCAAGAGCTTCTAAACTTTTAGCAAGATCTTTCTTCATATCTCTAATACCTTGCTCAGTCATTTTAATTGGATTTTCCAATTTATCAACAACAGCGTGAGCCTCTGACTGTCCAACTTTAAATAATCTACTAAATATACCCATGATTTCTTTTTTACAATTTTGAAAATTCAATTAATTTATCTGTATACTCTGACAATAACATTTCTAAAGAGTTCAATGTAGATTGAAACTCATTAAAGTCTATGTTCTCTATTTGAAGAGTATCTCTAAAGATTACTTTCTTACCTGTTTCATCTAGAACAAATGCACCGTGAATAATTTCTCTATTCTTCTGTAAAAGCTCTTTGAATACAATCATATTATCATTTTTCAAATCAAAAATGAATTGTTCAAATATAAGAAGTGGCTCTTCACAGTCAATAACCATATTAACGATACCAGCTTCATGCTTCTCTATTACAAAAATATCTTCATTTGTATCTTCAGACAGAATAGTATATTCTAATTCAAGTAAGAAGTTTCTGATTTTGCTAAAATTTGCACCCATAATCGATTCTTAATTATTTATATGAACTTAAAAGTAATATTTTTTTTATGAAAAACAACTATTTATCCTTCACGTATCTAACAGATAAAGCATCATATTTATAAAGTTCTTCTCTATGTAATTGTGAAGAAGCCGAATATAGACCATATTCGACAACAGCGTATTTAGGATTATATCCATCTTCAACAGCCCACCAATATGCTTTATGATTCTTTCCATCCCAAATCATCTCTTTTTTAACTGTATCATAATGACCATATCCAGCAGCCCTTGCAGACCAACCTGTTTGATTATTTGCAGAATCTGAAACAAAAAAGGAATTCTTTAATACTTTTGCCCATGAGCCAGGTTCTTTAAGCCTATTAAAAGCATCTCCTCTTCCTACCCGGTCAGTTCTATTTATCTCTCTATCTGACATACCTAAGAATTTCTGTAGCTCAATCCAATCCTTATTAGTAGGAAGATGCCATCCCTTGGGTGCATAAGCAACTGCAGCAACATAATTATAAAAAGCTCCATATTTCTTGTAATGTCTTGAATGTTTTGACGAAATATAATCAAGATCAGTATTTTCGTATACATAACACAATTTGTCATTCCAAGAACTTATCTTGTTTTTATTATCGGCATAATCTGTTTCTATAAGGTATGCATAATTTTCAGCCATCCATTCCTGATTACCAATAGTAACTGTTTTATATTTTTTTCCGTCTTTTTGATCAGTCAACCCCTCTGGATTTGGAACAGTTACAATACATGTCGTTTTCATTGTTTCATCTAGTTCAGATGTAAAAGTAACAATTGCAACACCTGGATTTCTTCCTATAAATATATCTGAGTCTTCAATATCTAATATACCATAATCACTAATTTCAATATGATACTTAATATTTGCTGGATTTGCAGGAAAAAAACCAGCCTTTATTCTAATATGTCCTCCAACTGGTACAGTATAAGTATCAAATTCCGATTTAATACCTGTAGCTACCTCTCTTAATGACAATATTTCAACTTGGCAAGTATCAGCAATTTTATAATTTGAAATAGAGGTAAAAATAACCTTTGTTTTTCCTTCAGCTTTTGCAAGAAATTTGTTTCCATCTTTTAAAGATACAATATCGTTTTTCTCTATTTTTATTAAGTAATCTTTATATGTTGCATTTTCAGGAAGAAAAGAAGCCTTAATATCAAATTCTTCATTTAATTTTATTTTGTAATCATCATGTTCTATTTTAATGCTATTAACAAGAATAGGAACAGGTTCGACTCTTACTTCGCAAATTGATTTAAGACGATTCTCGATTTTGGCAACAACATAACATTTACCTAGTTTAAGAGCCTTAACTTCTCCATCTTTAACTTCTGCTATTACATTATTAGTACTAACCCAACTTGTTATAGTATCTTTAGAACTTTTAGGAAAAATCACAGCCTTAAGCTTATACATAGGATCACCTGGATGAAGAACAATCAAGTTTATATCTAATTTAATTTCAGTTGCCTTTACAACCAAAGGTTTAGTTTCGTTAGTCTCATATTTAGAACAAGAACATAGTAAAGCTATATACAAAAGCAGGTAGGAAATCAGTCTTTTCATTTTAAGTCATGTATTATATTTCACAAATGAGTAAGCTATTATATCTATATAATATCACAATAACTATAACTCTGTTTTAATAATTGGCGCAAATTATATTCTTTAATTATTAAAACCTAAATATATTATATAAATATAAGTCAAAACGTATGTTGTTTATTTAAAATTAAAAAAAAAATCACCAATACCTATATTGTAATATAAAAATTAAAAAATAAGCTTAATTAGTCTTTTATAATAAAACATCAAAAGAAATCATTAAGAAATTGATTAAAAGATAGTTAGGAATAAAAAGCAAATAAAATAAAAATAAAACATATATAATAAGCATTAATATAAACAAAAAAATATACATTTGTCGTAGTTTCTAATCAAACAGGGGTGCCTCAATATAACGGGCTGAGATTATACCCATAACCTGATCCAGGTAATGCTGGCGTAGGCTATATGTACAACAAATGAACTCCCTAGCTGATTTAAATTTTCATTAACCACAAAAAAAACCAATGAAAGTATTTATCAATCAAGAAGAAAAATTAATCAATGAGCATAGTTCATTAACACATCTACTCGAAAGTATAGATATTAAACCTATAGGCATAGCTCTTGCCGTCAATCAAACTGTCGTTCCTAAAGAAAAATGGGAAGAAATCATCTTAAAAGAAAATGATGACGTTATTCTTATTCGTGCTACACAAGGAGGATAAATGCAAAAACAACAAAATCTGCCTTTATAAATAATTAAACTTATTTAACAATTATCTTACTTCATACTTAATAAAAGTAATGATACTAGGATTTTCATGCCTAAAATCTACTAAACTTAACCCAAACATTAACAAAAAATAAAATGGAAATAAAAGATTTTAAATTAAGTACTGGACCATTACCTGGATCTAGAAAAATATATGTTCAAGGAAGCAAAGAGAACATCCAAGTACCTATGAGAGAGATTGCTCTTTCTGACACTGTTGATATAGATGGCAGTATAATAGAAAACTCACCTGTTGTTGTTTATGATACTTCTGGACCATATACAGATACAAATTTCGAGGTGAATTTAAATAAAGGAATGCCTCGAATAAGAGAAGAATGGATATCGGAAAGAAACGATACAGATGTACTTGATAATTTATCATCTGATTACGGAAAAGAAAGGCATGCAGATAAATCATTAGATCATCTTCGTTTTGAACATGTTAGAACAAATCCTCGACAAGCTAAAGAAGGAAAAGAGATAACTCAAATGGCTTATGCTCGTAAAGGAATCATTACTCCTGAGATGGAATATATTGCCATTCGTGAGAACCAAATGATAGACAAGGTTAATGATAAATATATAAAACATGAAGGCGAAGCTCTTGGCGCAAATATGCAAGAAAGAATAACTGCTGAGTTTGTACGTAAAGAAGTTGCTGAGGGTCGCGCAATGATTCCTTGCAATATTAATCACCCAGAAGCTGAACCTATGATTATAGGTCGTAATTTCCTTGTTAAAATCAATGCGAATCTTGGAAACTCACCTGTAACATCTTCTATTTCAGAAGAGGTAGAAAAGGCAGTCTGGGCGTTCCGTTGGGGAGCTGACACTATAATGGATCTATCTACTGGTGAGAATATTCATGAAACAAGAGAATGGATTATAAGAAATTCTCCAGTTCCCGTAGGTACCGTACCTATGTATCAAGCCCTTCAAAAGATTGATGGAGATATAAACAAACTTGATTGGGAACTTTTCAGAGATACTCTTATAGAACAATGTGAACAGGGAGTTGACTATTTCACTATACATGCTGGACTTAGATGGCATCATGTACCATTAACACTAAAAAGAGTAACTGGTATAGTATCACGTGGAGGATCAATAATGGCTTTATGGTGTACTACATTCAAAAAAGAGAGTTTCTTATATGAACATTTTGAGGATATTTGCAAGATTCTTAAAAAATATGATGCTGCAGTTTCTCTTGGAGATGCTTTACGTCCTGGATCTATTGCTGACGCAAACGACAAGGCTCAATTTGCTGAATTAAAAACTCTTGGAGAACTTACTAAAATTGCTTGGAAGCACAATGTTCAAGTTATTATTGAGGGTCCTGGTCATGTTCCTATGCATAAGATCAAGGAAAATATGGATCTACAATTAGAATATTGTCACGAGGCTCCTTTCTATACTCTTGGTCCTATAACAACTGACATAGCACCTGGTTACGATCATATTTCTTCTGCAATTGGTGGAGCAATGATTGGATGGTTTGGAACTTCTATGCTTTGTTATGTAACTCAAAAAGAGCATCTTGGACTACCAAATAAAGATGATGTAAAAGAGGGAGTTATTACATTTAAACTTGCTGCTCATGCAGCCGATTTGGCTAAAGGTCATCCTGGAGCTTATTATAGAGATTGGGCAATGAGCAAGGCTCGTTATGAGTTCAGATGGAAAGATCAATTTCACTTAGCTCTAGATTCTGAAAAGGCTATTGCATTCCATGATGCTACTCTTCCTGATGAAGGACATAAAGAGGCTCATTATTGTTCTATGTGTGGTGAGAATTTCTGTTCTATGCGCTCTACACGTAAGATTAAAGAGGAACTTGCTAGACAGGAAAAAGAAGCTGATACTCTTTAATTACAAACTTTAAGTAAAAAATGAAAATAATAGCAATATCATATCCAGAAGAATACAAAGAAGAGCATAATATTATTAATGAGCTTTTTAATAATGGCTTAGAGATCTTTCATCTTAGAAAGCCTCTGTGGACATCTGACAAAATAGTCTCTCTTTTGGATATGATAGATGCTAGCTTTCACAATAGAATCGTATTACACTCTCATTATGAATTAAGTGAGGGGTTAAAAGGAATACATTTCACTGGAAAGAACAAACACCTTATAAAAGAATACAAAAATGTAAATATTCATAAGAGCATCTCTTGTCATTCTTTTGAAGAAACTCAACAGTATGCAGAGATAATGGATTACAGTTTTATAAGTCCTGTTTTTGACAGTATTTCTAAGAAAGGATATAAAGCAAATATTGATTTTGCATGTTTAAAAGAAAATGCAAAGAAGCAAAATTTAGTATTATTAGGAGGAATAAACGATATCAATTTAAACGAATTAAAAGAGATAAGACCTTATGGTATAGCTGTTTTAGGTCATTTATGGAATTCTAACAATGTGATTAAAGCATTTAAAGACATACAAGAATGCATATAAAAAGAGAGATACTAAAAGATATAAAAGAAAGACCATTTGTACTTTCTATTGCTGGATTTGATCCTAGCTCTGGAGCAGGGATAACGGCAGATATCAAAACCATGGAAGCTCATAATGTTTATGGACTAGGAGTTATTTCTTCTATTTCAGTGCAAAATGACATCTCTTTTACTGAGAATAAATGGACAGATAAAATACTTATCTTAAGTCAGATAGACATACTCTTCTCAAGATATGATATAGGCATAGTTAAAATAGGTATAATAGAGTCTCTTGAGCTTTTAAATGATATTGTAGAGCATCTTATTTCCTTAAATGAAGAGGTTCTTATCGTTTGGGATCCAATAATACGTGCTTCTGCTGGTTACATGATTCATAAAAGCATAAATTTTGAACTATTGGAAAATATTCTTAAAAAGATATATTTAATTACTCCTAATCTTGATGAGTTTTCTATATTATTTACTGATTTACAGAGAGATAACGATATTATTTCAAATGAAATATCAAATAGAAATCTTTGCAATATTCTTTTAAAAGGTGGACATGATAAGGGTGAATATTCTTACGATTATCTACTTATGCCAAATAAAAAATTCAGCAACAGAGTGAAACGTTCTAAAACTGGTGACAAACATGGAAGTGGATGCATACTTTCTGCATCAATTTGTTCCAACATGGCTCTTGGAAACTCGCTTGAAGTCACTACATGTATGGCTCAAGCATATATATCTGAATGCATTGATTACAATATAGAAGCTTTATCTATTCACAATAAATAAAAGATGAAAGAGATAGGAAACATACAGTTTATAACAGACGCTAAAGATTCTAAGGCTATGTTAAAACAAGTACAAGAGATTTCAGATTCTAGTTTAAACTGGCTACAGTTTAGAATGAAAGAAGAGAACTTTGAAAACAAACTGCTATTAGGTAAGAAAATTAAAGACATCTGTAAGGTCACTAGTACTAAACTAATTATAAACGATGATGTATTATTAGCTAAGGAACTGAAAGCCGATGGTGTACACTTAGGCTTATCAGACATGAATCCTATTGAGGCAAGAAAGATTCTAGGGCAGGAAGTGATTATTGGCGCCACATGCAATACTATAGATCACATTAAAGAAAGATTTATTCAAGGTGTAGATTATATTGGACTTGGACCTTTTAGGTTCACAACAACTAAAAAGAATCTCTCTCCTGTACTTGGTCTTGATGGATATAAAAAGATAGTTGAGCAAATGAATATCTTAGATATACATATACCCATTATAGCAATAGGCGGAATTCGTACAGATGATATAGAAAGTTTAATAAATACAGGTATTCATGGCATTGCCATTTCTT
This sequence comes from Marinifilaceae bacterium, assembly GCA_049671745.1. Classification (GTDB taxonomy): domain Bacteria; phylum Bacteroidota; class Bacteroidia; order Bacteroidales; family Marinifilaceae; genus SNAP01. The sequence goes on from JBATVL010000005.1 coordinate 37,632, forward strand.
CTCTACTAACTCAAGCAGAAGATAAAAAAAATATAATTAATCAATTACAAATAAAGATTAACTAAAACGCAATGAAAAAATTAAAGATTGCAGATAAAGAATTCTCGTCTAGATTATTTACTGGAACAGGTAAATTCTCTTCAAACATACTTATGGAAGATGCCATTTTAGCATCAGGTTGCGAACTTGTCACAACTGCACTTAAACGTGTAGACATGAAAAACTCTAATGATGATATTCTTAAGCATTTAAAAGCTCCTCATCTTAATCTTTTACCTAATACATCAGGTGTTAGAAATGCTAAAGAAGCTGTGTTCTTGGCACAAATGGCAAGAGAAGCACTTGGTACTAATTGGATAAAACTAGAGATTCATCCTGATCCTAAATATCTTCTTCCTGACCCTATAGAAACCCTAAAAGCAACAGAAGAATTAGCAAAACTCGGTTTTATTGTTTTACCTTATATTCAAGCCGATCCAGTATTGTGTAAATATCTTGAAGAGGCAGGTGCCGCTACTGTTATGCCTTTGGGATCACCTATAGGCACAAATAAAGGAATTAAAACTGAAGAATTATTAAAAATAATAATAGAACAATCTAATATTCCTGTTGTTGTTGATGCTGGTATAGGTGCACCATCACATGCTGCTTATGCTATGGAATTAGGAGCAGATGCTGTTCTTGTAAATACAGCTATTGCAGTTTCTCAAAATCCTGTAGAGATGGCTAAAGCTTTCAAACTAGCTGTTGAAGCAGGTAGGTTAGCTTTTGAATCAAAGCTTGGTAAGATTTCAGAACATGCAAATGCGAGTAGTCCATTAACTTCATTCTTAAATAACTAAAACATAATGTCATTTTACGAAGAAATAGATAAATATTCATGGGATCAAATCGAAAGTGATATCTCATCGAAGACAGAGCAAGATGTACGTAATGCTTTGGATAAAGAGAATATAGATATAGAGGATTTTAAAGCTTTAATTTCTGCAGCTGGTGAACCTTTTCTTGAAGAAATGGCGCAAAAAAGTCAACGTTTAACGCAAGAACGTTTCGGCAAAACAATACAATTATATATACCTTTATATCTTTCTAATTACTGCTCAAACAACTGTGTATATTGCGGTTTCTCTTGCAAAAATAATATCAAGAGGAAAGTACTTAATATGGAGGAGATTAAAGAAGAGATAGAAGTAATAAAAACTTATGGCTACGAACATATTCTACTTGTAGCTGGAGAGGCAAATAGCAAAGCTGATGTTTCTTATTTTAAGGAAGTTATAGATTATCTACAAAAAGATTTCTCACAGATAGCTCTTGAAGTTCAACCTCTTGATAAAGACGAATACGAAACTCTTAACAAAGTGGGTATGAACTTTGTATGCGTGTATCAAGAAACTTACAATAAAGAAACTTATCCATCTTATCATCTTAAAGGTAAAAAATCTGACTACCGTTACAGACTAGAAACAGGCGATAGATTAGGAGAAGCAAAAGTGCATAAAATAGGAATTGGTTGCTTATTAGGTTTAGAAGATTGGCGTACTGATTCTGTATTTACAGCATTACACCTGCAATATCTAGAAAAAAAATATTGGAGAACTAAATACTCTATCGCACTTCCTCGTTTGCGTCCATCTGAGAGTGGATTTCAACCGAATAGCCCTATTACAGACAAAGGAATGGTTCAATTAATTTGCGCATATAGACTTCTTAATCAAGAGGTGGAGATTTCTATCTCTACACGTGAAAATAAGAAGTTTAGAGATAATGTAATTAATTTCGGAGCAACATCATTAAGTGCTGGCTCTAGTACTGAACCAGGGGGGTATGCACATCCAAACAAGGCATTAGAACAATTCTCTATAGATGATGATAGAACTCCACAAGAGATAGTACAGATGCTTAAAGAAAAAGGATATGAACCTGTCTGGAAAGATTGGGATTCTTCTATGAATTAAAATCTTCTTAATAAACATCTAAACAAAATATATAATAATGACTACACTTTCAGAAAGCGAAGAAGAGAGATATGCCCGTCATATCGTTTTATCAGAGATAGGCATAAAGGGACAGGAGAAGCTAAAAAAAGCGAAAGTGCTTATTGTTGGTATTGGAGGACTAGGTTCACCCCTAGCCCTTTACTTATCTGCAGCGGGGATTGGGACAATAGGATTAATAGATGATGATTTAATATCTGCATCTAATCTCCAGAGACAAGTTCTATACAATACTGAAGAAATTGGAAAGCCTAAAGTTTTAGTTGCGACTAAAAAACTTAAGTTACTTAATCCTAATATAAATTTCATAAGCCATAATGCAAGGTTAGAAGATAAAAATGCACCTATTATTATTGAAAATTATGATATTGTTGTAGATGGATGTGATAATCTTGTTACTCGTTATCTTATTGATAAAACATGTAAAGAATTAGATAAGATTTACGTTTATGGATCTATATCTGAATTTACTGGACAAGTTTCTGTTTTCGATTATAAAAAAACAGGATCTTATTCTGATCTATTTCCATATAGTGAAGAAATAATTACTATTTCTCAATCCAAAGGAGTTATTGGTATTTTACCAGGAATAATAGGAAATTTTCAAGCTAATGAAGTTTTAAAGACAATTTGTGAGTATGGTGAGAATCTAACAAATAAGCTACTAATGTATGATGCTCTTAAAAACTCCATTTTAACAATTGAAATATAATATTAAATTTTATAATCCTGTATTTAGCTTACGCTCAAGTTTAAGACTTAATTGTTTTAACATACGGACCTGTCTAAAAAGAGTAATTAACCAGTTCATGCCAGCAAGCCAACAAAAACAAATTAAGGCGTCATCCCACTTATGAAGAAAAACAAAACTCAACAAAGCTGCAAAGAGACAAAGCAATATTGTTCGCAAAATTGAAAACTTGTATTGGATCTCTATACTCCCATCTTCCTCTTTAATATAAATCAAACTACCCTTATCTATAGCATACATAATATTCCAATCTTCCTCTATCTTAAATAACTTGTTAGTAAATTCAAGTAGATTATTCTTGATATACACATTATCTGCTTTTCTATCAATAAATTCTTTTTTGAAAAAGGGAAGAATATCACAATGCCTATCTAAACAACTAGAATTTAAAAATATTCTTCTTTTTAATAAGATTTTAAATGGAAACATATTTCTCTTTTAATGAACAAAAAAGGTATAAAACTAAAAGTATATTTCTCCTTATTTTTAGACCTTACCTGTATTTAGGGAAGATTATATATGACTTTACTAAATTAGTCCAAAAGGCAATCCTAGCTTATAAAATACATTCCAAAGGAAACTAAATTTATGTAAATAAAAACATGTAAGCACATGTTATAAAACATGTTTAAACATTTTTACATATTATTGATTCTTGTATAAAAATTAACTAAAATAAAAAAAGAACTACAAACCAGCAACATTATCCTTAAGAGCCTGAATATCAAGAATTCTAATATCGGAACGTTTAAGTTCTATCACTTTATAATTTACAAATTGTTTTAAAGTTCTTGCTAAAGATGGACGAGCTACTCCAAGAAAATCTGCCAACTGTGTTTGATTCTGTGACATAGTAAAATTAATTATTCTTCCATTTTGAGTCTGCTGAAGAATGAAATGTGCTAATTTTGATTTTAAGTCCTTAAGTGAAAGTATACTTAAACGAGAACTTAAAAATTGTGCTTTGCTTGATACCATATTTAAATAATTAACAAGAATAGTCTCATCCTCTTGAAGAAGTTTAATAAATTCAGGCTTGGGTATAATAATTAGTTTACAAGCTGTATTTGAAATAACATTAACCGGATAACGATTATTTTTACCAAACAAAAAAGCTGAGGCAATTGCATTAGGAGCTGGAATATCCTCTACTTTTAGAACCTTTCCACTCATATCAGTCATTTCTCCTCTAAGAATACCTTCTTCTATTATTATCAAAGCATTACACTCCTCTTGAGCTAATTTTATTAAAGACTCTTTAGTATAAGTTTTTATTTGAAAATTTAAACCATGTAAAAGCATCTCCAACTTTGCTGGTTTAACTCCTCTGAAAAGAGGGCTGTTCGTTAATATAGTATACATTTGTTTTAATCTTTTAATATAAACATTCAGATTCTTTACATTCAATATTAATTATATATGCTACGCTTATTCCTTTTACCCATGTATATAAAACATATAATCTTCTTCATTTCACATCCATTATACACACTTAGTAAGATACATTAAAATAAAACCAAGTTATACAAGAAATAAATTAGATAGATAGAATCCAACTAAACTTAATATTGTTACCGCTATTGGATCTAACATTATACCAACCTTTACCATATTAAAAATTTTCAACTCACCGCTAGCGAATATAACTGCATTAGGAGGTGTTCCCATTGGCAGAGAGAATACACAACTCATTGCCAATATCATTGGTGCAGCAAAAGCAACTGGACTCATTCCAAATGCAACTCCTATACTAGCTATTATTGGTAAAAAAATAGTTGCTAAAGCAGTATTACTCATAAGTTCTGTCATCAACACTAGCACAAACATTAAGATCAAAGATAAAATAGTAAATGAAACACCTTGAATACTTGTTATATAATTAGCAAAAAGATTTAATATACCTGTACTTCCTAATGCAGAAGCGATACTTAGACCTCCTCCAAAAAGAATTAGAACTCCCCATGGCAGTTTAGATGTATCTTTCCATTCTAAAAGACGTTCTCCTGATTTTCTAGAAGTTGGGATTATAAAAAACAATACTCCTATTAGAACTGCTATAGACGTATCACCTATATTAATATCAAAAAGACTATTAATTAAACTTCTTGTTATCCACATAAGAGCAGCAGAACAAAAAAGAATAAGAGTTCTTATTTCTTCTGTTTTCATTGTCCCCATTTCTTTTAATTCTTTATCTACCATTTCCGAGAATCCATCTATATAACCCATTTTATTAGGATAAACAATTTTAGTAACTAATAAGTACATTGCAGTTATAATCACTATAACCACTGGTAGTGCAAAAAGCATCCAATCAAGAAAACCTACCTCAACATTATAAGCAGTACGAATATAACCTGCTAAAATTGCATTAGGAGGGGTTCCTATTAATGTTCCCATTCCGCCTATATTAGCACCATAGGCCATGCCCAAAAGCATAGATATCTTTAAGTTTTGCACATTTTTAGGATTAACTCTTGTGTTTTTTGATATCATATCTACTACAGAAAGGATAATAGGTAACATCATTACTGCCGTAGCAGTATTTGAAATCCACATACTCAAAAAAGCAGAAGCAACTACAAAACCTAATACTATATTATCGGCCTTTCCACCCATTACTTTTAGGATTGTAAGTGCAATTCTTCTATGTAAAGTCCATTTTTCTAAGGCTAAAGCAATAAGAAAACCTCCAAGAAAAAGAAATATTACTGAGGAACTATAAGGTGCTGCTACATCAGCCATTTTAACTATTGAAAAAGTAGGTAGAATGATTAAAGGCAATAAAGAAGTAACTGGCAAAGGCATAAACTCAGTTATCCACCAAGTTAACATCCATAAGACCAAAGCTATAATATGATGTGTTCTTGCATCCATAAACGGAAAAGGAGTATAATACATAGAAAGACAAAAAAGAACTGGACCTAATAAATTAAAAAACAATTTAAGAATATATGTAAAACTTAAACCTCCGCCTCTCTGACGATGAAGTTTATCTATTGGCTTCCATCCTTTTGACATTACTGACATACTATATTAAATTTATAAATTATTATTTAGAAAAAAAATATCTTTATCTCTAGAGAAGAGATTCGAATAAGTAAGTTTACTTATAATTAATCAAACTTGAAAGTTAAACTCTTAATCTTTTGTTAAAATTTTATTTGCAGAAGAAGATTCTCACATATATAAATTATCTTTAACATTGGTAAAATCTTATGAACTAACTAATACATTTATGAAAAAGCATGTGTACATTATTGGACTTTCTTGTATGATACTAGCTACGGCTTGTGTTAATAAGATAACAAAAAAAGGAATAAAAAAGGTAAATCCAGATTTTACAAGTAATTCTATGGATTTAGAAGTAAAACCGGGCAAGAACTTCTACTTATACGCTAATGGAAATTGGAAAAAGAACAATCCACTTCCTGAGGATAAAAGCCGCTATGGCTCTTTTGATGTCTTAAGAGAAAAAGCAAGAACTGATGTTAAAGAACTCTTGGCTGACGTAATTAGCAACAAGCATAAAAAAGGAACTGCTGAACAAAAAATTTCTGATCTATATAATTTGGGTATGGATACAGAACGTCTTGAAAAAGAAGGCATTTCAGCTATTAGACCAGAATTAGACAAGATTAGTGCAATGAAAACATCAGAAGATGTAGCTAAACAAATTGCTTATATGCACAAAATGACAGTTAGTACCGTTTTTGGATTAGGTGCTGGACCTGATCGAAAAGATTCAAATAAGGTAACTGCATTTATAGGACAAGGTGGCCTTGGACTTCCCGATAGAGAATATTATCTATCTGATAATGAGAGAATGGTTGCGATACGAATTGCATATGTTCAACACATCACTAAAATGATTTCTTTTTGTGGTGTAAATAAAAGTGAAGCAAGTACAAGAGCTGAGAGAATTCTTTCTTTAGAAACTAGACTAGCTAAAGCTTCTATGAAAAGAGAAGATAGACGAGATCCATATAAAACATATAATCCGATGTCTTTTCAAGACATAAGCAAATTGGTCTCAAATCTAAATTTTGACGCATATTTGAATACTATTGGACTTAAATATAGAGGTGAATTTATTGTCTCGCAACCAGATTTCTTTAGAGAAGTAAACAAGATGTTACAAGACGTTGAACTTGAGGCATGGAAAGACTACTTAAAATGGAATCTTATGAATTCTTCAGCAAACTATCTTAATAAAGCAATAGTTAAACAAGATTTTGATTTCTATCAAAAAACACTTTCGGGAAAACCTATTATGGAGGCTAGATGGAAGACGGTTACTAGTATAGTTAGCAGTGCTTTAGGTGAAGAAGTTGGTAAACTTTATGTAGAAAAACACTTTCCTCCTCGTGCAAAAGAAAGAATGATTAAATTAGTTACTAATGTAAAGAAAGGTCTTTCTTTAAGAATAAAACAACTTGATTGGATGTCTAAAGAAACTAAAATCAAGGCTCAGGCTAAACTTGCTGCAATGAATTTCAAGATTGGATATCCTGATAAATGGAAAGATTATTCTAAACTTGTTATTGATAATAAACTCTCTTTCATTGAAAACATGAGAAAGGTTGGGCAATTTCACGAAAAAGAAGATCTTTCTAAAATTGGTGGCCCTGTAGATAAATCGGAATGGTTTATGACGCCTCAAACTGTAAACGCATATTATAGTCCACAAATGAATGAGATGGCTTTCCCTGCTGCCATTCTTCAAGCTCCATTCTTCTATCTTGATGCTGATGATGCAGTTAACTATGGTGCTATTGGAGTTGTTATTGGTCATGAAATGACTCATGGATTTGATGACAAAGGTCGTTTATACGATTTAAAAGGGAATTTAGAAAACTGGTGGTCTAAAGAAGATACTGAAAAATTCAAGAAAAGATCTCAAGTTTTAATCGATAGATTTAACAACTTTGTTGTGATTGATGACTTGCATGCTAATGGATCACTTTCTTTAGGAGAGAATATTGCTGATTTAGGTGGACTAAACATCTCATGGACAGCGATAAATGAGGTATGGAAAAAAGAAAAACCTAATAAAAAAATTGATAACCTAACAGCATCTCAAAGATTCTTTTTGTCATATGCTAGAGTTTGGGCACAAAATATTAGAGAAAAAGAACAAGTAAGATTGACAAAGGATGATGTTCATTCTCTTGGTCGTTTTAGAGTTATTGGACCACTTCCTAATATACAAGCATGGTACGATGCTTTCAATATTACAGAAAAGGACGAAATGTATGTTCCTATTGAAAAACGTGCATCTATCTGGTAAAACAAATATATATTTGGGAATATAAAATGGAGTTACCATAACAGGTAACTCCATTTCTTTTATGAGTCTTGTTAATTTATTTAATAAAATTTGTATCTTTACTATGAACATTAAAACAAAATAATGAAAAATAGAGGTTTCGGAAGTGACAATTTCTCAGGAGTTATTCCTGAGGTTATGAAAGCACTTAAAGATGCAAATATTAGTCATGAAGTATCTTATGGTGCTGATGATTTCTCAGAAAGTTGTATAAAGAAATTCAAAACACTTTTTGGAGAAGAGATTGAAGTATTCTTTACATTTAATGGCACTGCAGCCAATACTATCGCTATTGCCTCATGTACAAACTCATTTAATGCTGTTGTTTGTGCAGAAACCGCACATATTCACGTCGATGAATGTGGTTCCATAGAAAAATTCACAGGCTGTAAGGTTCTTACTCTTCCAACATTTGACGGTAAAATAAATCCAGAATTAATAGAAAATCACATGCACGGTTTTCATGATCAACATCACTCTCAACCAAAAGTTATTTCTATCACGCAGAGTACAGAACTCGGAACCGTTTATACAGTAGAAGAACTAAAAAGCATTTGTGATTATGCTCATTCTTTTGGAATATATGTTCATATGGACGGAGCTAGAATTGCTAATGCTGTTGCATATCTTGATATAGATCTTAAATGCATTACTAAGGATGTTGGGATTGATATACTTTCGTTTGGAGGAACTAAAAATGGAATGATGTTTGGTGAGTCTATCATTTATTTCAACAAAGACCTTGCAACTAACGCTAAATATATTCGTAAACAAGGAATGCAATTATATTCTAAAATGCGATTTATTGCAGCTCAGTTTGAAGCTATCTTAACAGACGATTTGTGGCTTAAAACAGCAAGGCACGCTAATGCAATGGCTTGTCTTCTTGCTAGAGAAATTTCTAATATTCCACAAATAAAAATAACACAAGAAGTTCAAGCAAATGAAGTATTTGCAATTATTCCTCGAGAAACCATACCTAAACTTCAGGAAAAAGTTTTCTTTTATACTTGGGATGAATCAGCTGCTGAAGTTAGATGGGTTTGTTCTTTTGATACCACAGAACATGATATTATGTCGTTTGTTGATCTTCTTAAAGAAGAATTATCATAAATGGATTTTTAGCATATCTTTGCATATATGAAAGAAAGAATTTTTACAACAACAAAAGATGGCTCACAAACTATATACATCCCTGCATTAGATGAACATTATCACTCAACCAATGGAGCAATACAAGAGGCACAGATAGTATATATTCAGGCTGCTCTAGATTATTGCAAGAAGGATGAAATCAATGTTTTTGAAGCAGGTTTTGGAACAGGTTTAAATGCCTATCTTACTATGCTAGAGTCTAAAAAGAAAATATCTTATACTTCTATTGAATTATACCCTCTCACTGAAAAGGAATACTCTTCTCTAAATCATCATAAAATTATTTTAAATGGTTCTGAGAAATCTTTCCTTAAGCTTCACAAAGCAAAATGGGGTGAATTTTGCAATATCAATGAAAATTTTAGATTAAAAAAAATTAATGAAGATTTAACCTTACATTCTTTTGAGAAAGGATATGACGTTATTTATTTTGATGCGTTTGCTCCTGATGTTCAGCCACATCTATGGACAGAAGATCTTTTTAAGAAGATATACGACTCGATGAATTCTGGAGGAATTCTAACTACTTATTGTGTTAAAGGCATAGTTAAAAGAGCTCTTAAATCATGTGGTTTTAAAATTGAAAAATTACCTGGAGCCATAGGCAAGAGAGAAATGCTTAGAGCCATTAAGGAATAATGGAAAATTCTTACATTACATATAATGAAATACAATTAAATCTTTTAACTTTGGGAACTGAATTATATATTAAATTGAAAATTAAAAAAGATGAAGTACACTGAAGAGATTGATAAGGTAAGTTATTGTTTAGGATTAAGTATTGCAAGTAATTTACTTACATCAGGGGTTAAAAGTATCAATGTTGAAGCATTTACATCTGCATTAGACGATGCTTTCGCTGGAAAAGAACCAACTGTTACACCAGAAGAAGCAAACCAAACACTTCAAGCTTTCTTCGGAAAGATTCAAGAACAGATGAGTGCCGCTGCTGTTAGTGTTGGTAAAGAATTTCTAACTGCTAATGCTAATGCTGAAGGTGTTATTACACTGGAAAGTGGATTACAATATAAAGTTTTAACTGCTGGTAATGGCAAGATACCTACTGAAACAGACCAAGTTAAATGTCATTATGAAGGTAAATTAATTAATGGTGCTATTTTCGACTCTTCTTATAAAAGAAACGAACCTGCTACTTTCCCAGTAAATGGTGTTATTAAAGGATGGGTTGAGGCTCTTCAATTAATGGAAACTGGTGCTAAATGGCAATTATTTGTTCCTTCTGAGTTAGCTTATGGTGCTCAAGGTGCTGGACAAGCAATCGGACCTAACGAAACTCTTATATTTGATGTTGAATTACTAGAAATAGTATAATCTTAACCAGTTTGAAAAATAAAATATCACTATTAATATTCTCTTGTATTATATTATTTTCATCTTGTTTAAAAGAGGGCGAAGATCCTAATGCAAATGCAAAAAGGAATCTTAAAGATGGTGAAGAATTCTTAGCAAAAAATGCAAAACAAAAGGGAGTTACAACTACAGAGAGTGGATTACAGTATAAAGTACTTAGGTCTACTCATGGATTAAGCCCAGATATAAACAGTACGGTGGAATGCAACTATGAAGGACGATTTATTAATGGTGATGTTTTTGATTCTTCTTATAAAAGAGGTAAAACTGCTGAATTTGCAGTAAATCGTGTAATTAAAGGATGGACTGAAGCTCTTATGCTTATGCACAAAGGCGAAAAATGGCAATTATATATTCCATATCAATTAGCCTATGGATATAGAGGCAGACCAGGTATTGGAGCTTGTCAGACTTTAATCTTTGACATCGAATTGCTGGATATAAAATAATAGAGTATCATCTATATCATGAAAAAAGATAATCACCTAGAAATTGGTATACGGTTTCTAGAAGAAAACAGAGATAAAGATGGTGTTATAACCTTAGCTTCTGGTCTTCAATACAAAGTCTTAAAAAATATAAATAAAGAAGGTCAAAACCCTAAGATAACTAATAGTGTTTTATGTCATTACGAAGGAAGACTTATAGACGGAACAGTCTTTGACTCTTCCTACAAAAGAGGTAAAGCATTAAAGTTTTCTCTATTGGAAGTAATCTCAGGTTGGACAATCGCTCTACAAATGATGAAAGAAGGTGATAAATGGGAAATATATCTTCCTTCTGAATTTGCTTACGGACGTCTAGGAGCAGGAAAGGATATTGCACCTAATTCAGCATTAATTTTTATAATTGAATTAATAAAAATAAATAATAACCCTAATAAATAAATAAAATGATAAAAAAGACAATTTTACCTTTTGCAGCTGCTGCTATGCTTCTTGCTTCATGTAATAACGATGCAAAAATTGGAAATATCACTTTAAATACTCAAAGTGATAGTGTTAGTTATGTTATTGGTAATCAAATTGGAAGTTCATTTAAGCAAAGTGGTTTAGTTGAACTAAATCATGTTGTTTTAGATAAAGCCATCAAACAAGCTCTTCAAGGCAACGACTCTCAAATCGACAAAGCGCAAGTAAATCCACTAATGAAAGCTTACTTTGAGAAGGCTCAGAAAGTAGCAAAAGAAAAAGCTGAGGCTGAAAACAAACTAGATAGTAAAAAGAATAAGGCTGAAGGAGAAAAATTTTTAGCTGAAAACAAACTTAAAGAAGGTATTCAAACTACTGAATCTGGTCTTCAATATAAAGTAATCAAGGAAGGAACAGGTGAAAAGCCTCTTGCTACAGATAGAGTAAAAGTTACTTATAAAGGTACTTTACTTGACGGTACGGTATTTGATTCTAACAGCGACGGCTTTGAATTTATGCTTAATGGAGTCATCAAGGGATGGACTGAAGGTGTACAATTAATGACTATAGGTTCAAAATATAAATTTTTCATTCCTTCAGAATTAGCATATGGAGAAAATCAAATGGGAGCAACAATAAAAGCAAACTCGACATTGATTTTTGAAGTAGAATTACTTGATATCATTAAAGCTGAAGAAGCTTCTATAAAATAATTAAAAATAAAATATATATAAATGAATTACGAGGTAACAGGAAGACTTATTGTAAAAGACGATATACAAGCAATCTCTGATAGATTTAAAAAAAGAGAGTTTGTTATTGAAGTAGAGAATGAAAGAAATTCTGATTGGAATGATTTCATTAAAGTTCAATTAACACAAGATAGATGTGATTTAGTTGAGAATATGAATCTTAATGATATGATTAAAGTATCATTCAATCTAAGAGGACGTAAGTGGGAAAATAATGGGCAAACTTCTTATTTCACTAACCTTGAAGGTTGGAGAATTGAGAAAGTTAGTCAAGATAGCAATAATACTCCTCCTGTTCCTGAATATTCAGCAGCAGAAATTCCTGTAGCAGAATCAGAAGTTGATGATCTTCCTTTCTAGGAAATTAATACATAAAAAAACCTGCTTCTAAAAGCAGGTTTTTTTATACAATATATTTTATTTCTTAATAAACTTATCAAAGATATCACACATTTCCTTGAATACAGTATCTTCTACTGACGTCCCATCTATTTCAGCATATTTAGATTGCTTATCATAAAACTCAACAACCTTTGGTGTAAATGTTTCATGTCTTTCTAAACGTCTAATAATAATATCTGCATCCTTATCATACGGACGTTTATTGAAGGTCTTTCCTCTTTTAGATAGTCTTCGTATAGATTCTAAAGTTGGTACTTCAAGATTAATAACAGCTGTTGTTTTTGAATTATGTTTCATCAGCAATCCGTCTAGAATATAGGCTTGAACAATTGTTCGAGGAAAACCTTTGAAAATAAACCCTTTAGCATTAGGATGTTCTTTCAATCTTCTCTCTATTAACTTAATTGCTATTTCGTCTGGTACAATATCACCCTTTTCTATATACGAAACAGCTTGTTTACCCAACAACGATCCTCTATCTATTTCATCTCTTATCATAGAACCTGTAGGAACAAAAACTAAGCCATATTTTTCAGCTAGTCTCTTACATTGAGTACCTTTCCCTGCTCCAGGTGCACCCATTACAATAAAATTCTTCTTATTCTCTATATGTGTTTTCTCTACAGCATTGGTTAGCTCATCAAAAACATCATTCATACTACCAGTTCCATCTATAGGATAATAAATTCCCTTCTCTTTATAGAAATTAGCTACAGGAACTGTTTTCTCTCTATATTCTTGAAATCTATTCTCTATTACCTCTTCAGTATCATCTACTCTATTCTCTATCTTAGCTCTTTCAAGCATACGGTGTTTTAGAATGTCAAAAGGTACTTCTAGAGATAACATACAATCTAAACTTGAATTCATCTTTAAAAGAATTCCTTCAAGTATATAGGCTTGTACTGTAGTACGTGGAAATCCATCAAAAAGAAATCCGTTTACGTTCTTATAATTAGTTAACCTATCTTCTATTAGTTGAACAACAAACTCATCTGAAAGAAGATGTCCTTTATTAATTACAGCTGCTGCTATTCGACCTAATTCAGTATCTTTGGCTATTTCCTCCCTTAGCATATCTCCTGTTGAAATATATGCGAGATTATATTTCTCAATCAATTTCTTTGATTGAGTACCTTTCCCTGCACCTGGAGGGCCAAAAAGTGCAATATTTAACATGATGTTTCAGTTATTTAGTTTAAGACTCAAAAGTAAAAACTTTAATTTGTAATACAATTTTATCTTTCATAAATTAAATAGAATATTGTACTTTTATAAAAGTACTTATTTAAAACAATTATAAACATCCTTTTATATTAAAGAACAGGTTCTTTTATTTGGTAGAACTCATTCTAATGAATACTTTTGTTGCTTTAACAGATATAAAAATCAAACGTTTTAATTTAATAAATATAGAGAAGATGAAACCTACTCACATTGAACACATTGGTATAGCTGTTCAAAGCTTAGAAGAAGCTATCCCATTTTACGAAAAAGTATTGGGCCTAGAATGTTATGCTGTTGAAGAAGTTGTAGAACAAAAAGTAAAAACTGCTTTCTTCAAGGTTGGGCAAACTAAAATTGAATTATTAGAATCTACAGACCCAGAAGGTCCTATAGGTAAATTCGTTGCAAAATCAGGCGGTGGAATGCACCATCTTGCATTTGCATTCGATGACGTTCAAGCTGCGCTTACAAATGCAGAAGAGAATGGATGTAGATTAATTGATAAAACTCCACGTAATGGAGCAGAAGGATTGAAAATTGGATTCCTTCACCCAAAATCAACTTGTAAGGTACTTACAGAAATTTGCGGAAAAAAATAATCAACATATATTGATATAATTATTTATCACAATTATGACTAGTCAAGACAAAATTAAAAAATTAATCGATTTACGCACAGAAGCTAAGCTTGGTGGTGGTGTAAAAAGAATTGAGTCTCAACACAAAAGAGGAAAATTCACAGCTAGAGAACGTATCGACATGCTTCTTGATGAAGGAAGTTTTGAAGAATTCGATATGTTTGTAACTCACAGATGTGTGAATTTCGGTCTTGAAAAAACTAAATTCTTAGGTGATGGTGTTGTTACAGGTCAAGGAACTATAGACGGCAGATTAGTATTTGTGTTCGCACAAGACTTTACTGTATTTGGTGGTTCATTATCTGAAACTCTTGCTGCTAAGATTTGTAAAGTTATGGACAAAGCGATGATCGCTGGAGCTCCTATTATCGGACTTAACGATTCAGGTGGTGCTCGTATACAAGAAGGTGTTAACTCTCTAGCTGGATATTCTGAAATTTTCGAAAGGAATATTCTTGCATCAGGTGTTGTACCTCAAATATCTGCAATCTTCGGTCCTTGTGCTGGTGGTGCGGTTTACTCTCCAGCCTTAACAGACTTTATTATGATGACTGACAAAGCATCATATATGTTTGTAACAGGTCCTAAAGTAGTTAAAACTGTAACTAACGAAGATATTACAACTGAAAACTTAGGTGGAGCAAGAATTCACTCATCTAAATCAGGTGTATCTCACTTCTTATTAGAAGATGAAGAAGAAGGAATCATGATTATCAGAAAACTGATTTCTTACTTACCTTCTAACAATATGGAAGAAGCTCCAATCTCTGATTGTAACGATCCATTTGAAAGAATTGAGGACACATTAAACACTATGGTTCCTGAGAATCCTAACATGCCTTATAACATGAAGGATATTATTCATACATTAGTTGATAATGGTGAATTCTTAGAAATACATAGAAACTATGCTAAAAATATTCTTGTAGGATTTTGCCGTATGGGTGGACAATCTGTAGGAGTAGTAGCAAATCAACCAAATTTCCTTGCAGGTGTTCTTGACATAGAATCTTCAAGAAAGGCTGCTAGATTTGTTCGTTTCTGTGATGCATTTAATATCCCAATACTTACTTTAGTTGATGTTCCTGGATTCCTTCCTGGTTCTATTCAAGAGTACGGTGGTATTATTACTCATGGAGCTAAATTAATGTTCGCTTACGGTGAAGCTACTGTACCAAAAGTAACTGTTACTATCAGAAAATCTTATGGTGGAGCTCATTGCGTTATGTCTTCTAAGCAATTAAGAGGTGACCTTAACTATGCTTGGCCATCAGCTGAAATAGCAGTTATGGGTGCTAAAGGTGCTATGGAAGTTCTTGAAGGTAAAAAACTAGCTGATATCGAAGATGATAATAAAAGAGCTGAAGAATTAGCTAAATTAGAAGGTGCTTACACTGACAAATTTGCTAATCCTTACAATGCTGCTTCTTTTGGTTATATCGACGATGTTATTGAGCCTAGAAATACTCGTTTCAGAGTTATTAGAGCATTCCAATCTCTAGCAACTAAGAAAATGGTTAATCCAGCTAAGAAACATTCAAATATTCCATTATAAAAATTATAAGCTATGATATTACAATTATCAGCTGAAATGACAGAAGGATATACAGTAGCATTAGTAGGATACTCTATAGTATTTCTTGCTCTTGTTGCTATGATTATCGTTTTTACTAATATACCTAGACTTCTTAAACTTAACCTTAAGCGTAAGTTAGAAAAAGAAGGAAAAGTTGTAAAGGCTGATTCTCTAAATATAGACGGAAACGTAAATGCAGCTATAGCTATGGCAATTCATATGTATTTTGATGAAATGCATGATGAAGAGAGTGGAGTAATCACTATACAAAAAGTGAAAAAATCTTATTCTCCATGGAGTTCAAAAATTTATGGTGTTTTAAACCAACCAAGTATTAGACGATGAAAAAGTTTAAATTTAAAATAAATGGCCAGCAGTTTGATGTTGAAGTTAATGACTTCGAAGAAAAATCAACTGTAGTATCAGTTAATGGAACTGAATATGAGGTAGAAGTAGAGCATGAAGTTAAACAAGTTAAAACTCCTATTTTAACTCGTAAAACTGTTGTAAACAAGCCAGGAGATGCTAAAATCAAAAAATCTGCAGCTAGCGCTGGAGGATTTAAAGTTGAAGCTCCACTTCCAGGTAGTATATTCAAAATGAATGTTGCTGTTGGCGATACTATAAAAGAAGGTGATACTCTTCTTATTATGGAAGCTATGAAGATGGAAAATAACGTTCTTGCTGAAAAGAGTGGAACTGTTTCTGATATTAAAGTAAGTGTTGGAGATACAGTTCTTCAAAACGATATATTATTGACAATTTCATAGTATTAACAGCAATAATAATTATAAGCATGAAAAAATTTCTTTTTATAATATTATCTGTATTCTTTATGCTAAATCTTTCCTTTGAAAGTAAAGCACAAGAAGAAGGAAATATTAGAAAAGTCCTAACCCAAGGAAAATGGCTTAACCATACAGAAGGTTATATACCAAATGTATTTGGGAATTCGGACAAAAGAGTAGCACGATATAAGATTCACCAGTTTAGAGAAGATGGTACATTCACAATGGATAGTATTAAAATTCGTTATTCTGGAACATGGACTATAGATGGTGCTAATGTTACAATGAACTTCAAGAATCAAAATGTAGTTCATTTTTCTAAAAATCTTGATCCTAACTCTCAAGGTAGTTCATATGCTACACAAAAAGATGTTGTAAAATTAGGAACAAGAATAGCTAAAGTAAACGGAAATACTCTTGTATTCGCTGATTCTTCAATGAATTCAGAATTAAATAGCGGTGCTGTTGCTGGTATGAAGAATTTCTGGGAATTCACAGGTTTTGCAAATACAACTCCTGGTAATTTAGTAATGATTCTAGTGGCTATTTTCTTTATTTTCTTAGCTATTCGCTTCGATTATGAACCTCTATTACTTATTCCTATTGGAACTGGTATTATCTTAGGTAATATCCCTTACTTCCAAGGACAAGATTTCAACCTTAAATTAGGTATTTATGAGCCAGGGTCTGTATTGAATATCCTTTATCAAGGAGTTGTTCAAGGTTGGTACCCTCCTCTTATATTTTTAGGTATTGGAGCAATGACAGATTTCTCTTCATTGATTTCTAATCCAAAGTTGATGTTATTAGGTGCTGCTGCACAAATTGGTATTTTCGCTACTTTCTTAGGAGCTTTAGCTCTTGGATTTGCTGCTCCAGAAGCAGGTGCGATTGGTATCATTGGTGGGGCTGATGGTCCAACTGCGATCTTCCTTTCTTCTAAACTAGCTAATGGTGTGAACGTAATGGCTAACGGAGAGACTGTGAAGAACCTTATTGGTCCTATTGCAATTGCCGCATATTCATATATGGCATTAGTTCCAGTTATTCAACCTCCTATTATCAACTTGTTGACAACTAAGAAAGAGCGTATGATTAAGATGAAGGCACCAAGAACGGTTTCTCGTCTTGAAAAAATTATGTTCCCAGTAATTGGTTTATTATTAACAGGATTCCTTACACCTACAGCTTTACCTTTATTAGGTATGTTGTTCTTTGGTAACTTGTTAAAAGAATCTACTGTTACTAATCGTCTTGCTACAACAGCTACAAATGCACTTATCGATACTATTACAATGTTATTAGGTATCACTGTTGGTGCATCTACTCAAGCTGATGTATTCTTGAAATGGGATTCAATTAAAATATTCATCTTAGGAGCAGGATCATTTATGATAGCAACTGCAGGTGGTGTTTTATTTGCTAAAGTAATGTCTTTCTTTGCATCTAAAGACAATCCAATTAATCCAATGATTGGTGCTGCTGGAGTTTCTGCTGTCCCTGATAGTGCACGTGTTGTACAAAATATGGGATTAAAGAATAATCCATCAAATCACTTATTAATGCATGCAATGGCTCCTAACGTATCTGGTGTTATTGGTTCTGCAGTAGGTGCTGGTATTTTATTAAGTTTCTTAATGTAAGAATATCAAAACTTAAATATATTAAGGCTTGTCTATTTATTTAGACAAGCCTTTTATTTTTTGTGTAAAAAACAAAGAAATAATACTTAGAAACATACCAAAAATAAAAGGAACTCTCCAATTAAGCATCCAAAGTAAACCGCCTATAGTAGGAATTACAACGGCAGAAATATGATTTATGGTAAATCCTACTGCCATCGAAGGTGCAATATCTTCTTTCTTTGCCATCTTTTGAAAGAAAGTACTAATCCCCATAGAACATCCAAAGAAAATATGATCTAATATATATAGTCCAGCAACAGCAGTCCTATTTTCTATAAAAGCATAACCTGCAAAAATCAGAAAGATTGCAATATACTCTACACTTAGAACTATTTTCTCACCAAATTTATTTATTGCTTTACCTATAAGTGGAGAAACAAAATATCCTATAATATTATTAATAATGAATAAAGCAGTGACCTCTTTCACTGAAAATTCGTATTTCTGTACTAACATAAACACAGCAAAAACTACAAAAATCTGTCTACGTGCACCACTTAGAAGATTAAGTATATAAAAAAGCCAATACTCTTTCTTTAATACCATCTTTTTATTCTGCACTGGAATTTCTTTTTCAATAGGATTTTGATACATACAATAAATACCTGCAAGAAGAATCAACGTTCCAATTACCAGATAATTATACTCTATTGGTAATATATAGTCTAAAAACCATACAAATATTCCTACAGCAATATTTGCGACAGATGAGAGACTCTTTTGTCTAGCAAATATTAGAGGAGATTCTGTTTTATTGAAATACTGAAGAGTTAAAGATTTATTAGTTGTCTCAAAATAATGAAAACCAAGAGACATTATAAATGTGGTAACAATCAAGCCAGTATAAGATGGCCATAATCCAGTCATAAAAACACCTACCCCCATTATAATTATAGAAAATGCAGACAATTTATGTTCTTTAATAAAAAGAAGAACAAAAATAACAAGTAATGATAAAAAACCTGGAATTTCTCTTACAGACTGAACTATACCTACCTGTACACCACTAATTCCAATATTATCAACAGCAAAATTATTAAACAAAGTTCTCCAACCCTGCAAGCCTGCAGTGGCAGCAACAACAAGTATAATTAGATACTTGTACATTGCATCATTCTTATATTTTTTATACATTCTCTTTGATTTCTTTATAAAGCATATCTATAGCCATATTTGCTGATTTCTCAATATTACGATCTCTGTTGTTAGAAAAATTAAAACAAGTAGAGATAGTTTTATCCTTAGATGCAACAGCAATCCAAACAGTACCTACTGGTTTTTCTAAAGTACCCCCACCAGGTCCTGCAATGCCAGATATTGATACAGCATAATCAGTATTTAATAAATGTCTAGCTCCTTCAGCCATTTGTTCAACAACAATTTCACTTACAGCTCCATATCTTAATAAATCATCAGCATTTACTTTTAAGATATTCTCTTTTATCTCATTAGAGTAAGAAATAACACCTCCCTTAAAAAAGGCAGAACTCCCAGGAACAGATGTAATTAAATGAGAAATTAATCCTCCTGTACAACTTTCGGCAGCAGAAATACTAACATTTCTCTCAATAGCAAGTTTATTTAGTCTTTCTTCTAATCTCAAGAAGATTGTCTCTGGAGAATCAGTAACGATATAATTTGCTAAAAGATCTATTTTATCATCTATCTTTGAAAGCAAAGTTTTCTTATTATCTCCTCTTGCTGTAATTCTTAATTTTACTAAACCTGAAGAAGGAAGATATGCTAAACTCATATTAGCAGGAAAAGCAGCCTCCCATTCTTCTAGTCTTTCAGCAAGAATAGACTCTGGAATATGATATACAAATACTGTTTTATTTGCTATAAGAGAATTACCATTATTCTTTTCTATTATAGGAATAATTTGCTCTTTAAAAAGAGCTTTCATTTCAAAGGGAACTCCAGGCATAGAAAACACCATTTTATTTCCTACTTTAAAAAACATTCCAGGTGCAGTACCCATTCTATTATTTAGAACAGTACAATTCTTGGGAACTAAAGCTTGCCCTAAATTCTGTTTATTAAGAGTTATTTCTCTACCAGCAAATATCTGTTTTATATTATTCAAAACCTCCTCAGAATGAATAAGTTCTGAATTAAAATATTCAGCTAAAGTAAATTTAGTTATATCATCATTAGTGGGACCTAAACCACCAGTAATTAAAACTATATCAGAATGTTTAAGGCTATTTTCTAAGGTTTTAATAATGTGTTTTTTACTATCAGAAATAACTGTAATTCGATTTACTTCTATCCCCAAATCATTTAAATATTTTGCCATAAATCCAGAATTGGTATCTGTTATTTGGCCAATTAGAATTTCATCACCAATTGCAATAATATCTGCTTTCATATTTTTATATATTTATAAAAAAAAGGGACTCAAATGAATCCCTCTAGATCGATCTAATTATTATCATCATTTTACAATAAATGTCGAGAAATCACCTTTAAGGAATTTCTCTAGCTCTTCTATTCCTATTCTTACTTTAAAATGTCCATCTTTAACATATGATATATTGCCAGTTTCCTCAGAAACAATAACAACATGAGCATCTGTAGACTGACTCATTCCAAGAGCAGCTCTATGCCTAAGTCCCATACTTCCGGGTAGATCTCTACTATCTGAAATCGGTAAAATACATCTAGCAGCAAGGATTTTATTATCGGCAATAATCATACCACCATCATGAAGAGGTGCATTCTTAAAGAAAACACTCTCTATCATATCACTAGTTATCTTTGCTTTTATAATAACTCCTGTTTGTGCATAATTATAAAGTTCTGAATTCTTAGAAAGAATAATTAAAGCACCTGTCTTTGTTTCAGACATATTCTTACATGCCTCAGTAATAGCTTCAACAGACTCATCTTTAATACTTTTACCTTGGAACTTAAATAAATCTTCAAATTTCCATGATTTATTAAAATTATACTTTGTACCAATAAGAAGAAGAAAACGTCTCACTTCTTGTTGAAATACAATAATAAGAGCAATAACTCCAACTCCTATGAATTGCCCTAGAATAGAAGACAAAAGCTCCATATTAAAAGCTCTTACAAGAAGCCAAAACAAATAGAAAGTGAAAAGGCCTGCAAAAATATTAATAGCAACAGTACCTTTAATAAGTTTATACAACTGATATAAAAGAGCCGCAACTAGTAATATATCAAGAATATCCCACATAGTAAGACTTATAAAGAGAGGAAGTATCATCATATTTTTTTACTTTAATAACAAATTTAATAAATATTAGTCAATTATACCTTTCTTAAAAGCATTAAAAATTTTAACTGTTTCGACAGCATCTTTAACATCATGGACTCTCAAAATATCAGCGCCTTTTCCTAAAGAAAGTGTATTAATCGCTATTGTACCAGTCAAGGCCTCAGATGGATTACACTTCAACAGCTTACATATCATAGATTTACGGGACACACCAGCTAAAACAGGAAAGCCAAAAGATTTATACTTATCCATATTACGTAGAATTTCGTAATTATGTTCAAGTGTCTTACCAAAACCAAAACCTGGATCCAAAATAATCTTATTATATCCCTTTGCCTTTAATATTTCAATCCTTTTAGAGAAATATTCATATACTTCCTCAACAACATTATCATAAATAGGGTTTGACTGCATATTTTGAGGAGTCCCCTTCATATGCATCATTATATATGGCAAATCAAGTTTAACAACAATATTATACATTCTATCATCCATTGTACCACCAGAAATATCATTAATAATGAAATCGTCATAAATCTCATGAATTTTTTCAACAACAGAAGCTCTAAATGTATCAACAGATACTATTACATCAGGAAAGTATTTAGCAATAATTCTTATAGCAGGTAAGAGACGAGATACTTCTAATTCTTCAGAAATATGTTCGGCACCGGGACGAGAAGAATAAGCTCCTAGATCTATAATATCAGCACCATCACTCAATATCTTTTCAATGCGTTCAATGATTTGTTCGTCATTTATATAAGAACCTCCATCATAAAATGAATCAGGAGTAAGGTTTAAAATTCCCATAATAAGTGGAGAATCAAAAGAAATCACTTTATTATTTATCTTAATATTATTCATTATAGTGTATGTTTAAAAACTGTACTTAAATATATAAGCAAATTTCGTTATTTTTAGTAATTTTACATTACGAAATAGGAAAATAATAAACCTAATACTATAAAAATGAATAATACTAACCAAGAGTTCGACGCAGTAATCAAAATATGTTCAGATATTTTCTTTAAAAAGATGAAAGATTATGGCACTGCTTGGAGAATTCTACGTACACGTTCTATTACAGACCAAATATATATTAAAGCTACACGTATAAGAAGCCTTGAAGAGAAAAAAGTAAATATGGTTGGTGAAGGAGTTTACCCAGAATTTATAGGTATAATTAATTATGCAATAATGGGTATTATACAATTGGAACTTGGATCTTCAGAACAAAAAATGAATGAGGAAGAAGTAACACAACTTTACACAAAATATTTTCAAGAGGCAAAAGAATTAATGCTTAAAAAGAATCATGATTATGATGAAGCTTGGAGAGGTATGAGAATAAGTTCATATACAGATCTTATATTAATGAAACTTAATCGTACAAAGCAAATTGAAGATAATGAAGGAAAAACACTAATATCAGAGGGAATAGATGCAAACTACTTCGATATGATCAATTACGCTGTTTTTGCTCTTATTAAACTTGAATTTGGAGAATAAAATAAATGATTTGTATGAAAATATTAAGAAATATATGTAGGCTATTAATTGGGATAATATTTATATACTCTGGATTTGTAAAAGGAATAGATCCATTAGGAACTACATACAAGTTAAATGATTATTTCAATGCTTTCTCTCTAGATTGGATAAGTTCTGCATCACTCATATTTTCTATGCTATTATCAGCATTAGAATTTATAATAGGAATATGCCTTATTATTAATGTTAAAATTAAGTGGAGTTCAATAGGTGCTTTAGCATTCATGAGCATATTCACTCCTCTAACACTTTTCATAGCCTTAAGTAATCCAGTATCAGACTGTGGTTGCTTTGGAGATGCTTTTATTGTTACAAATTGGGAAACCTTCTTTAAAAATATAATCCTTTTAGCAGCTGCAATAATTACCTTTAAAGAGAAAAATAATTACAAAACAGATTGCACTAAAACAGAAGAATATTTCTGGTTAATAGCCTCAACTATCTTTATTTTAGGAGTTTCAATATATTCATATAAGCATCTTCCATTATTAGATTTCAGACCATATAAAACAGGTGTGAACATAACAGAAGCAATAAATATTCCAGAAGGAGAAGCAACAGATGAATACCGTTCTATCTTCAAATATAAAAATATTGTAACTAATGAAATAAAAGAATTTAATGAGAATAACTATCCATGGCAAGATACTACAAAATGGGAATATGTAGATATTCGTCAAGAAATCACAAAAGAGGGCTATCACCCACCAATAAACGATTTCACACTTATTCACCCATACAATGGAGACATCTCAGAGGAAATTCTTAATAATCAAGGATATAGCTTCTTATTAATTTCCTACAACATCAACAACTACGATAATAGCAACCAAGAAAACATAAATAAACTGGCTGCATTTTGCCAAGAAAATGGACATGTATTTTATTGTGTAAGTTCATCTCTAGAGGAGGATTTACAAAAGTTCACATCAGATAATAATATAGATTACGAGTTCTGTAATATGGATGAAACACAACTAAAAACAATCATTCGTTCAAATCCAGGTTTATTATTATTAAAAAATGGTACAATAATCAAGAAATGGCACAATAATGATATTCCTGATATAGATGAATTTAGAAATAGAAATATTTTATCATATTGTATACAAGAAAATAAACAAAGTAAAGATAAAAAGACTATATTAATAATTGGTCTAATATGGCTACTTGCTTTATTGTCATTTAGGATAATAAAATTTAAAAAGACACACATTAACAATTAATATATAATACAATTAAGATGAGAAAAAACATTGTAGCAGGAAACTGGAAGATGAATATGAATCTTCAAGATGGATTAGCATTAGCAAAAGAAGTAAATGAATTAGTAGAGAAAGCAAATACTAACGTAGAGGTTGTTTTAGGTACTCCATTCATTCACTTAGCAGATGCCAATAAGATTGTAAGCTCTGTTAAAATAGCTGCTCAGAACTGTGCAAAAGAAGTATCAGGTGCATATACAGGAGAGACTTCAGCTGAAATGATTAAATCAACAGGTTCAGAATATGTAATATTAGGTCACTCAGAAAGACGTGCATATTATGGTGAAACTGATGCTATTCTTACTGAAAAAGCAAATCGTACTCTAGAGAATGGAATGAAAGTAATGTTCTGCATAGGAGAAGTTCTTTCAGAAAGAGAAAGTGGAAATCATTTTAATGTGGTTAAATCACAATTAGAAAATGGTATATTCCATTTATCAGCTGAGGCATTTAAAAATGTTGTATTAGCTTATGAGCCAGTATGGGCAATAGGAACTGGTGTAACTGCTTCTTCAGATCAAGCACAAGAAATTCACGCATTTATACGTAAAACTCTTGTTGAGAAATATGGTGAAACAGTAGCAGAAGATACATCTATCCTTTATGGAGGAAGTTGTAAACCATCAAATGCAAAAGAATTATTTGCAAATAAAGATGTAGATGGTGGATTAATCGGAGGAGCAGCTCTTAAAGCTGAAGATTTCCTTGGTATAATTACTGCATTTTAATAATAAGATCACAAGGTGAAATATTAAAAGAGCTTGTCACATTATTAAGTGACAAGCTCTTTTTACTTAATCTATTATATTCAAAAGATCTTCTTTACTCTTTCTTACTTTAGGAAGATTAACTAACCAATCCTTCTCAACATCTCTATAACCTATTGGAAGCATAACACAACTTCTTAAATTTTTCTCTTTCAGATTCAATATCTCATCAAGAGCAAGAGGATCAAATCCTTCCATTGGAGTTGTATCAACTTCCTCGAAAGCAGCAGCAGTTAAAGCTTGCGAAAAAGAAAGATAAGCCTGTCTTGCTGCATGATTAAAATTCTGCTCCGAATCTTGTTTAGGATACTTACTTAACAACATCTGACGATAAGCTTCCCATCCCTCATTCTTAAAACCACGGATTTCATTAGTAAGATCAAACATTTTATTTATACGATCTTCTGTATAAGTATCCCAAGCTGCAAAAAGTAATAAATGAGAACAATCGCTAACAACAGATTGATCCCAAGATATCTCTCTAATTTTATTCTTTACATCTTGATTTGTAATAACGAATATTTCAAAAGGCTGTAATCCACTTGAAGTTGGAGACAAAGAAGCCGCCTCTAATATTCTATCTATTTTATCTTGTGATACCTTAGTACCATTCATCGCTTTTGCTGCGTATCTCCATTTTAATCTTTCTAATAATTCCATATCTAATATTGTTTAATTGTTAGTATTACATTTTTATACTATCCCAGGCTGCATTAAAAGCATCTTTTAGTAGATCATCATTAATCTGATAACTAGGACAATTCTCTGTATTCATCAAGAAATCTAAAGGATAAATAGAATAGGCATATAAGAGATAAGGTGATATATTCTTGATCAATCCTTCTCTCTGTCCTCTTATCCATAAATCTAGTAAAGGCTGTAGATGTTTAAGTCCTTCTTTTAAAACTTCTTCCCCAACCATTGGACTGTTGTTACATTGAGCTAAAAAGGAAGCTTCTTCAATATTTTCAAGTTTATAGGTAGAAATATTATACCAAATATATTCAAAACTCTTCTTAATTGATGCATCCAACTCATAATCCTTAAAAGTCCAAGAACAAAAAGAAGCTTTAGTATTCAAATACAAGCTATTAATCAGATCTTGTTTATTCTCAAAATACAAATAAATTGTAGCTGGAGAAACATTAGCCAATTTAGCTATCTTAGCCATTGAAGCAGATTGAATTCCTCCCTCATTAATTAGTTTTAAAGATGCACTTAAAAGTGCGTCACGCTTATCTTTACTTTTCTGAAGTCTAGGCATACTATTATTTATTTGGTGTATAAACGTCTTAATTTAAAAGATATAGCAATCAAGACTAGTTGAATTGGTAATCTAATAAGAGCTGCTGTGTGAGAACCTATAGCTGGAGTATCAGAAAATACATCCCAAATATGAATAGGTAAAAAAGCTAACATCAAAACTAGAACAGCTAACGCCCCTAAACTCTTATATTTATTAATAAGCAGAAGCAATCCAAAAAGAATCTCAACCACACCAGATACATATATTATTGCTAACTTATACACTAAAAAATCAGGCACAAAAGGAAAATAAAAGCTAGGAGTTGAAAAATGTTTAATACCACCCACTATTATAAATAGAGCCAAAATAACTCTTAATACTTCCCACACTTTTGACATTACATTCTTCATATACTCGTTTTATTGATTTAATGATACAAATATAAAAAAAAGAATGAATATTCACTTTTATTTGAGATTATTTCTTTAGAAAGATTTCAAATAAGAAAGATTCTTATACAAAAAGAAAGCGTGCTAATAAAGCACGCTTTCTAATATAATAAGAAAAGATAATTAATCTTCCGCATCTTCAAATTCATTCTCATCATCGTAAATAGCCTCTGGTCTACCGAATAAAGAAATAACTTTACCAGAAAAAAGACCAGCTAAAGCAGCAACAACAATAGTTACAGCAACACCTAAAGCCTGAGCTCCAGCATCAATTCCATCTACAACAAGTATAGCAACTAAACCACCAAATATACCTGGTAATCCATGAAGATTAGTTACTCCACAAGTATCAACAATCTTCTGTATTTTCTCTTGTTTAGCTTTTAAAACAGCAAAACCTACAGTAGAAATAACACCAGCTACTACACCAATAATCATAGCCTCTGTATGAGAAGCATAATCACAAGTAGAACCAATAGCAACACCACCAGCTAAAGCAGCATTAACTATATCAGCAGCATTAATTTTACCTCTAATAGAAACAGAAGCAATATAAGTAGCAATAGTAGAACCACAAAGAGCTAAAAACACATTAACAACTGTAGCAGGAATAGCAGCAGCAGGAACTAAAGCAGCACAGAAACTTGGCCAGAATACCCAAAGAATCATAGATCCTAAATAAGCATATCTATCAGAAGTAGCATCCACAGTAATTTCTGTATCTCTTTGCTTCTTAGTAGATAAAGACATAGCAGCAAAGATACCAAAGATAGCTCCAAAAGCATGAATCACTATAGAACCACCCGTATCAGCGACATGTCCGATAAAATGGAAATGATCTTCAGCCACCATTACTTCATTCAAAGTGTAAAAAGGAACAAATAAAAGAGCAAGTATCATATATTGATACATCTTTAATCTACCCAATAAAGCACCAGTAGTAATTAATAAACTAGCAGCCGCGAACTCAGCAAGAATAAAAGACTTAATCTCTGATTCCTGTTCAAAACAAGACATTCCCTTAATAGCAAGGTACATTGGAATAGATACACTAACTAAAAGGAAAGTCGCAGTTAAAGCTGAACGACCATATTTCTTAACAAACACCATTAAGAAACCAAAACCAACAAGTAACATAGCCATAATATGAATAGCACGGTTATACTGTTGTACTTCTAAAATTGAAGAGATTTGAGAACTCTCCACTTCTTGCGCAAAGACAGAAGAAGCTGCCCCTAAAAGAATAATGACTAATGCCACCATCTTCATTACATAATTTTTCATTTATAATAAGTTTAGTATGATTTGGTGGCAAAAGTAATATTCCTAAATAAAATTTAACTGTTTTTTCAATATTTGTTATACACTTAATTACATTTAATAATATTCCTCCTCATATTCATCTAACTCTTTTGCAATGGGAGATTCAGGATAAGAAGAAAGAATATCTGGAATAAGAATTTCTCTATTAAATACATCATGTTCAAAATCAACATTAGCAATATATTTCTTAGCTAAAGGTAAAAACCAAGAATCATGCATTACAAGTGCATGCATGGCATATCCAAGAGCAGTTGTTTCTGAATCATAATAAAGATAATCACTTCCATCTTGAGGAATAAAAATATCAAGAATATCATATATCTTAGGTGGGCCATCCTCTATCTTAACAGCTTTTTCAAAAAACTCCTTCTCTTCCATATAATTACCAGACTTATCTTTTAAGCGAATAATTAGATTAGAACCAGCTGAAATATCTTTATAATTTCTAATGTTAGAGTATATAATTTGAAGAGCCTCTAGAAGACATTCATCTTTAGTTATATCATCAACTTCAACAAGAAATTTACCTACATTACTTATTAAATCAGCATCCTCATTACTTGTTATAAACTTAGTATAAGGTAAATGAATAAGAGGCTTTATAATATTTCTCTCTCCTAAGAAAATCTCATCTCTAGTAAATTTCATTCTGTATAAATGTGTATAATCAGAAAGTATAACTCCCGATTTATCTACATACTTTAATTCAGAATGGAAATAACTATCAAATCTAGCTTTAGAAGAGTCACCTTTAGAAGCAGGAGTAATCACTGCTGAACAATTTCCCTTATAATCCATATTCACAACAAAACCACCTCTAAAACAGAACCAAATACGGTCAGTATTCTTATCAAAAAGAACAGTATTAAGATTTCTATAAAAATCTTTTAACATCTTCTCGTATTCATCAGAATCGAGGTCTTCATTCTTAATTATCTCCTCTAGCTCACTTACATCATCATATTTACTACACATCTCAAATATTGGAAAATCCAATAATTTAACCTTATCGATTTCTTTAAAAGAATATAAATCAACTATTCTAACAAAGAAAGGAACAGTTTTCAAACCATTTTTATCAATATTAATCTCTAAATTATCCCATGAAGGATAAACAGCAATACCTTCTTCAATATTAGCAAATGGAGGCTTCAAATCATACTTATCACGTTGAGGATCTTCCAATTCAAAATATTCCAAATCACCAGTCTCATCATTAACTAACTTATAAGCATGTTTCCATTCATTAGAACGACGATTTCTTTTCGAAGAATAAAAAAGAATCTGTTCTCCAATTCCTAAAACTAAGGTATCACTAGATTCATGATCATCTATGCTTAATGATTTTACATTATAAAGATCATCGAGATCAATTATATTTATATAATCACATCTATACTTATCGCAAGAATAGAAAAGAACTAAAGCATTTCTTTTCTTAGAGATTTTTGCATCAGAACTAATACGTCCACCAAACTTACGATCATGTACAAGTTCTTTAGTTTCTATATCATAAACTCTAAGCCATGCATCCCAGTTAACTATATACAACTTACCATTATACACTTCCGAAAGAACAATTCTCTCAGAATCACCTTTAAGTTCAAGAGTCCAGAAAGTCTCATATACATTATCCTCTCCTTCTTTTTTTCTAGAAAGTTTTATGTACTTAAACCCAGCTTCATGAACAGTAACCACAACATCAGAAATCTCAATATCTTTAGCAGGATTTAAGATATATCTCATCCTTTCAATTGCAGGAACAAGAAACTCTTTAGGTAAGTGGTACTCTGCATTTCTCTCCCATTCTGCATGAGTATCAAAATTCTTATATAGATAGTCAACTAACTTCTTAAAAAATGCAGAGTTCTCAAAATCAGGATTATTATCTATAATAAAAGAAGTATACTCTTTTAAAAACTTATAATCATGTTGACCACCACATGTACTTCTAGCAATAATTAAATCTTCAATCTCAGAGCACCAAGCATATTTTTTTATAATTGCAGCAACCTCATCATATTGATTAACCTCATGAGACATATCCCAAACAAAAAGTATATTAGAGAAAGCTACAATATATTTCTTATCTGTTAAAGCGCATTTATAGAGAGCATTTTCAATTAATTGATACTCATCACTTTCCCAGATAGTTCCACCCTTCATTTTACAAAGAATAGACGAGTAATTAAAAAACTTTATTAAACTATCGTGCACCTCCTCTTTAGAGGCTAATAATTCCCATATCTTCGAATCATCCTCATCTTTAATTTCACCCTTAATTGACAAAGCAAACTCAAAGAAATCAAATTCATCACCAACTTTAATAAAATCAGAAAGTACTCTTATTAAAGAGTCAATAAATGATTCTAACCCCTCTACAGTATCTAAATCCTCGCAAAAGATAATATATTTATCACCTTCCATTTTATATCTTAAAGTCTCTTTTATATCTTCCATATACGCTGTATCTATAAATTAATGACTGACAAATTATATTTAATAACAAGATTCCTCATATTCCTCTATTTCTTTTGTAATAGGCGAATCAGGATAAGCAGAAAGAATATCTGGAATAAGAATTTCTCTATTAAATACATCATGTTCAAAATCAACATTAGCTATATATTCCAGAGCTAAAGGCAAAAACCAAGAGGAGTTCATTACAAGTGCATACATAGCATGTGCAAGAGCAGTTGTTTCGGAATCATAATAAAGAGAATCACTTCCATCTTGAGGAATAAAACTACGAATAATTTCAAATACCATTGGTCGACCATCCTCTATCTTAACAGTTTTCTCAAAAAACTCCTTCTCTTCTAAATAATTACCAGACTTATCTTTTAAGCGAATAATTAGATTAGAACCGGCTGAAATATCTTTATAATTTCTAATGTTAAAGGATATAGTTTGAAGAGCCTCAAGAAGACATTCATCTTTAGTTAAATCATCAACCTCAACAAGAAACTTGCCTATATTACTTATTAAATCGGCATCCTCCTTACTTATTAAAAACTTAGTATCAGGTAATGGAATAAGAGGCTTTATAATATTTTTCTCTCCTGAGAAAATCTCATCTCTAGTAAATTTCATTCTGTATAAATTTGTATACTCAGAAAGTACAGCTCCAGATTCATCTACATACATTAATTCAAAATGGAAATAATTATCAAATTTAGCTTTAGAAGAGTCATCTTTAGAAGCAGGATTAATCACTGCTGAACAATTTCCTTCATAATCCATATTTACAATAAAACCACCTCTAAAAGAAAACCACATACTATCAGTATTCTCATCAAAAATCACATTATTCAGATTTTCCATAAAATCCTGTAAAACTTCTTTATATTCATCTGAATCTAAATCAGCCTCTAAGATAGTTTCCTCTAATTCTTTCACATCATCTTGATTATAAAGCATATCAAAAACAGGAAAATCGATTAACTTAAATGAAGCTAGTTCTTTAAAAGAATACAAATCAATAAGTCTAACATAAAATGGAACAGTTTTCTGCCCATTATCACTAATATTAATCTCTAATTTATCCCACGAAGGACAAACAGCTATCCCTTTATTTGTATTAGCGAAAGGAGCTTCAACATCATAATCTTTACGTTGTGGATTATCTAATTTAAAATCCTTTACATACCAGGTCTTATCATCAACTAATTTATATCCATGTTCCCACTCTTCAGTATCAAAATCCTGTTCAGAATAATAAAAAAGTATTTGATCATCTACTCCTAAAGTGAAAGAATCGCCACAATAATTATCAGTTGAGAAGTCAGATTTAACATCATAAAGATTATTTAGATCTACAATATTAATATAATCACATCCATATATTTCGCTATAATAAACAATAATTAAAGCATTTCTTCTCTTAGCAATTTTTGCAGAAGAACTAATATGCCCGCCAAACTTACGATCATGTATAAGTTCTTTAGTTTCTATATCATAAACTCTAAGCCAAGCATCCCAATTAACTATATACAACTTACCCTTATACACTTCAGAAAGAACAATTCTCCCTGTATCGCCCTTCAACTCAATAGTCCAAAAAGTCTCATATACATTATCTTCTCCTTCTTTTTTTCTAGAAAGTTTTATATACTGAAAACCTGCTTCATGAACAGTAACCACAACATCAGAAATCTCAATATCTTTAACAGGATTAAAGATAGCTCTCATCCTTTTAATTGCAGGAGCAAGAAATTCTTTAGATAAGTGGTACTCTGCATCTCTCTCCCATTTTGCATGAGTATCAAAATCCTTATATATAAAATCAACTAACTTTATAAAAAAATTAGAATTCTCTAAATCAGGATTATTCTCCAAAATAAAATCAACATACTCATTCATAAACTCTGAATCGTGCTGTCCACAACAATTGACTCTATTTATAATTAGATCCTCTACCTCGGTACACCAGCCATACTTCTTTATTATATCAACAACCTCGTCATACTGATTAACCTCATGCCCCATATCCCACACTAGAAGCATTCTCGAATAGTAATCTACAAATTTCTTATCAGTTAAAGCACATTTATAAATAGCATTCTCAGCAAGACCATATTCTTCACTTTCCCAAATATTACCATATTTCAAATCACTAATAAAAGTATAATTAAAATATCCTAACAACACCTCATGCATATCCTCTCTAGAGGCTAGAAGTTCCCATATTTTCAACTCATTCTCATCTAAGATCTCACCCTTAACAGAAAAAACAAAATCAAAATGACAATAATTTTGTGCATAACCTTTTTCTATAAAGTCAGAAAGAACTTCCTTTAAAGTCTCTATTAATATTTCTAGGCCTTCTTTTGTATCTAAATTCTCGCAAAAGATAATATATTTATCATCTTCTCTTTTATATCTTTCAACTTCAACAAGACTAATTTCAATACTATTAATCAACTCTTTATCTTCATCAGAAATAGTAATATTATCAGAAGGAATAGCTTTAAATCGTTTCCTAACAATCTTATCACTAAAATACAGTTCTATTCCTGGAATGTCTACAGAATAATAATCATTAGCATATCTAACAACAGCTTCATCATCATCCATGGAAATAAGTTCAAAATCAAAATGAGGATAATACTCCACATCAGGGAAACTATCAACACCACTAGGCATTAATATTGCGGAACATTCTTTATTATAACCAACCTCAACAATTAATCCACCTCTAAAACATACAGTAAAAGAAATATCATCAGTAAAAAGAACAGTATTAAGACATCCGTAGAAATTCTCTAATAATTCAAAATACTCCTTTGAATCTTTAGATATATCCTTTATCAAACTTTCCGCATGCTCAGCTTTCTCATTACTATATAAGATATCAAGAATAGGAAAATCTATAGTTTTAATAAGTGATACTTCTTTAAAATTAACTAGCTCAAAAATCCTCAAACTAAAAGGAGCAGTCTTTTTTCCATTCTCATCACAATTAAATTCTATATCTTCCCATGAAGGCATAATAGCAAGTCCCTTATCCTGATCTATATATGGTTTATAATTAGAATCTATACATCTTGGAGGATTAGTCATCTCTCTTTTAACAAGTTCTCCTGACTTTTCATTCAAAACATTATAACCATGTGAGAAATCTTCTTTAGAAGTCTCTGAATAATAAAACAAAATCTCACCATTAACTCCAAAATCAATACCTCTAGAAGTGCTATTCTCAGGTAATACATAAGAAGCAATAACAGACAAATCATCTAAATCAAAAAGACTCAGGTTATCACATCCTCTGCTACTATTAGAAAGAGAAATTATCAATGCATTTCTAGACTTCGAAATCTTAGCAGAATGAAAACAAGAATTTTCAATATTCAATTCACAGAAAAGCTCTTTTTTAGAAATATCATAAATAGAAAGCTTTCCCATTTCAGTAAACACATAAAGTCTATCCTTATGAATCTCCGAAAAAACAAGATTATCACAATTATCAGCAAACGCTATTGTCCAGTAACACTTATAGTCATAATTTTCTATCTCTTCTAAAAGCATAAAATAACCACTATTATTCCCACTAGACACAACTTTATATTCAACTTGAGCATCATCAGATTCCTCTTGCTTTAATATCTCAAGTATTTTAGCATCTACACTATCTCTCAAGTCCTCTA
This sequence comes from Marinifilaceae bacterium, assembly GCA_049671745.1. Lineage (GTDB taxonomy): Bacteria > Bacteroidota > Bacteroidia > Bacteroidales > Marinifilaceae > SNAP01. Next base: position 72,211 of record JBATVL010000005.1, read on the forward strand.
AGAAAGAAAAACTTAAGCAATCATTCCAATCTATAGTAGTTCCAGATTCTTCATGTCTTGCTATAATAAATTTTGCAAAGAAATCTGAATTTATAAAATCTTTATTATTCTCATATATAAAATCTTCATGAGTTTCTAAACAACATTCATCATGCTGTCCATTACAATTAGCTCTTGATACAATTAAATCTTCAACTTCTAAACACCAACCATGTTTTTCAATTATAGCATCAATATCTTCCTCTTGATAAACCTCATGCCCCATATCCCATATCTGAAGAAATCTAGTATAGAAAGGAATAAACCTCTTATTATTCAATGCAGCATAAAGAGTAGCTTTCTCAGCAAGAGGACACTCATCATCCTCCCATATCTCAGAACTACTAATCTTCATTATATGTTCAGCATATGTCAAATATTTCTCTATAATCTCATAAGAATCCTTTTGGGCAGCAAGTTTTTCCCATATACATTCTTCATAACTATCAATCAATTTACCATCTACTATAAATTCCTGTTCAAAGAAGTCATACTCATCAGCAGTAATCATATAATCAGCAATAGCAGCCATAATATTATTAATAGCAACTTCAACACCCTCTTTTGTATCTATATTATTACAATAAATAGTATAAACATCATCTTCTTTACTAAATGTCTTTATTTCCATATCCACAATATTTTAATAAAATTAATAACAAGCCCAAGAAAAAGCCATCTCATTCTCATCATCAGTACTAACCGTTAAATGAGCGATGCCCATATCTCCAAACATATAAGGAAGATTCTCTTCCGATTCTAATTGAAACAATACTTCCATTTGAGAATCTGTATTTCTATCAGAAGGATACTCCACTCCTTGAATCCAATCAGGCCAACCAAAAAGTTTATCTCCAGGTAAAGGAACTCCTATTTTATTCTCAAGCATATGTTCATAAACAGAATCATACTCTACCTCCACACCCAAATCAGTAAACTCCTCTACTTGAGGATAATCATCCTTAGCTTCCCAACTGGTAATGAAACTCTCAACAAAAACTTGCTCCATATCCACATCAACAACAGCAGATTCATCAGCAATATCTATCTTTCTACAAATGACAGCCTCAGAGAAAGCTTCGTAAGATCCTTCTTCATTTTCACAATGAGGTTCTTCCGAAACGCAATAAAATACTTGAATCAACTTATCTTCCTTTTTTTCAGGAATATCATTAAGATTCAGTTGAAGGAAAAGCTGCATTCTCTTATTACAACACGGGCAAACAGGCCAATCCTCTTCATTTCTAAGATATGGCAATCCTCCTATCTTAGAATCAGAAGAAAAATCAGGAACAACTTTTTTAGTCACAGGTAGATAGGCAGTTCTTTTATACTTTTCAAGAACAGCCATCTTTTCACTTATCTTCTTTTTTAACTCTGTATTTTCCATATCTTAAACTTATATTTTTATCATTAAAAACAATAAATACTACTCGATTAATTGTAGCAACAAAGATAGTGAGAAAGCAAAATAATTGACTATTCTCAAGCTCTTGATTTTATAGTAAGATTTTTACACTCTAGCAAAAAATATGGATAATCTATACCTCATCATAAACTTAATATGTAAATAAGAAGAGAGTTCTATAACATTCAATTCACTATCAGAGGGATAGGCAAACAGGAGTTAATTATAAAAAATTCAAAGGCAAGTATAAAAATAAAAACTTTGTATATATTGCAATATGCAGGAACAAATACCAATACACTCTTTTACTAAAGAAGGTACAAATATTTCGGTTAAATATATTAATCAAACAAACGAAGAGCAATATTATCCAGCTCATCGACATGATTTTTACGAACTCATATTCTTTACAAAAGGAAGCGGAACTCATAGAATAGACTTCTCTGACTATGAAGTAGCAGATAAGCTTATATATTTTATAAGTCCTGGACAGATTCATGAAATGACAGCAAAAGGACGTGCAGGATATGTGATTTCAATATCTAGAGAAGTATTCTATAATATACGAAGAATAGAGAACATGTCTTTCAGTCAATTATTTAACAACATACAACAAGTAAAAATAGAAATAAAAGATACAGACAACTTCAATAAAATAATATCTCTATTAAGAGATGAACAGAATAAAGAAACACCCAACATACATCTACAAAGGAACTATTTATCAGCCATTCTAATAACCTGCATAGAATCCTGTAGTACAAATAACAATGGTGAGCAGCACGATAGAATCTACAAACTAGTACATGAGATTAATCAATCCTTTAGAAAAGAACGCACAGGAAAGTTTTATGCAGAAAAGCTATGCGTTTCCTTAAAACACCTTAACGATATAAGTACTAAAATTCTTGGACGCACTCTTACACAAATAATTCATGAAAGAATAATACTAGAGGCAAAAAGAGAAATAGCATATACCGACAAAGCCATTAAAGAAATAGCATACGAACTTGGCTTTAAAGACCCTGCATACTTCAATCGTTTCTTTAAGAAATTTATGAAGCAAACCCCAGAAGCATTTCGTAGAATCTCTAAATAGTACAATAAAAGCATACTAAAAGACAATTGTAATATTCATATTTAATCTAGCTTTGTAACCCACTACAGAACACAAAACAGATAACAAATTACATATGAATACAAACATAAAATTAAGTAAAAAGAAGATTGGAATATTAACAATAGTATTAGCAGCACTTAGTGCTCTATCCCCATTCTCTATTGATACTTACGCACCTGCTATGCCCACAATGGCATTATACTTTGGCTCTGCCATCTCTGAAATAGAATTATCAATGACAATCTATATAATGGGATATGCCATAGGACAATTCTTTGGAGGACCACTATCCGATAATTTTGGAAGAAGACCCGTTGTCTTCATAGGACTAAGCATATTTATAATATCAAGTTTCTTACTATCTATATGCGATTCCATAGCACAATTATATACTCTACGATTTATTCAAGCATTAGGAGGAGGATTCTCTATTGTAGTATCAATGGCAATTACCAGGGATCTATTCTCAGGCAGCGATTTAGCAAAAAGAATATCATACATATCTATGTTTATGATGGCAGCACCGCTTATTGCACCAGCGGTAGGAACAATACTTATTAAAATCTTTAGCTGGAAAGCCATATTCACCTTTCTTACATTATACTCTATTTTAGTTATTACACTGATAAGCATTTTCATTCCTGAGACAAGGAAGAACAATAACAAAAACAAAGAAAACATATTCAGGAAAACAGCAAGTGCATATATATCAGTATTCACTAATTCAAAAGCAATGTCTCTTATATTAGCTGCAGCCCTAGGATTTGCAGGAATGTACACCTTCATAACTGGATCATCTAATATATATATAGAACATTTCCATATGTCCCTAGAACTATTCCCTATACTATTCGGAAGCAACGTTATTCTAGTTATTATAATGGGAGCAGTGAATGTACAACTACTTAAACATTTTGAACCACAAAAGATCTTAAACGTAGGTCTACTAATACAACTCTTTGCAGGTTTAAGTCTATTTCTAATAATGCTAAATGATAATGCACCATTTATTCTAGCATTCTCTCTTATAGTCATCTTTGTAGGAATACTAGGAATCATATTTGGAAACGCCAATGCACTTGTTCTTCAGATGTATCCAAACAGTAGTGGAGCAACAATGGCAGTTATAGGAGTATGCGAATTCTCTATAGCAGCAATCACAGGTTTACTACTTCACTACATACAAGATGGCACAATATTAGCATACGGAATAATGATGTTTGCATGTACTAGTGCGGCAAATATAGCATACCGATTACTTAGACGAATATAGAAGAAGAATTCTTAACCATTACTTAATGAATGCTTAATCGATTAGTATTAAGCATTCTCTTTCTTTGTAGATATAATTATAAAGAAAGAAAATATGAATCTATTTCTACTAAGTTTCGCAGCCCTATTTTCGGTTATAAACCCACTAGGCACATTACCAATTTTTATAGGTCTAACAAAAGACAAGCAAAAGAAAGAAGTTATATCAACTGCACTATGGACAGTAATAAACACCTTTATAATACTAGTAATATCATTCTTTCTAGGAAACTATCTACTTAAATTCTTTGGAATAAGTCTAGCATCATTAAGGATAACAGGAGGAATAATCATTGCATCATCAGGTTTTGCCTTACTAACAGGAAATTTCAGTAAGCATAAAGGAATGAAAAGAAGAGAAAAAGACGATGCATACTCAAGATCAGATATCTCTCTTACCCCATTATCTATTCCAATGTTAGCCGGGCCAGGATCAATATCATTACTAATTACGTACAATCAGGAGAACCCACTAATAGCAGATAAATTACTTCTAGTAACATCTATATTATCAATATGCATACTTACCTTCATACTACTAATAAGCTCGCGTATGATAGTAAAAGGGCTAGGAGCATCAGGAGTAAACGCTCTATCAAGAATAATAGGATTTATTGTAATTGCAATAGGAATAGAATTCATTATAAGCACAATACTTGGACTTGTAAGAAACTTCATTTAGTAAGTCAACAAATATCTCTTTATACTAAAATCATTATTATCATGTTTAAAGCCAGTTTCTAATAATCTATCTATAGAAACTCGGCTACCACTGATAAGAACCTTAGACATCTCTCCAATCATCATATTAAGAAAAAAAGCAGGTAACTTAATTACAAAAACCTTATGATTTGGAATCTTAGCAAGAGTATTAACAAAATCAACATTTCTAATCTGCTCAGAACTAGCAACATTATAGGCACCATTAATACGAGAATTCTCAACAGCCATAATATAGAATTTGCATAAATCATCTATATCTATCCATGGCATATACTGATTACCAGAAGCAAATACAGGCAAGAACCTATATTTCAACAAAGATCTCATCTTCTCCAAGATACTACAAGAATGAGCAAGAACTAAACTTGTTCTTACCTTAACAACTCTAACACCCCAATGCTGGAAATCATCAGCAACAGCCTCCCATTTCTTACATACAGTACCTAAAAAGTCATTAGCAAAAGCATCTTCTTCTCTATAAATCTTTTCTTTAGCAAAAGCACCATATGCACCTATTGCCGAGGCTGTTATATATGTAGTTATTTTATGATTATTTCTCTTTAACTTATTAAGAAGAAGCTTAGCAGACTTCACTCTACTATTAAAAATCTCTAACTTTCTCTGCTCAGTCCATTTCTCCTCACCAATATTAGCACCAGCCAGATGAATAACCACATCCACTCCCACTAAGGCACTCTCCTCAATATAAGAATTATCAATATCCCATTTATAAGTCGGAACCACAGTATCAATTGGAATATTCCTAACCAAATGCACAACATTATATCCTCTATGTAGAAGCAGACTTGTCAGTCTTGTGCCTACTAGACCTGAAGCTCCAGTTATTAATATCTTTTCCATAGCAGTTCTTTAGTAATTAATACATTACTAAATTATACGTAGAAACAGATAACAAGGTTCATTGAATACAAAAGAAAATCAAGAATGTTTACTTCTCACAATTTCTTTCTTTAATCTATCATCATTAAGAAGCTCATATTCAGCATCTAAGAAATCATTACTATCAGGAAATGCAGACATAGCTCTAAGAATCTTCCATTTTATTAAACTACTGGCTGAATGGCTCTTATAGCAATCAACTAAAGCACTCATCGAATAATCATTATTACTATAAAAACAAATAAAACCAATAGCATCAATGCACTCACTAAGATTAGAAAGCTCATCACATTTAAGATTATCAAACAACAATGGCAAAGCATCATCACCAATCTTAGTAATTGTTCTAGCAACAATATCTCTAGGCAAAGGATAAGAACTCTTCTTAAACTCTTTATGTGGAACTTTCTTATGCTGATTAGTACCAATAGATCCCAATCTCTTAATCAACTCAGGCAAAGCATAAATACCATAAGCAGCAAGAGCATCGCACAACTCCATCTTAGTATATAACTTCTTCTCTCTCTCAAGAGCAGAACACAAAAAAGGAATACATCTAAAATCCCTAGACTGAGCAATCAACCTAGCACTAACAGATCTCTCTACCGCATTCCTAGATTTCAACAATTCTAGCAACTCCACTAAAGACTTAAATATAAAAGACTCCTTAAGAATCTCGGAGAAATACCCTCTATTTTCTAATTGTTTCTCTGTACTTTTCATATATTCAAAATATCACGAATCATAAAACCCAAAATAGGTAAACACTTATCATTACAAGCAGGATAAAAGCACCTATGTTGCCTATCACCAGACTTAGAAGCCTTACCCCACCAAAACTCAGCAACAGCCAAAGCCTCCATATTACGAGCAAAAGCATATTGTATAAGTTTAGGAGCAGCACACTCACCAGCCCCAGCAGGAGGTCTCTTATTAATCTTCTCGAAAATAGAACACAAACTCATCTGTTCCTTATGCACATTCAAGAAATTATAACAATCGAACAATCTCTGTTGCAAACGAACAGACATAAGCTTTCTCTCCTCCTTCAAAGCCTGTCTTTCCTGCAAATCATTTGTATGTTCAAGAATCTCTGTCATAGCAGAAAGATCTCTCATACCTCTATTCATAAAATAATCATCGGTAGAGATATCAAAAAGAGAAGGCACAAAACTTGGATGATGATGCTCATCGGCAATCTTACCAGAGAAAGTAAACAAATAACCCAACTGACCATCAGTATTCCTAACAATCAACACACCAAACATCTTACCCTTAGCCGACGTACTCAACAAATTAAGAGAAGTATCATTATCTACACCAAAATCATGTTTCCACTCATCTTGATTAGCAATAATAAACTCCTCTACCTCCTGCACAGCAAGCTTACAAATATCAGGAGTATCTAAATCGAAAGGATTATTAAGTTTATTGGGAATTAAAGAAGAATCTATCTCAGATTTAAACAATGTGAAACAATTCTCCTTCATCTTATCATTCGCTGTTATTCTGCACATTATCAGTCTGTCTATTTTCAGCAAAAATACTTTATTTTACACAAACTATCAAATAACGCTCAAATGCTATACTCAATCAAACGGCCAGATCTTGTTAGATATTCCATTATGAATCGCAAACATCTGTAAGTGCAGTGTAAAGTTCGGAAGAAAGTGCGGTGTAAAGTTCGGAAGAAAGTGCACTATAAATCTTAAAAGACTATCTTTCCTTTTCTAATATTTATAACTTAATAATCCATATACCATTCTTAGAAGCTCCCTCACGTAACAATAGCCCTAAAGCCTTTATTTTACTAATATTCTTCTCTATAGTCCTAGTTGTAACTCTAATCTCAATAGATAATTCATCAATAGTAATTTCAGGTCTAATATCCATTAATTTTAATATCTTAATCTGTATATTACTTAATTCTGAATGCAGGTTAAGTTTTCTATAAAATGTACTAATAGGTTCGGAAGAAAGTTCGGTGTAAAGTTCGGAAGAAAGTGCACTAGAAATCTTAGCAAACAAACTCTCTTTTTCAGAAGTTTCCATTTTAACAATCCAATTTCCATTTTTAGAAGCACCTTCTCTCCATAGAAATCCCCAAGCTTTAAGTTTACTTATATTATTCTCTATAGTTCTACTTGAAACGGCCAATTCTACTGCTAAATTAGCTATTGTTATTTTTGAACTTACATCTACTAATTTTAATATCTTAATCTGATTATTTGAAAGTTCTAAAGAATGATCAAGTGCACTAGACGATTCAGAAGAACGTACACTAGAAATATTGTGTCTAGATTTAAAATAGAACTTAACTATATAAGAATCAAAATCAGTCTCAAATATAGGTTCTAAACCTGCATACTCTTTCCATCCATTTATCATTTTATCAAATCCAAAACCAGCATTCTCTGCCAATTTAACAACCCTAAATACTTTTGCAATAATAGGATTTCTCGGCATAGAGAAATCAGCCTTAAGAATCTCAGATAAGGATTTAGGCAAACCACCAGGATTGTAGAACTCAATATACGTTGTGAAAATTCTAATACGTGAAGCAGCTAAACTAAAATAATCAGCATGCATCAACATATTCACCAAAGCCTCTCTAAGTGCACGAACATAAGGATAATCATCTATTGCAAACCCTTCTTTTGTCAATTGGAATGGTCTATCTATTCTTCTAATTAATCTCTCAAACAAAGAAAAGTAATAATCCCATAAATTCTCATGTTCGTCTATTCGATAAGTATATCTAGGTTCCGCATTCTTGTAAGAATCAGCAGGTATCTCAAGTAAATCTATACGAAAATCAGGAAAATGATTCTCTATCACATCTCTTTGACCAAACATCAGTAAACCACTATATGTCAGCTTATCGTCTACAATTATCTTAAGCTTCCTTAAAACCTCTTTCTTAGTAAGTTTATTATACGAAAAAGTAGGATTAAATCTAGACATATATTCAAGAAATCTATCTACAGATAATTTATGCAAATCCCTTGCAGACGTACCATCAACAGTTCTAGTAGTTTTAGTACCAAAAGAAGCATCTCTATACATGGCATCAATCTCTTCTTTAGTAGCCTTCTGATCAGAACTTCCTTTTCGAATAAAAGTATTAGCTAAGGTATTATAATATACAGGTTTATCTTTAGATAGCGGGATATAAAAAGCAAATACATACTTATCATCAAAGGAATATTTATTTACAATAGGAGTTATTTTTGCATTAAACTTTTCTCCTCTAAGAGTATTAATAAAATCTTGCTCTATTTTCTCAGGATTAGTAAGACCAGCAATCTCAAAGGTTTTCCCTATTTGTTTTACTCCTAAAACAATCCAGCCTCCATTAGTATTAGAAAAAGCACTAACGGTAGACCATACATCTTTAGGCACTTCTGCCTTGGCAGCTTTTACTTCAAAGTCTTCCCATTCAAGATCATTTATCCTATCTAATAATTCCTGTTTATTCATTACAAACTAATTTCATATCTAGAACACTATCTAGATAGTATAATCTATTATTATACTCTAATCTTAATTACAAGTTTCTTTACTTTAGAAGTTTTTTCTATACTTATACAAGGCATGTGCAGATCATTTGGGAAGAACAAAGCAAACATACCGGCATCAAATCTATTAAGACTAGAATCGCCCTCATAGAACGCATAATCCTCATCCTCATTCTTACTTATAAGAATATCATTATTAAAAAGACGCACACCCATAAACTCCTCACCAGAGATTATATACTGAAGATCAATATATTTAGTATGCTTCTCCAACTTGCCCTCTTTCACATCCTTAGTATCATACTCCTGAACAAGAGCAAAAATATTATCTCCGTCTATATCATATCTACCTGAAGGAGTATTCAATAAATCTGTAGTATTAATATATTCAAACGCCTTAGCTATTCTCTCACTAAGACTATTGTATATCTTATAATTCTCTATTGTATCAATTACCATTATCTTATGCTTTTAGTATTTTCTAATCTATCAGTCTTACAAATATAATTAAAACACTTGATAAAAAATTTAAAATTAGATATTAGAAATAAGCATATTACAACTTCTTGATTTTCCAGAAACCACCTTTATCTGCACCAACTCGCTCTAGAATATCTTTTTCCTTTAATTTCTTTATATTCTTTTCTATAGAACGTGTACTAATTAACCTTTCTTTTGCTAGTTCTGATATTGTTATTCTATTATTATCAAATATCAATTTCAGTATCTCCCATTCAGTTTCATTCAAGACATAAGCTAATTCTTTTAAAAGAAAAGATTTCTTTAACTCCCAATTTTTCTCCGAACCTTTCTCCGAACTTTTCTCCGAACCTTTCTCCGAACTTTTGGTAATTGGACGTTTAAGCACAACAGTAAACATACCTTCAGTTTTAAATATAGGCATATTTAAATCAGCTACTTCCATAGCCCTTCTCATTCTATTTATCCCAGAACCTATTTGTTCAACCATATGCATACGTTCAAAAAGTCCAAAGATAAGAGGATTACGAGAATGGCTCTTAAAACCAAATTCTTTTTTAGAAATAGCACTTACCAAACCTCCTGGATTAGTAATTTCAACTCTATCAGTAAATAATTCAACAGTCAAACGAGCGCCCTTATCGTAATAATCTCTATGTGTTAAAGCATTAATAATTGCCTCTTTAAAAACGGTACGAGGAATTTCCCAATGCTCTTTTCTAGGACCAGTTCCCTCAATTTCATAACTAACATCTAATTTAGTTTTAAGCCATTGAATTACATGATTATACTGACGAATTAGTGAGCCAGTATAGATTTTGTCATCTACAATATAGGTTTTATCAGTTCCGTCAAAGGCCACACATCTTAATACCGCTTTCTCTATAAAATCTTCAGGGGATTTTCCAAAGAAAAGAACGGCACCATTTTTAAATACACCATCAACTGACAGTAATCGCAAATTACTAATTATCTGCTCTCTACTTGCTGACCTAGATAAACCAGCATCTATTCTAAACTCTTCAAATGTAACATCATCAATATCTTTCTCACTATCAAATTCAGCACAAGAAGCCTCATCAAAATATATCCTACTTGACTGCTGAAAGAAATCTCTCATCTGTTCTACAGATAATATTTTTTGGGAATTTGGACCTTGTCTTACATAAATGGCTCCAGACAAGGTATATGGTTTTTGTGAACCAGAAACCACTTCTATTACTACAACTTCTTTACCTTCCACTTCAACAGAATAGAAAGGACAATAAAGACACACACACCACCAGATGCATTTGCAAAAGCACATACTTCTTCTGTTATATCTTTAAGTTTAGACGGCAGTTTAAGTTTAAACTCTGCATTATAACCTTCACCTGACTCAACTATATTAAGAATATCTTCAGCTATTAACATGATATTTTCATTTTAAATATTCATTTGTATATTAATACAAATATATTCAAAACACCTGACAGTCAGAACGATTAATCACAGAAAATTAAAAACCAAGAGACTGATTAATTAAAACAATCTTAATTCTATGTTTAGGATAAGACTTCTCAGTAATAGACCAAGTATTACATATTCGTTGAGGACTATGGCAATCGTGACAAACACCAGTTTTTTGACAAGGAAGGATTAAACTCTCATGAGCCTTAGCATTTAAAGGAGCAGCAATAGACTTAACTCTCTTAAAAGCATCATCTAAATTAGCAACAATCTTATTTACACCAACAAAAAGAACCACATTACGAGGACCAAAAGTCAATGCAGAAACCCTATTCCCAATCATATCAAGATTAACAAGTTGTCCGGCTTCTGTAATCGCATTTGTACCAGTAATAAACAAATCAACGCAAAGAGCTTTCTTCCTATTCTTAATCTGCTCTTTCCAGCTATCATTAGGATTAAACGTATCAATAAAATCTATAGTATTATCCCTTTTAACAAGATCTAAGACTCTCGTTTTATGCATAGTTACAGAATCAGCATAAGAAAGACTCTTTGGCTCTAAACGGCTATAAATATCATCTTTGAAGATATTATAAGCCTCATCTACATCATCAACTACGAAAACCTCGAAATTATTCAACCTCA
>JBATVL010000006.1:0-80085 GCA_049671745.1 Marinifilaceae bacterium
AGAACATGAAATCATTGCTGAAATCATTATAAATACAAATAAGAGATTTCTTAAACTTGTAATAATTTTACTCATTATCATACATCCTTAATCGGTTAAACAAACTAATATTTTAAAGATTACAAAGGTATATCTAAATAAATCTGATTCATATCCCTATTTATTGTAATTATGACATATATCATGCTTTCTATGATAGAACATCAATTTATTACTACAAAAATTATGTATATAAAAAAAAAGTCACGCATTGCGCAACTCTTCAATATCTAAAACTCTTCAAGATCAAAGAGCATCTTTAATATAAAGTATTCAAATAAAAGTACAAATTCAATTATCCAATCATAGCATTCTCTTTAATCTCTTCAACAATACTAACAATCTCAGCCATCTTATCATCAGAGAAAATGCCTAAACCACTATCATCAATATCAGTAAAAGGCGATTCAAAAAGCATACTAGGCTCAATAACACCATTCTTAGAAAGATATTTAATAATAACATTTATAAAAGACATCTTATCAACGGACAAATTCTCATCTTGAATAAAAGAAGCAAACAACTTATTAGCAACCTTAGTATCTAGTCCCAAAATACTTCTAACAAAACAACCTAGAGGCAAATCACCATACTCACTCAGGTACTCATTCTTACCTCCAACATCCTCTCTAAATATAATCTTCTCAAGTTGTACAAGTTCTAAAGCAGTAATAGGTTCATTAGTATTAAGCTTATGAACAACAATATTATCCTTATGCTCCAAGACACACAACTCCAGTCTTTCTCTATAGGTCTTCAAACGAGTAGCACCAAGATACACAGGTTTCACATCCATTAATTGCTCCAAGCTATCCTCAAAATTAGTATATACAATCTTCTGTTTATCCCTATCAATAAGCTTAATCAAATCGCGTAAATCCTCTCTAACTTTCTCAAGTCTACACAAATCAATATCTTTCCAAAACTCCTCTGTCTGTACAGCCTTTATAGTAGGAAGCGAGTTAGCAACCAAAGGAATATTCTTCTTCTTCATTAACAAACTAGCAATACTACTAATAGACGACTCATAAGAAGCTCTACTCTTATCATCAAGAAGAACAGCAAGTTGCAACTTAAGCATCATTAGATCAAAACGTTTAGCCTGTTCATCCTTAGCGTAAGCAATAACAGGAAGAGCCGACAAAGAAGCGCATATATCAGCAATATCTCCCTTACTAATATTCTCCCAACGCATCTTATCAGTAAACTCATTCACAATACGCAAATGAGCTCTAACCTCAAAACGATCCCTATTAAGAACAGCAATAGCAGAATGCAAATCATCAATATACATCTCAGCCAAATCAGCCTCCTGTTCACTCAAATCAGAACATCTAATCTCATGAGCCACATTAAGCTTTGTTTCAAAAATCTGCTGAGACAAAGACTTAGGCATTTTAGAAGAAACACCATCAGGAAAACTATCAAAGAACTCAAAATTCTCACAGCAATCAAAAATCAAGAAATCCCTCTTATCATCACCAGGACCAAACAAATCCTTTCTCAAACGAGTACCTCTCCCAATCATTTGCCAAAACTTAGAATAAGACTTCACAGGCTTAAAGAAAACAAGATTAAGCACACTAGGTGCATCAACACCAGTATCCATCATATCAACAGAAACGGCTATTTGTGGCAATGTCACCATCTTATCCTCACAAAAATTCACTAACAAATCCTGAGCCTTAGACTCATAATTATCTATCACTCTCAAAAAACCACCAGAATACTCAGCATACAACTTATTAAAACGCTGCTCAATAAAAATAGCATGTTTATGATTCTTAGCAAAAATGATAGTCTTACCCAACTTATCACCACCATCAACCTTAATACCATTAGACATTACAAAAGACAAAATCTTATCAACCGTATCAGAATTAAACAGCCACGAATTAAGAGCAGACCCATCAATATTATCATCAACCTCCCCTTGAGTAGGATCGCCTAACTTCAACTCATACTCCACCTTCTCTCTATCTGACAAATCATTATACTTAACCCCCTCCAATTGAAACTTAGTAGGCATAGAAATAAATTTAGGAGCAACTAAATGTCCCTCTGCCACAGCATCGCTCAACTCATAAGCAGCAGTAGGATTATCATCCTCTATGTCAAATAAATTATAAGTATTCTTATCCACATCACTCTTAGGGGTAGCAGTCAATCCCACCAACAAAGAATCAAAATACTCAAATATCGCGCCATATTTCTGATACACCGACCTATGAGCCTCATCAATAATAATCAAATCGAAATGCCCCACAGAATAGAATCTATTATCATCAGTCTTCACACCATCAATCTTATTAATAATTGTTTGGTAAGTACTAAAAACAATACGAGTACCAGACTCCTCTTTCTCCTTAGTAAGATCAACAGTCGAAAGACTAGGCAATAAATCTTTATATACATTCTTAGCCTGAGAAACTAAAGCATTTCTATCAGCAAGAAACAAAACACGCTTAACCCAATTACACTTAATCAACATATCAACAATAGCAGCAGAAACTCTAGTCTTACCGCTACCAGTAGCCATCACCAGTAAAGCCTTTCTAGCACTACCCTTAAGCTTGCCATCCTTCACAACAGCAAAAGCCTCAGCCACACGCTGAATAGCCTCTAACTGATAAGGACGTTCAAAACCAGCAATATCAGTATTAATCTTAAAATCACAAATATTAGTTCTAGTTCTTCTTCTATCCACTAAAAGCTGCAACTCATTCTTAGAATAAAACCCCTGAATAGATCTCTCATTATAAAAGTTATCATCCCAAATATAAGTCTCAAAACCATTAGTATAGAATATCACAGGACGTTGTGAATACATTCTCTCTAAACAATCAGCATACAATACAGCCTGATGCTTACCCTTACGCGAATCCAGCATAGCTCTCTTAGCTTCAACAACGGCAAGAGGCAAACCATTATCGCCCCAAAGCACATAATCAACAAAACCCTTACCAGATGGATTAGTAGAAACAGGCATACCCTCCACTTCAAACTCTATATCCTTACCCTCTCTCAAATCAGACCAACCAGCCTCTTTCAATAATAAATCTATATAAACTCTCCTAGTTACAGCCTCAGAAATCAATTCAGGAATTACTTTATTTAATCCAGGAGTATTCTCCCTAGAAATCCTTCTTTTTGTTACAATAACTCTTCTATCCTCTAACTGAAATTTCAACTCCTCTATTTCCTTAGCCTGCTTCTTTATACGCTCCTGTTCATCTCTACGTTCTTTAACAACAGCATCAAGCTGCTTCTCCATCTCTACAAGCTCAAGCTTAGACTTATCAGTCTGCTTACCATCAGGAATATAACACTCATCAAAAAGAGGAATACTAGCTTCATCCTCACTATAATAAATAGCAAGAAAAGACAAAAACCTAAAAAGATTCTTAATACTTATCATACTCTCATTAAGCAAAACCCTTTTACCATGAGCAGCATTATTACCAGTAAGTCGAATAAGATTAATCTCTCTAAACATAGAAGGCTTAAGAATATCTCGAAACGAATGCTCGTGAATTAATGAAGCAAGTTTTTTATCATATGGCTCCTCCAACTCATCATCATTTGCGTATATCCATATAACAGCTTTTTCTAATGCACATCTACACAATAGAGCTGTATACCTTGGGGCTACTATTACGCTCTTCTCAGCCTCATATGCCTCCTTGTATATATCGCTAAACTCAGTTCTTAGGAAATTGAAATTACTCATAAGATATTTATTATTGTTATCTAGTAAAAATATAAATATTTGTTACAAGTTGATACAAAAAGTAAATAATTTATATTCTTTAGAATATCTATTTCTCAAGATTATATTAAAATAGAACAGCTTTTTGCAACATATTAGCAAAAAGCACGTTTATTTACTAAAAATTTGTATGTTTGTAGCATACAAATAAAAAAACACAAGAATATGATTATCAAATTCACTGTAAGAAATTTTAAAACATTTAAAGAAGAGGCAACCCTTAATTTTATAGCCTCTAACTACGATAAAAATGTTTTAGAAAAAGAAAATGTTGTTTCTATTGATAAATATAATCTTAGATTACTTAAGTCAGCTGTAGTATATGGAGCAAATGCAAGTGGAAAAACAAAACTATTTGATGCCCTAGCATTTATGAGATACTTTACTATCAAATCATCTAAAGACTCACAAGTCGGAGAAAATATTAATGTTGATCCTTTCCGATTAAACACTGAATCATTAGAAGACTCATCAGAATTCGAAATAGTCTTTCTTCATAAAAATGATATCTACCGTTATGGTTTTGAAGCCAATAAAGATAAGATTATAGCAGAATGGCTATACTACAAACCAAAAACAAAAGAAATTGAAATTTTTTATAGAGACGAACAATCTTTCGAAAACATAAACTCTAAACATTTCAAAAAAGGAGCAATGATAGCAAAAGAAAATCTAGTAAGAGAAAATGCTCTTTTTCTATCTGTAGCAGCTCAATTCAACGATGACTTTGCTATAAATGTAATCAATTGGTTTACAAACCTAAAAACAATATCCGGACTTGAAGAAAAAGATTATCAAAGCTTCACAATCAACCAACTAACAAACGGCAAAAAAGATAATATTATAGACTTTATTCAAAATGCAGATTTTAATATAGAAGACATACTTGTTGAATCTATTAATTCTGAAAAAGACATACCTTCTGATATGCCTGATAAATTAAAAGAATTAATCTCTTCAGATATAAAGAAAGGAAGAAAAATAATAAGTGATATTACAACTAATCACAAAGTATATGACGAGGATTTAAATGTTCAAAACTCAACAAACTTCTCTATGGTTGATGATGAATCAAATGGTACACAGAAATTCTTCTTTATCTCTGGACCTATTCTTTATGCTTTAGAAAATGGATATACTCTTTTTGTAGACGAACTAGATTCACGGCTACATCCTAATTTAGTTTGTAAAATCATGTCTCTTTTTAATTCAACAAAGTACAATCCCAAAAATGCTCAGTTAATATTCAATACACACAACACAAATCTTTTAAGCTCAAACCTACTTAGAAGAGATCAAATTTGGTTTACCAATAAAGATAGATATGGAGCAGCTACACTTTATTCTCTTGCTAATATTAAAAATGTTAGAAAGACTGAATCTTTCGAGGATAATTATATTCAAGGCAAATATGGAGCTACTCCTTATTTAAACGATTTTGAAATAACAAAAGGAACTGAGTTATGAAAATGAAGAACATATTAGCCCTGCTACAGAAGAATCTTCAACTACAGTATACGAACTTGTTGAGGAAATTCTAAAATTTGTATAACACTATTTATATAAAAGAGAATCCTCAATAACTATGATTTAGCTATTGAGGATTTTGTATTTAATTAATGAGATATTAAGCTTGTGTTAACTTTCCTTTAAAAGCTTTTTGCATTAGAGCATTAAATAAGTCTTCTGACTTAGATAGGCTTTCTTCTGCTATTGCTTTTTGCTTCTCTATCTCTTTTATTCTTTTTGCGAATTCTTCTTGTAGTTCTATTGGAGCTTTTAAGATTTTAATATTTTGAAGTTCTTGTGCATTTATATTTGCCATTCCAACAATACTTTTACACATATTATTCAAAATCAACTTTCCCCATTTACTATTAAGATGCGCCCAAATATAGTATGGATTTGCAAATTCATTTGTTCTTACTCTAATCAAATAACCAGCAATTATCATTTCTTTATCAATTGAGATTATTCCTGTTTTACCTACTAATTCTTTAGAATTAGTTCTATTAAATAATATATCGCCTTTTTTTACAATATATTTGTGTTTTTCAGCATCCGATACATCTATATATTTTAGATTTGAATAATTCATATATCCATTATATGTTATATTATTCATCCTCAGATAAGTGTATTTACCATTCTCAACTGCCTTAGAACTTGTTCCATATTTAGCTTCACTAATTAAATCTCTAATTGTAACAATATCCCAGCCCATAGGGTTATTAACAGGATCGCCAAACATATCAATAAATAGGGATTGAGAAAGTTCATCATATTTCTTAATCAAATCTTTATTTATTTGCCTTATCTTATCTGCATTATCTAAGATGGCGGCTATCTTCTTTTGCTCTTCTAATGGTGGTAATGGTATCTTAATCTCTTTTAAATATTTATAATGTCTATTATAACCAGTATTAGGGATACTAATTGAATTCAAATAATAGAATAAATATCGATACTTCAAATCTACTGAAGTTTTAATCTTTAAGACCTTTACTCCATCAGCTCCCATTATAAATGGGAAATCAATATACTTTAATACTCTAGTATGGTCACCAAACACAATGTATGGGGGATCATACTTAACTAAATCAGCATAAATATCAGAAAATCCAGCTATATATTTTTTTCCTTGATCAATAATAGGATATTTACCAATATTTAAATAATCACTTTTAGGAACCTTTTTATTCCCTCCAGAACAATCCTTTAATACAAAGGAAAAATCAACAACTTTCCAATTAAAAGGAATTTGTTTTAATAAACTTATATCTTGGACTATACTATCTTCTCTCATCCCAAAAGCCCTTCCAATTCAGTAATAGCTTTAGTTCTTTGAGAATCAAGATCTTTAATCTCAGCAATAATATCTAAAGGAGCAGCATAAGATATCTCTTTATAAACAATCTCCTTATAACGATTAATACTCAAATCCCAATCATTAGCCTTAATCTCAGAGAAAGGCACCATAAAACTCTTATCAATACGCTTTCTACCATTCTCCTTATCAAGATTCTTGAATCTACTGATAATATCCTCTATATCATTATCCTTAACCTCAGTACGCTTATCGTCAAGAGAATATCCATCAGCCTGCATATCGTAAAACCATACATTATCAGTACCAGCCGACTCTGTCTTAGTAAAGAACAAAACAGCAGTACTAACCCCAGCATAAGGTTTAAATACACCTGAAGGCATAGAGATAACAGCCTCTAATTTCTGCTTTTCAATAATCTCTTGTCTTATAGCTTTATGAGCATTAGAGGAGCCAAACAATACTCCATCAGGAATAATAACAGCACATCTACCTCCAATTTTTAAAGCACGAAGCATTAAAGCTAAGAACAATAATTCTGTCTTCTTAGTCTTTACCGTTTTCAACAAACCACTCTCTACAACATCATAATCAAGACTACCCTTAAATGGAGGATTAGCCAAAATAAGAGAGAACTTATCACTCATATCAGCATTCGATTCACTCAATGAATCTTTTGCTATCAAGTTAGGTTGCGCTATTCCATGCAATTGTAAATTCATGGCAGCAATTCTCAACATAGTAGAATCAAATTCCACTCCGTTGAACATCTCATTATTATAATGCTTATTAAAATCTTTATCTAGAAATAAATCTTTGTGATTCTCATGGAAATATTCTCCTGCTGCTACCAAGAAACCTGCTGTTCCACATGATGGATCACATATAGTATCATCGGCTTTAGGCTGAGACATATCTACCATCATCTTTATTATATGACGTGGAGTACGGAACTGTCCATTTGTTCCCGATGTTGACAATTTAGATAAAAGATATTCGTATAAATCGCCCTTTGTGTCTCTATCTCCCATTTCTATCTTGTCCACTTGTTGAACAACAGAATCTAACAATTTAGGAGTAGGTATCATAAAAGAAGCTCCCTTCATGTGCTGAGCAAAAACAGAACCTTTAGCTCCTACATTTTTCATGAAATCAAAAACACCTTCTTCTTTCTGAAATAATTTATACATTACTTCAGGATCTACATTCTTAAATGAAGACCATCTTAATTCTCTCTGATCTTCTGTGTATATAGCATTAGAAATAGCCTTTTTTAAAACAATTGCACGCTTTTCATCTTTTAGCTGAGTATCGTCTAATCGTTTAAGAAACAAAAGATAAGTGAACTGTTCTATTACCGATAAAGGGTTAGATATTCCTCCTGTCCAGAAGTCTCCCCATATCTTATCTATCTGTGATTTTAATTTTGCGTCTAACATCGTGTATCTTTATTTTAGGTCGCTAAAATACACAATAAAAAACTCTGACGGTTAAAAACCATCAGAGTTTTATTTATAGATTTAATTTCTCTTTCTTTAATTCAAATAGAGTACTAGTATTATCAAATATTTATAGAGATTCCACAATTAGCACCTATCCATGAATAAATTGAAGAATTGCTAAATTTTCGTTCTTTAGAAAGACTAGGAATATAGAATAAATTATTATCAGTCCCTTTTGTATAATATCCGTTTAAATCTAAACCAGTTGTAAAACTTATATTTTTATAAATCTTCAAATCTAAACTAACTGATAATTTTGAAAAAACATTCTTACTACCACCTGATTTAAAACCTTTTCTAATATTACCTACAGAAGTTTCTACAAAAAGTGACAATTTATCATTGTTAAACACTCTTGTACCTAAACCTAATTCATTTGAAAGAACATTTTCTTTATTATATGATGCAATTCCAACAGAATATAGAGTATATAACCTATGAGTTCCCAATTTATATACTAGATTAGCAAAGCGATTAGTATTATAACGTAATGAAATAGATGAATACATATTCTCTTTCACAATATTAATTAAACCAATAGATATACCTTTATCTGTATTCTTTGCTATATTTACAATACCTATTTGAAACCCTTTTACTATTCCAGCTTTATTTACAATACCCATTTGAGCACCTTTTAAAGTGTCTTTCACAACATTAATAGTCGACATTTGAATACCTTTATGGCTTCCAGAATTAACATTAGCAACTCCTGAAATAGATATACCTTGAGAATCTCCTTTTGCGTAATTACATACACCTGATGCAATTATTCCTTCTGATTTACCTAAAGTAATGTTTGATACACCTGCAATCTGAAATCCAGAAACGAATGATTTATTTATGTTTAACACACTCCCTGCTTCAAAACCTTGGAGAGCATTATTATATCCATAAATCATATTAAAAGAAACATTGTTTGTTATATCAGAAGAATTCATTCCATTCGTCCCTAATGGATACGCAAAGGTAAGCTGAAAAGGCTTGCTAGAATTTTGTGAGAATACTAACATACTCACTAATAATCCAATTAGTAATAAAATATTTTTTTTCATGTACTCAATTTTTAGTATTTATGTGTACACAAAACTATTAGTAATAGTCAATAAAATAACAAACACTCAGTTAATTTTTAGTTAAAGTTATATGGTCATTTTTTATCAAAATTGTATATATCATATTAACATTTTTAATCATAAAACATCTTATGAGAAAAGAATAGATGCGAATAAAAAACAACAAACAAACTTTAGTAACAGGTTATAAAAACTGGATACCAAAAGAAAATAAGACATAGTAACACTACTGAAAAAAACATTTTATAAATACTTTAACAAAACTAAATATACACTATTTATTGCATTATTAATTCTTTTAAGTAGAGCATTATCCTTACTCTATCTTAACATTAAGAATCATTATTTATAAATAAATATCAAAAACAGAAAATAACTAAGGTGAGAAAATTTAATTTGTACAAATTTCATGAGTCATAAGAATGCCTATACAAATCGCAATGTTCCTGTGTATTAATAATATCTTTAAAATAATGATGCTCTCTTTTATAAAAAGGTATCTTACTATTAATCATATACTTATTAAATAACTCTTCATCAGATTCCGACATACTCCAATCATTCAAAATATCAATATTATTTTCTGTAGCAATCTCCTTTATTTCTGTATAGATATCCAATTCTCTCTTATATTTGTCTTGTGCGATATAATGATCAGTACGCCTGTTATATTCTGCATGCAGAGCTTTAATGCGATTAATAATATAATCCAGTTTATTGTAGAAAAATTTAACATGACCTGTACCCAAACGATATGTATCAGGTACATCGTCAAAATTGTAATTCTCAGACTCTAATCTTTTCTTAACTAGATGTAATAATCTACCAATTTCCATTATTTCAGTTCTAACCAATTCATCTGATAGTTTTTCTAATGTACAAGCATTTATTCTAGTCATCACGGAGGTCTTTAATAATTAATAAGATATAATCCATTTATACTCTCTTTCCTATTATATCGTTCCTAAATTAATCCTATTTAACCTTTATAAACACAGTGGTTTTGTAATATTAGCTTTATATTTTACATAATAAGATCTGTTTATCAATCTTTCTCACATAAAAATCAAATATTTACATTCAACTAATTAAAAAATAATCATAATAGTATCCTTAGTTATCAAATATCTTTTTAAGAATCTTAAATGCAAAAATTTTAATATCTACAGATTCATATGTTGAATCAATTTTCAAACTATGATTATTAACGGTAAAAATAAATTCATTATTTCCTTCAATTAAAAATTTATGATCCAATTGATTAATAATATATTCTTTATCTAAATAAGTTCTATTAACTCGACTATTTGTAACTAAATCAAGCATAAACACCCACAAATAGTACTCTTTAGTACCTACTTTAAGCTCTAACTCTATTTTTTCATGTTCTGAACGTATTTTAGATATAAAACAAGTACTAAAACCACACTTCCGTGAAGATTCAATAAAATTATCATAAATATTTAAAGGCAAATTTAAATTCTTTTCTTGTTTAAGTAATTCGTACATATAATGCATATCTCTAAAAGACAACATCCTATGTTTCAACATTAAATGAATAATTATATATAAACAATTTGAAAATTTATAATTACTTATACCTGCTTGTCCAAAAGACAAAAATTGATCCTCAAAGGTTCTATCTATTTCTGCCACTAAATTAAAATCAAAAATATCTTTAGAACAGAACTTATCTATGTACCCACCAAAATCAACATTCGCTCCATATCTATGCTCATAAATCTTCCTTATATTATCAATATCACACACAAAAATTACGTGATCAAAATCAAATTTACTAACGCCATATCTATTGTCTACATTAGCACAAAACACATTAAGTAATCTAAATATATGTTCAGGATCTATTCTATCAAGATCATCAATAATCAAAACTTTTCTCTTACTCCCTGAACTTCTTTCTAATAATACATTACAAATCTTAGTTACTTCGTCTAAATCAAGTATATAATTTGACTCCTCAAGCAATTCAACTAATCCTTTCATTTTAGTTAATTCACTTTTATTCGATTCTTCCAAAACATCATAAACTTCACTAATACTTTTTAAAAAAACATCTAATTGTTTACCAACCTTAGGAATATTCTTAATAATATTCTGAAATAGAACTTTTTTATTAAAAATTAAATTCCCAGTAAACGATAAAGGATTTTCGTCAGGAATTTCAACTTCATCATTTAATAATTCACAAAGAATATCATACTTCATTAAATCATAAACATCCTTATTATCTGGAATACTATAATGGACAGGGGAAATACTAACTACGTTAAAATCTTTATTATCATTAAAAAATTTATCCAAGAATGTACTCTTACCTGTACCAAATGGGGCAGAAAAGATAATTCTTTTATTATCCACTGTTAAATGTTTTTTAAACAATTCAGCATTTAATAAAGTTCCAAACCATATATCTTTTTCTACTTTTTCTTCTTTTATTGTCATAATATAAAATTTATATTCAAAAGTAATAATTATATCTTCACAACAACAAAAGACACTTTCAAACAAATACAACTTAATATACCAAGCCTATTATATTTTCATGAATAGAACTTAAATTTCAACCAGTAAACAATCAGCGTGCTATCAGTAAAAATTTGACACAAACAACAACCACACTAAAACTTCCTATGCCAAACACCTAAAGACCTTTCAAAGACCTTATAAAATCCATATAAAGAGCTTATAAAATCCATATAAAGTCGTTCACCAACATCCCATGAACATCTCACCAACATCCCATGAACATCTCTAGAAGATGTTCATGGGATGTTCATGAGTAAACGAAGACCTGTTGATTAAAGGCTCAATCCTGTCTTTAATACGACTTTATAGACTTTTTATGACGAATTTAAAGGGTCTTTAAGTCTAATTCAAGTATAGATAGATATAAAAAAACTCCTAGTACTTTAAAGTACTAGGAGTCTAATTATATATGTAAATGCTTAACTATTTTTCTTCGTAGTTAAGTCCTTTAGTCTTAAACAAATAAGAAGCTGATTGATAAAAACTAATAGCATCTTTTAGATCTTGTGCAGGAACCTTTGTACTTAACTGCTTTCCAGTAGAGATATTAAAACCCTCTACCCTCTTAACAGGATATTGCACAGTAAGTTGGTCACCTTTCAATAATCCAATTTTCTGATATGTTCCAAGTAAAGCTCTATTAGGATCATATTTAAGAACATTTTTACCGAAAAACTTAGAACGATACGACATATTCATTAAACCAAGAACTGTTGGAGCAAAATCAATCTGAGAACATACCGAGTTTATCTCTTTAGGCTCTATTAATTTAGGAGCATAAACAAATAATGGGATATGGTAATTATGAACAGGAAGAGCCGTTTCTCCTGCACTACCAGCACAATGGTCAGCTACAACAACAAAAATTGTATTATCGAACCAAGCATGTTTAGAAGCTTTCTCGAATAACTGACGAATAGCATAATCAGTATACTTAACCGCACCCGCACGTCCTGAATGAGAAGGTATATCTATCTTTCCATCTGGATAAGTAAAAGGTCGGTGATTAGATGTAGTCATTATGAAGTTAGAGAATGGTTTTCCTGCCTCATAAGCTTTATCAGATACCTGTATTGCTTTATCGAATAGATCCTCATCACATACTCCCCAAGCATTTTGAAAGCTTATCTCATCTTCTTTGAAATCATTTAAATCAACAACATCGTAACCATTATTTCCAAAGAAATAGTTCATATTATCAAAATAACCATAACCTGCATAAATAAAGGTATTAGAAAATCCCTTCGATTTTAATATGTTTCCAAGAGAATGCATATTCTCGTTATGTGGTCTTTTTACAATAGAATAACCAGGTGTTGGGGGAACACTTAGAGTTAAAGCTTCCATTCCTCTCACTGTACGAGTACCTGTAGCGTAGAAATTATTAAAAAATAACGATTTAGAGGCTAATGAATCAAGAAAAGGAGTTATCCCTTCTGTATTACCAAACTTTCCAAAGAATCTCGCAGAAAGGCTCTCAACGGTAACCATCATTATATTATAATGCTTCTCTTCGCCCTCATTAACAATGTCACGAGTAATATCTAAAGCATCCTTATTTACAAAAGTAGAGTTTGGTGTCTCAACAAGCTTACGCACATTTTTAAAAACTTCTTCATTAGAAGCTGTTCTGTAGAAAGTATCGTAGTCTAATTCGTTATTCAAAAATGCAGAAAAGACTTGATAAAAACCATTATGTCCAAGCTCGTTGCAATAAGCATTTCCTTCCACTTCAAGTGTTCTATCAGTGATAGTAAACCAAGCTATAAGAGGCAAAGTAAGAAGTACTGCTGTTACTTTCAATCTTTGTAAGAAAGTAGATTTATTACCATATGATTTATTGAAATATTTACGTACAAGAAAGAATACAGCAAGGGAAGCCGCAAGCATACCTGATGCAATTAAAGGCATAGGGTAAGATTCTTGTATATTAGAAATAACCTCTGTTGTATAAACAAGATAATCTACTGCAATAAAATTAAATCGTACTGAAAATTCTTCCCAAAAGAACCACTCACTAACAGATGTAGAAACAAGTATAAATATAGATATTACAAAAAACATGTAAGATATATATTTATGAACTTTTGTATTAAACACTTTATCTGGTACAAAAAGATTGTACAACACAAAGGGAATAATGAAGTATGAACAAGCAACTAGATCATAAAATAAACCATTACAATAAAGAGCTATCAATCTACCAAAACTAAGGTCTAGACTAGCTACATCAAAGAATAAAAGCACAGTTCTTATTATAAAAGAAATGGCTACAAAGAGAGCAACAAATAGCAAAACTGCTGCGTATCTTTTAGGGAAAAATCTTTTTAAATTCATAATTTTATATATTTCTATTTGGCTTAACTAAAATATTAAGCGAGCGCGGATTAACTTTTACTTTTATTACTTTGCCCAATTCCAGAGGTTCTCCATCAATATGAGCAATCTTATTATCATGTTTTATAGTAAATTCCGATCCTTCTAAAGTTTTACAAACAAATGTATTGTCTATACACTTTGTAAAAAGAGAAAGAGCAACAGTAGGTATTTGAAAGAAATAAGGTTTTCTAATAGCAACTATATCAACTAAACCATCATCTATACGTGCCGATGGAGCAATATATGCATTGTTTCCATACTGTGAAGAGTTTGCTATACTGAATAAGAATGCTTTCATCTCATGAGTCTCACCATTCATTTCTACAGTATAGTTCTGATTCTTATAAGTAAAATAATTACTAACAACCGACTTAAAATAAGAAACAATTCCTCGTTTTGTCATGTTAGCAAATTCATAACTAATAAGTGCATCAAATCCGAAACCAGCAACGTTTACACATTTATGCTCATTTATAGAAAGAGTATCTATCTGATGTTTAATAAAAGTATTTACACTATCTATTGCCTTCTTAGTATTCATAGGTATTCCAAGATGTCTAGCAAGTCCGTTACCCGAACCACAAGGGATAATCGCAAGAGTTACATCAGTGTCTATAAGGGACTTAACCACTTCATTAACTGTACCATCACCACCTACAACAGCAACTGTATCAAAAGATTTATCTACTGCTTCCTTAGCTATTAGACTAGCATGCCCAGCATATTCTGTATATGTGATTTCTACATCATATTTATCAGAATCTAATCTGTCTTTTATCATTTTATCTATCCCTTTCTGTTTGCCCGTTCCAGAGATAGGATTAATAATTACTAATAGCTTGTTTTTCATACCTGTTCGCTTTATATTTTTATCAGATGCAATAATACAAAAAAAAAGGAACTGTCCCCTAAGAGGCAATTCCTTTTTATCAAATTTAAGACTTATTTAACTACTCGTTATTTGTCTATATGTACTGGTTTTGAATCATTAGGAAGAATAAGATTTAAAATAACCCCTACAAGAGAAGCTAAACCTATTCCTGCAAGATTGAAATTACCCCATGTAAACTGAGCTCCTCCAATACCTATACAAAGAACTACAGAGATAATAACTTGGTTTCTTGTCTTTTGTATATCTGTTTTTGAATCAACTAATGTTTTAATTCCCACATTGGCTATCATACCAAATAAAAGAATCATTATTCCACCTAATACTTCAACTGGTATAGATTGAAGGAAACCATTAATCTTTCCACAAAAAGCAAAACATATTGCTGTACAAGCTGCTATACGTAGTACTCGTGGGTCTACTACCTTAGTTAAAGAAATAGCACCTGTTACTTCTGAATAAGTTGTATTTGGCGGTCCACCAAAGAATCCAGCAAAAGCCGTAGCAACACCATCACCTAAAAGAGTTCGGTGTAATCCTGGCTTCTGAACAAAATCTTTATCTGCTACAGAACCAATTGCATACATATCTCCTACATGTTCTATAATTGGAGCAATAGCGACAGGAATCATATATAAGATAGCCCCCCAGCTGAATTCAGGACGAGTAAAGTTTGGAAGTTGGAACCAAGCAGCATCTGTTATTTTTGCAAAATCTATAATCCCAAAATATACTGATACAAGATATCCAACAACTATGCCGCAGAATACAGGAACAAGCTTAAGCATTCCTTTTCCAAAGACTACTACTACAATTGCAGTAACTAAAGAAGCAAGTGCTATCCACCAGTTTCCATTAGCCATTTTTATTGCCTCTGGAGCTAAAGATAGTCCTATAAGCATGATTACTGGTCCTACTACTACAGAAGGAAATAACTTCTCGATAAATCTAAGACCTTGTGATTTTACTAAGGCAGAAACTAATCCGTAAACTAGACCTACAGCTATTAATCCTGATAATGTTCCTGGAAATCCGTAAGCTTTAGTACAAGCAATAATAGGTGCTATAAAAGCAAAACTTGATCCTAAAAATACTGGGACTTGTCCTTTTGTTATTAAATGGAATATTAGAGTACCTACACCAGCTGTAAATAATGCAACTGCAGGATCTATACCGACTAATAAAGGAACTAGTACTGTCGCGCCAAAGGCGACAAAAAGAAATTGCACACCAATAACGGCACGCTTTGTGGGAGATAGTTGATTCATATATCTGAATTAATGGATTTTGTATTTATAATTCAGGTTACAAAAGTAATAAAACTTTTTGATGTCGCAAATTGACAACAAATCAGATTGAATTGTATATCTTCATCAAAATATGCATTTTTGTATTTAATTTGACAGCTAAAAAGAAGAAAGATATGAATAATAGAATAACAAAACTTTTTGGAATACAATACCCTGTTATACAGGGTGGTATGGTTTGGTGTAGCGGTTGGAAATTAGCAGCTGCGGTAAGCAATGCAGGAGGATTAGGACTAATAGGTTCTGGCTCTATGCATACAGATAATTTACGTGAGCATATTCAGAAAATAAAACAAGCAACGGATAAACCTTTTGGTGTAAATATCCCACTTTTATATCCTCAGATAGACGATTTAATAAATATAGTTATAGAAGAAGAAGTTAAGATAGTTTTTACTTCGGCTGGTAGTCCTAAAAAGTATACTACTTTCTTAAAGAGTAAAGGAATTACTGTTGTACATGTTGTTTCATCAGCTCTTTTTGCAAAGAAATGTGAAGAGGCTGGTTGCGATGCTGTAGTGGCTGAAGGTTTTGAAGCTGGAGGACATAATGGTAGAGAAGAAACTACTACTTTATCTCTTATTCCTGAGGTTAGAGAGAGTATTAATATTCCTCTTATTGCCGCAGGAGGTATAGGCTCTGGAAAGAGTATGTTTGCCGTTTTAGCTCTTGGGGCTGAGGGAGTTCAGATAGGTTCTGCTTTTGCTATTAGTGAGGAATCTTCTGCACATATTGAATTTAAAAAACTAGTATGTGAGAGCAAGGAAGGAGACACTATTTTAAGTCTTAAACAACTAGCTCCTGCTAGGTTAATAAAAAATAAATTTTATACTGAAATTAAAGAATTAGAAGACAGAGGAGCGAGCAAGGAAGAGATAAAAGAGCATCTTGGAAAAGGAAGAGCCAAAAAGGGTATCTTTGAGGGCAATCTAGAAGATGGAGAACTTGAGATAGGACAAGTTTCATCTCAAATAAAGGAGATACGCTCTGTAAAAGACATTATGCAGGATATGATTTCTGATTTTAATAACACAAGTAAAAATTTAGCAAATATAAAGCTTTAAGGAAAATGATAGAATTCGAACAATTTACCCTAGAGAATGGATTAAAAGTAATCTTTCATCAAGATAAGACTACTCCATTTGCGGGAATTAATATATTATATAATGTTGGTGCAAGACATGAGAATGAGGAGAAGACGGGATTTGCACATCTTTTTGAACATTTAATGTTTGGTGGTTCTGTTAATATTCCTGACTATGATACTCCTCTTCAGAAAGCAGGTGGAGATAATAATGCTTTTACAACATCTGATTTCACTAACTATTACCTTACTGTTCCTAAAGAAAATATAGAAACAGCTTTTTGGTTAGAGTCGGACAGAATGTTGAGTCTTGATTTTAATCAAAAGAGTTTAGATACTCAGAAATCTGTTGTTATAGAAGAGTTCAGACAGAGATATTACAACCAACCATACGGTGATATTTGGTTATATCTACGTCCACTTGCCTATAAGAAACATCCTTATAAATGGTCAGTTATTGGTAAGTCTATAGAGCATATTGAATCGGCTAATTTGGAAGATGTTAAGAGTTTCTTCTACAAACATTATGCACCAAATAATGCAATAATGGCTGTAGCTGGTAATCTTGAGTTAGAGCAAGTAAAAGAGCTTTCTGAAAAATGGTTCTCTCCTATAGAAAGAAGAGATGTGGCTATATGCGAGAAGACTACAGAGCCAGAACAAACAGAGGCTCAATTTCTTGAATTAGAGAGAGATGTACCTATGAATGCTATTTATAAAGCTTATCATATGTGCGGTAAAGATTCTTTAGATTATTACCCTACTGATCTGTTATCAGATGTACTTTCTAACGGCCAATCATCACGATTGTACCAAACTCTTGTTAAAGAGAAAAAAATATTCCAATCTGTAGATGCGTATATTACTGATGATATGGAAGGTGGATTATTCTTATTCTCTGGTAAGGTAGCTGACGATATAGATATTAAGGATGCTGAGAAAGAACTTATGAAAGAGATTAAACTTATCTCTGAAGAGAAAGTATCAGCATATGAATTAGAAAAAGTGAAGAACAAGATTATCTCTAATCTTATTTTCTCTGAGGTAAACTATATGAATAAAGCATTAAATCTTTGTATATATGAACTTCTTGGAGATGCCACACAGATTAATTCAGAGAATGATAGATATCAAAATGTATGTGTAGAGGATATTCAAAATGTGGCTAAGAAGATTTTTAGACCAGAAAATTGCTCAACTATTCATTACATCAAGAAACAACAATAGACGACAAAAGATGATAAATAGAAAAATAGAACCTAAAATAAAGGAAACAAGTATAATTGAGACTCCTAAAGTAGAGAGTGTTCAACTTGGAAATGGTACTACCTTACATCTTGTTAATGGTGGAAGTCAGGAAATTATAAAAATAGATTTTATTTTCCAGGCTGGTACATATTTTCAACACTCACCAGTGATTGCATCTATGTGTAGTGCTATGTTGAATGAAGGTACAGAGCAATATTCTTCTAAGGAAATAGCAGAGATTTTTGACTTTCATGGTGCTTATATAAACACTTCAATATCTTATCATAAGGGAATAATTTCTCTTTTTTGTTTAAGTAAAGATGTAGAAAAACTTCTTGATGTTGTAGAACAAGTTATTAAACATTCTACTTTCCCTGAGAAGGAATTCAATACTATAAAAGCGAATAGAAAGAGTTCTTTCATTGTAGAATTAGAGAAAACATCATCACAAGCAAGGAGAGTTTTCTTAAGAAGTATTTTTGGAGACAATCACCCATATGCTAATATTGTTAGTGCTGATGATTTCGATAAACTTAAACGTCAAGATCTTATAGATTTCTATAAAGCTCAGTATTGCCCTAAAAATTGTAATATAGTTATTAGTGGAAATATCAATGAGTCGCATATAAAGGCTGTAAAAGATAGATTTAGCAATGAATATTGTGCTTCAAATCATGTATACAACCCTCAGCATTCTTTTAGTTCAATAGATAAAAAGAAACATTTTATAGAGAAAAAATCTTCCGTTCAGTCATCTATAAGAATGGGGTGTTTATCTATTAATAAGAGTCATGAGGATTTCTATGGACTAGAGGTAGTAAATACTATATTCGGTGGATATTTTGGTTCTCGTTTAATGAGTAATATCCGAGAAGACAAGGGTTATACTTATGGGATTAGTTCTGCTATTGTAAGTCTTATAGATACAGGTTATTTTGCTATCGCAACAGATGTTGGAAACGAAGTAAAAGAAGCTACTCTTACTGAGATTTACAAAGAGATAGATATTCTTCACAATGAACTTGTTAGTGAAGAAGAATTAAACTTGGTAAGAAACTATATGACAGGCGAATTACTTCGCTCTTTAGATGGACCATTCTCCATTTCAGACCAAGTAAATAATTCCTTATTTCTAGATTTAGATGATAATCATTACCAAAAGAACCTAGATGTAATAAGAAATATAAGTGCTGAAGAAATTCAATCTCTAGCAAAAAAATATATTAAAAAAGAAGATTTATTTGAGGTCGTAGCTGGCGCATAAATCTTCATAAATCCTTAATGCAGCCCAGGCATCTGTGGCTGCATATTTTTTTTGCCCTTCAGATAAGTCTGGTTTCTCCCAATTAGAAACTTGCTGTTTCTTAGAGATCTTACCACCTAATACTATTCCACATAATTTCTTTAAAGAAATATTCTCTATACCATTTTCTTGTGCTAGAGTTTGTAACTCAACAAATGCAGCCTCTTTGAAGGCGAATAACTTTTTAAGTCCTACAATATCATCGTGAATTCCAACACCTATTTTTTTTATCTTACGAGAAGCTAAAAGGAAAGCTATCTCTGGCAATAAACCAATTATATTTAAGCGAAATAAGAATGCATGCTCTCTTGTTGAAAGTTGAAGAAGACATACACTATTGGATTGTCCCTTCTTGAAAGATGGCTTAGTCTCCGAGTCGAAACCTATTATAGAATACTTCTTAAGGTAATTAACAGCAGCCTCTACATCTTCTATTTTGTCTATTGTATGAATCTCTCCTTCAAAAGCCATTGACGGTAATTCTGCTAGTTCTTCTTTGGTGATTATATTCTTATATTTATCCATTATTCTCCTCTTAAATCGTCTTGTCTTCTACCTATAAATGATTTATTCATATCAGGAGAATTTGTATTATTTAAATCTAAATCTGCATCAATTTCGCCTGCAAGTAAATTATGTATTACTCTTAACGAATTAACTAAAGCCTTACCCCAATATAAATCAAAACTGTCTTTAAGATCCCATAAGGCTTCATTCATAACCTCTAGTAATCCTTCTCTATAAGCAATTAAGAAATCTTTTAATGCAGAATAAATGTCAGCGAAATTTTCTGAAATACTACCTGCCTGTGGATCATCTGTTTCATGTAATCTATCTACAAAATCTTCGGCATACTCATCATACTGAGCTAGTAATGTTCTTAATCCTTCTCTTAAGTAATTCCAATCTTGTTCTGTAACAAACTTTTCTGTTTCTAGATAAGCATCAGATTCAGCTGTTGGTAATAAAACTCCTTTTAAGTATAATAAAGGGATGAACTTTCTTGAACGTTCAAGAAAATCTTTTACATCATATTCTGAAAACTGTTCGATAAAAGCACAAAACTCTTTAGCTACAGTTACAAACTCAACTACCTCTGCACTATATACTTTATGATCAAAATTCTCTCCCATCGTCTTATTTTAATTTATGCAAAGTTAAGAACTATTCTTTATTTACGCATAAAAGTCCTGTAGAATTGTAATATACTTTATCCTCTTCTAACAAATAGGCAATAGCTTTTAATAGGTATTCTTTACTTTCTGGCTCACTTTTTATTATTATATCTACCTTTATAGGCATTTCTGTAATATTATCTAGAAGTCTTTTTCGTAAACATTTTTCTTCTTTTGCACTAAGGATAATTTTCTTCTTTTTTAGACAAACATCACAATTTCCGCAGTCCTCACTCTCTTCCTCTCCGAAATATTCAACAAGAATAGAAGAACGACATCTATCTATTGAAGATGCGTAATATTTAATGTATTCTATCTTATTCTCAAATTTCTCTCTTCTATCCACATAAGCTGCCTTTGACAATTTTATATAAGAAGTAGGCAGACGTGGTTGTGTATAAGAAATATATGGTGTTTTTCTCTGTGGAATTAATTGTATTATTCCATGTGCCGACATTAAACCAAAGTATTCATAAAGAGTTTCTTTATTTATAGATAATTTGTCGCAAAGAAACTCCTCGTCTATCTTCACGAATGATACAAAGAGACCAGTATATGTTCTAAGAATTATCTTTACTAAGAGTTCGCAATTCTGGTTCTTTAAGTTGTAATGGTATAAAGCATCTCTATTAACTATAAACATTAAACGAGTGGGCGAATTAACTTCATCAGTAAGATCTAAATAACCACTTGCTTGAAGTAACTTTAAACTAGAGTATGCCTGCACTGAGTTAAACTTAAAAAGACGAGAGAACTTTAAAAGATCAAAAGCGAAAACTTTATCATTACCCTCTCCCTCTGCCACTTGTAGGAATGAGGCCAATGACTCATAACATGAAAGCACTATCTGTTTTTCTGGATAAGTATCTGTGATTCTCTTAGACCATTTTGCATCGTCTGATTTATTATAAAGCATTACTGCATAAGAGCGTTCTCCATCTCTTCCTGCTCTTCCTGCCTCTTGAAAATAAGATTCTATATTATCAGGTACATCATAATGCACAACAATACGTACATCGGGTTTGTCTATTCCCATACCAAAAGCATTAGTAGCAACAATAACCCTTTTCTTGTCAGTCATCCAAAGCTCTTGCTTTTTATTTCTATCGTAATAGGAAAGCCCAGCATTATAATATACACAAGAAATGTTCTTAGTCTCCAAATATTCAGATATCTCTTTTGTTCGCCTTCTACTTCTCACATAAACAATAGCAGATCCCTTTACTTTTTGAAGAATATTCCACAGTTGTTTATCTTTATCGTCGGTTTGTCGAACAACATAAGAAAGATTTTCTCTCTCAAAGGATTTCCTAAAGACATTCTTTGCTTTAAATTCTAATCGCTCTTGAATATCATCTACCACCTCTAAAGTAGCAGTTGCTGTTAGAGCTAAAACAGATAAATTAGGAAAAAGTTCTCTTATAGTTTTAATTTTCAAATAAGATGGACGGAAATCGTAACCCCATTGCGAAATACAGTGTGCCTCGTCTACAGCTAAGAAAGAAATTTTCATATGCTGTAACTTATTTATGAATTTCTCTGATGCAAGACGTTCAGGGGAAATATAAAGAAATTTCACATCTCCATAAAGACATCTGTTTATTGTGTTTGTAATCTCTTTGTAAGTTAGGCCTGTGTAAATAGCAACAGCAGGAATATCCCTTTTCTGTAAATTTTCTACCTGATCCTTCATTAGGGCAATAAGAGGAGTGATAACTATACACATTCCATCCATATCCATTGCTGGCACTTGAAAAGTAAGAGATTTACCTCCACCTGTAGGCATTAATGCTAGAGTATCTTTTCCTGATGCAATTGAATTTATTATATCCAATTGCAAAGGTCTAAAACTAGAATATCCCCAGTATTTCTTAAGTATCTTCTCGTATTTGTTCAATTATTAAGTATTTAGAATGTGTGTGCTTAAGTACAAAATTAACCATTTACTGTGATTAATTAAATGAAACTAACACATTTTAATAGAATAAGAAGATATTATAATCTTAAATTTCGTATTTTCGTCAAAATATAAAGCTAGATAACAGATGAAACAATTAATTGCACTTATAATTCTATCTTCCTTGATATTTTCTTGTTCCATAAGTGAGGAAGAAGATAATATCCCTGTTGCTAAAGTTCAAGATAAGTATTTGTTTATGAACGAAATTAAAGAAATCGTACCAAACAAAACAAGTAAAGAAGATAGTATTCTTATAGCCAATAGTTATATTAAACAATGGATAACTAAACAACTGATTTTACAAAAAGCAGAACTTAACCTGAGTGATAACGAAAAAGATATCACTAAACTTATTGAGGATTACCGTTCTTCTATTCTTACACATAGGTATAAAGAAAAATTAATAGCACAAAAGCTTGTTTATAATTTTACTGAAGAACAATTAAAAGAGTTTTATGAGCAATATAAATTCAATTTTATACTTTCTCATAGTATTGTAAAAGCAGTATATATTAAGATTCCTAACAATGCGCCAGGACTTGAGAGGATAAAAAAAATATATAAATCAAAAGAGGGTGCTGATCAAGAAGAACTAGAGAGTTATTGCATGATTAATGCTAATAAATATGACAATTTCAATGAGGAATGGATACCAGCTTCTAAACTCCTTAGCAAACTACCAATAGAGTATAAAAATGAAGAAAAATATTTAAAAAATCATAAGTATATAGAGGTTAAAGACGCAGAATATGTTTACTTTGTAGAGATTTATGCTATAAACTATATAAATACACAAGCGCCTTTTGAGTATGTAACAGACGATTTATTACAAATTGTAAAAAATAAAAAACGTCTTGAATTTGAAGCTCAATTAGAAAAAGAGATTAATGCTGAGGCTATGAAAAACAAAGCATATACCATCTATTAACAAACAATATTTTGTAACTATTAAAAG
This sequence comes from Marinifilaceae bacterium, assembly GCA_049671745.1. Taxonomy (GTDB): domain Bacteria; phylum Bacteroidota; class Bacteroidia; order Bacteroidales; family Marinifilaceae; genus SNAP01. Next base: position 24,064 of record JBATVL010000006.1, read on the forward strand.
AGAACATTAATGAAAAAACTTATCTTCCTAAGTCTAATTCTTATATCTAGCTTCTTTGTTAAAGCTCAAACAAACGTAATAGATCAGGTAATTGCAATAGTTGGTAATCAAGCTGTACTTAAATCGGATGTTGAGAATGAATTTATAAGATACCAAGCGCAAGGAACGCTAACTGGTTCTGTTGATTTCAAAGGACAGTTATTTGAAGAAATTCTTATTCAAAAACTACTTTTGTCTCAAGCAAAAAGAGATTCTATATCTGTTACTCCTGTACAAGTAGAATCACAATTAAATTCTAGGATAGATCAATATATTAAACGTATTGGTTCTAAAGAGAAACTAGAGAAATATTTCAAGAAATCTATTATGGAGCTTAAGGATGATTTCCGTGGAGACATTCGTAATATGATGATTACTGAACAAATGAAGAATACTATAACTAAAGATGTAAGATCTACACCTGCTGAAGTTAGAAGATATTATAAATCTCTTAATAAAGATTCATTACCTGATTTGCCAGCTCAATTAGAAGTTCAACAGATTGTTCGTAATCCAGAAGTTTCTCTTACTGAAAAAGAAAGAATACGTAAAAAACTTAGAAATTTTAGAGATAGAATAAACAATGGAGAAAGTTTTGCTACTCTTGCAGTACTTTATTCTGAAGATAAAGGTTCTGCATCTAGAGGAGGAGAATTAGGATATACTGCTAGAGCTAAACTGGTGCCTGAATTTGCTAATATTGCTTTCAATCTTAAAACTGATAAGGTTTCTAAAATTGTAGAAACAGAATATGGTTTTCATATTATTCAACTTATAGACAGAAAAGGAGAAAGAATAAACGTTAGACATATACTTCTTTCTGCTAAAATAGCTGCAGGAGAAAAAGAAAAAGCTATTATAAAACTTGACTCTTTAGTAAAACAAATTAAAGCAAAGAAATTTACTTTTAAAGAGGCTGCTATGCATGTATCTGATGATAAAAAGACAAAAAATAATAGTGGACTTATTGTAAATCCACAAAATGGTAGTTCTAAACTTTCTTTAGATATTCTTTCTCAATTGTCTCCAGCAACAGCTCAACAAGTTAAGAAATTAAAAGTAGGAGAAATTTCTTCAGCTTTTATTGAAGAAGGCAAAGGAAAACTTACATATAAAATTGTTAAACTTTATAAAATTCACGAGGCACATAAAGCTAATTTAGCTGACGACTGGACACAGTTCGAAAATATGCTTATTACAGATAAAAAGAAAAAAGTTTTTGACAAGTGGGTAATAGAGAATATTGCATCTTCATATATTCATATAGATGATTCCTACCTAAAAACTGCTTTCAACTATAAAGGATGGATTAAATAAGCATGAAAAAACAACTTATACTTGCAATTATATTGCTAGCTATTTGCCTATCAAATAATAGTTTAGCACAAAAGCAAAACAAAACAGTTAAACTACAACATGCTGATAAAGCAAGTATAAACTTGGCCAAAGGCATACAAGTGCTAACTGGTAATGTTTATCTTATTCACAAAGGCATGAAAATGTATTGTGATGTAGCATACAAATACAGTAAAACAAATTCAATAGAGGCATTTGGGAATATTCATGTAATACAGAATGATACTCTTCACATGCGTGGAGATAAGCTTTATTATGATGGGACAACTCGTTTTGCGAAGATTAGAGAGAATGTTATTCTTAATGATAAGAAAATGACTCTTAGTACCGACTTCCTAAACTATGATGCTAATACTAATATTGGTTATTATAAAAATTTCGGTACAGTTAAAGATTCGATGAATGTACTTACTAGTAAGATTGGACAGTATTATGCAAATGATAATAAAATTTGCTTCCAAGACTCTGTAGTTGTTGTTAATCCTGATTATACAATGACTTCAGATACTCTTACATATACAACTGATTATAAAATAGTAGACATTACAGGACCAACTAATATTTATGGCAAAAAGGATACTTTATACACAGAATTAGGATGGTTTAACACCATTAATAAACAAGTTAAATTAAGCAAGAATAATAAAGCTCAAAGAGAAACTTATTTCTGTTATGGTGATAATATCTTTATAGATAATATTAAAGGTACTGCTGTTATTAAACAAAACGGTATTCTTAAAGATAGTTTAAATCAGATAATGATTAAGGCTAATCTTATTCAAGCATATAAAAAGATAGAATATGTTGTTGCCACTCAAAGAGCGCAATTAATACAGATAGATTCTAAGAAAGATAGTCTTTTTTTACATGCCGATACACTAAGCTTAAAGAAAGATACTATCAACACTATCTTAAAAGCATATCATAGTGTAAAATTCTACAAAAAAAGTTTACAAGGGACATGTGATTCTCTTTCGTATTCAATGAAAGACTCTATGGCGTATTTGATGAAAGATCCTATTGTATGGGCAAATAATAGTCAAATCACTGGAGATACTATACGTTTAGAGACTAGTAAAGGAGCTTTAAAGAAATTCTATGTAGATAAAAATTCCATGATAATTAACGAGGCTGACAAGGATATGTTCAACCAAATAAAAGGTAGAAAAATGGTTGGCTACTTTAAGAATAACTTCCTCGATTATTTAGATGTATTAGGAAATGCTGAATTATTGTATTTTCCAACCGATAAAGGAATAATCACTGCCGTAAACAAAACCAAATGTTCAGATATTCGCATAAGAATAGTAAATCGACAATTAGACGAAATTAGATATTCTAAGAAACCGGATGGAACAATATACCCACTTACTAAGATAGAGGCTGAGGATTTAAGATTAAGAGACTTTAGATGGGAAATAGATAAGCAACCTAAGAACAAATTAGATATCTTTAAAAAAGAAACAATTGAATCTGAAAGTGAAGAGGAGCCAATTAAAAAAATGGCTAAAGAAGTTATTAAGAAATTAACTAAAGAATTTAAAAAATAAACAATAAAAGAAATAGCCTATTATATAAATAATAGGCTATTTTTTATTCTTAATATTCATCTTCATTAAAGAAGAAATCATCCTTACTTGGATAATCAGGCCAAATGTCCTCAATACTTTCAAAAACTTCTTCGTCATCCTCAATTTCTTGAAGGTTCTCAATTACTTCTAAAGGAGCACCTGAACGAATACCGAAATCGATTAACTCGTCTTTACTTGCAGGCCATGGCGCATCTTCTAATTTTGATGCTAATTCTAGAGTCCAGTACATATTCTATTGTTTAATTAAATATTCTAAATTTTCTGCGAATATAAATTATTTTTGCAAATAAACAAATAGCTTAAGATTTATTTTCGTTGCATAATAATGCATATTAAATATAATTAAATACCCCAAGGTACTTCAACTACATTATTATCAATGGCAAACTTACGTGATATAACAAACAAATAGTCAGATAATCGATTCACATATTTAGCTACGTTCTCGTTAACATCTGTTATTTCAGCAAGTTCTGTCATTCGTCTTTCTGCTCGTCTACAAATAGTTCTAGCTACATGTGTATAACTCACCAACTGTGAACCACCAGGAAGAACAAAACAATTCATCTCTGGTAATTGTCCGTTAATTATATCGATCTGCTCTTCAAGAAACTCGACATCACTAGAAGAACAAGTATATTGTTCTTTTAATTCTTTATGCTCGTCGTCTACTGCTAAATGAGCACCTACAGTAAATAATTTAGCCTGTATAGATTCTAAAACCTTACGCTCATTATCTTTTATCTCAAAAGAACGAATCAAACCAACAAAAGAATTTAATTCATCCACTGTCCCGTAAGCCTCTAAACGAGGATTATGCTTCTCAACTCTTTTACCTCCAATTAGACCAGTAGAACCTTTGTCTCCAGTCTTTGTATATACCTTTGCCATAATATTAAACTTTTATTGAATAAGAACCCTTCTGTAATTTAGGGTCGAAGAATAATAAAGCTCTATAAAATAAATCTAAAGAAACTTGTGCCTCTGCTCTTAACGCATTATAAGCTTCCATTGTTGCATTATTTTTATACATTTCATTTAAGATTACTATAGTCTTTGTCCCCTTAAGAGAATCTATAGTCTTCTTTTCAAGCAATTTTTCTAAATCATCATCCCCTGCATAAACAAGTTTATAATCATCTACTTTTTGATTAATAGATGACAAGAAAATATGCTCTGAATCAGCATGCTCACATATTAGCTTAGAACATTCAAAGACAGGGCTTTTACAGTAAATTGATTTTATTTTAAGCTCATTTATAATTCTATATACAATTTTTGCATATTTCACATCTCTATAGGTGTATTTCTCTAATTTTTTATCAATCAAATCAAATACATAAAAAGGATAATCATCTTTTATAACTTGAGTAACTAATCTAAATACAAAAGGGGAATGTATACCAAATCCTCTGCTTTTTCTTAGTCTAAAAAAATATTGTATTTTGAGAGATGAATAGTGTAGTAAATCTTTCATTTTGTGTTTATATTCTATTTTCTTCCATCCTATATTTTCTTTATTCTCATCAGAGTTGTATTTTTACAAAAAAAGAAGAGAGATAAATGTCAGAACTTTCAGGTAAAGATATAAAATTCTTAAGTGATGTTGGCCCTAAAAAGGCAGCAATTCTTAATAAGGAACTAGATATTCATAGTTTTGAGGATATGTTGTACCATTTTCCGTATAAATATGTAGATAGAACAAAGTTTTATAAAATATCAGAACTTACAGCCAATCTAGCATATATTCAGGTTAAGGCAGAATTTATAAAACTAGAAATTACTGGGGAAGGTAGGCATACTCGCTTAGTTGGAGAAATAACAGATGGAACGGATGTGTTGGAACTCGTGTGGTTTAAAGGTATTAAATATGTACAAGCGCAGATAAAACCAAACACTGAATATATTTTTTTTGGAAAACCTACAGTTTTTAATAACAAGATAAACATTGTTCATCCTGAAATTGATGCAGTAGAAAAAGCTAAGGAAAAAGTTCAGTCTGGATTACAAGCCTTTTATCCTACATCAGAGAAGATGAAGAGAGGATATGTTAATTCTAAAACAATCTCTAAGTTTCAGAATAATATATTTAATTCACTTAATGGCAAAATTCCTGAAACTCTTCCTGATTGGTTTTTAAAACAAAATAATCTGCTTACTCTTCATGAGTCGCTTTTAAATATACACTTTCCTCAAAATAAAGATTTACAAAGACGAGCTGAATATAGGCTTAAGTTTGAGGAACTTTTCTACATACAATTAAATACTCTAAAGCAAAGGCAGAAACGCAAGCTTTTCTTTAAGGGAATGACTTTCGAACATATAGGTGAATATTTTAATACTTTTTACTCTAAACATCTACCTTTTGAATTAACTGGCGCTCAGAAACGTGTACTTAAGGAAATACGTAAGGATTGCGGAGATGGTAGACAGATGAACAGACTTCTACAAGGAGATGTGGGAAGTGGAAAAACACTGGTAGCTCTAATGAGTATGCTGATGGCTATAGATAATGGTTTTCAAGCATGCATTATGGCTCCTACTGAGATTCTTGCAAAACAACATTTAGAAAGCATGCAAGAAATGATGCAGGGCATGAATGTGAATATCGCTCTACTTACTGGCTCTACAAAAAAGAAAGATAGAGAGATTATTCATGAAAATCTGCAAAATGGGAATATGAATATTCTTATTGGTACACATGCCCTTTTGGAAGATATTGTACAGTTTCAAAACCTTGGACTCGTAGTTATAGATGAACAACATCGTTTTGGTGTAGCTCAAAGAGCTAAACTTTGGAACAAAAACATTTCTCCTCCTCATGTACTTGTCATGACAGCCACGCCTATTCCTAGAACTCTTGCTATGACTCTTTACGGAGAACTAGATGTGTCTATAATTGATGAATTACCTCCAGGCAGAAAGGCTATACAAACTAGTCATATATACGAGAACCGTAGGCAGATCATTCATGATTTCATGCGTAAACAACTTGAACTTGGGAGACAAATTTATATTGTTTATCCTCTTATTAAAGAGAATGAAAAGCTTGATTTGAAGAGTCTCGAAGATGGACATAAACAAATATTCGATGTATTCTCTCCTTTGGGTTATAAGATTTCTATGCTTCACGGAAAAATGAAACCTGCTGAGAAAGAACATGCAATGAGTGAATTTGTGAAACATGAAACAAATATAATGGTAGCTACTACTGTAATTGAAGTTGGTGTAAATGTACCTAATGCCTCTGTGATGATAATAGAGAACGCTGAGAGGTTTGGACTTTCACAACTACATCAGCTAAGAGGGAGAGTAGGTAGAGGTGCAGAACAATCTTATTGCCTACTTGCAACAGGATATAAACTAAGTAAAGAATCACGCATGCGTTTAGATACTATGGTAGGCACTAATGATGGTTTTGAAATTGCTGAAGCTGATTTAAAACTACGTGGTGCTGGTGATATAGAGGGTACTCAACAATCTGGTATATCTTATAAACTTAAAATAGCACATATTGGAAATGATTCACAGCTGTTACAGTATGTAAGAAATATAGGTAAGGAGATTATAGAAGATGACCCATTACTAGAGAAGAAAGAGAATTTTGCCTTTGCAGTACAACTAAAACGATTATGCAAAACTAAAATTTCTTGGGCAAGTATTAGCTAAAATAATAATTAACCATTTATTACAAGGACTGCCTTTGGCAGCCCTTATTTTAATATATATCCTTATTATTTCTTCACTATAATAATATCATTATCATGATGTACATGAATATCTTCATCACAATTAGAAACATCTATCTTCCTTACTTTTAAACCTGAACAGTCAAGATTTTTTAGTTTTGAACAATTATAAAGATCAAGACTATTTAATTCTTCACAATCTGAAATATAAAGTTCCTCAAGATCATTACAACTTGAAAGATCTAAACTACTTATTAAAATATCATTACAAAAAAGCTCTTTTAACTTATCACAAGTAGTAACATCAAGTTCGTCTATCTCGCTACAAGTACAATCTAAACTAACTAATTCAACACAGTTAGTAAGATCTAGAGTTTCTATATCTGAATAAGAACAATCTAAATCTTTTAAATTCTTACATTTAGAAAGATCCAAATCATCAAGAGCGGTATTAGAACAGTTAAGATAATTCAACTTCATGCATGAAGAGAAATCAAGATAGTCTATCTCAGAATATGCACAATGCAATGAATTTAATCTTTTGCAATTTGAGATGTCAAGACTTATTAATTCGGTAAAAGCACAATCTATATTAAAAAGATTGTTACAATTAGAAATATCTATATCTGTAATATCTGTACCGAAAAAGTCAAGCGACTCTAAATGTTTGCATTTTGAAAGATCAAGCTCTGTTACTTCAGTTTCGGAACAATCTAGATAACGTAAATTTTTACACTTTTTAAGATCAAGATATTCTACTGGAGATTCCATACAGTCTATATATGCAATAAGCTCTGGGTTAGATATCTTTACTTTCTTTTCTGCAGGGATTATAACTTCTTCTTTCTGTAACTCAGTTTCTACAACTACTGTTTTAAATATAGAATCTTCATTCTTCTGTTCTGTCTCAACAAACATTCCTAATGTTATTGAAAAATCGCTAGATGTATTGTTTTTTATTATCATAAATCAAAAATAGCGAAATTATAATGGCTTATTCACTTTTCGCTGAAGATTTTATTAGTTTTATTTACTAAAAAAAAGAGCATTCTTTTAAGAAAATTATAAAGTCTTATAGAAATTTACTAATTTTGATATAAGAGTATAACTAATAATAAAAAGAACATAAAGATGCTTAAACATATAAAATTATTGATACCTGCCATCATACTATTTACGGCAATAAATATATCTTGCTCAAACAAACAAAGCAAAGAAAACAATATAACAGTGAGTATACTACCACAGAAATATCTAGTAGAGCGTATTTGTGGCCAACAATACAAGTTAAATGTGCTTATTCCACCTGGAGCTAATCCAGCAACTTGTGAGCTTACTTCTAAACAGATTCAAACTCTTATAAATAGTAAATTATATTTCTCTATTGGGTACCTTCCATATGAAACTAATCACATAAAAAATGTGTTAGAAGAAAATAAGCAGCTTAAACAAATTAGTCTTTCACAGAATATAGATCTTATTAGAGAGATGGTACAACATGGTGATCATCATCATGAGGGAGGAGTTGATCCACATATATGGACATCTCCCAAGAATGTGAAGATTATGTGTGAAAATATTCTTAAGAACTTATCTGCAACCTATCCTAAAGACGCTGATCTTTTTGTTAAGAACTACAAAATTTTCTCTAAGGAAATTGATGAGTTAGATTTGAAGATTAAAGAAACTTTAGAGAGTAAGACTAATAGAAATTTCATGATTTACCACCCTACTCTTACATATTTTGCAAAAGACTATTCTCTTAAACAAATTCCTATAGAATATGAGGGTAAATCACCTTCTCCAAAATATATTAAAGATATTATAGAAACTGCAAAGAGAACAAATACTAAAATTGTGTTTGTACAAAAACAGTTCGACACCAAAAAAGCTCAATTTATTGCTAAGGAAATTAATGGTAAAGTGATTCCTATAGATCCTTTAAATGAGAATTGGCTGAAGGAGATGCACTCTCTTTTGGATGTTCTTGATAAAAATCTTGAATAGATGGAGAAACTTATAGAACTAAAAAATATATTTGCTGGTTATGATGAGAGACTTGTTCTAGATAATATAAATCTAACAATAAATAAAGATGATTTTATAGGGGTTATAGGACCTAATGGCGGAGGAAAAACTACACTTATAAAACTTATTCTTGGCTTGATTAAACCCTTTAGTGGAGAGATTATAATGAATAAAAATGGGAGAGATACTTTCTGCGGATATCTACCTCAATATAATAATTTTGACAAGCAATTCCCCATTTCTGTTCTTGAGATTGTGCTTTCTGGACTTATGAGTAAGAAGAATTTCTTTAAAAAATATTCAACTTCTGATAAGAAATCGGCTCTTGAACTTTTGGAAATGGCTGGCATTAAACACTTAGCTAAACAGAATATTGGTGAAACATCAGGTGGACAAATGCAAAGAGCACTTTTATGTAGAGCCATTATATCTAATCCTGAAATTTTAGTACTTGACGAACCTGTTACATATGTAGATAGAGATTTCGAAAAAGAGATGTATGAATTACTTAAAGAGCTTAATAAGAAAATGGCTATAATAATGGTCACACATGATGTAGGTATAGTCTCTTCTTATGTAAAAACAATTGCTTGTGTAAATAAAGACATTCATTATCACAAGTCGAATATCATAGCAGCAGAGACTCTTAAAAATTATAATTGCCCCATAGACATGATTACTCACGGAGTAATTCCACACAGAGTTTTACTAGATCATAACAAGAAATAATGAATAATATAATTGAACTTTTAGGGTATGAATTTTTTCAAAAAGCAACCATTGCCACTATACTTACAGGCATAATTTGTGGATTGATAGGTACGTATATAGTTGCTAAACGAATAGTCTTTATTAGTGGAGGAATTACTCACGCTTCATTCGGAGGCATTGGAATTGCATATTTTTACGGTTTCTCTCCTCTACTAGGGGCTACTATATTTTCTGTGGCTTCAGCTCTAGGAATACAGAAATTTTCAGAGAATAAGAAACTTAAAGAAGATTCACTTATTGGCATGTTCTGGTCAACGGGAATGGCTATTGGTATTCTTTATATATTCATGACTCCTGGCTATGCACCAAACATGATGTCGTATCTTTTTGGTAGCATTCTTACTGTTTCTTATACACAGATATACCTAATGTCGGCATTAGCCGTTATAACAATTACATTCTTTGCTCTTTTCTATAGACCCATCTTTTATATTGCCTTTGATACCGAATATGCTCGAACACACAATCTACCTGTTAAGACATTCAACAGGTTACTTATGTGCCTAGTTGCACTTGCTATCGTTCTAAGCATAAATGTGATAGGAATAATTTTAGGCATAGCATATCTTACTATACCACAGGCTATTACAGCTTTGTTTTTTAACGATTTCAAGAAACAACTTGTATCTTCTGCAATAATATGCCCTCTTGCCTCTATTCTTGGGTTAATTATATCTGCTATTTTAGATTTACCATCAGGGGCTAGTATTATAATAGTTTTTGTAGCTATTTATCTTCTTGCATGGGCTGTAAAAACTATTATAAAAATAGTTAAATAGCAGAATTTTATAAAAAAAAACAATGACATTTTGTACTGCTTTTAGTACTTTAGCGACTGAGCTGGTAATTGGCTCTTTGAATTTTATAAAAACAATTTAAAATATAGTCACATGTCATTCGATTTAATCGTTGTAGGTAGCGGTCCTGGAGGATACGTAGCTGCCATTAGAGCTTCACAATTAGGTTTAAAAGTTGCTGTTGTTGAAAGAGCAGAACTTGGTGGTATTTGTCTTAACTGGGGATGTATTCCTACAAAATCTCTTCTTAAGTCAGCTCAAGTTTTAGAGTATGCACAACATGCAGAGGCCTATGGTATTACTGTTGAAGGCGCTAAGGCTGACTTTCCTAAAGTTGTTGAAAGAAGTAGAGGCGTTGCTGCTAAAATGAGTAAGGGAATAGAATTTCTTTTCAAAAAAAATAAAATAGAACTTATTTCTGGTTACGGTAAACTTACTGCCTCTAAAGAATTAGAAGTTACTGACGCTGAAGGAAACAAAACAATGTATGTGGCTAAACATATAGTTCTTGCTACTGGTGCTCGCTCAAGAGAATTACCTAATCTTCCTCAAGATGGCGAAAAAATCATAGGTTATCGTCAAGCACTTACTATGCAAAAACAACCTAAATCAATGATAGTTGTTGGTTCTGGAGCTATTGGTTCTGAACTTGCATATTTTTACAATGCCATGGGAACTCAAGTTAAACTTGTTGAATTCATGCCTACTATACTTCCTATAGAAGATGAAGATGTTTCTAAACAAGTTGGTCGTTCATTCAAGAAAGCTGGTATTAAAGTAATGGTTAAATCCGCTGTTGAATCAGTTGATACTTCTGAGGACATCTTAAAAGTAAGCATCAAGAATAAAAAGGGTGATATTGAAGTTCACGAATGTGATGTAGTTCTTTCTGCTGTAGGTATTGCTCCAAATGTTGAAAACATAGGTCTTGAAGAAGCTGGTGTTGAAATGGATAGAGGAAGAGTTAAAGTTGACCAATATTATAAAACGAATATAGAAGGTATTTACGCAATTGGTGATATAGTAGGTGGACCTGCATTAGCACATGTTGCTTCTGCTGAGGCTATTTGTTGTGTAGAAAAAATTGCTAACGTTCATACTGAACCTATAGATTACACAAATATACCTGGATGTACATATACTACTCCTGAGGTTTCTTCTGTTGGCTTAACAGAGGTTAAAGCTAAGGAAGCTGGTTTCGAGATTAAAGTCGGTAAATTTCCATTCTCTGCTTCTGGTAAAGCTAGTTCTGCTGGTGCTACTGATGGTTTCATAAAACTTATTTTCAATGCTGATAATGATGAGATCTTAGGTGCTCATTTTGTTGGAGCTAATGTAACTGAGATGATTGCAGAAATGGTAGTTTCAAGAAGACTTGGTGCAAAAGCTCATGATATCATAAAAGCTATACACCCTCACCCTACTATGTCTGAGGCTATTATGGAATCTGCTGCTGCTGCTTACGATGAAGTAATTCACATGTAAAATACAAAACAAATTATATACAAGATGAAAAAGCTATTATTAATGGCTGCGATTGCCCTTTTCGCTAGTGCTTCTTTTGCACAAAATGGTAATATCACAGCTAAGGAAATGAATAAGATTACAACTCATTTCACAAAAGATGCTAATACAAGAGCATTACAAAATGCTATTATCACTCATAAGGACTTACGTTCTATGGCTGAAAACCATGATATAGCTGGAAAAGTAGACCATTTCTTTAAATATAAAGTTAAAGTTACTGGAATCACTAATCAGCATAGTTCTGGTAGATGTTGGATGTTTACTTCTATGAACACTCTTCGTCCAAGAGTAATTTCTAATTATTCTCTTAAGGATTTCGATTTCTCTCATAACTATCTTTATTTCTGGGATATATTCGAAAAATCTAATCTTTTCTTAGAAAATATTATTGCTACTGCTAAGAAACCTATGGGTGACAGAGAAGTAGTTACTTATTTTAAAGATCCAGTTTCTGATGGTGGCGTTTGGAATTCGTTCTACAATCTTGCTACTAAATATGGAGTTGTGCCACAATCAGTTATGCCTGAGACTGCACATTCTAATAATACTAGCCAGATGGGTAAACTTATCAAAGAGAAGATGAGACAAGCTGGATACCAAATTAGAACTCTTGCCGCTGATGGTAAAAAGACTAAAGCTTTAAGAAAATATAAAGTTGAAGTTTTAGCTGATGTATATAGAATATTATCTCTTTGTTTAGGTGAGCCTCCTGTAGATTTCACTTGGAGATTCAAAAATTCTAAAGGTGAAATAAAATCTATCACTTCTACTCCTATGAAATTCTTTAAAGCTATAACTCCTGAGGATTATACTGCTGAAAACTATATCATGGTTATGAATGATCCTACTCGTGAGTACTATAAGGTTTATGAGATTAAGAACTACAGAAATACTATGGAAGGTATGAACTGGACTTATCTTAACTTACCAAACGACGAGATTAAAGCTTCTGCTTTAAAATCAATCAAAAACAACGAAGCTCTTTATACTTCTTCTGATGTTGGTAAACAATTCAATAGAAAAACTGGTATTCTTGATGTAAACAACTATAACTATAATGACCTTATGGGTGTTAACTTCGATATGGAGAAAAAAGCTAGAATCTTAACTAGACAATCTGGTTCTGCTCATGCTATGGCTCTTATCGGTTGTGATACTGATGAGAATGGTAAAACTCTTAAGTGGGAATTCGAGAACTCTTGGGGGCGTCGCGCTGGTCACAATGGTTACCTTACTTTAACTGATAAATGGTTCGATGAGTATATCTTCCGTATCATTCTTCATAAAAAATATATGAGTCCTAAGGCTGTTAAAGCTCTTAAAGGCAAAAAAATAAATCTTCCTGTTTGGGATTATATGTTTTAAATAATATTCTAAAAAAGGTCGATTCGTTAGAATCGACCTTTTTTTATTATATAGTAAGCAAGTTATCAATCTCTAATTATTAAGACTGTCGCATAAGCTGATATTCCTTCTTCTCTACCTTCAAAACCAAGTTTCTCTGTTGTAGTAGCTTTTATAGAGACATCATCCATATCTAGTCCCATCACCTCTGCTACTACTTTTTGCATTTCAGGAATAATATCCTTTATCTTAGGACGTTCTAGACAAATAACAGAATCTATATTTGAAATCTCATAGCCTTTTTGTCTCACCAATTCCACAGTCTTCTTTAAAAGAATTTTTGAGTCTATATTCTTAAAATCATCAGAATTATCTGGAAAATGATAACCTATGTCCCTTAATGCTGCTGCTCCTAAAAGAGCATCACATATAGAATGTAAAAGAACATCTCCATCAGAATGGGCTATACAAGATTTATAATGCTCTATCTTTACTCCACCTAAAAAGAACTCTTTTCCCTCTTTAAATTTGTGTACATCAAAACCTATTCCTGTCTTTATTTTCATGTTTTATATCTTTTGGCAAAAAAACCATTCAATAACTAATAAATTAAATACAATTATCTAAACCAAAGATAAACTTATAGTACTTAAATACAATAAGAGGTTTATATATTTTTAAATAAAAAGATGATGTTACAACATAAAATATACCGTATTTCTATTTAGATAAAAGATTTTAGACTATATTTAAGCCTAAATACTGACTATCAGAATAGTATGACTTATTGCATACGTTAGTTTAATAAAAATGTTGTATTTTTCTTTAATCTATTTAAAAAATAGAAGAATAAAATGAAACTATTTACTAAAAAAACGTGTAAACTAATAAAGCTATATTTAGTTTTTTTATACATTTGCGAATCTTGGTTTAAAATTAACATATTATAATATGAAACTGCAACTATCTAAACTTGGGGTAATAGGTATATCTATAGCCCTTGCATGTACCTTACTTTCTTGCTCTGGCGGTAGAAATGGCTCTGAATCTTCTACTACTGGTTGGAAATATAACTCTAAAGAAAATGGAGGGTTTGAGTATAAAAAAGATTATAAACAACCTGTTGGTCCTGGATTAATTTATATTCCTGGTGGTTCATTCGTTATGGGTGCTGCCATGGAAGATGTTATGAGGGAAAATCATAATACAACAAGAAGAGTCACCGTATCATCTTTTTATATGGATGAAACAGAGGTTAAAAACATTGATTATCTAGAATACCTTCACTGGTTAAAACGTGTATTTGCTGAGAATAAACAAGTTCATCACGATGCGTTGCCTGATACTTTAGTTTGGCGAACAGCTTTAGCTTATAACGAACCTCTTGTTAGAAACTATCTTCGTTTTAGGGCTTATGCAGGATACCCTGTTGTTGGTGTTAACTGGGAGCAAGCTTCTAAATTTTGTCAGTGGAGAACAGATAGGGTTAATGAGAAGATATTAATTGATAAGGGTGTTTTAAAATATAGTCCTGAATTACAAAAAGGCGAAAACAACTTTACAACTGATGCTTATCTGACTGGTTTATACCAAGGTGAAATTAAAAATAATTTAAAGAATCTAGACGGAACTGAAAGGTCTGTTCAATGGTCAGATGGTATATTGCTTCCTTCTTATAGACTTCCTACCGAAGCTGAGTGGGAATATGCTGCTTACGGTATTGTTGGGAATACTCAAGAGGAAAGAATTGATAATCTTAGAATATTTCCATGGGATGGTGCTTGGGCTAGAAGTCCTGATAAAAAAGACAGAGGAAGATTCCTAGCCAACTTCGTAAGAGGAAATGGTGACTATATGGGTATTGCTCCTGATCCTAATGATGGCGGTGTACAAACTGTTAATGTTAGATCTTTTACTCCTAATGATTTTGGACTATATTGTATGGCCGGAAATGTTAATGAGTGGGTTGCTGATGTATACAGAGAATTAAGTTCTGAAGAAGTTAGTGAAACTAATCCTTATAGAGGTAACATTTTTGAAAAACAACTTATCGATTCTACTACTAACCGACCTATTAAAGATAGTTTAGGTAGGGTTGTTTATATTAAGCAAACTGCTAAAGATCTTGAAAATAGAAAGAACTACAGAACTGCCGATAACAGAAACTATAATGATGGTGACCTGAAATCAAGAATTAGTATTGAAGATTCTTATAAAGGTAAAGATGCTAAAGGCAGTGGTGATATGTATCATCAAAACAATAAAGAGATTTCTACACTTGTTTCCGACCAGGCACGTGTATATAAAGGAGGTTCTTGGAAAGATAGAATCTACTGGCTATCTCCTGGAGCTCGTAGATTCCTTAGTCAAACAAGATCTACTGACGATATTGGATTTAGATGTGCAATGAGTCACGTTGGAGAAATGCCCGAATATAAAAGGTTCAAAAAAAATAATTAATAAATCAAATGTCCTAAAGCTTCTTTAGGACATTTTTTTAATATATTATAACATGCAAATAAAAGATATATATTCTATTTTCCTTCAATACCCTTCTATCTGTACTGATTCTAGAAAAATCAATAAAGACGATATCTTCTTTGCTATTAAAGGAGAGTCTTTTAATGGTAATAAATTTGCTGAAAAAGCTATTAAAGAGGGATGTTCTTTTGCAATCATAGATGAAAAAAAATACAAAACATCTGAAAAACATATTCTTGTTAAAAATGTGCTTACTTGCCTACAAGAATTAGCCAGTTTTCATAGAGATCAACTAAAAATTCCTATTATTGGAATTACTGGAACTAATGGGAAAACAACCACAAAAGAACTTATTCGTGCTGTACTTGAAGTTAAATTCAATACATATGCTACTGAAGGAAATTTCAATAATCATATAGGTGTCCCACTTAGCTTACTTTCTATCAATTCAGATCATGAGATTGCTGTTATAGAAATGGGTGCTAATCATCAACACGAGATTGCTCAACTAACTAATATAGTTAAACCTAATTTTGGGATTATTACAAATATTGGGAAAGCACATTTAGAAGGTTTTGGATCTTTTGACAATCTTAAGAATACTAAAAAAGAACTTTACGATTATATTGAAAAATATGGAGAGTTGTTATTTGTAAATAAGGATAACGCCATGCTTACTGATATGTCTGCAAAGATAAAAAGATTCACATATGGCAGTAAAGAAGCTGATTCTAAAGCTAAATATACTCAAGCATCTCCTTTTCTTATTATAGAACTTGTGAGTCCCAAAGGATTACTCTATATAAAAACAAAACTTATAGGAGGATACAACTACGAAAATGTTCTCGCAGCAGCTTCTATTGGACGTTATTTCAAAATTGATGATATATACATAAAAAAAAGTTTAGAAGAATACATACCTTCAAACAATCGTTCTCAACTAAAAAAAACAGAGAGAAATACTCTAATTCTTGATTCTTATAATGCGAATCCTACTAGTATGACTGCAGCTATTATTAATTTCAGAGAGATTAAAGATAAAAATAAGGCTCTGATTCTAGGAGACATGCTTGAACTTGGAAAAGAAAGTAATAAGGAACACAAACTGATTATTAAACTAATTGAAGATAATAAATTCAAGAAAATATTCCTTGTCGGTTCTGAATTCTTTAAACAGGAATGTCAAAGTTACGTTAAAAAGTTTGAAAAAACAGAAGACCTAATTGAGCTATTAAAGAAGGAACCTATTGATAATCACACTGTTCTAATAAAAGGATCAAGAGGTATCAAATTAGAAGACTGCATAGACATATTGTAGATATAACTTTTATCTGTATCTTTAAATTATAATCATTAATACAAACAATGTGAATAATAGCCTAGTAATAATACCAACATATAACGAGAAAGAGAATATTGAAAAAATAATTAAAAAAGTAATATCTCTTGATAAAGATTTCGATATTCTTGTTATTGAAGACAATTCTCCTGACGGAACAGCAGATATAGTTAAAAAACTTCAAAAAGATTTTACACAAATAAATATATTAGAAAGAAAAGGCAAGCTTGGGCTAGGCACTGCATATATTGCAGGATTTAAGTGGGCGATTGGAAAAGGTTACGATTATATATTCGAGATGGATGCAGATTTCTCTCATAATCCCGAAGATTTAATTCATTTATATAATGCCTGCGCTAATGGAGCAGATATGTCAATAGGTTCAAGGTACGTTTCTGGAGTAAATGTAGTTAATTGGCCAATGGGGAGGGTTTTAATGTCTTATTTTGCATCTAAATATGTTAATTTTATTACTCGAATGCATATAAATGATGCAACTGCTGGTTTTGTTTGCTATACAAAGAAAGTTCTAGAGAAAATTGACTTAGATGCTATAAAATTTAAAGGATACGCTTTCCAAATTGAAATGAAATTTACTACTTGGAAATATGGCTTTAAAATAAAAGAGGTACCTATTATATTTACTGACAGAACAGAAGGTACATCTAAAATGAGTGGCGGAATATTTAATGAAGCATTTTGGGGTGTTATTACAATGAAAATTAGCTCATGGTTTAAATCATACAAATAATATGAGATACTTAATAAAGAACGCAAATATTGTTAACGAAGGTAGAACCTTCAACGGTAGCATTATTATTGATAATGGTGTTATTAAACACATTAGTGAAAAGAATAATCTATCTGAAGAAGGCTGTGTTATTATTAATGGAACAGATAAATATCTTATTCCTGGGGTTATTGATGATCAAGTTCATTTTAGAGAACCTGGTTTAACTCATAAAGGTGATATTCAAGAAGGTGCTATGGCAGCTGTTGCTGGTGGGACAACATCTTTTATGGACATGCCTAATGTAGTGCCTCAATCTATAACTCTTGAACTTTTAGAAAAGAGATATGAAATTGCAGCAGAAAAAGCTATTGCAAATTATTCTTTCTACCTAGGTGCAACTAATGACAATATTGAAGAAATTAAGAATATTAATCCCAAAAACATATGTGGATTGAAAATTTTCATGGGATCTTCAACTGGCAATATGCTGGTTGATAATGAAGAGAAACTTGAAGATATATTCAAAACATGCCCAACCCTTATAGCTACACACTGCGAGGATTCTCCCACTATAGAAGCAAATCTAAAAGAATATATAAAAAAATATGGCGATGATATTCCTTGTAAATTTCATCCTATAATTAGATCATCTGAGGCTTGCTACAAATCGTCTTCTAAGGCTGTAGCATTAGCTAAAAAGCACAATGCCAGATTACATGTTCTTCATCTTTCTACAGCTAAAGAAATTAAACTTTTCTCAGTTGAAGATAGAAATACAAAACGTATTACTGGAGAAGTTTGTGTGCATCATCTTTGGTTCAACGAAACCGCGTATAAAGAAAAAGGTAATTTTGTTAGATGGAATCCAGCCATTAAATCAGAAAATGACAGAACAAGTCTAATTAAAGCTCTTAAAGAAGGACGTTTAGATGTAGTAGCTACAGATCATGCTCCTCATACTATAAAAGAAAAAACAGGTGTATATACTAAAGCTGCTGGAGGAGGACCTCTTGTGCAACATTCACTTGTATGTATGTTAGAACTTGCTAAAGAAGGTCAAATAAGCATAGAACAGGTTGTTGATAAAATGTGTCATGCTCCTGCTGATATATTTGCTATAGATAAAAGAGGTTATATTAAAGAAGGATTTCATGCCGATCTTTGCTTAGTATCTAAAGAAGCTTGGACTGTGAGTAAAGAAAATATATTATATAAATGCGGATGGTCTTCTTTCGAGGGTACCACATTTAATCACAAAGTTGAAAAAACTTTTGTAAACGGTAATCTTGTTTATGACAAAGGTATATTTAACGATAATATTAAAGGTGAAAGACTAGTATTTAATAAATAAGATCTATAAAAAAGCCGATTCATATGAATCGGCTTTTTATTTGTATCTTATTTTAAGATAAATTACTGAATAAAGAATTTACATCCATATGCATTTATCTTAACTTTTGATTTAAAGTTATTTACACCACCATACTTACCCTCTGAGATAAATACTTTTTTCTTAGCTGTATTTCTTCTCTTAACATCAATACCTGCAGGTAAATCAAGTTTAACATTCTTATGATGACGAATTTCTATATCATAAGCAGCTCCTTGCATAAAAGTTAGTCCTGTTCTTGCTCTTTCAGTTTTAACATCAACTAATGAAAACATATTATGAATATTTCTCACATTCAAACTGCCAAACCATAAGTCAAAAATTAACTCTTCACTTACATCCTGAACAATATAATCAGTCATAGATGATGAACCTCTTAAACTTGTTACATTTCCTATATTACAATTTCCTTTACTACTGGTAATAACGATCTTATTAGCCTCTGTAATATTAATTTCTGAATGTTTTGCATCTATATTAATATCATCTGCCTTAGCTATATTAATCTCCTTGTTATCCTCAAAAAGACAAGTAGATTTTACAAGATATTCTATATTCACAGATCCTGAATTAACATTAATAGAACTTTGTCCTAATGCCTTTCCAATCTTCAAATCTCCATCTTTTACATCAACATTTAACTTTCCAGCAAAATCACCAATAAATACATTACCCTGCTCATTTGCCAACTTTAATGCGATATTCTTAGGCATATGAATTACGTAATCAATCTTTGTACTACCTCCTGAAAAGAAGGCGTTTGAAAATTTAGATATTTTAAAATTTTCTGAGAATCCAGTTATTACATTAATATAATCAGCCTTCTGCACAAAAGAGATATTAATCTTATTAAGGATAGTATTAACCTTTTCCATACTCCTTGCATCAACTTTAATATCAATCTTTATTTCTATAACATCTTTATCCCACTGTTCAATTTCTATTTGCCCATATCTATTTTCAACTACAAGCTCTTTGATATTTTCAGCCTTAAAAGTTTTCTCAACTTTCTTATGCTTCACATCTGCCTTCACTGTAAGGCATGTAAAAAGTACAAATATAATAAATAGAATTCTCTTCATTTAGTATTATTTTTAGTTTATTCCTTAAGATATGAAGCCTACTCCTTATCTAAATCTTTATCTTCCATCTCTTTATATTTCTTGCTAAGATAAGCAAGCATCTTACTAAAACCATTAATTGCAGTTGTAGTTTCCTTTGAAACAATCTTTTTCTGAAGTTTAAGCATTAAAACGCCATAAAGAGCCATTATTGCAAGTTCAACATCTGAGATGTCGTTAGATACGCTATTTCCAGCCCTAAACTCAATCAGATTATCTGCTGACATTTGAATAATTTGTGCATATCTTGGATCTTTTACCTCATGAAGAAGGTTGAAATGTAAATCAGTCATATCATTTACGATATTCTTAATTACCTGTACATGTCCTTTTTCTAACACATTTTCAATTTTCATCATTTCAGAAAGATTAGCATACCAATACTTAATCTCTTCTACTTTTTCTGATGAATAATTCTGTGTACCAAAAATGGCCATATAAAGCTTGTCCGAATCAAAATTAAAAGCACGTAACAAATCTTCCACTTGCCACATATATATAACATACTCGGCTATATTCGATTTCTTTTTCTCTTTAGCTATTAACATTATGAATCTTTTAATCGTTCAATATCTCGTCTATCTCTTTTAGTTGGTCTTCCAACACCTCTATCGCGCTTTTCAAAACCGAAAGAATTAGTTACATTCAGCAAATCCAATTGATCTTGCGAAGTAATATCTTCAACAAAACCTGGAGTTAAAGCTGCTCCCATTCTCTTGCTTGATAAGGCTAACACACGGTATGTACGAATAATAGGGGGACGCTTTACTTGTATCTCAGTACCAATAGAAATCTCTCGTGAAGGTTTAACATTAACCCCCTTAAGCATTACCTTATTATTCCTACATTCGTCGGCAGCAAGACTTCTAGTCTTATATATGCGAACTGCCCAAAGCCATTTATCTATACGTATTTTTTCAGATGCACTCATAAGACTATTTCTTAGTATTAAAGAAATTCATTGCTCGCTCTATTCCAATTGTACCAAATGAATTAATTCCATCTATACATTTATCAAGAAGGGCAGGTAAATCAAGACTCTCACTTTTGTCCCATTTACCAAGCACATAATCAATCTGCTGTCCTTTTCTGAAATCATCACTAATTCCAAAACGTATTCTTGCATATTTATTATGTCCTAAGATAGCATTAATATCCTTTAAACCGTTATGACCAGCATCACTACCCTTAGCTTTCATTCTAAGAGTACCGAATGGTAAAGCTAGATCATCTACCAAAATCATTAAATGATCAACAGGGATCTTTTCTTTTTGCAGCCAATAATTAACAGCCTTTCCACTCAAATTCATGTAAGTACTAGGTTTTAAAAGTACAAATGTTCGTCCTTTAAACTTATAATATGCAATATCACCATAACGTTCAGTCTTAAAAACAAGATTGGACGCCCTAGCTAGAGCGTCCAATATATTAAAACCTATATTATGTCGAGTATTACGATATTCGTCTCCGATATTTCCCAATCCAACAACTAGGTATTTCATAAATCAATTTTTTATTGATTAGTTTATTCGCTTGGCTTATTAAGCGTTCATTGCAGCTCTTGCAGCTCTTGTTAATTTAACCTGAGCAACTACAGCAGACTGAGCATTCAAGATTTCAACACCTTCGCAAGAAAGAGAAGAAACTTTAATTGATTGACCAAGACCTAACTCAGTAACATCTATTGGGAATACATCTGGTAGGTTCTCAGAAAGAGCCTTAACTTTTAATTTTCTGATAATAACAGATAATTTACCACCAGCTTGAACACCTTTAGCAAAACCGTCTAATTTTACAGGAATCTCAACAGTTACAAGCCTACCAGCTTGAACTAGGAAGAAATCTGCATGAAGAATCTTGTCTGATACTGGGTGAAATTGTACTTCTCTAATTACAGCTTCAACTTCTTTTCCAGCAATCTTCAATTTGAAGATATATACGTTTGGAGTACAAATAGATTTCAAGATCTGCTTCTCAGTAACAGTGAAATGAATATTTTCTTCTCCACCATAAAGTTCACAAGGAACTAATTCTTGTTTTCTTAAAGCTTTATTTGCTTTCTTACCAAAATCGCTTCTTAATTCTCCGTTTAATTCGTAAACCTGCATATCAAATTTGTTTTTGTACTACTCAAAAATAAGCTTTAAAACCAAGGGTAATTAATGATTTGGCCTATTTCCCCATCGCACGATTATATAAATATTACCCTAATTAGTTCGCAAAGATATAATATTTTTTCAATTTTATGCTCTAATATCCTCAAAACCTTCACCGTATACACCCATTACTGTACCCATAGATATAAATGCTTTTTTATCTATTTCTTTTACTAATTTAAAGATTTTCTGAGTCTCATGTTTGCGTATTACAACCATAACCATCTTTCCTTCTTGTTTTGTATACCAACCTTGAGCATCTATAACAGATACACCTCTATTTACATTTGCTAAAATAGCATCTGCTACTTGATCGTATTTTTTTGAGAAAATCATTAACTGGCAAGATTGTTTCTTTCCTTCTATAAACATATCTATAGAATAAGCTACCACGCCCATAACAACATATCCTAATATAATCTTCTCAATCTGAGGATCATCAACCAAGAAACCTGTTGCAATAATAAATACATCAAGATATAAAATCACTTTTCCAGGACTAATATTTCTGTATTTATTTACCATCATTGCGATAATATCAGTACCACCAGTACTACCACCTTGAGATAAAGCCATTCCTATACCTACTCCACAAATCATACCACCAAGAATACAAGCAAGAAAAGGATCATTTACAATGATCTCACTATTAAAGAGATAAAGAAAAGCACTTGCAAGATATTTTTGAAATAAAACTAGTAATCCAGAACCTAGACACATGGCATAAATTGTTTTTACACCAAAATTACCACCTAATACCTTTAATGAAATTGCAATCAAAACAGAATTAATTGCAAAATATGAATAACCAACAGGAATAGTCTCTCCTGAAAGAAAATAAATCAAAGTTCCCATGCCTGTTACGCCACCAGTAACAACCTCGTGAGGTATAAAAAATGCTGTAACAGCAAAAGTATAAAGAATAATACCAAAAGACATAATTCCATATGCTTTCAATTCACCAAGATATTTTTTCATTTCTATTTTTTTTTTAATGATAAGCTGTGAATATTTTAAAATCAGGCTGCAAATGTCTAAAAATAAAATCAGATAAAAAACACCCTTTGCCCTATAAATTAATAAAACTTTTCAAGTTATCAATATAAAAACAAAACAAACCAATATAACACACTAACAATAAGGAATTTAAATTACTAAAAAATATTAATATTTTATAACATAAGCATAAATATGAGAAAAGGAAATATTATGTGAGAAAATATGAAAAAACGCCTCTATTTCTTAGAAATAGAGGCGTTTTTAACAAGAGCAAGAAAAATTATTTTGAACCTAAAAAGGTATTATACTTATTGAAGTATTTAAGTAGATCTCTTTTTCTGTATCTTAATCTTTTAAAATGACTTAATTTAAAACCAGAAAATTTCATATTTATCCACAATTGCTGTCTATACTTATTATTTACACCAAATCTCTTTTCTCCTAAAAGATAACTTTTATAAATGAGTTGCTCGATCGCATTATCATCTACTTTGAAGAAAAAACGAACTAAATCCTCTTCTTTATAAGAAAACAAGGACGCTTTTCCTGACACTATCTCTTTTAGAAATAGAGTTTCCACATAAAACTCAGGAAGTACACTTTTACTTAACAAACTAAGATTATCAGAAGATCTATCTATTTTAACAGTATATCTCTCAAATTTAACATCATCAGAAGTTCCAAATTCTTTTATTTCCATTATCGTATGAGTCTCTAATGTTGCATCTTCTGTAATTTTATAATCAAACTTAGTTGGATTATATTTTAAATTAGGTACATTAATTAAGCATAATGTTTTAACTCCTTTATTATCAATAAAATAGCCTTTCTCAAATTTTACTTGAGAATATGATGTCAGTCCAATAACTGACAATAAAATCAGAAGTAGTCCTCTCTTCATTTTATTTTTTTTTAATTATTTTTTCCGCACCCCTAATTAACTAAAATTAACAGAGATAAACAATACAAACAGGAGTTTAAACAGGCTAAATAAAAAAACAAACAGATATAAACATTCTAAATATAAGACTCTCAGTTATTTGTAGCTAAATATATTTTAGATTTAAAATCTACATTTAAGTTAAATCCTCAAAATTAATTGATGAATAGTAATTTATTTACCACTAAAATCAAGTTAATGTCGATATAATCGACATCAATTATTCTCTTACTTTATACTCTAGTAAAGGCAAATCATCACTATACATCATGAATTAAATTTAAATAAAAAAAGTTTAATTCATGATAAAAAAACGTCCCTAAATAAAATATTTAGAGACGTCAATATAGTAATAAATAAAATTAATACTCAAGTGCAGCTCCAATAGCTCCAACAATTTGTGGATCTTCAGGAATATATACTTTAAAACCAAGTGCTTGCTCAAGCAATACAACCATTCCAGAATTAAAAGCTACTCCACCTACAAAAACAACATCTTCAGATATACCTATTTTCTTCATCTGACTTATTGAACGATTAACAACCGACTGTAAAATTCCTTTAGCAATCGCTTTACGATCAGCACCTCTAGCAAGTTGAGAAATAACCTCAGACTCAGCAAAAACAGTGCACATACAATTAATTTTCTCTGATTCGGTAGACTCCAAAGCTCTATCGCCAAACTCCTGTAGAGAAAAGCGAAGTGCCATAGCCATTATTTCTAGAAAACGACCAGTACCAGCTGCGCACTTATCATTCATCTCAAACTTCTTAATACGACCTTTAGAATCCATAGCTATAGCCTTAGTATCCTGTCCACCTATATCAAGAATCGTTCTACAATTAGGGAAAAGGAAATGTGTTCCCTTTGTAAAAGCTTTAATCTCAGAAATAACCTTAGAACCAAAATATTCATTAAAAAGGTGACGTCCATAACCAGTAGCTGTAATGCTATCGTATTTGACATCTTTCAAAAGCTCTTTGCAATTCTCTATAGTATTAAAAGTATTCTCTGTTTTTCTAGAGAATTTTATTTCTCCATCCTCAATAAGAACCAATTTAATTGTACGAGAACCTATGTCTATACCTGCGCTTACCATATGTTTTTAACTTTAAAGCATGAATTAGTCTTGAAGACGTTCAACAAAAGCCTCTATTCTTGTTTTTAACTGACCAAGATCTTCTTGAGAATAATCAGTTTCAACAGAAAGAACAGGAATATCTTCTCCCTCAAGAACTTTTTCCATACTCATAGCCTCATGAGCATAAGGTTGGCAGAATTGTAGTCCGTAATGAATAACACCATCAGCTTTATACTTATCAACCATTTGCTTAACATGATTCAATCTATCATTGTTAGGAGTAAACACAGCACAATCTATTTTGAAATATCTATCAGCGATAGCATCAAAATAAGCATCTACAGTATCAAGATCCTCATCAACTAAGTGCTGAGTTCCTCTTTCACCAGTACACATTTCTTCACCAACTATAACAGCACCAGAAGTTTCAATAATATGAGGTAATTTCCAATTAGGCACAGCCATAGGACAACCAGAAACAATAATTCTAGGAGTATTTGCAGGGAATACACCCTCACCTTTTTCTATTCTAATCTCTAACTCATCACAAATAGCATTCACAGCATTAGTGAATCTTTCTGGATCATCGTAAAAGAAAACTTGATTAGTAAGCAAAGTATCTAAACCAGAGATAGGGACAATAGCAGCAGCTCTTAAAGAAGATAAACGGTGCATAGCTTTTCTCTTAGCATTTACTATCTTAGTAGCTCTATTAAGAGATTCAGTAGTTATCTTATTACCAGTTAACTCCTCTAAAGTTTTAGCAAAACGCTTATATTCAGCCTTAAGAAGATATTTTCCAACCTCAGATTTCATTTGAGGAAGATCCATAACATATAAGTTATCAACTACATCCTTGTATTGTTCAAAAGCTTTCTTTTTACCATCACAAGTATTCTCGCCAACTATTAAATCAGTAGCCTCTATGTAAGGACAGACCTTAGCCAATTTAAAACCAAAGGCAGATTTAATAAGAGCACAAGTATTTCTAGGTACATACTGTTCCGCAGCATCAGAAGCGATATCAGCACCAGCACATAAACCAACAGCAATTGCATTTACAGCAATAACTAATTCTTCAGGAACAAAAACACAAAATGTACCAATTACTTTTCTTCCATCTTTACGAGCATCAACTAATTCCTTAACTCTAAATCCGTGTAATTCACGCACTACAAAGTCGAAATACTCCATTCCCTTCGGTCTGTTCTTCTGTCGTAAATATATATCCTTATAAGCACTTCCTAACACTCTAAGTAAAGAATTGTGAGCCTCTAAATCTATCCCTAGATCTGTCCACATTTCGTTGTAATCAGACATAATTGTTTATTTAATAATTTATAAAAGATATCTTTCTAATAAAAATATAATGTTTCTATTAAAGCGGACGCAAAAGTACTCTAATAAAAATGGACTTGCAAATAAGATATTTGCAGTAATGCCATCTATGTATTTCATTCATAAACAATCTCTCAAATACAGTAAAAGGGCTCTCAAATCATCTTTGAGAGCCCTTCTATATTGAATAATATTCCTATTAAAGAACGATATTAATAATCTTCTTAGGAACAACTATAATTTTCTTAGGAGTTTTACCTTCTAACCATTTATCCGCTTCAGGAAGCAGAATAACTTCTTTAGATATATCTTCTCTACTAGCAGTAGCGGGGAAAGCATATTTAAATCTCATTTTACCATTGAAGGAAACAGGATATTGAAAAGAATCTTCAATTAAGTATTTCTCTTCAAAAACTGGCCAAAGAGCTTTAGTTATAGATTCCTTATTTCCAAGAAGGGCCCATAATTCCTCAGCAATATGAGGAGCAAATGGCGCCATTAAAATAGCAAGAGGTTCAAGAACTTCACGCTTATTACACTTAAGAGTAAAAAGCTCATTAACACAAATCATGAAAGCTGAAACCGATGTATTGAAAGAGAATTTCTCTATATCAGAACCAATCTTTTGAATAGTAGTATGAAGAATTTTCATCTCTGCTTTTGTAGCAGTCTCGTCAGAAACAGTAAAAACCTCATCGTTGAAATATAATCTCCAAAGTTTACGTAAGAACTTATGCACACCATCAATTCCGTTTGTATTCCATGGTTTATGAGCCTCTAATGGACCTAAGAACATTTCGTATAGACGAAGAGTATCAGCACCATAATTCTCAATAATATCATCAGGATTTACAACGTTGAACATAGATTTAGACATCTTCTCAACAGCCCATCCACAATTGTATTTGCCATCTTCAAGAACAAATTCTGCCTTAGCATATTCTGGCATCCACTTTTTAAAAGCATCAGTATCTAAAACATCATTTTTTACAATATTTACATCAACATGTATTTCGGTAGTATCGTAATTATCTTTTAAACCTAGGGATACATATTGGTTTGTTCCTTTAACTCTATAAACATAGTTTGAACGACCTTGTATCATTCCTTGGTTAATAAGTTTTTGGAATGGCTCATCTTTACATACTTCATTAATATCGTAAAGAAATTTATTCCAGAAACGAGAATAAATTAAGTGAC
This sequence comes from Marinifilaceae bacterium, assembly GCA_049671745.1. Lineage (GTDB taxonomy): Bacteria > Bacteroidota > Bacteroidia > Bacteroidales > Marinifilaceae > SNAP01. The sequence continues at coordinate 51,986 of JBATVL010000006.1, forward strand.
CTGTAGCATGTTCAGCACCACCAAGATATAAATCTACGTCTTGCCAATATTCATTTGCTTCTTTTCCAACTAAAGATTCGTCATTAGAAGGATCCATATAACGAAGATAATAAGCTGATGAACCAGCAAAACCAGGCATAGTATTTAATTCTAAACGATAACCATCTTCAGTAGTCCAATCTTTAGCATTACCCAATGGAGGTTCACCCGATTTAGTTGGTAAATAATTATCAACCTCAGGTAGCTCTAAAGGAAGCTTAGATTCATCTAACATATAAGGCAAATCATTCTTATAATATACTGGGAATGGTTCACCCCAATAACGCTGACGAGAGAATATAGCATCTCTTAGTCTATAATTTATCTTAGCTTGTCCTAATTCTCTTTCCTCAACCTCAACAGCAACTTTAGCAATTGCCTCTTTAACGTCAAGACCTGTAAGAGAACCAGAATTAATCATCTTTCCCTCTTTTGCGTCGTATGATTCTTCTTCTAGATTATTCTCTTTACCATTGTCTATAACTGGAATAATAGGAAGATTGAATTTTTTAGCAAAAGCATAATCTCTAGAATCGTGAGCAGGAACCGCCATAATAGCACCAGTACCATATCCTGAAAGAACATACTCAGAAATCCAAACAGGGATTGCCTCATTAGTAAAAGGATTTACAGCATAAGCGCCTGTAAAAACACCAGTTACAACCTTCACATCTGTTTGACGCTCACGCTCTGTTCTTTTCGAAACATATAAAAGATATTCTGCAACTGCTTCTTTTTGCTCATCACTTACTAATTGAGCAACATACTCACTCTCTGGAGCAAGAACCATAAAACTAACACCATAAATAGTATCTGGTCGAGTTGTAAAAACATCCAAAGCAATCTCTGAATCTTTAACATCAAAACGAACTTCTGCACCTTGCGAACGACCAATCCAATTTCTCTGAATCTCTTTTAAAGAGTCAGTCCATTCTACAGTATCTAATCCATCAAGTAATCTTTGAGAATACGCAGAAACTCTAAGCGACCATTGGCGCATAGTTCTTTGAATAACAGGATGACCACCACGAACAGATAAACCTTCCTTAACCTCGTCATTAGCAAGTACAGTTCCCAATTCAGGACACCAATTTACCATTGTATCAGCAAGATATGCAAGACGATAATTAAGAAGAATAGTTTGTTGCTCATCTTCACTCATTGCGTTCCATGCCTCAGCAGTAAATTCTTCTGTTTCAGAGCAAGCAATATTTACATTCTTGTTACCTTCTGTTTCAAAAATTATAACAATATCAGCAATAGGTTCAGCTTTTTGAGTATCATTATTAAAACAATGCTCAAACATTTGAATAAATGCCCACTGAGTCCACTTATAATATTTTGGATCACAAGTTTGTATCTCGCGACTCCAGTCAAAAGAGAAGCCTATCTTATCTAATTGTTCTCTATATCTATTAAGATTTTTTTCTGTTGTGATAGCAGGATGTTGCCCTGTCTGTATAGCATATTGTTCAGCAGGTAAACCGTATGCATCATATCCCATAGGATGAAGTACATTAAAACCTTTTAAAGTTTTATATCTTGAATAGATATCAGATGCTATATAACCTAAAGGATGACCAACATGTAAACCGGCACCCGATGGGTAAGGAAACATATCAAGTACAAAAAACTTAGGTTTTGTCTTGTCTACTTCTACTTTATAAGTATCATTTTCAGACCAACATTTCTGCCACTTATTCTCTATTTCTTTAAACTTATAATCCATATTATGAGATGTTTATATATGTATTTTACGCTTGTTTCTTCTTAAACGAAATACAAAAATAAAAAAATTGCTTCTAAAACAGCCTTTTTGTCGTATTTTTGCTTTAGTCCTTTTACTAAACAACTTTACGCAATGCTAAAAAAACTAACTTTCCTTCTACTTATTCTCATGTTACCAACACTTCTCTTTGCTTATAAGCATAACAAAAGAGAACTCAGAGCTGTATGGGTTACAACTCTATTAAATCTAGATTGGCCATCTAAAGCCGGCTTATCTATGAATGAACAAAAAGAAGAGTTTATTAACATGTTAGATAATTTTGAAAAGAACAATATAAACACAGTTATTGTGCAGATTCGTCCATCTGGAGATGCCATTTACCCATCTAAATATGCAACTTGGAGCAAATGGATATCAGGTAAACAAGGAACGGCACCTGATGGAGATTATGATCCTGTTGAATTCATGATAGAAGAATGTCATAAAAGATGCATGGAATTTCATGCGTGGATGAATCCTTATCGCGTTGTATTTAATTACAAAACTAGCAAGACTCCTGCATATCATATTTCTAATAAGAAACCTGAATGGGTAGTTAATTGTGGCAAACATCAATATCTTAATCCAGGCATACCTGAGGCAAGAGAATATATTACTAAAGTAATTTGTGAAGTTGTTGAAAACTACAATATTGACGCTATTCATTTCGATGATTATTTTTATCCTCATGAATCGAAAAAACAAGTATTTAGAGACTCAACTACATATGTTAGATATGGCGAAAAGTTTAATAATTTAAAAGATTGGAGACGCGATAATGTAAATCAATTTATTAAAACAGTTAGTGATAGTATTCATTCTAAGAAACCTAATGTAAAGTTTGGAGTTTCCCCTTTTCCAGTTTGGAGAAACATTGCCCATGATGCAAAAAAAGGAGTTAATTTAAAAGCATCTTCAAGTTATGATGACTTATGTGCTGATGTTCTTCTTTGGACTACGAATAAATGGATTGATTACGTAATGCCACAGTTATATGGCAATATAGGCCATAAATATCTTGATTACTCTATTTTAGTTAAATGGTGGAATAAATACTGTAAAAACACTAACGTCTATATAGGTCAAGCAATATATAAACTAGATATAGATTCAAAATATAATGCATGGACTTCTTCGGATGAGATTCTTGATCAGTTAAGTCTTAATAACGAATACAAATCTATAAAAGGTCATGCATTCTTCCGCGCAAAATATCTTGCAAAAAACCCATTACATTTATCTGAAAGTTTAGAAAGGTCATTTCATAAATTCCCATCATTATTACCTATTAATAATAATATACCTGAGATTAATCCAAAGAAATTAAGTTTCGTCTTTCTTAAAAAAAGTTCAAAAGAGAACAAACTATCATGGACAAATAATAGCGAAAAAAATGAGTATTTTATTGTTTATAGATATAAAAGTTTATTTCCTAAATATTCAGCCGAAGACATATATAAGATTACTAAAAAATTAAATATTGAAATTTCTAATGAAGAGATAAAAAGAGGATATAAATATAGAGTAGCATCTATTAGCAAATCACATCACGAAAGTAGATCAACTAAAGCATATACAATAGATATAAACTAATATGAGCGCAATTCTTGTTATAAGTATCCTACTTGCATATTTTCTTTTATTAATTGGTATTTCACATTTTACTACAATTAATAATAATTCCTCATCTTTCTTCACAGGAGATAAAAGATCACCCTGGTATTTAGTTGCTTTTGGGATGACAGGAGCGAGCTTATCTGGAGTAACTTTCATTTCTGTACCTGGAGAAACAGCTAATACAGGATGGAGTTATTTAATTTTTGTAATAGGTAATGCCGTGGGATACCTTATCATATCAAAAGTATTATTACCTGTATATTATAAACTTAAATTAGTTTCTATATATACTTATTTAGAAGGTAGATTCGGCAAAAAAACTTATAAAACGGGCTCCTGCTTTTTTATTATCTCACAAACAATTGGAGCATCGTTTAGATTGTTTCTAGTAACTTCTGTTCTTCAACTTGCGTTTTTTGATGTTTATAACATTCCCTTTGGTATAACTGTATTAATAATCATCTTTATGATATGGATATATACATTTAAAGGTGGAATAAGAACCATTGTCTTTACTGATACTATTCAAACAATATTTATGCTTTCTGCACTTGCAGTCACTATAATTACTATAAGTCAACAACTAGATTTAAATTTTGGAGAAATCTCTAATAAAATATGGCTAAATCCCAAGTCAAAAATACTAGATGTAGATTGGTCCTCAAGTCATTTCTGGTTAAAACATTTTTTTGCAGGAATAGCCATTACTATTGTAATGAATGGATTAGATCAGAACATGATGCAGAAAAATCTTTCATGTAGAAACATTAAAGAATCACAAAAAAACATGAAATTTTTTACACTTAGCTTTGTACTTACTAACTTCTTATTTTTATGCTTAGGGGTACTATTATATTTATATGCAAAAAGCAAAGGAATAGAGCTTCCTAATAAGACTGATGAAGTATTTGCATTTCTTGCTTTAAATCATTTTGGAACTATTGCAAGTATATTCTTTTTATTAGGAATTACAGCAGCAGCATATTCATCTGTTGACTCAGCACTAACAGCATTAACAACATCTTTTTGCATAGATCTTCTTGAAATAGATATTAAAGATAAAAGTAAGAAGAAAATAAAAACAAGAACTCATATAGCTTTCTCTATCATAATGTTCTTAGTTATTATTCTTTTTAGAGAGATTAATAACGACAGTGTCGTTTCATCTATTTTAACTATTGCAGGTTATACATATGGACCACTTCTTGGACTATATGCCTTTGGACTTTTTACAAAACATAAAATAATAGATAAATATACTCCTATAGTTTGTATTGTATCTCCAATCTTATGCTACATTATTAACATCTATTCAGTTCAATGGTTTGGAGGCTATAAATTCGGCTTTGAATTATTGATTTTGAATGGAATTATTACCTTTGTTGGGCTATTAATTACTAAGAATAATAATCAAGATAATGAAGCGAACAATATTACTGATAATACTAGCAATACTAAGCCTATCTTCTTTTGCTCAAAAATATCACATTAAACAACTAAACCTTCCATACAAAATAAACCCATACGAAGGCAAGAGAGATACTCAGATATACGATATAGGAGATAATCTTCGTCTTACATACTACAAACCTAAATTCACTGATATATTTATAAACGCAGTTAAAGACATAGGAAATTTTGCTTATGTTATTACTCGTAAAGAATCTTTACCGTGGGTAGGTGCAGCAATAAGTGCAACAGCCGCTATTATTCCCATTGATGGGAAAGCAATAGATTGGACTCATAGAGGAATGACAGATATAGGAATTGATAGTAAGAAAGAATTTGGAGACATGCTTTCTGTTGGAGGCTCTTCTCTTTTAGTCTATCCTAAAAACATAAACTCAGCTCTATACTTTATGGGAGAAGGTTTCCCAAGTATAATGATAGGTGCTGGATTATATACTTATGGATTAATAAATAATGATTATAGAAGTCTACAAACAGCCAACCAATTAATGGAAGAGCTGCTTTCTATGGGACTTACATGTCAATTTATAAAACATATAACAGGAAGACAAAGTCCTTCTAGAGTGACAGATGGAGGAAGTGGTACATGGCATATATTTCCTAATCAATCAAATTATATGTCTTCAGTATCAAACTATGATGCTATGCCATCTGGACATATGGCAACAATGATGTGTACGGTAACTATACTGGCAGACAATTACCCTGAATATAAACTTATTAAACCCATTGGATATTCTATTATGGGCGCAGTAGGTCTAGCTATGATGAATAATAAAGTTCATTGGCTAAGCGATTACCCTTTAGCTATAGGTATTGGTTATACTATGGGTAAGATTATATCTGCACGTGGACGCAAGGTATCTTATAGAGATGTTCCTTATTCTAACGTAGTGGGCAGAACATCTATATACCCTACTTTTATAAATACAAGTAATTTTAGCCTATCACTTGTATATCATTTATAGGTTTACAACTTAGAATTATCTATAAGATAATCTATACTAAAAAGATATCTGTAAAGAAGCAACTGCAGTGCTACCCTGGAAATTTAAACCAGGAATCACAGAGTATTTCTTCTTCTCAAAAGGATTCCAATTTTTAAGAGGTTCGTAATAATAAATCAAATTAGTTATCAACATTCCTATTCCTGCACCAGCAAGAACATCTGACGACCAATGACGATTATTAGTAACACGTAAAACTCCAACAGTAGCAGCAAAAGCATAACCAAGATAAGCAAACCATGGTTTAAAGTCAATAAATTCATTATACTGAGCAGTTGCACCAACAAATGCCTGAGAGGTATGACCTGAAGGAAAAGAATAAGAGCCACCATAAGGACGTGGAAAATCTATTATTCTTTTAAACGATTGCACAACAAAACATGTTCCAATTTGTGATAAAGCCATATATTTAGTCATGTTCCATAAAGAATTTTTATGCTTCCAACCAATGAAATGTGCTCCAAAAGAAGCAAAATCTGGAACATACTGAATGTAATCATCTATTTTGGTTTTTGTCATATCTCCTAATTCACCCTGAATTATTTCCCTAATATCTGTCAGAAAAACTAGTCCTCCAGCAGTAATTAAGGATATAGGAACAACCTGAGAAGCTAAAGAAAATTTTTCCTTTTTATAAATAGTATCAACAGCAACCTTAAACTGAGCGTGTACACTCACAATAAAACACAAGAATAGCATTAAAGCGAAAAATCTTTTCATATAAAAATAGGCACAAACAAAAAAAAACATAGCAACTCTACCAAAATAACTATGTTCTGATTTGTAATTAATAAAACTTCCAATTATCTACATGCAAAGATATAATTAATAATGTTTAATGAAACAGCTATAAATAGGGATATCTGAATTTAAGTATTTCAAATAATAAGATATCCTCTTTAACAGTTATTTAACTCATCTACATTACTTTATTTATTAACAAATAAGTATATTTGGAGATAAATTTTCATCAAAAATCTATTAATATGATAAAAAAAGTAGCACTATTGTTTATTGTACTAACAGCTCTTATGGGTTCTGTTTTTGCAAACAACAATCCTTTATGGTTAAGATATCCTGCCATATCACCAGATGGCAAGACAGTCGTTTTTGAATATCAAGGAGACTTGTATAAGGTAGCAACAGAGGGTGGACAAGCAATTGCTTTAACTAGCAATAAAGCTTATGACTTCAGTCCTGTATGGTCGCCAGACAGTAAAACAATTGCCTTTGCATCAGATAGATATGGAAATTTCGATATCTATACAATTTCTATTGACGGAGGAACACCTAAAAGATTAACTTACAACTCTTCAAAAGAAATTCCATCAAGTTTCACACCAGACGGTAAAACAATTATTTTTTCTGCAAACATAAGCGATACAAAAGAAAATGCTATGTTTCCTGCTGCAGGAGGAGAACTTTATGCTATTTCAGCAGAAGGTGGAAGAGAACATCAAATTCTAACTATTCCAGCTGAATATGCTGTATATAATAAAGATATGAGCACTCTTTTCTTCCAAGATAGAAAAGGATATGAAAACGTTTGGAGAAAGCACCATACATCAGCTGTAACTCGCGATATCTGGGCTTATGATACAAAAACAAAAAAATATACACAGATATCTGATTTTAAAGGAGAAGATTTAAATCCTGTAATTTCAAATGATCAAAAATCAATGATTTACTTATCTGAGCAGTCAGGCACAATGAATGTTTGGAAAACTGAGATTAAAAATCCTAAAAACAAAACTCAACTTACATCTTTCAAAAATCATCCTGTAAGATTTGTAACAAGTACTAATAACAACAGAATTTGTTTCTCTTATCATGGAGAATTATATACTCAGAAAGAAGGACAAAAAGCTGAAAAGATTAAGATTAATCTTTTAAAAGACATGACAGAGAACCCTGTTTCTTTTAATGTTTCAAGAGGGGGTGCTAGAGGCATGAATATCTCACCTAACGGTAAAGAGGTAGCATTTATAGTAAGAGGTGAAGTTTTTGTTACATCAACAGAATATGGAACAACAAAAAGAATAACTAACACTCCAGAGCAAGAACGTTCAGTTAGTTTCTCTCCAGACGGAAAAGCTCTTATATATTCTTCAGAAAGAAATGGTTCTTGGAATATTTACCAAACAACTATTGTTAGATCAGAAGAAAAATATTTCTGTAACTCTACTCTTTTAAAAGAAGAAGCTATTTTAGAAATACCAGAGGAAACTTTCCAAGCTTCATACTCTCCAGATGGAAAAGAAGTAGCTTACCTACAAGAAAGAACAACTCTAAAAGTTTTAAACCTTAAAACTAAAAAAACAAGAACTATACTAGAAGGTAAATGGAACTATTCTTATACTGATGGTGATCAACATTATCAGTGGTCTCCTGATGGAAAATGGTTCTTAGCAAACATATATCCTCACACACTTTTTGTTCCAGATGTAGCACTTGTTAGCGCTAGTGGTGATAAAAAAGTAATAAACCTAACAGAGAGTGGATATAGTGATGGTAATGCTATCTGGTCGATGAAAGGTAATGCAATGATATGGTTCACAGACAAACAAGGATATCGTTCTCACGGTAGTTGGGGTGCTGAAGAAGATATATTTGCAATGTTCTTCAATCAAAAAGCTTTAGATGAATTTAAACTTTCTAAAGAAGAAAGAGAAATAAAGAAAGCTCAAGAGAAAGAAGCTAAAAAGGCTAAATCTTCTAAAAAAGATAAAAAGAAAAAGAAGAAAAAAGGCGATAAGAAAAAAGAAGAAAAAGTAAAAGATATAAAGATAAATCTTAAAGATATTCAAGATAGAACTTTACGTTTAACAATCAATTCTTCTAGTATTGCATCTGCACTTCTAACTCCTGATGGGAAGAAATTATTCTATATGTCTAGCTTTGAAAAAGGTTATGATTTATGGGAACATGACTTTATCAAACACTCAACTAAAAAGGTATTAAACTTAAACGGTTGGGGTGGAAACATGCAATTCGACAAGGATGCTAAGAACATTTTCTTAATGTCTGGTGGTAGTCTAGTAAAAATTTCTGTTGCTACAACTAAACGTAAAAACATATCTTATTCTGCTGAATTTAATTTAAATAAATCTGCAGAAAGATCTTACATGTTCGAGCATGTTTGGAGACAAGTTAAAAAGAAATTTTACGATCCTACAATTCACGGTTTAGATTGGGGATTCTTCAAAAAAGAATACGCTAAATTCTTACCACATATCAACAACAACTACGATTTTGCTGAAATGTTAAGTGAATTATTAGGTGAACTTAACGCTTCTCATACAGGTTCTGGATATAGAGCAAGAATGAAAAACGGAGATAGAACAGCTAAATTAGGAGCATTCTTCGATAACAACTACAAGGGTAATGGCTTAAAAGTAACTGAGATAATAGAAAAAGGTCCACTTACTAAAGCTGATTCTAAGATTAAAGAAGGTGTTATTATAACTAAGATTGATGGAGTAAAAATTCTTGCTAATCAATCCTACTATCCTCTTTTAAACCACAAAACAGGTAAGAAAGTTCTACTTTCTTTATACAATCCTAAAACTAAAAAGAATTGGGACGAAGTTGTAACTCCTACTAGTGCAGGTAGATTAAGTGGATTATTATATGAGCGTTGGGTTAAAACAAGACAAGCAGAATGTGATAGACTATCTGGAGGTAAAATTGGATATGTTCACGTTAAAGGAATGGATTCACCATCTTTCCGTAAAACATATTCTGAAATGCTTGGTAAATATGGAACTGCAGATGCTATCATAGTAGATACACGTTATAACGGTGGAGGATGGCTTCATGATGACCTTATCACTCTACTTTCTGGAAAGAAATATGCTAATTTCTCTCCTCGTGGATTAGATATGGGATCAGAACCTTCAAACAAATGGAAGAAACCTTCTGCTGTTCTAGTATGCGAAGGAAATTACTCTGATGCTTGTGGTTTCCCTTATGCTTACCAAACACTTAAGATTGGTAAACTTGTTGGAATGCCTGTTCCTGGTACAATGACTGCAGTATGGTGGGAAACTCTACTTGATCCAACAATCTATTTTGGTATACCACAAGTTGGAATCAAAAACTTAGAAGGAAACTATGTAGAAAATATTCAAATAGAGCCAGAAATTAAAATAAGAAATGACTATGAAGTTGTTACTACTGGTGTTGACCAACAGTTAAAAGCTGCTGTAGACGAACTATTAAAAGAAACAAAAAAATAAACAGTATAATGCAAAAGGAGTTGCCATAATTGGCAACTCCTTTTTTATATATAAACTTAGAATTAGAATTACTTATTACAACTAATCTCTAATTTTGCTTGCTCTTTGGCATTACGAGTCATAAAATGAAGTCTGTTTAATACATTAACATTTGACACACCATTATCAAAGTCAAGGAATAAAATACTCATATCAGGATGCATATCTGTAATCTTCTTCTCTATACCCTTAGAAACAATGTGATTGGCAATACAACCAAAAGGCTGAAGACTTACCGCATTATTCACACCATTCTCAGAGAAATAATTAAATTCAGCTGGAATCAACCAACCTTCTCCAAATTGTGCAGATAGATTAATGACTTTCTCAGCATGCTTAGCCTCATCATAAACATCAGTAAATGGTAAGAAATGATCAAATTTAGAACCTATCTTATTAAATTCATTTATCTGTCTATCTATCACACCTTTGAATAAAGATAATACAAGTCTAGGCGCTGGTGATTTCTCAACATTATTCTTCTCATTAACTTTAGCATTAACAAAGAATTGAAAAAAGAAATCTGTCAATGGTGGCACAACAACCTCCATTTTTTGCTCTACTAACCAGTTAACAACATCCTTATTTGCAAAAGAATTAAACTTAGCAAAGATCTCTCCTACTATTCCTATCTTAGGAGTCACAACATTCTTCTTAATTATAGAGTTAAAATCCTCTACAGCAACTTTTAAGAGCTTTTTAATAGCCTTTGAATCACGAGCCTCTAAATATTGTTCTACCTCCTTAAGATACTTATTCTTAAGTCTAGCAGCCTCTCCCTGTTTCTTCTCTCTCACTACTGATGCATAGTAAAGTTTAGAAATAGTATCTGTATAAAGAAGAACAGTAATTGTTACTTTAGAATATTTAAGCCAGTTCATTTTAAAGCCAGGCTGAGTATTAATCATTCCATCACCCATAGCTAAAGAAAGCACAGGAATATCAGAATATCCAGCAGCTATCATAGCCTTTCTAAGTGTTGTAAGATAATTAGTTGCTCTACACTGACCTCCTGTTTGAGTTATAATTACAGCCGTATCTTTTAAATCATACTTACCTGATCTTAAAGCTTTCAGAACATCACCAACTACAAGAGTTGCTGGGTAACAAACCTCATTATTTACATATTTTAAACCAAGCTCTTCCGATTCATTATCACTTATTGGAAGAACTATAGCTTTATACCCATTCATTTTAAAAATAATTGGAAGCATAGGAGAATAATACTCCGAAAAATGAGGCATTATAATTGTTTTCTTTCTGTCCTTCTCTTCAAAAATAGCAATCTTCTTATCTTCCTTCTTTTCTACATGATCAGGTAAATGTCCTAATCTAAGACTCTCAACAAGAGAACGAACCCTTAAACGTAATGAGCCAATATTACTTACATCATCTATTTTTAAAAGAGTCAAATTCTTACCATTTTCTTTTAATATAGAAGAAACTTCATCTGTAATAAAAGCATCTGGTCCACAACCAAAAGAAGATAAAAGAACAAAATGAACCTTGTTTCCCTGCTTGCCAACCCACTTGGCTGCTTTTAAAATTCTGTTTGTATAAGCCCACTGCATAACGCTTGTAGTACTTGCCTTATTTTCCTCAAAACGAACAATATCATCAGTTATAACATCAACTCCAAAAGAGGCAACCATATCTGATATTTTATGTTGTATCAAAGGATCATGATGATAAGGTCTTCCCGCAAGCATAATAACAATTCTATCCTCTTTCTCAGCAGCTTTAAATATTTTATTAGCTTCAGTTGCCATTGTTCTACAATATTCCTCTTTAGCTTCTATAGCGGCAGAGAATGCAGCTTTAAAGATATTCGATAAGTTCTTCTTTCTTACATTCTGAGACTTATAAACATTTTCAATATAAGCCTTACAAGCTTTTCTCAATAGAACTGTATCCTTAAAAGAAATTGAAGGAGAATCTAAAGGAGAAACCAATTTCATCGAACTCTTTATCACATCTGAATATCCAGAAACGATAGGACAATTAAAACTATTTGGAGTATTACAATCTTCTTTATGCTCAAATATTACATAAGGCATAAAAAGACGATCCACAGACTTAGCCTGAAGATTTTTAATATGTCCATGTACAAGTTTTGCAGGAAAACAAATATTATCAGACATCACAGTATTTGAACCTGCCTCATACATACTGAAATTAGATTGATCTGATAGTATAACCTTCAAACCACAATCAGTAAGTAATCTATGCCAAAATGGGTAATTCTCATACATATTTAATGCACGTGGTATACCTATTCTAATGGCATCTTTATCATCACACACCTCTCTATCAAAAAGAAGATTATATCTAAATGTACTTAGATTCTCTCCCGCTATTTCATCACTTCCTTTATTAGAAAATACTTTCTCACATTTATTTCCAGAATAATATACGTTCCCATTTGCGAACTCATACTTAGTTACGGTACAATTATTCTCGCAAGCTTTACAACTTATTTCTTTCATACTACTATTGTTTGGCCCACTAATTCATTAAGGGAATTCTGTTTTATCTTTTCTTTTTTACTTTGTCTCTTTGCATATAGAGCTGCTCCATATGCCCCCGTTAATTCAGGTATATCAGTAAATGAAACTTCTTTATTTGTTACATGCTCCATAGCGCGAATAACTGAATAGTTCTTAAAGGTTCCACCTTGTACGGTTATATAATCACCCAAATCATCATAGTTGTGTATCTTAAGAACTTTATGTAGCATATTCTTAATAATAGAAAATGATAAACCTGCTGCTATATCACTGGCTGGGGCATTTAATCGTAAGAATTGTTTAACCTTAGAATTCATAAATACTGTACAACGTGTTCCCAAATCACATGGATTAGTAGAAGTACAAGCTAATTCAGCAAAATCACCTACAGTATATTTTAAATTCTCTGCAAATCCCTCTAAAAATGATCCACATCCAGAAGAACAAGCCTCATTAATTTCTAAACGATTAATTACACCATTCTCTACAAAGATTGCTTTCATATCCTGTCCACCTATATCTAATATAAATGATACTTTTGGATTGAATTTTAAAGCACCAGTGTAATGAGCTATAGTTTCAACAATACCGTAATTTAAATTAAAAGCAGCTTTTATTAAATCCTCTCCGTAACCTGTTACACATGAACCAGCTATATGTATATGTTTACCTAGTAATTCTGCTTCATCATTACATTTTCTAAGTCCTTCAAGTAATGTTCCCAAAGGATTTCCTTTATTCTTAGAATAGAAAGAGAAAATAAGATTATCTAATTCATCAGTCAAAACAATCTTAGTTGTTGTAGAACCGGAATCAATTCCTAGATAACAATTTGTATTAGTTAGTTTTGCAAATGTTGTTCTACTTACAAAGTTCTTTTGTTTTCTTGCTTTCCATTTTCCATATTCTGCTTCATCCTTAAAAAGAGCAGGTAAGATACCTTTATCTGTATCTACTATCTCGTCAGAATTTCTCATTAAAGTGATAACAGCGCTTAACTTACTTGCATATCTTTCACTCTCCTTGTCAATTGCACAACCTAAAGCCGCAATAAGATTAGCGTTTTCAGGAATCACATAATCAGTATCACTAATATTAAGAACTTCTATGAAAGATTTTCTCAAGTAAGGAATAAAGGCAAATGGGCCACCGCAGAATAGTATCTTTGGATTTATATCACAACCTCTAGCAAGAGTAGTTACAACTTGTACTGCAATAGCATGAAATACAGATGCTGCAATATCTGACAATGGAACATTTCTACTTACAAGATTTTGAATATCTGTTTTTGCAAACACTCCACATCTTGAAGAAATAGCATGAGTAGTAGTTGATTTTTCGGCTAATACATTTAATTCATCTACCGAAAGATTAAGCATAGTCGCCATTTGATCTATAAACGCACCTGTTCCACCGGCACAAGAACCATTCATTCTCATTGTTGGTGCTTTTCCTTTTTTGAAAAGTATAAGTTTTGAATCCTCTCCCCCTATATCAATTAAAGTTGAAATACCATTGTATTTATTATCTATAACCACTGCTGAGGCTACTACCTCTTGCATAAATGGAAAGTTAAATCGCTCCGTTAAACCCATTCCTACTGAACCAGTCACAAGCATTCTTACCTCTACATCTCCAAACTTCAAAATAAAATCTTTAAATACAGATTCTAAAACTTTGGATACCCCAGCATTATGGCGACGATAATCAGAAAAACAAATCTCATCACGCTCGTTGGTTACAACTACCTTTAAAGTTGTTGAACCAATATCTAATCCTAAATTATAATATGATTGCATTATATATATTTAAGTTATTTTTTTTCATAATTCCTCTTAAAAATAAAGAATATAAGTTATTAACGACAAAGTATCTTTTTTGTTTGAAAATATAGTAAAACGTTTCAACAAATCTAGCTTTCCAAAATAGTTTTCACAAATTTTAGCTAATTATTTCTTGCAAATAATAGATATATATATACATTAATCGTCAAGATACCCCAACGTTACACTACTGAACAACAACAGATTAAACACAAACAAAAGCTTAAAAACTGAACAACTATTCATTTATAAAAACTACTAATTCATTAGCATATTAGTTATTTAAAATATTATAAATATTTGTTAAAACGTTTGAATTGTAAAAAAATAGATATAAGATATCCTTTAAAGATACTAACATAGTAATAAATAGGGAACAAATACTTACTACATAGCTATTTAATTCGAATCAAGTATGTAATAAATATGTATCAAGTATGATCTCTATTGAATATTTCTTGCACCTTCCTTGGTTCTTCTTAGGGTATATAAACCTAGGAAGAACCAAGGAAGAACCTAGAAAGAACCCAGCAAGATTAGAGACAGAAGATACTTGATAGGTAATTAAGCTATACTTCATACATACCTCATATATACTTAAGTCATCTTTAATACCTACTTGAGTCATATTTACCCTCTTTTATATTCAACTAATTCTATATATAAGCAAAGAATATTATCTTTGCGCCAAGATAACAAACAAGAAAGTATGCAAACAGAGATATCATTAGCACCATTACAAGGATTAACAGACTTCATTTTTAGAAACTCTTTTAATAAGTTTTTCAAAGGTTTAGATTCTACATATAGTCCATTTATACGCATAGAAAAAGGAGAAATTCGACGTTCTAAGCTTAGAGATGTAGAGTCTGAATTAAATAAAGGATCAAATCTTGTACCTCAGATATTAACTAATGATACAGAAGAATTTCTTTTCTTAGCTAATATGCTTACTGATATGGGATATCAAGAAATAAACTGGAATCTTGGATGTCCATTCCCTATGTTAGCTCGTCATAACCTTGGATCAGGTATGCTTAAAGAGTTTAAAAACATAGACGAAATGTTGACTAATATACTACCTAAAATAGCTTGTAAGTTATCTTTAAAAATTCGCTCAGGTTACGAGAATGAAACTGATCTTTTAGAACTTCTTCCTCTTCTTGAAAAACATAACTTAAGCGAAATAATTATACATCCTCGTACTGGTATACAACAGTATAAAGGAGATGTAAATAAAGACGTTTTCGAAAAAGCTTTAGAGATTTCTAAACACAAACTTACATATAATGGAGATATTAATTCTCTAAAAGATTATAAAGCATTCTCAAAACAATTTCCATCTACTAACAGCATAATGATAGGTAGAGGCATTATCGCAAATCCTTTCTTGGCTATGGATATTAAAGGCATAGAAGTAGAAGGTGATAGACTTGAGATTTTCAAGAAATTTCATGGTGAACTGCTTGTGTCTTATTCTGAATTACTGAATGGTGATATGCAGATTCTTAAACGTATGCAAGGGTTCTGGGAATATTTCTCACTTTCATTTACTAACTCTAGAAAGGTATATAAAAAGATTAGAAAAGTGTCTAATGCTACTAAATATGTCAATGCTGTAAATGAGATATTTAGAGAAGAAAAATGGATTTCATAGATTATTTTTATAATTTAGCAGTCTGAAATAAAAAAGATAATAAAATGTTTCATTTTGGATTACTTTCTACATTTGTGCCATATTTACTAGCTGCCATTCTATATTTGATTGGTATGACTAGTTATGCCAAAGGTGTATTAGGTATTCCTGTAGAAGAAAATAAAGCGGAAAAGATAATTTCTCAAAATTATTCTAATGTTGATTCTTCCCAAAACATACATTTTTACGACAATATTAAAGATTTTATTTACGAGCTCTGTGATACTCTTGCAGATGTCTCGGAGATAGATTCCACAATAAGATACACTCATAATGAATCCTTTAAGGATAATACTTTTTATTCATATTATTTTTCACGACCTCCCCCTACTCGATTTATATCATAAATCACTCAACAAATAAATATAAAAGAATAAAAATACCTCTAAGCACTGCGAAGAGGTGATTCTTCATTTTCTGTTTTTTTAACAGAATATAAGATGATTAAGAGCACACTCTCATTATGTTAAGAAAAACAATATTAACGATTATAATATTGGCTATATGTCAGTATTCTTATTCGCAAACCAATGAACAGACACAAGATACAACTTATATTTCTGTTCAAAATTTAAACGAAATCTCCGTTTCAGCGACTAAAGAATTGCATAAACTTAAGGCTTTACCATCTTCTGTATCATTAGTTTCTAGCAATAAGATAGAACAAAATGGTATAGAATCCCTGAAAGATTTATCTTCTTATATTCCTAATCTTTTTATGCCTGATTATGGCTCTAAGCTTACATCTCCTATTTATATTAGAGGTATAGGATCTAAAATTAATTCTCCTTCGGTGGGACTTTATGTAGATGGGTACCATATTTTGAGAAAGCAAGTTTTGATTTTAATTTCTCAGAGATAGAAAACATTGAGGTTCTTAGAGGACCACAAGGAACTCTTTATGGGAGAAATACTATGGGAGGAATAATTAATATTAAAACTAAATCGCCTGAAAATTATACTGGAAGCTCTATTAAACTTACTGCTGGAGAATATGGAAATAGAAGTATAGGCGCAGCAACTTACAATACAATTAACGACAAATTCTCATATTCTTTTTCTTCTTATTATGGAGAGAAAGGTGGATTTTTTACTAATAAATTCAACAATGAGAAGGTTGATAATATGAAGCAATATAATGTAGGAAGTAAGATTGTATACACTCCTTCTGATTCTTTTAAATCAGTTCTTTCAATAAATTATCAAGGAAGTAAACAAGGTGGATATCCTTACGGAAAATATAATAAAAAGACTGGTGAGATAGAGCAAGTAAATTATAATAAATATAGTTCTTACGATAGAGATATGCTATCTACTTCACTATATAATGAGTATAAGACAGAGAAAATATTATTCTCTTCAAGTACATCATACAATTATTTTACTGACCATCAAGCTATAGACCAAGACTTTAAACCTGTAGATATCTATTTTGTAAATCATAGACAGAGTCAGCATATGTTTTCACAAGAATTCACTTTAAAATCTAGAGAGAACAAAGCATACAAATGGGTTTTTGGAGCTTTTGCTTTCCATCAATCTATTAAAACTACTGTGGATGTGAATTTTGGAGATTCTTATGTGGCAGGAATGGTAAAAAGAAAGATCTTTCCTGAGGGAACGACTTCTTATGCATATGTGAAGAATTACGATATCCCAACAAGTGGAGCTGCTATTTTTCATCAATCAAGTATAGACGTGGGAGACTTTAATTTCTCAGCAGGAATAAGACTTGATTACGAATCTACTAATTTAGATTATTCTTATTTCAAGACTCTAAATACTACAGAAAGAAAAGCTGATGAAAAGGATGGTAATTTAGATTATTTTCAGATTCTTCCTAAAGCCTCTATAAAATATAATTTAACTAGTAATAATTTCTTGTATGCAACTATAGCGAAAGGTTATAAAACAGGAGGTTACAATACAGTATACGAAAAAGACACTCCTGTTTCTTTTGATCCTGAACATAGTTGGAATTACGAAACGGGTATTAAAATGAATCTTCTAGAGAATCGCCTTTTTATTAATATGGCAGCTTTCTATATAGAATGGAAAAATCAACAAATTTCTCAAACTGTACCAAGCGGACAAGGACGTATACAGGTTAATGCAGGAGAATCTGTTTCTAAAGGAATAGAACTTGAGTCTAGACTTATCTTAGTAGAGAATTTAGAACTTCAAGCAAACTACGGCTATACAGAAGCTAAATTCATAGATTACGAAGACGTGAAGAAAGGCAAGAAACTAGATTATAGTAATAATTATATTCCTTACGTTCCAAAACAAACAATTAGCCTGGCTTTATCTTACAGATATGAGATAAACTCTAAAATTATAGATGCTGTTAAATTCAACACAATCTATAAAGCTTTCGACGAACATTATTGGAATGTAAACAATAGTATAAAACAAGGATTTTATGATATAATAGATGCTAAAATATCATTTATTAAAGATAATTTTGCATTTAATATTTGGGCTAAAAACATCAGTAATTCAGAATATATGGCATATCACTTCTCTTCTATGGGTACTGATTTTGCACAAAAAGGAAAACCTTCACAAGTTGGCTTTAGCTTTAAATATTCATTTTAGATACTAGTTAATACATTACTAATTTATAATATCAAAAGGTGAACAAAGAAAAAGTAAGAAAGCTATCAACCCTTATGTCGCTTTATGTTGCGCAGTCCATTCCTATGAGTTTCTTCTCTACGGTGGTTCCTGTTATTATGCGACAAGAGCAATATTCTCTACAGTCCATTGGTCTATTGCAATTAATTAAATTACCATGGATTCTTAAATTTCTTTGGGCGCCTCTTGTTGATAATACAAGTAAGAATACTAAAGACTATAAACGTTGGATTATATATTCTGAGATTTTCTATGCAATAGTAATTATTTGTACAGGATTTTTATCTCTTAAAACAGATTTTAAACTGATACTTTTCTTTATGGTATTGGCTTTTATTGGTTCTGCAACTCAGGATATTGCTACTGATGCTTTTGCTATTCTTTCTCTTAAAAAAGATGAAAGAGGTATTGGTAATTCAATTCAGTCATCTGGTAGTTTTATTGGAACTCTTGTTGGTAGTGGTGTTATGCTTATCATTTATCATTACTTTGGATGGCAATATTTACTTATGGCTCTTGGCGTATTTGTTATGCTTGCTACAGCACCTGTTTGTACATATAAAAAGTTAGAAGAGAAGAAACCTGAGACTACTAAAGTTAGTATGAAGGATATTAAGCTTTTCTTTACTCAAAAAGGTATAGGTAAACGTGTTCTTGTATTATCATTCTTTTATTCTGGCATAATAGGTATTCTTGCTATGCTTAAACCGTTTTTAGTCGATTTAGGTTATAATGTTAAAGAGATTGGATTTATGGCCGGAATTTACGGTACAGCAGCTGGTGCCGTCTCTACATTTGCAGCTTCTTATCTTGTTAAAAGAAAAAAGATTATTGGTTCGGCTTTTATTCTTAATATTTTTATGATCACAACTGCCGTTTATTTCTTAACTTTAACATACTCAACTCCTTCCACACTTGCTTTGTATGTAGGTATCACACTTTTATGGAGCTGTTATGGTATGGCAACCGTTGTGGTTTATACCTCTTCTATGAATATTGTAAGGGAAGGACGAGAGGGTACAGATTTTACTATTCAGATTGTTTTAACACATCTATCTAGCATGATTATTGCCATTGCCTCTGGAAAGATAGGACATAATTTTGGCTATAGTGGACTTTTCTCTTTTGAGATTGGGATGGGCGTTCTTTCTCTTATAATACTTACATTTTCAACAAAAAAAATAAAAAACAAAAGACGATGAATATATCTAAAGAACTTTTGGAAAAATATAATAAACCTGTGCCTAGATACACTTCGTATCCACCAGCTAATTTCTTTAAAAATGAGTTTTCTCACGATGATTATACTAGATCTATAATAGAATCTAACAACGAGAAACCTGAGAATATATCTATATATATTCATATACCTTTCTGTCATAAAATCTGCCATTACTGCGGTTGTAATAATGCTAACATGCGTAAGAGTAGCGATATTAGAGCATATGTTGATGCGGTGATTGGCGAAATGCAAATGGCTTTTGAATTTATTGAAGGTGATAGAAAAGTGTCTCAAATTCATTATGGTGGAGGAACTCCCAATGCTATAGAGGCTCAATATCTTGCAGAAATTAATAATTTCATATTCGAGTCATTTGAACTTGTTGAACATGCAGAAATAGCTGTAGAATGTAATCCTTCTCTTCTTACTGAAAAATATATTGAACAATTACGAGAAGCTGGTTTTAATCGTTTCTCTATTGGTATTCAGGATTTTAATAAGGATGTTTTAAAAGTAATTAATAGAGATGCATCTTATATACCAGTGCCTGAACTTATTCCACTTCTTAAATACAACAATAAGGATATTTCTGTAAATCTTGATTTTATATATGGATTACCTTATCAAACGGTAGAATCTTTTGAGGATGCTATACGTAAAGCTATAGAGGCTAAAGCTGATAGAATTGTTACTTTCTCATATGCTCATGTACCTTGGGTTAATAAGGCTCAGTTGATTCTTGAAAAAGCAGGTTTACCTCAAGCTAATGATAAGATTATGATGTATAATGCTGCATATAATTTACTTACTTCTAACGGGTATGAAGCTATAGGACTTGATCATTATGCACTGAAAACGGATAAGCTTAGTAAAGCTCTTAAAAATGGTGATTTACACAGAAATTTCCAAGGATATTGTACTACTCAAACAACTGGGCAAGTTTATGCTTTTGGTGTGTCAGCTATTTCACAATTCGAATCTGCTTTTGTACAAAACACTAAGAATATAGATGAATATATTGAACTTATAGAGGATGAGACTTTTGCTTGCGTGAAAGGTTATATTCTTAATAAAGATGAGAAAATTATTAAAGCTATCATTGATGAAGTGATGTGTAATAAACAGCTTTCTTATTCTTATATAAAAACAAAACTTGATATAGATAAAGAGACTCTTGCCAAGTTTGTTAATCCTGCATTACCTCAATTACGTGAATTAGCTAAGGATGGTATAATTATTATGAATGAAGATGGATTAAAAGTTAATGAAGAGGAAATTCTTTTCATTAGAAACGTTGCTGCTGCATTCGATCCACTTGTTAGAAATAAACAAGGCTCATTTTCTAAACCAGTATAAATGAAAAATATTGCTATTATAGGTGCAGGATTAACAGGTTTAACCACTGCATTTTATTTGAAAAAAAATGGTTTTGGTGTCACTGTCTACGAGAATACTCATAGATGTGGTGGTGCTATACATTCTTTTGAAGAGAAAGGATTTATATTCGAATCAGGTCCTAATACTGGAGTTTTAGGTAATCCTGAAGTTGCTGAACTTTTTGAAGATCTGGGGTGTACTGATTTAATTGATATTGCAGATTCTAGAGCAAAAAAAAGATTGATCTGGAAAAAAGGAAAATGGCATGCTTTACCTTCTGGACCAATATCCGCAATCACTACTCCTTTATTTACTTTTAAAGATAAAATTAATGTCCTTTTTGAACCGTTTAGAAAAAAAGGAGATGATCTTCATGAATCTTTAGCCAATCTCGTTCGTAGAAGATTAGGTAAGAGTTTTCTTGATTATGCTATTGACCCTTTTATTGGAGGAATATATTCTGGTAATCCTGATAAACTAATTCCTAAATATGCCCTTCCTAAATTGTATAATTTAGAGCAAGATCATGGAAGCTTTATTAAAGGAGCTATTGCCAAGAAAAAAGAACTGAAATCAGATAGAGATAAGAAAGCTACTAAAGAAGTATTCTCCGTTAAAGGTGGATTAGAAAGACTTGTAGGTGAACTTGTTTTAGCTATTGGTGTAGAGAATATATTTGTTGGAGCTCCTGTTTCTATTCATAAAGAGGATAATCAATATATAGTAAATAATGATGTTTACGACTATGTTGTTACAACCTGTAATTCTAAACCTCTACCTGAATTACTTTCTTTTGCAGATAAATCTAAACTTAAGATTATCGATTCTGTAAAATATGCTGCAGTTGCTCAGGTAACTATGGCTTTCAGTGATTGGGATGGAGATGATATTTTTGCTTTTGGTGGACTTATTCCTACAAAAGAAAAGAAAGATATTCTTGGTATTTTATTCACCTCTTCTTTCTTTAAAAATAGAGCACCTGAAAATGGTGTTTTACTTTCTATATTCGTTGGTGGAACTAGAAAAGAACATCTTTTTGATCTTTCAGAGCAAGAGATAATTGATCTTGCAAATAAAGAAGTAAAAGCTATGCTTAAACCTAAAGAAGCTAAACAAGAATTTGTTAAAGTATTTAAACATAAATATGCTATTCCTCAATATGAGGTTTCTTCTAAAGAACGTTTTGAGGCGATATATCAACTTCAAAAAGAAAATAAAGGACTTATCATTGGTGGTAATATTATTAATGGTATAGGTATGGCAGACAGAATAAAGCAAGGAAGAGATATTGCAGAAAAGATTACAAAAGATATCTAATCCTGTAGTCTATATAAAAAACTTATTAAATATATAAAGATGAATAAAAGAGCAATACTATTAGTAAATCTTGGATCACCTAATAATGCTACTGAAAAGGATGTTAAAGAATTTCTTAATGAATTCCTTAACGATAAAGAAGTAATTGACTATCCTTGGCTATTTAGAAAAATCTTAGTTAATGGTATTATCATTCCATTCAGACTTAAACATTCTACATCTTTATATAAGAAGCTTTGGACAAAAGAGGGATCTCCATTAGTTGTATATAGCGAGAGTCTTAAAGAGAAATTGAATGCAAGACTTACTGATACAGATGTTTATTCTGCAATGAGGTATGGTTTGCCTTCTTTAAAAAGTACTCTTAATGTTATTAAGAATAATGATTATGAGGATTTTATTATTCTTCCTGTTTTTCCTCAATACGCCACTTCTACTACGAAATCTACTATTGATTTTATTGAGAAAGAGATGATAACATGGGAAAAACGGCCGAAAATAAAACTTATCCAACAGTTCTACAGTAAACCAGCTTTTATTAATGCTGTATGTTCTAAAATTAGAGAGCATGATATTAAAGATTATGACCATATTCTCTTCTCTTATCATGCTCTACCTAATAGACAACTAAATAAGGTACATCCTAAACATTCTATTAGTGCATGTACTTGTTCTAAAGAGATGCCAGAACATGGAGAGTTTTGCTATAAAGCAACCTGCTATCAAACAACAAGATTAATTGCCAAAGCATTAGAACTGGATTCCAATTGTTACACAACAGCTTTTCAATCTCGCATGTCTAAAAATTGGACTAAACCTTTTACTGTTGATACTCTTATTAAGCTTGCTAAAGAAGGAAAAAAGAAAGTTCTTATTATTTCTCCTGCTTTTGTAACTGATTGTCTTGAGACTATTATTGAATTAGCCGAAGAAGGACAAGAAATATTCAGAAAACACGGTGGTGAAAAACTACAATTAGTTGAAAATCTTAACGATTCAGATGTATGGCTTGATGCTATAATAGATATTACATCTAACTAAGCAACATATATATACATACATTTATAGTACTAAGAGGGATTCTGAAATTTATCAGACTCCCTCTTTTATATTCGAATTAAAATATTTTGTTATTATCATATTAGTATACCATACATAACAAAGAGATTGATGAATGATTGTTCATTACTGATATTCAGTAAATTATAGATATTTTTTGCTTGTTTTACTCATAAAGAATGATACCTTTACAGCTAACAGTTTTTTTTGCATCAACGACAAACAGTCTAATAATCAGGTTTTTCTCCCTGATAACAGACATTAATATATATAAATAATGACAAATACTCATTCATTTCACATCCCAGTTATGGGAATTGGATTTACAATTGATACACCTCTAAAGGTTGCTCAATACGGAATGGACTCTGTTATTTCATTGGTTGATGACATTCTTATTGAAAAAGTAAGAAAAGTTCATTGCGGGAAATTCAACCTTCCTTACACTGAAATAACTGAAAAAATTGAAGACTTTAGAGCTAAGAGAATTACTTCTTATCTAAATCTTATTAACAACTTAGCTGAGAAAAAACTTGAAGAATTTAAGAATATTACTTCTGAAAAGAAGGATGAACTTAAGGAATACTTCAACATGTTGCCAGATAGCTCTACTATTAAAGAAGAGTTTAACAAATTAACTGAACATTCTTTTAATCTTACTGATGTTAAATCATGGATGAAAGATAAGTTATCTCTTGGTAGTATTGATGTTAATATTATGACTAAGGTTGATAAGGAAAATTATTCAAATGGTGAGAAATTACCTAATGAATTCAACGATGCTCATGCTGCCCTTAGAGGTTATGCAAATAGCAATCTTGCCTCTTCAATAGTTCTTTCTGCTGGTATGAATCCTAGACTTTACAGCTACATTGAAAACTTTAATGATTTCTTTCCTAGACTTGATGGCTATATTAAAAAGAAAATTATTCTTAAAGTTTCAGATTATAGATCTGCTCTTATTCAAGGTAAATTTTTAGCAAAAAAAGGTATATGGGTATCTGAGTTTAGAATAGAATCTGGACTAAATTGCGGAGGGCATGCTTTTGCTTCTGATGGTACTCTTATGGGGCCAATTCTTGCTGAATTTAGAGATAAAAGAGAAGAACTTACTAAAGAAATTTATGACATACTTATAAATGCTCTTAAAAGTAAAGATAAAATAATCCCTAAAGAAAGACTTTCTATCAGAGTTTCTGCACAAGGTGGAGTTGGAACATCTGAGGAACATGATTTCTTAATGGAATATTATAAAATCGATTCTGTTGGATGGGGTACACCTTTCCTATTAGTTCCTGAAGTAACTAACGTTGATGAACCTACTATACAACAAATGATTAGGGCTAAAGAAGATGATCTGTTTTTAAGTGATATTTCTCCTCTTGGAGTACCTTTTAACAGTCTAAGAGGAAATACAAAAGACGTTGAAAGACTTAAATGGATTGCGGAAGGTATTCCTGGTAGTCCATGTCCTAAAAAATATGTGGCTCTTGATAAGGAATTTGAAGAAAAAGGACTTTGTACTGCTTCTCGTAAATATCAATATCTTAAAATTAAGCAATTAAAAGAAGAGAATCTTTCTGCTGAAGAGTATACTAAGAGATATAATAATATTGTTATTAAATCTTGTACTTGTGTTGGACTTGGAACTTCTGTTCTCTTAAATCACAATATAGAGACTAAGAGCGAAGGTACTGGTGTTTCTGCTTGCCCTGGTCCTAATATGGCGTATTTTTCTAAAAAAGCTAGCCTTAAAGAAATGGTTGATCATATATATGGTAGAATAAATCTTATTGAAAGAACTGATAGACCTAATATGTTTATTAACGAAGAAACTATCTACATTGATTATCTTAAAAATAAGATTAAAGATACAAAAGAAGCTATCACTACTAAACAGAAAAGATATTTAAGCTCTTTTATTAAAAATATGAAAGTAAGTAATCTTTACTATCAATCAATGTTTAAAGAAGTGAAAAATAAATTTATAGATACTAAATCTAAAATTATTGACGATTTAGAAAGATCTAATATAATACTAAACAATCTTAATTCAGAAATTGATAATCTATAAAATGTCTCGTCCTAAATAACCGATACAGATTTGATTAGATCAAAAATGCTTATTTGACAGGTAGTTGCAAATTTTGTTTTGTAACTATCTGTTTTTTTATAGGTTTTTAGTTTTATATCATCTTGCAGATTCATTTGTTATGAGGTAAGCATACTACATGAATAATTAGGTATTAGAGTGTTATATACACATATACTATTACCAATTAGATTTTTAATTACATCCCTATCGACTTTATATTCTTCAAGTCGAAGCTCATCTTTTAGAATTCCATTTACTCTTTCTGCTATAGCATTATGATAAGGATCGTAAGCTACAATCATACTCATTTTTATATTATTTCTCTTTAAAACATTTTGGTACTCACTACAACAACATTGGTTACAGATATTTGGGATGGTTCCTCATTTATTCCTATTGATTTCTCTTATCATCGAGAAAAAGGAAAAAATAAATCTAAACCATATAACCTTTCAAAAAAAAATTACAAAGCACAATATAAAAAGAAACGAGAGAAGCATACTCCATCAGTTATTCGCTCCAAAGAGTGTGATTGTAAGAAAATAGATATGCTAAGGCGATGCTAAAGATAGCTGTTAGTAAGGGGATTCAGATTGATTATGGACAGTTGGTTCACTTCTCTATCATTTATTAAGGATATAAGAAATATCAAGAAGCAAAACATTCACATAATTGGTTATAGATCTATCTTTAATTATAATGACCGTCAAATGAATACCAAGGATATTTGTAGTAGTCTAAGCAAATGGAAAAGGTGTAGAAGACTTAAATTACAATATAAAACAGCTGTTGTTGAACTTGATGAAGAAAAGTATATTTTGCATTATAGCAGATTCAATAATCAGAATAAATATCGAGTGTTTCTATCTACTGATTGTCGTTTGTCATTTATAAAAACAATAAAAATATACCAGAATAGATGGACTATAGAGGTCTTCTTTAAAGAAGCAAAACAACTACTTAATCTTGGAACTTGCCAGGCAAATGATTTTGATGCTAATATTCCCAATATAACAATTGTCATGATTCAATATATTATAATGTCTATAAGGCATAGGGTTGATACTTATGAGACAAAATAGGGGATTTTGGGCTTTACAGTATGCTATCGTTAAGTTTATTTCAAAATATTTAGGTGATATCGAAACTTTTGAAAAGATCATTCTAGATGTAATTAAAGATAATGAAATAGAAAATACAATGCTATCCCTCATGGGGTTTTATGAAGAAAATAGCATTATTTGAAAATCTAAATATATTATGAGCACATAACAATGTGCAAAACTTCAGTATAATATAACTTCAGTGTTCCTATACTAGGCATTATTATTTTTATATTTGGAACTAAAGAGATTGTTTTTGTTGCTCTATTTTGTTGGTTTAAAATAGACCATTGATTTCTATAATAAGACTGTCTGCTTTTCCCAAGTAACTCACATGCAAAAGGGGTTGAGAATTCCATTTCTACAGTATATAGATTAACTACTTGGGTAAGTTCTTTTTTCTGATTGAAATGTTAAACTCTTTTTCTGCTATATTTATTATCATATCAAAGATGACTGCTTTCTCAGCAGATTCATGAAACTGTCGTTCCAGTGATGCTTTTGTTTCTCTATCATTCTGACCTTCTGTTCTGGGGTATTTTTCATAGTTACTTGAGATTGATTTACATAGTCAAATATACCAAATCTTTTTAACCAATTTGAAATTGTTGCATCTTCTTGAATACCATATTTAAGCATTGCTCCTTTTTTACTGAGTAATCCTTGCTCAATTTTTTTACTACTCCTATTTAAAAGATGTTGAATAATCTTTCTGTGTACGCTTCACATACTGACTTCTAGTTGTTTTACTAATAACATTGTTTTTTATGTAACGCTATTTTAGGACTAGACAAAATTAAAAAAATAAAGAGAATATCATTAATTGGATACCCTCTTTTTGTATCTAACCAGAAGAACCTAAAAAAGTTCATAAAATTAACTCTTTAGTTATTCCTTTCGCAAAACAGAATAACTAAAAGCAAAAGACAAATTAATAAAATTGATTATCGAAATCGAACAAAAAGAGCCGTGATAAAATCACAGCTCTTTTGAATGTCGGCATCTACCTACTCTCCCACATCTCTGCAGTACCATCGGCGTGCTTGTGCTTAACTTCTCTGTTCGGAATGGGAAGAGGTGGTTCCA
>JBATVL010000007.1:0-12174 GCA_049671745.1 Marinifilaceae bacterium
GTGTTGTTAGCATCCAATATTGGCATGCTAACAACACCTTTTGAAAAAATATAATAGAAATAACAACAATATGGCTGATGCACATTAGTTAGCAACAAACCAAAAAAAAGCATAGCAGCAATCTCAAATGAGTTGAATAATAAATATGCAACACAAAGAGGTACGCTTCATAGCCTAGCCGTTAGCAACAAGGCAAAAACACATAAGACCATAGATTATGATTAAAACAATTTCCGACTTTCTTTTAAAGCTTATTGATGCTGAGAAACAACATATAGATTCTATGGAGATTTCCCATAGAGTTACTATTGGAAATATGTACGAGGGGTTAACAAAAGATTTTCTTGAAATGTCTCTTTTCGATGAATTGAATCTTAATATCGTTACAAACTCCTTTATAATAAACAAAGAAGGTCTTAGAAGTAAGGAGATGGATATTTTAATTATAGAAGGGGAAGGAAACAAATTACCTTATACAGATCAATACGATGTAAATATCAAGCAAGTTATAGCTGTAATTCAAGTCAAAAAGAAATTAAACAAAAAAAGCATAATTGACGGATATGAAAATTTAAGAAATGTACTAGAAATTGCTGATGATATTCAATATGAAGACTATCATAGAAATTTATTTTATGATTCTTACCTAAGCATATGTAATGAAAACATTATGGATAATGGGGCATTAAGAAAGCATTTTGACTCTTCAACAAAAGAAGCTATATTCCGCATTTTGAGAGAAGAAGTTACAATGCCACCTCGAATACTCTTAGGATATGAAGGATATAGTTCAGAAAAGAATTTAAGAGATGGGTTTGTGAATTTCTTATTCGAAAATCTTTCAACAGCTGATAAGCTAATATCTGGTTTTTCTCCTTTACACTTTCCAAATCTGATTATCAACGAAAAAATCAGTGTAATTAAAAACAATGCAATGCCATTTGTCGGTAGTCTAATAAATGGAGTTTGGCCATTTTACACTACAAATACGGATAATCCGATTTACAATATGTTGGAAATTATCTGGACAAGAATTTCGTACAAATACAATATCAGTTCAGATATTTTTGGTGAAGACTTAACACTTTCTGGTGCAAACGTATTTTTATTAGGAAACATAGTGAACTGTGGTGGACAATTAGGTTGGAACTTTCACTATGAAGTAATATCAAAAGATACTTTAACAAGAGAATACCCGCTCGAAGAATGGCAACCTACGAAATTGACTATGGAGCAACATCATATTATTGCATATCTATGTAAAAACAATAAAATACTAGTTACTAAGGTCAATACCGAATTAGCAAAAATTAATTGCAATGTTAAAATTGACGAATTTGTAAAATCAATAATTGAAACAAGACTTGTAGGTATTGATGGTCGAAAGTATTTAAGGCTTCAGACTAAAAAGTGTCAATGTGCAATTTTTAAAGGGGAATTCTTTGCCTCGGATGATAAGAGCGGGCAATTTACAAGATGGGCTTCCAAAACATTTGGGGATAATGTGTTAGATTTAAGAAAAAAAGTATAATAAAGCCCAGTTGCTAACAAAAGCTATATGTAATGCGGGGGCAGTAGGTAATTCAACAGCAGTTCTCCGTTGTAACACCGCCAAATCTTTGATTTGTCAATTTATAATTTGAATTAATGTAAATCAAAGTTTTGGCTAAATGTAGATTTGAAAGTGAAGAGCTTCGAAATCCCCCAAAACACATAGCCAGCCCGTTATGGCCAATTAAAACAAAAACAATGAGAAGACTCTTAAAAACATTACTTAAAACAGGAGGAATTATTTTTACTTTAATGCTAGTCCTGTCTTTATTTGTATAGCATTTTACGGAACTTCGACTGAACCATCTTACACAAAGAAAGACTTAGTTGAGAACTATGAACAGAAAAAGGAAGAAATTTTAGAAGCGAAAAGGTATTTTGAATCTATTATGCCTGAGAATGCATTTGTCCATATAGAATTCGATAATAACAAAGAATTGGAGATTTTTCATGTTAAAGCAAAAAGACCTTTTGAGAGTAATTGGAATTTAAATATTAACTCTTCAAAAACAGACTCCTTATTGAATGATCTTGGCTGGACTAGAAAGGAACTGAGAATCCTTAAAATGAAGTTAGATAATGCTAATTGCATATCTATTTCTAGCCGTAAACCTATCACTATTGGATGGCAAAGAAGTGGCATGGGAAAGTTTTCTTACAACATATTTGATGAAAATTTAACTGAGAACTTAATTTCAAAGTATAATGATGGTTGTATGTATATATTCTATAAAGACAATGTAGTTTTGGAATATGGTGGTGGTGCGTTTGGATCTCAGTGTTTCCCAGGTTATGTAAGAAAGACGGAACAAAGTCAGCAGCTACAGCAAGTGAGATGAATTCAGGAGGAGTTCTTTATACAAACAGGAATGAAAGTTAGATTATCTGATCATTCAGTAGGACAAGATGTGATAGATACTAAGAGCAGCATGTTCTTTTCTATATATTAATATTGTTGATTCACATTAGTTGTACACAATACAAATTCACCATGACAATTAAGCACATAATTATAATTGCTTTGTTTATATTTCCCATGAATGTCATGAGTCAGAAGGTTCTGACGTCTTATGGTACAAAAAGAAGTTCTTTACTATACTCAAACAATAAATATGAAAGTGGAAAATTTAATTTACTAATTGACGACTTCAAGCTTTCATTTGATAATAATGATATAAAATCAAAATTTATTGAAGAAATAGGGATAGATATAATTGAGGATATTAAAGATGTTAATGACTTTATTGAAAGTAACTTAAATAAAGACAATGAATTTCTATTAGTTTCGAAAACAAAAACACTCTATATTGACAAAAAAGAAATAAAACTTCCACATACAATTGACATTTTTCTCATTCTAGATTATTTGGTTGAAAATGAGAAATTCTACATTCAAAAAGATAACGAGAAAATAGATTATATTGAATATTTATATTGGATGCCTCAATATCAAGGTGCAATTTATTCAAAATGGAGTGTTGATGGGAATGTAATTTTAAAGATAACTCATGGTTTTGTTGATTAAGTACTGTGTACAACACACGCTATCCTAAAATAGCTAGCTTGCCCTAAATACAATTAGTCTTATTGCTAAGATTCTTCAATATGCTGAACGCGTTAGGGGAATTGTAGATGGAACTGTGGACGAAATAATTGATCTAGCAATTGCTAAAATAGAGGAGTTCTTTATACAAACAGGAATGAAAGTTAGATTATCTGATCATTCAGTAGGACAAGATGTGATAGATACAATCGTAAAAAGATTCGAAGATAGAGGTATGATTCTTGAAGATAGAAAATAAATAGATACTAAGAACTACATGTTTTTTTAAGGCAGTCTCCTTTTGGGAGAGTGCCTTTTTTTATGTTTTAGACATGGTTAAACAATATTCTAATATAATAATATTGTTTAGTATTATTTTATTATATTTGGTTTGCTAAATTAGACTGGTTTTTCTAAGTTTATTTAAAGGCAAAATAAATATACACACATGTTTCGAATAAGAATTTATGTCAAATTAATAATCCATTAGATGATATTTTAAATAATTCGCCATAGGAAGGAATTGTTAGCATTCCATATTGGCATGTTAACAACACCTTTTGAAAAAATATAATAGAAATAACAACAATATGGCTGATTCATATTAGTTACCAGCAATAAAAATTAGGCAATGAGTACACTGAAAGAATATTTTGATCAAGCATTTGATAATTGTGTGAAATGTACGAATAAACGTGATTATGTATTTAATGACATTAGTACAAAATTACAATATCAGGGCTGCTTAGATTTCTACTCTGGCGTTATGTTCTTGACGTTCTATTTTGAAAAGAAAGGGTTAGGGGGAAATTTCTTTTTGAATTTCTTAAATGAATTAAAGAAGAATTGGCAGAATGGATTAAATATAGAAGGTGGTAAAGTAGTATTGCCTAAAATAAAATCTTTTGATGGAGAAATTAAAGTTGAAAATACTACCCCTTTTAAGTTGAGTGTGAAATTTAGAGGAGAATTTCCGATTGAATATACAGAATTAACTTTTTCCCAAAGAGTATTTATTTATTGTGACTCTTACATACCAGAAAATCATTTAAAAGAGTTGAAAGAAAATGCTAAAGCACTAGGATTTAACTTAATATTTAGAGGGACAGAATATATGAAATATATGGACACAGATAATATGCCAATGGCTTTTATAAGTCATGATAGCAATGACAAAGATAAAATAGCACGACCACTTGCCGATAACTTATCAAAAATGCTATGTCGTGTTTGGTACGATGAATATTCATTAAACGTTGGAGATAAGCTAAGAGAAAGTATTGAGAAAGGTTTAAAAGAATGTTCAAAGTGTATATTAATACTAACACCAGAATTTTTCAAGAATAATGGATGGACAAAGACAGAGTTTAATTCAATTTTTACGAGGGAGATATTGGAGGAAAAAAATCTTGTGCTACCTATTTGGGCTGGGGTGTCAAAACAAGAAGTGTATGAATATAGTCCTAGCTTGTTGAATGTGATTGGCTTAGATTGGGAGAAATTAGGAGAGCAAGAGGTGACACGTAAGATTTATAATGCTTTAATTAATAATGATAAATAGAATTAAAGCTGGTAACAAAAGCTAAATTTCATGAGCGTTGATAATCAGTTCGAAAGTTTAGTACAATTAAGAAACACCAGCAAGCCAAATAAATTGGTTTGATCCAAATATAAACAAATTTACACGGCTTACTTTTTTAGCGCATTGATAAGATTAATTTTTTAATCGTCCATGCAACTTAGTAAGACCGTTAGTGGCAATACAAGAACCGTCCATCATAAACAATAAACAATAAAAGAAATATCATTTTTATCAGGAAAAGCAATTGTTTCAAGAATTGATTCACATACTTATTTTGATTGGGTATTTGAATATGCTTATGTGGGTGTAAAACAGGTGTATACATTTGAATTTATAAAGAATTATCAAATAGAGAATATTTTTATTGAAGAATTGGCTAAACGTAATTTACTTTTCGACTTTATAAAAAAGGATTATTCGGTCAATGATTTCTTTCAAGAAGGTACATTTAATAGAATGGTGAAAAAAATAGAACACATTCACCATTATAACTGGACTATTAATTCGATACCAAGAAAGGATTTATTTCTTCAATTAAATATAAAAAATCACACACAGAAATATGTTGTTTTCGATTTGACATTTAAGGGTTATAAGTATATAAGAAGAGATATTAAAATGCCCATGGATTTATATGAGGAATTCGCAGAAAAAGGTAGACCAATTATTAAATTTATGAAAGATTATAAAGTATTTATAGCACATGCTTCTGAAAATAAGAATAGTGCAAGAAAAATTGCGAAAAATTTAACAAAAAATGGATATCAAGCTTGGTTTGATGAATGGGAAATTAAAGTTGGAGATTCAATTGTAGATAAAATAAATGATGGAATTCAAGATTCATCTTTTATGGTTGTTTTATTCTCGAAAGATTCAATAAATAAGCCATGGGTGAAAAAAGAAATGAATTCAGGGTTAATAGTTGAATTAAATAAGAGAAACGTATTTGTTTTACCTGCACTTATAGAAGATTGTGATATACCACCATTATTCTCTGACAAAAGATATGCTGATTTTACAAAATCTTTTGACCATGGATTTGATGAATTAGTTAAATCGCTATAAGAAGTAAAGGCACTAACAATGTATCATAAGCAACCAGGGGAACGTAGTATTTATGAGAATTGTTGCGGTGTTTAATCCCCGCCAAATAAACGATTTGACGAGCTAATTAAAATTTTAAAGTTAACTGTAAAATCGTAGTTTTGGCTACTTAGCTATTTGAGACAGTTGTGGGTTAAATACCGCACTACTCACATGCGAACTGTTAGCTGTAACCTGAAAAACTACAAACAAAAAAAATCAACTAAAAAGTTAATCATATATCTATGAAAATAAACGACATTTTGGGACTTGGAAAAGTCCTTCCAATAGATAAACTAATTAATATCGTTACAAATTCTGTAGGAAGAGTTTCTAAGCCGTATTTTGATAAGAAAGATGTGGATACAAAGGCTTATGAAATTAAAAAGTTAGCTGAAGCACGAGCAGAAGAAATGAAGATTATCGCTACAGCTGTAAAAGAAAATTTTCAAATTACTGGAGGAATTGAATACAAAGAGGAAAAAATATCCATTAGCTCTCCAAAAGAATTAAAATTTGATAATTTAATCAATTCTCCTATTGAAGAAAGAATACAAGATAGACTTGATTTTCAAGAAGCGAAAAAACAAATAAATATAGAAAGTATCACTGCATATGCCGCAGAAGAATTAAAAGACGAATCAAACGTAACTGATGAGCCTCTAGACGAGGATTGGACTACACGTTTCTTCCGAATTGCCGAAGAAGTATCTAATGAAGAAATGCAAGCTTTATGGGGGAAAATTTTAGCAGGTGAAATTAAACAACCGAAGACATATTCATTGCGTACGCTTGAGCTTATTCGAAATTTATCAAAAAACGAAGCTGACACATTTATGAAAATTGCGAATTTTGCCATTAAATCAGGTAATGGAAATTACTTATTTAAAACTAATGATGAGCAAATGTTAAGTGAAAATCACAAAATTTATTACAGTGACATAGCACTGATGATCGAGATAGGGCTACTTCAGCCTGGTGATTTTGTAAATCACCAATTTTTAGAACAGCCAAACGATAATCAAAGAATTTTCACTTCAGGTAATACTATTATCATTGCAAAAATTAAGGCTAATACACCTACAATACAAATGCCAGTCAATGTCTTTAGTAATTCTGGAAATGAACTATTAAAGCTAATCCAACAAAATCCACCTTTTGATTATTTAACTAGTTTCGCTAATTCAATAAAAAGTGATAACGTAGACGTTAAATATGCTCATATCATAGCTTGGAATGACACTAATATAAGACACACTAATCCATTACAGGATTTTAAATAAAAAGGCAACAGCTAACAAAAGCTATATGTAATGCGGGGCTTAGCAGGTAAATCAACCGCAGTTCTACGTTGCAACACCGCCAAATCTTTGATTTGTCAATTTATAATTTGGATTAATGTAAATCAAAGTTTTGGCTAAGTGCGGATTTGAAAGTGAAGAGCTACGAAAGCCCTCAAAACACATAGCAAGCCAGTTGGCTGTAAGTTAAACACACCCCTAAGTACAAATTATGAATGAAAGATTACAACACTATTTAAATAAACAAAACTATTTTGGAATACTTGTTTATGGAGCTCATCTTGATTCTCAATATGAGATATTCAGCAATACACTCTTAGTACCGATGAAGCATCTTTACCATAACAACTTCATCGACTACATTAAAGATTTCCATTCAATCTTTAACTACAAATTCTCTCCTACTAACATTAACACATACAATAAAGATTTTGAGAAGAACATTCCTGTTGCTTATATAATCTTTGCTACAGATTTTAGTACTGAAAATGTTAAACTGTTTGATGAAAGATCTAAGCAATACATTGAAAAGGCAAAATCATTCCTTAGCTTATTATCAGGTCAAACCCCGACTGAATTTTTCAAAATGGTAAAACTAAACGGGAAATTTTATTCAAAAACGGAACCTGTTCAGTTTAACGAACTAACTAGATTATGGTTCTCAAGTGATGAAAAAACTAATTTCATAAAAAGTTCAGAGA
The DNA here is from genome assembly GCA_049671745.1 of Marinifilaceae bacterium. Lineage (GTDB taxonomy): Bacteria > Bacteroidota > Bacteroidia > Bacteroidales > Marinifilaceae > SNAP01. Next base: position 7,762 of record JBATVL010000007.1, read on the forward strand.
GAATAATCGAAAACCAAAACTTCGCTCTCTCATTATTCTGTGATGCTAATAAAGAAGGTAATCAAATATATAAAATTGCTCGTTACTTTATGGTATTAGAAAGTATCGTAGGAAGTACCCAACAGTCTAGAAATGCTATTAAAGCCTTTTTTAAAGAGAATCAAATGTCAGTCGACATTAATTGGTTTAATGGTTCTAGGCAACTTAAATTTGACGCAATTGAATTTGCAGGTCTATTAAGAGCAAAACTTTTTCACGGTGTTATAATAAAATACAAATACTTTAAAAAGCTTGTGTCCGAAGATGAATATATGTTTATCCAAGAACAGCCTGAACATTTAGCAAAACATTTAAGAGATATGTGTGAAGATGCATTTAAAATAAAACAAAAAGGATAAAACCTGCAGCTAACAATCTGGCATAGATTATAGGGCGTTTTGGCTGTTTTTCATTACTTTAGCGGTTTCTAGCAGCACGCCAAATTATAGATTTGACAGTGTCTGAATTTGAAAGTTGCACTGTAAAATCTATGATTTAGCTCTGTGGCTATTTTCAAGAGGATTTTGTTTCTAAAGCCCTACAATCCATGCAGTTCGCCGTTAGTGTTCATTAAAAGACGAAGAAACAAATAGAACATGAAATGAGAAAAATAGTAACAATTATTTTTGTCCTTATAATGGTTAACTTTTCATTTGGACAAACTCAAAACTACATAGATAAATCATTAATAGCTCAACTTGACACTATTCAGCAGGAAGATCAAAAATACCGATTGCGAATAAATGAGTTGCTAATGAAATCTCGTTCGGAGTCAGAAAATATGGAATTAATAACTCTGCATGAATTAATGAATGAAAAAGACTCTATAAATCTTATAGCGGTTGAGAAGATACTTAATGAGCATGGTTGGTTAGGTGCAGATGTTATAGGAAAACAAGGGAACAAAACACTATTCTTAGTAATTCAACATTCCGACCTCGAAACACAACTTAAATATTTGCCAGTGATGCGAGAAGCGTTAACAGTTGGAAGTATTAATAGCTCTGATTTTGCAACGTTAGAAGATAGAATAGCAAAGAGACAAGGAAATAGACAGATTTATGGAACTCAAATTGTAATTGATGGTGACGAGTTTTATGTCTACCCAATAATCGAACCAGAAAAAATAAATGAAAGACGAGCAGTAGTCGGACTTTCACCTATAGAAGACTATGTTAAAAATGTTGGTATCACTTGGAGTGTTGAGAAACACAAGGAGAAAACAAAAGAAATAGAATCAAAAAAAGAAGAATAACGAATGCTAACAAAAGCTATATGTAATGTGAGGTTCAGTGGTTAATTCAACCGCAATTCTCCGTAGCAACACCGCTAAATCTTTGATTTATTAATTTTTAATTTGAATTAATGTAAATCAAAGATTTGGCTAAATACGGATTTGAAAGTAAAGAATTTCGAAAGCCCGCAAAAACAGATAGCAAGACTGTTAACAATTTTCTATTTTTTTGCACTCAAAGAATAACTATAAACTACAATCTCTAAATCAATGATACAATACCACGAACCAGTATTTCGCCCACCCAGTGAGGCATACTCTCTAATCTTACAAGTTACATTAGGCCGTGCCTGAAATAAGTGTGCCTTTTGCGAAATGTATTCTTCAAAAAAATTCAAGGTGCGTCTAGAAAACGAGCTTTTTGCCCTAAATATAATTAGTCTTATTGCTGATATGAAAATCTTTATTGAGAATATTGAATTGAAAAATACGGTGTTTAGAAGTGTTCATACTTCTAATTCTTGCAATTGTTTATCCAATAACAATGAAGGAAATGAGAAAAGAAAAAGAAGCTAATATTCTTGAATGTGCTGAACGCGTTTGGGTAATTGTAGATGGAACTGCGGACGAAAGAATGGATCTAACAATTGCTAAAACAGATGAGTTCTTTATACAAACAGGAATGAAAGTTAGATTATCTGATGATTCAGTAGGGCAAGATGTCATAGATACAAAGAGCTACATGTTCTTTGTAAGGCAGTCTCCTTTTGGGAGACTGCTTTTTATATTTTTTAGACATGGTTAAACAATGTTTTATATAATAATATTGTTTAGTAATATTTTATTATATTTGGCTTGCTAAATTAGACTGGTTTTTCTAGGTTTATTTAAAGGCAATTATTAATCTATTAGATGATATTTTAAATAATTCATCATAGGAAGGTGTTGTTAGCATCCCATATTGGCATGATAACAACACCTTTTGAAAAGATATAATAGAAATAACAACAATATGGCTGATACACATTAGTTGTGTTTCATGCGCAGTATACACAATCAATTAGTTCTTATAATTACATAATTGAGTAGAAATGAAGGATTTTATTCCAGAAAGTTTAAAAAGAGTGATTGAAATGCAGAATCGATTTAAGGCACAAATTCCAAATATCACCGCTTTAGATAGAATCAATCAAATTATGGAAACAAATAGGCGTTTTGCAGCTAGTGTTCCTAAAATTGAATTACCTAAAGGATTAATCTCACTTATTGAACAACAAACTAGATTAGAAGTTTTTTTACCTAAACTCAACATCCCTGATTTCAGTTATATAGAAAAATTCAAGATTCCAGACTATATTCGAAAAATTGGTGAAACAATTAAACGAATTAATGAACACCCTGAATCTCAATTTAGTTTTCTTACAAACTTTGAATTACTAAATATTTCGACTTCAGAGGAATTAAAGCTGATACTTATTTCTGACTATGAGGAAGAAGATATTGAAGAAAAGGAAATGTTATTAAATGAAAATTTAGTACCAGCTCTAGAGAAATTAGATTTAGAGGAATTATGGAATGGAGCAAATTATGTACTTAATGATAAAAATAATCCAGATAGATTGCGCCACTGTCTGATATCTTTGCGGACTTTATTAGAATATATAATAGATCATAAACTGGCCCCAAAATCGGATTTGAAGGATTCTGAATTATTTAGAAACGAGTTTAAACAATATCGTTCTGGTAAAAAAGAGCTTAGTGAAATAAACGGTTTAAACAGAAAAAAGAAAATTGAATATTTTACATCAAAAATTGATTTTTGGAGAATTGAATTTACGCGTAATGATATTGACTTTATATGTGGATGTTATTCTGTTCTATGCAATATACATGAGCCTAAAATTGGCATAACTGAAAATCAAGTACGGAGTTTGAAAGTGAAAACAGGAATAACCATTTGGTTTTTAGTACATATTCACAATATGATTGAGATGTCTAAAAATTAAAAGAATGCACGAAAACACAACAAAAGCTAAATTTCATGGGCGCTGATGAGCAGTTCGAAAGTTTAGTTCAATTAAGTAACACCAGCAAGCCAATTAAATGGGTTTGCTTAAATATAAATTTAATCGGCTTGCTTCCGTGCGGTTTGAAAGGTTATTTCTTTTAAATCGCCCATGCAACTTAGCAAGACCGTTAGCTGATATTACATAAACACACCGAAATGAATTTCCAAGACATATCAAACTTAAATATCACAACAGAACTAGATATATTAAAGAGAGATACACAATGTAATAGTTTTTTTCTTTACCAGCATAAAGGTGTTTTTTTTGCCGATAATACGCGTATTGGAAATAATGACCAGGACGAAGCAAAATCAAAGTTTTTAAACGTTTTAACAAAAGCAAAAGAAGAAAATATAGCGATAGTATTATCACCAGAGTATTCTTGTCCAAAATCCGTTATTGAGGAAATAATAGCAGATGACAATTTAAAGCCTTCAGTACGTAAAATTTGGGCTTTAGGAGGTGAATCTCTAAACGTAGAAGAGTTAAACTATCTAAGAACATTAGATGACGAAAATATTCATATTCATTTTGAAGATTGTTATTCTAATTCTGATAAAAATTATGTAGATCCCCTATATTATATTTTCAGAGGTATGTATGAAGGAGTTGAAAAACTAATTGTTTTAATTCAATTTAAGTCGAGGCACATGGGTGGGTTACGATCTAGTCAATTGGAACCAGAGAATCTTATAGAGGGCGAGAATGTTTATATAATTAAGAATAATCAAAGTTCAATTCGCTTAATATCTTTAATATGTTCACAAGCTATGAACCTTAATGCTGCCTTCGAACCGGAATTAGTGACGAATCATAATTGGACTGATTCGCCTTACTTAATATTAAGTTTACAATATAACCCTAATCCATCTCACAATGATTTTATAGCTTTTAAGAAGTTTGTTTTAGAAAAAGAAAAAAGAGAATTAATTACTTTGAATTGGTGTATGTAGCATTCGAAAAGGTACCACCTGTAGCATTTGAAAAGTACCCACTTTGAATCCAAAAATAAGTGATAAAAACTTACCACCCAATTAATTTATTAAATATTATTTATTTCATTTGCCCTCC
>JBATVL010000008.1:0-33591 GCA_049671745.1 Marinifilaceae bacterium
CGTAGATAGGCTGTAGGTGTAAAGGCAGTAATGTCATAGCCGAGCAGTACTAATTACCCGAATACTTATTTCGAGCTGTATTCATTTTTCGAAACTTTGTTTCTGATATAACATGTTAATGATTTTAAAAGATATTACAATATAAGTTAATTATATTCAAGATTTTAAGGTATTTATAGCCTTGTGGAACCACCTCTTCCCATTCCGAACAGAGAAGTTAAGCACAAGCACGCCGATGGTACTGCAGAGATGTGGGAGAGTAGGTAGATGCCGACATTACAAAAGACCTAGTATTTATACTAGGTCTTTTTTTTATGCTAAATTATTAGATATATGTTTTAACTTTTGTTTTATTTGTTCTTTTTTACTTTCTTAGTATTAGATTAATGAAAAAGAATAATATGAGAAGTATAATAACCTTTCTTGCAATACTAATCTGCCATGTTTCCATGTCGCAGATTCCTGTCCTTAGTGTAAATAATAATGATAAAAAAGAGAGTCTGTCTATATCTACTCTGCATGTTAATGTAGATGTAGTAGGTAATATTGCTACTACTACTTATGATATTACTTTCTATAATCCTATAAATCGTCAGTTGCAAGGTGAGTTATCTATGCCTATGTCTGATGGTCAGGAGATATGTAGATATGCCCTAGGTATTAATGGAAAGTTAAGAGAGGGTGTTGTGATAGAGAAGGTTAAAGCTAGACAAACTTTCGAGGCTATCGTGCGTCGTAATATCGATCCAGGTATAGTGAGTAAGACTAAGGGGAATTTCTTTAAAACAATGATTTTTCCTATTCCTGCTAAGGGGAATAAACGTGTTGTATTATCTATCTCTGAGACTCTTAAGGGTGATGCTAAGAATTTGTTTTATTCTTTACCTATGAATGATTCAAGAAGTATTGCAGATTTTAAACTTGATGTAAAGGTTTTTAAATCTAGTGTTAAAGAGAAGAAGCCTTCTAGGTTTAATAGTTTAAAATTTGACAATAAAGATGATGCTTATTGTTTGAGTTTCGAAAGAAAGGATTATACAGCTAAGGAACCTATTAAATTTACTATTCCTAGATTTTCTAAAAAAGACTATCAATTATATACTTGCGATTTAGATGGTGAGACATATTTCTATTTGAATATGAAATCTCCTAAACTTTCTAAAAAAGTAAAAAGAGAGGCTAGTAGTATTGCGGTTTATTGGGATAATTCATTGTCTGCCTCAAAAAGAGATTTAGAAAAAGAATTGTCTTTATTAGATACTTATCTTAATTCTATTAAGGGAAAGAAGAGAGTCTATCTTACTTGTTTTAATAATAGTTTAAGCAAGGAGAAGCTTTTTAAGATAGGTAATAATACAAAAGATCTGATAAGTTATTTAAAAGGCTTAAAGTATGATGGTGCTACTAGTCTTGATAATATAAAACTAAATACTAAAGTTGATGAGATATTGTTTTTCTCTGATGCTATAAATACTATTGGTAGTGAGGATATTCTTACCTCAAAAACTCCTATTTATACTATTTCTTCTGCTTCTGGAAGTAATTATACTTTGCTTAAGAAACTTGCTTTAGAATCAAATGGTGAGTTTATAAACTTAAATGTATTAAGTGAAGATAAAGCTTTAAGCCTTATGAGTATTGATCAGGAGAAATTTATTTCTTTAAAGATGAATAAGAATGAGCTTAAGGATGTTTATCCTAATACTCCTAGAAGAGTGGGTGAGTATTTTGAAGTGGTTGGTGTTTTGAAGTCTAATAAAGCAAGTTTGACTCTTGATTTTGGAAATAAAAATAAGATTACTCAAAGTAAAACATTTCTTGTAGAGAAAGGTGAATCAGCTCCTATCTCTCGTATATGGGCTTCTAAGGTGATTGCCTCTCTTGAGATGGATTATAAAAAGAATAAGAAAGAGATTACTGCCTTAGGTAGAAAGTTTAATATTGTTACTCGTAATACGTCTTTTATTGTTCTTGATAGAATTGAGGATTATTTGCAATATGATATTGTGCCTCCAGTTGAAATGCAAGATGAGTTTTATAGTAGACGTAAAGAGTATAAAAATAGAGGACATTTTAATAAAAAATCTGTAGATAAGAGGAACTTACAGCGTATTAAAAATCTGATATCTTGGTATGAGCAACCTATTAAACCTTCTGTTAAGAAGAAAGAGCTTTTAGTAAGAGGTTATGCTAGAAATCAAAGGAGAGTCGATGCAAGTGAAGATTTTGATGATGAATTGGAAATTGAAGATGTAGAGGCAGATGCAGTTGCAAATGAAGAGGAGGCACCATCAGGATTAGCATCTCCAAATAATAAAAATAAAAAGAATAGTTCAATAAGAGTGTTAGCATGGTTGCCTGATGCTCCATATATGAAAGAGATAAGAAAAACTGCTTTAAAAGATTTCGATAAGCTTTATTATAAATTAAGAAAAGAGAATAAGACACGTCCAGCTTTCTATATTGAAGTAGCTGATTATCTTTTCGATAAGAAACAAGATACTAAAGCGATTAGAATTTTATCTAATGTTTTAGAGTTGGATTTAGAGAATCCAGAACTTCTTAAAACAGTGGCTAGAAGATTTTTAGATGAGAGAGAGTTTGATTTGGCTATAAAAATTTATAATGAGATAAAGGAGTTACGTCCTGAAGAACCACATTCTTTTAGAGATCTTGCTCATGCTTATACTAAGAATAAGGAATATCAGAAGGCTTTTGATATGTATAAATTTATACTTGAAAGTGACTGGAATAGATTCGAGGATATAAAGGATGTTATTTTTAATGAATTGAATTCATTAGTTGCTTTGCATAAAGCAGATTTAAATATAGAAAGTTTACCTAAAGAGTATATTAAATCTATGCCTTTAGATGTTAGAATAACTATTGATTGGAGTTCTAATAATAATGATATAGACCTATGGGTTGTTGATCCTAATGGTGAGAAGTGTTTCTATCAGAATAAGCGCACTTTGCTTGGTGGGAAAATAACTAGAGATTTTACTCAAGGTTATGGTCCTGAAGAATTCTCTCTAAAAACTGCTAAGAGAGGATTGTATACCGTTTTTATTAATTATTATTCTCCAAATCGTCAGTCTATAACTGGCCCTGTTACTGTGTATGCTAGATTGTATACTCATTACGGTACAGCAGAAGAAGAGATGAAACTTATTTCTATACAATTAAAAGATTTAAAACAGACAACTCAGGTTGGTCAATTAGAATTTATAAATAATTAACTCACTGAGAATACAAAAGACCTAGTATTTATACTAGGTCTTTTTTTATGTTTAATTATTAGCAACCATTCAAAAAAAGTCAAAACCACTTCTTTCTTTTGAAGTAAATTAACATACCAATAAATACAAGAATAATTATAAACCAGATACCGTAGTAACCCCATTTCCATTTTAATTCAGGCATGTTTGAGAAATTCATTCCATAAATGCCTGCAATAAATGTTAAAGGAATAAAAATGGTAGCAACAATTGTCAACGTTTTCATAACCTGATTCATTCGATGTCCTTGTACCGAAAAGAATAAATTAATACTACTCTCTAATCTTCCTTCAATATTTTCACAATCGTCAATAAGGGATAAACAAAGATCTCTAAGCTCATAGAAATATTTAATATGTTTTTCCTGAATGAAACCAAATTGTTCTCGTTCAATTTTTGTAACAAACTCTTTAATAGGAATTATTGTTCTTTTAATCTGATGTATTTGTCTCTTATAAAGTTCTATTGTTTTTAATGTTAATGGAGATGGATCAGTATCTATATCTACAAGTCCAAAGCTTTCAATTTTACTTTCAATATCGAGTATCGTTTTAAAATAATTATCCAAAATAGATTCAAGTAATAAATATAATAAATAGTCAGAACCACGTTCACGTACTATTCCCACTTTTCTTCTCAAACGTTCTCTTATATGGTCGAAATAATCAGCTTCTTTCTCTTGAAACGAAACTAAAAAGTTACTTCCCAATATGAAACTTAACTGTTCTTGTTCTAAATGAGAATTATCTGAAAGTATAATCGATTTTAAAGTGAAAAACCAGTTTTTTTCATATTCCTGAAATTTAGGTCTCTGATTTATATCTAGTATATCCTGAATGGCTAAATCATGTACGCCTATTTTATCACAGATTTTTCTTATTCTCTCAATATCATGCAATCCATGAATATTAAGCCAATATTGATAATTATTTTGCTCAAAATTTTTGAATTCCTTTTTAGAATAGTCAGAATCTTCAAAGCAGTCATTCTGGTTATATTTGAATAACTGAATACTAAGCTTCTCAGCATATTTAACTCCAGTAAAAACAGGCATAGAGGGATTAAGTTTTTTTCTATTAAGAATTTTTCTTGCCATAGTTTAAGTCTTTTTTATAAACAATTGTTCTATAAGGGAATGGTATTTCAATTCCTTCTCTGCCAAACCTCTCCTTTACCGATTTCAAAAGATCACATTTTAAAATAAAGGCATTATCATTTCCTGCTGTCCAAACATAAGCTTTTAGATCAACAGAGTAATCCGTAAGAGCAATAACACGAATGATGACAAGAGGGTCGTTATTTGCAAGATCCTCTTTTGTTCGGTTTTCAACCAACAGAGGATGTTTTTCTGCTTCATCCCGTATAATATCTATAGCTTTATCGATATTGGAATCGTAACTAATTGAAAACTTGATATGCTTTCTTATTTTTTCATCTTGAATATTACTGTTAATTATAGTTTCTTCACTAATGATACTGTTGGGAATAATGATTCTTCTATTCTCATAATCTTTGATTAGAGTATGCCTCAAAGTAATCTCCTCAACCACTCCTTTTTGTCCATCTTTAAACTCTATAATATCAGATATTTTGAAGGGTTTAAAAATTAAAATAAACACTCCGCTAATTATATTTGAAAAGGCTTTTTGTGATGCAAAACCAATGACTACAGTTAGTATACCTGCCCCAGCAAAAAGTGCCGTTCCAAGAGATTTCAAATAAGGTATTTTGAAGAATATAAAGATGATTGCTGCTGTATAAATAATAAAACCTACTGAATTTTTAATAAATGAAAAATTAGTTGGGTCGGTTCTCAATTTCTTAGCATATTTGCTTATAAATACACTCAGCATTTTTCTTAGAATCATTGATAAGACAATGGCAACAATTAATGTAATTAACACTAATAAAATGTAATTAAACGTTTCTTTATTCATTGTTTAATCGTTTTTTTTATAACACATATGATAACTATACCTGTACTTGAAAAAAGTTGATTAGATACAACTACTTAGGCATATGCATATATCCTGTAGTAAATCATATTCATCCTTATTCGAAGATACGTAAGATTTAACTAAATCTATTAATTAAGATTCATTAAAAAAAGCTTAAAGCATATGTAAACACAGAAAGTATACCTGAAAAATCATGTTTGAGAAATGCTAAGAGAGGATTGTGTATTGTGTATGCTAGATTGTATACTCATTACGGAACAGCAGAAGAAGAGATGAAACTTATTTCTATACAATTAAAAGATTTAAAACAGACAACTCAGGTTGGTCAATTAGAATTTATAAAAAACTAGACTATTAATCAAATAGTTAAGTAGCCTACTGAATAATAATCAGTGGGCTATTTTTTTATATTGAAAGCAGAAACCTTAATCTTATAAATTGAGTAATATATAAACGTATGAGTTAGATTTTATGAAAATAGGTTTAAGATGATAGATACAGACACACAACAAAATAAAGAAGTTTCACTTGATGATGGGAAAAAAGCTTTTAGTAATAATCCTTTTAAACATGATTCGAACAAGGAACAAAATAATATTCACGAATTAGATTTTGATAGAAATCTGGACTCTATTATATCTTCTGAAGTTAAGGATTTTGATCGTAATGTGTTAAGTAGTAAAGGTTGTTCTCTTGCTAAAAAAAATAATGGAGACTATAAAGTTATATTTAAAGCTCTAGATAGTATATATTCTGTTTTTATGCATGAGATAGATATAATGGATGATGAAAAGACTACACTTATATCGAAAATAAAAGAATATAGAGTTAAGGTTGTGGATTTATTAAAGAATAAGACTTTAATGGAAAAGATAACTCTAGAAGCTGAATCTCAGGCTAATAAAGAGGAGATGAATAAGGATCTTGATGAGCTTAATATTCAACTTGATTCTAATTTAAAAACAATAGAGAGTATTATTAGTATTAAGAAAAGACAAAATAAAGATAAGATAGATGAGATTAAAGAGGAGATTCAAGAACGTGAAAGAGAGTTTATTAAACCTAAAGTGAATATAATAGATCTGTTTATTAATTCTTTTGTTAGTTTGGGACTCTTGGCTTATCTTTTTTTCTTTTATTCTTCGGCTGGATATATTCTATTATATAGTGTTCAGGATGCTAAGGAGGCTAATTTAATTAATCCAGGACAGATTACTCAAGAGATATTTAATCCGCAAGCTTTTAATCAGGCAGCTGAAAAAGGGTTCTCTGCCATAATATTTATACTTCTTTTTGTTTTTATACCGTTGGGTTGTGCATTGTATAGTTCAACAATTAAAAGAACTTATGTTGATAAGCATTATAATTATCTTTTTAAAAACTGGACTAAGATATTATTCTTTTTGAAGAAGTATATATTGGTTATTATGCTTGATACTTTTATTGCTTATAAGGTCGCAAAAGTGATATTTGATATTGATTTGTTAAGTGGTAACACTAATGAGGTATGGAATATGTTAACTCCTTTCTCTAAGGTTGATTTTTATCTGGTTTTTGTAATGGGAACAGTGGCTGTGTTTTTGTTTGAGGTTTTCTTCTATAAGGTTAAGATGGCTCTTGTGAGTAGTAATATTGATATGGCACGTATTGAAAATGGTGTTATTGTAAATCAAAAAAAAGAGAAGATTAGGGAGATTAAAGAACAACTTGTTCTTATTGATATAGAGATATGTGATATTGAAAAACAGAATATTGTATTGAAGAATAGTATACATGCTTTTGATAGAAAACTTATATATATTCCCACTCAACTTGATACAAAAATTAAAGAGTTAGAAAATACACATAATTCGGAATTACATTCTATTGATAATAAGGTTGAAATTTATGTGAATAATATAGAGAAAGACAAATTTCCTATTTCTATTGATTCATTAAATGATAGAATAAATGTATTTCTTGAGGGATGGAATGAATGGTTACATAATGAATTTGCTGTGGAAAAAGCAAAACATTTATCTGAATTGGCAAGAGAAGAGGCAGATCTGTGGCGTAAAACAAAGGTGAATATTGGCTTACATCCTAGGGTTAGTAATAATTAACTTACTTGAATTATGAAGAAATATATTTTGATTGTTTTATTTGCTCTCTTTGTTGGAATGATATTATATTTTGGAAACTTTAATGATATTGATTCTAAGAAAAAGAGAGTTGTTTCTATAGAACATTTTAATATCTGCCTTGTTCCTGATCTTTCTAATAGAGTGAATAATGCATTATATCCTAAACCTGTTGATGATACTAAACTAGTGAATGCAATTATAGATGATATATATCCTAATATTCTTAAGAATAGAGTAGAAGTAAATCAACCTGATAAGATAATGATGAAATTTACTAGTCCTAAGATTATTAATTATTATGGCATAAATAATACTTTATTAAAATTCGATTTTGAGAGATTTGGAAATAGTCAGATAAACCGTATAACATACCTTGTTGATAGAGATAAAAAGGGATTATTCAAAAAAGATAAGAATGCTTTTAAAAGTGAGTTTGCTAGTGCTTTAATGAAAGCTAGGAAACGTACTTGCGGTGCTGATATTTGGTCGTTCTTTAATAATGATTTGAATAGGACTGATATTAAAACAGAAATAGATACCATAGAAGATAGAAAATACATCTATAATCATAAGTATAATAATATAGTTGTTCTTTTTACAGATGGATATATAGAAGCTGGTTTATATGGAAAAGATAACGGAAGAGGTAATATTAAATATCATTTGAGTAGTAATACTATTAAAGAGTTTAGAAATGCTTTTAAACTTTCTGGTGCTGTAGATTTAAATACCTTTTTTAAAAAGAAAAATTATGGTTTAGTCCCTTTAAAGAATCCTGTATTGAAGAATCTTAATGTTCTTGCTGTAGAGTTTTATGATAGATCTTTAACAGAATATGGTAACGCAAGTGTACATCCTACTGATGGAGAGATATTAAGTTTGTTTTGGAACGATTGGATGAAGAAATCAGGTGTTAAAAGATTTAAATCATGTAAGATTACAAGCTCTGTTGATGAGTTTATGCAAGTGTTTCATGAGTTTGCAGGAATAAAATAGTAGTTTTTTATTGAAAAAGGTGAGTTTGCTAATAATGCGAACTCACCTTTTTTATTTTCCTTTTATTATTGATTAAAGTGATATAAGAATACTATCTCACCATCGTAAGCTGATTTCTTTTTGCCTTCTATCTCTAATTTAATACCTATGTTTGCTTTAATAGTTCCTCTAAGGTTAAGAACATTTATTACTTTTGCATGTAGACGAACTTTGTCGTTAACAAGTACTGGAGCATTGAATTTAAGCTTCTCTATTCCGTAGTTGACTTGCATCTTTAGGTTTTGTACATCTACTATTTGATCCCAAAGATGTGGTAATATAGAAATTGTTAAATATCCGTGTGCAATTGTATTTCCAAATTGTGATTCTGTCTTAGCTCTCTCAGTATCAACATGTATCCATTGGTGATCTAATGTGGCATCAGCAAATAGATTTATCTGATCTTGTGTGAATTCATGGTATTCAGATACTCCTAGACTTTGTCCGATAAGTTTCTCTAACTCGTCGAACGATTTTATGATTATTTTGCTCATACTAATGTAAATTTTATTTTTTTATCTTTCGTTATGTGTTAACAAAGATATAAAAGAAATGTTTATCAAGTACATAATATCTTTATCAATAATGTAGTTGGTTTTTTGTCTACGTAAACATGACGTTCATGTTATGTTTTTGGCTGTTTGTGTTATGTTTTTTTTAAAAAATGTTAAATCTTACGTTTGATACTTCGAAATAATTACTATGTTTGCAATCTAATTGGTGTTTAAACTCTTTTACAGGAGTTGAACTAAGAGGGAATCCAGTTTAAATCTGGAACTATACCCGTAGCTGTAAGTTTTATAAAGAATTTCTTAAAACACTTTTGCCACTGTTCGTAAATGAATGGGAAGGCTTTAAGAAATAAAACAAGTCAGAAGACCTGCCAAATAGATTATCATTATTATTAATAGCATTTTATTCCCGGGGAATGGATATGATGTTGAAAAGAGTTCAAGGTTCAATATCTAGGAATAATCTGTGTTTATCTTATTTAAACATGCAGAAATTACGATTATTATCGGTATTAGCATTCGTGTTATTATCTGTAAGTGGCTTTGCGCAGGATTATGTTCTGTTGGCAAGAATGGTTGACAAGCAAGATGCTCAGGCTATTGTTGGTGGAACTATTTCTATTGATGGTACTGTACTTGCTTATGCTAGTGATCCTAATGGAGTTGTTAAGATACCGAATCTGAAAAGATCAGTTTTTACTGTATTTGTTACTTGTATAGGTTACAAACCCATTCATCAGAAGATTAATCTTGAGATGAAGACTGATTTTTTGTTTGAATTAGAGAAAACTAGGAGTCAATTAGACGAGATTGTTGTTCTTGGTACTTCAACTAAGAATACATTAAAAGATGCCCCTGTTCAAACTGAACTATATAATAATAACTTAATCAATTCTGTCAATAGTGGTGATTTCGAGAGTCTAATGACTAATATTAGTGCAGCTTTCGATTTTAGTCCTACCAATATGGGTTCTAGAATGCAACTTAATGGTCTTGGTAACGATTATATCTTAATACAAATTGATGGTAAAAGAGTTTATGGAGATGTAGGTGGTCAGACTGATTTAGGAAGAATTAATCCTGCAAATATTAAGAAAATAGAGGTGGTAAAAGGTGCCTTATCTTCTTTGTATGGCTCTGAGGCAATGGCGGGAGTTATAAATATAATTACTAAAGAATCTGCTAATAAGTTACATATAGAGAATTCTACACGTATTGGACAATATGGTGATTGGCAACAATATAATTCTATAAATATCAAGACTGGAAAGATATCTTCAAACACTCAATATACTCATAAACATTCTGATGGTTGGCAGCTTAGTCCTTTTGCTTTGGTAAGAGATAAAAAACATAAAGGCAAGAAAATACTTGCTCCTACAGCAGCTAAATCTGTAAATGAGTTTACTGATAATGAAATAAGAGAACTCTTTAAATTTGATTTAAACGAGAAACTTAAACTATATGTAGATGCATCTTTTTACCAGAAAGATGTGTTGCAACCTATTGAGTATAAGAGTTATGGTTTCTTATATGAGAATATTAGCATTTCTACAGGTGCAAAATATATTATTAATGAAAGTGCTTATCTAGATATAGATGTTAGTTCTGATGACTTTTCTTATTTCAAAAAATATTCAGCTAAATATAATGAACGTTACACTCTTGCCGGCGGTGAAGAGAAACAGGTGACTTATTATACAGGTGATAAGATTAAGAATACTCAGCAGAAAAGAAAAGCTTTAAAGATAAATGGAGTGTTTAGTCTTAATAATAGTAACAAATTAAATACTGGTATAGAGTATTTTAGGGAAGATTTGGAAGCTCAATATAGATTGAAAGACAAAACAGCTGATGCCTATTCTTTATCAGCATTTATTCAAGATGAGTATTCTTTAACGAATAAGGTTTCTCTTGTAGCTGGATTAAGATATTCTTATAATCAAGCGTATTCTGATGTGCTTACTCCTAAAATTTCAGCTCTTTATAAAATATCAGATTTTAATTTACGTGCATCTTATGGTGCAGCATATAAAGCTCCTAGTTTGAAGGAATTATATCTTTTTTATGAATCTAGTGGTATGGGGTCTCATAATCTGTATTTAGGAAATGAGGATCTTAAGGCTCAAAGTTCTGATTATTATTCTTTTAGTTTAGAATATAATAAGAATGCTTTTTCTGCAAGTATTACATCTTATTTAAATAAGATAGATGGTTTAATAGCTTATCGAATTGTAGAAACAAGTGCTGATAATGCAGAAAGAGGAATTGTTTATACAAAGCAGAATCATAATATAGCTAAGGCTGAGTCTAGGGGAGTTGATTTTATGCTGAACGCATATATTGGAGAAGGTTTTACTCTATCGGGAGGATATTCTTATGTTGATGCTAAAAATATAAGTGAAGATAAAGCTCTTGAAGCTACTGCTCATCATTATGGAAATGTTTCTTGTTCTTGGTCGCATAGATGGAAGACATATAAATTGGGAGTTTCTTTAAAGGGACGTATGCAATCAGAGAAATATTTTGAGAAAGGAAATGCTGATGCTTATCAACTTTGGAGACTTAATACTACTCACTATTTGAAACAGATTGGGGGTTATCGTTTTAAAGCATCTGTTGGTGTAGATAATATCTTAAACTATATTGATAATAGTCCTTATGGTACAAGTCATGGGACTTTAAGTCCGGGCAGAACTTTCTATCTAAGTTTAAATATTCAATTAACTAAATAATATATTAACATATAATAATTAAAGATGAAAAATTTTAGAGCTTGTTTACTTGTAGCTTTGTCTGCTGTATTTGTATTTGCTTCATGTTCAAAAGATGAGAATGAAACTAAGACCATTGGAAATAAAGAGGGTATATTACTTGTTACTTTTGGTTCTTCTTACCCAAAACCGCAAGAAACATTTGCTAATATCGAAAAGAATGTAAAGAAAGAATTCTCTAATACAGAGATTCGTTGGGCTTATACTTCTCACATTATTCGTAATATTCTTCTTCGAAAAGGAAAGGATATTGATTCGCCAGCAGAGGCTTTAAAGAAAATGCTTAATGATGGTTATGGAAAAATAAAAGTACAATCTTTACATGTTATTCCTGGTGCAGAGTATAGTGATTTGCTTAAAGTTGTTGAGGATTTTAAAAAGGCAAACGTAGGTGTGGAAATTAAATTGGGTTTCCCATTAATGAATACTGATGCGGATATGGAAGCCTTAGCAACTAAGTTAAATGAAAGATTTAAAACTCAAATAGCAGAAGGACAGGCTGTTGTGTTTATGGGGCACGGAACTCATCATGCTGCTAATGATCGTTATGCTCGTTTTCAAAAGATAATAGCTAAGAAATCTCCTAATTTCATAGTGGGTACTGTTGAGGCTAAACCTTCTTTAGAAGACGTAATTGTTTTATTGGAAAAGGCTGGAACTAGAATTCTTACAGTTACTCCTTTAATGTCTGTTGCTGGTGATCATGCAAATAACGATATGGCTGGAGACGAAAAAGACAGCTGGAAAACTAGATTAGAGGCTAAAGGATATACTGTAAATATTGTTCTTAAAGGTTTAGGTGATTATGATGATGTAGATTCTATCTGGGTGAATCACTTAAAAGCTATAAAATAGTTTAAATATTTATTCATTATTGAAGTCATTCTTGAGAAGCCACCTTTGTGTGGCTTCTTTTTTTATATAGGTAACTCTATTGTTGAATTTATCGTATAAGCTTTTAATGATTTTATTTACCTAAAAGAAATTTTAAATATTTTGTTATGAAGAAAATATTTGCTCTCTTGTTATTTATAAGTTTATCTATTCTTACATCTTATGCACAAAATTCACGAAGTTTAAGTTCGGCTCCTAAGAGTAGAGGTGCTTTAGCTTTCCCTTATTTCCAGAGTCTAGTTCAACCTGATAATTCAAAAGTTGATTTGATAATAAAAGGTGATGGAGTTGTGCATTGGTTTGAGACAAAACAAGGTGATATGGTTTTAAGAAATACGGAAGGTTGGTTTACATATGCAGTAGTAGACGAGAGTGGCTATATGGTACCCTCAGATAGAATAGTGGGAGCGGGTGGAAATAAATCTTTTAATAGTGTTAGATTGATAAGTCAAGATGTATTTTTTAGTGCAAAACAAATTAGAGAGAAGGAAACTTCTTATTTTGGAGATATGTCTGCGGTATCTGCTAGATATAAAACAAAAGGCTTATATAATGTTCAATTCCCATCTGAAGGAGAAAGAAGAAGTTTGATGATACTTGCTGAGTTTAGTGATACTCCTCACGTGATAGATGCCTCTGTCTTCAACGATATAATGAATAAGGTGAATTATACTCCTGTTGTTAATTCAAGAAATTCATATACTGGAAGTTTTAGAGATTATTATTTAGAGAATTCTTATAATAAATTTGATTGTACTACTGATGTGGTTTCAATGAATAATAATGGTATTGATTTTATTTGGGTTAAATTACCTAATAAGCTTGAATATTATGGTAGGAATAACAGTTCAGGTGATGATGAGAATGCACAGGCGATGATTATTGATGCAGTGAATGCAGCAGATGCTAAAGGTGTTGATTTTTCTAAATATGATAATGACTTAGATGGTGATGTTGATAATATAATGGTAATACATACCGGTTATGGTGAAGAGGCTGGTGCTTCTGAAGAAACAATATGGTCTCATAAGCATAATCTTGGAAATAAAGCATTGAATATAGATGGAAAGACGATTAGTGCATATATCACTTTTCCTGAATTATTGAATGCTAGTGGTAATACAGTCACCAGTATAGGAGTTTTGGTTCATGAATTTGGTCATGCCTTGGGTTTGCCTGATTATTATGATACAGATTTCTCTGGGGGTAGTGGTGAAGCTCCAGGTCTAGGACATTGGGATGTTATGTCTAGTGGATCATATAACAATAGAGGAGCAACTCCAGCTCAACATAATGCTTATTCTAAGTATTTATTAGACTGGATAAATTTAATAGAACCAAATGATTCGGAATCTTCTGCAAGTAGTCCTATAGAAATAAAAGATCTTAGTTCAGGTAATAGTGACGTATCTTATATACTTAAAACAAGAACTGAAGATGAATTCTTTATATTGGAAAATAGACAGCAAAAGAAATTTGATTCGAATATACCTGGGCATGGAATGCTTGTTTACCATGTTGATAGAAATTATAGTGGTGATACATGGATCACTAATGATATTAATGCAGATCCAGATCATCAATGTATGGAGCTGTTATTTGCTGGAAAAAAAGAAATTGATTCCTCTTCAACTCCTTTTCCTGGAGCTGATAATGTAAGGTTATTATCTGATGATTCGGGTAAATTAAAAGAGTCGTATACCTTAGATGAATCTAAGTTATCCAATGATCCATGTCTTCTTAGTTGGAATTTAGAAAGATCTTCTTTCTATATTAATTCTATAATTGAGGATGAGGGAGTTATCAAGTTTAATTTTGCTAAATCTCAGAATACCAATCTTTATATAAGTGTTTTGTTTAAATATAAAACGGAAGTAGTTAATATTAATTATGAGGGTGATATTATTATTTTGAAAACGATTGTTTCTGATGAAAATACTGTTGAGAAGGAATATTCTGCTATTCTTGATAGAGCTGGGAAATGTGTGATAAAAGATATTATTTATGCTGATTATAAGGTTCAAATAGAATCTAAGAATAAGGAATTTGTTTATGATAATAGAGATGTAATTGTATCTTTTGATTCTTTTTATGATATAAAGATAAATGCCAATGATTTACTTATTTCTTTGCGTTTAGCGTCTATAGAAGATGAAAATATTAAAATATTTCCTAATCCTACAAAAGGTTATATACAAATAGAGGCGTCTATAAAAGATAGAGCGACTATTAATATTTATGATATGAAAGGATCACTTGTTCTTGAAAAAAGGTTATTTGCAGATGATTTAGATGATAGATCTCTTCATGGTTTAGATCTTTCTACTCTTAAAGCCGGAGTGTATAATGTTGTACTTATTAATGGAAATAAGAAGCTAACAAAGAGGGTTATTAAGAATTAGTTTTAAAAAGAAATCTTTTTTTGTTAAGCTTAACTATTTGTAAGTAAATTACATAATCTCAATATATGTCTAATTTCATTATTGTTTGTTAATATGTTAAAATTGAACTTTAGTCACATGTATTTATTCTTTCATCATAAGAACTTGAAATTCAGCATTAATATTAAAACTTTTAGTGAATCTGTAGTGTAAAATATTGTATGGAAATGAGAAAGAACAGATTACATAAAGATGATAAAGACAAAGTGTTGGATAATTTCTTAGCTATTTTTGATAATGAATGTAGTGAAGAAATGCTGGCATATGAGATTAATTCTGATGATGAAGGTTTTTCTGCCTTATATGATTTCTATTCAGATTATAATGATCAAATAAAAGAGAGCGAATCTCTTTTAGTTCTTAAACTATACAAAGGTGCGATTACTTCTAATGAAATGAAAGAATTAGAGAGTATAGCCTTAATTAAATATGCTGGTCTTAAGTTAGATGAAGTTTACGATTTTTATATGTATGTAAGTAAAAAGGAGAAAGAGATATTATCTGTCTCTTTGACAGAAATGTTCAGTACGGAGTAAATAGTTTTAGATAGATTTTTTTTAGGATATGACAAAACAGTTATAATGTTTATAGTTCTATTTTTTTTGTCTTATATTTGTTGTGTGTTTAATTAAATAGAGATTATGAAGAAAATATTATTAATACTATTATTATCTGTTGCTGCATTAGTCGTTTTTGCTCAAGCGGATACCACAAAGTATTGGACAATTAAGGGAGATAATTCTCTTAATTTTAGCCAGGTATCTTTCAAAAATTGGTCAGCAGGTGGAGAAAATTCTATCTCTTTAAATTTCCTTTTAGATTATTCAGCTAATTATAATAAGAATAAATTATCATGGAATAATAATATGATTATAGGTTATGGGCTTACACGTCAGGGAGACATGAAGACAAAGAAGAGTGATGACCGTATAGACTTCTCTTCAATGGTGGGATGGAAAGTTTCGGATCATTGGGATGTAAGTGGTTTTGTAGGCTTTAAGACTCAATTTTCTAAGGGATATAAGTATTCTGAAGTAGGCGGTGTAAATGTTCGTAATGATATCTCTAATTTTATGGCACCTGCTTATGTTCTTGCTGGCGTTGGTATGGATTATAAACCTGTCGATTTCTTTTCATTATTAATATCACCTGCAACCTTAAAGATGACTATCGTTAATGTTGATGAATATGTAACAATATTTGGTCTTGATGAAGGTGATAATGTTAAATCTGAGTTTGGGGCATCTGTAAAAGCGATATTTAAAAAAGAAATAATAACGAATGTTACATTAAAATCAAAACTTGAATTATTCACGAGTTATATGGACAATATTAAGAATGTAGATGTTCTTTTTGATGTGGTTGTGAATATGAAGATAAATAGTTTCTTGAGTACTAATTTGGTGCTTAATATGATTTATGATGATGATGTGGAGACTGTAGAAGAGGATGGAACTATTCGTGGTGCTAGGCTTCAATATATGCAATTATTTGGTCTAGGACTTACTTATAATTTTTAATCTAGATTGTTTTCTTATATATAAAGCCTTGAAGTTTAGAACTTCAAGGCTTTTGTTTTAAAAAGTTTTATGAGATTCTAATTATTGTGATTTATACCTTCGGTATAATTAGCCATTATCTTCTTAAAAGCTTTAAATCTTATATCTAGATTGTTGTGCATCTGTTCTTTTTTTATATCTGTTAGAAAAGAATATCTTATAGAGTTGTATGCGTATTTTTTCATAGTCTTGTATTTAGGGTGATATCTTTTAGCAAGCAATGCAAATTCTCCAGATAAACTATTTCTTGATACATATGTTTGGTAACGCATAGTAAATATATCCTCCTCATCTATACCCATATGATAATCATTCTTAATATGTTGATTTCTTACATTATCTACAAAAGTCATAACTGTCTTCTGAAAGTTTTCGTCTTGAATGATCTTATTGTATATACTATCGAAAAGAATTGAAGTCCTTAATTTCTCGTTCATGAGGTTTTTCTTTTCTGTCTCTGGAATTATTACCACAATGCTTACATACTTCAGGGAAACACTCTTTTATCTTTTCAGGTGCTTGAGTTATTCTTAGTGCTTTCCTATCATAAGATTACTTATGTAGTCATCACAAATATTATAAGCTATATTAATTAGTTCTTCAGTGGTGAGTCTTATTATATAACTAAACAGGAGTGTTAAATTTGTAACACTCCTGTTTTTTTGTCTTTTTACTTCTTTCATTCATTCTTCTAATATACATTTGCTCAATGGTTTATGTTGGTTGTTGTCTATGTCTTAATTTGCATGTTTCCCTCCTGAAATACCTGTTAAAGAACATACTTGTTAAATTCTTAATATATTTTGCAAATCTTGTTATTTATGCTACTTTTGCTCGAAGCATAAAATAACGAATAGACACATATATAAACATTGTAACTATGGATAAATCATTATCTATTAATGCTGTGATTTCTAAAGTGAAAGACGGCATGACATTGATGATTGGTGGTTTCTTGGCTAATGGTACGCCAGAGACTATCATCGACGCGTTGGTTGAATCAGGAGTGAAAAATTTAACAATTATCGCTAATGATACTTCTTTTCCTGATCGTGGATTAGGAAAACTTGTAGCAAACAAGCAAGTTAAGAAGATGATTACTTCTCATATCGGTACTAATCCTGCTACTGCAGCGCAATTGAACGCTAAAGAGCTTGAAATAGAATTTGTTCCTCAAGGTACTCTTGCTGAAAGAGTTCGTGCTGGTGGTTCTGGTCTTGGTGGAGTTCTTACTCAAACAGGCCTTGGTACTATTGTTGCTGAAGGCAAACAAGTTATTAATGTAGCTGGTAAAGATTATCTTTTAGAAACTCCTTTACGTGCAGATATCGCTTTTATAGGTGCTTCTGTTTCTGATGCTCAGGGTAATCTTGTTTACAAAGGTACTTCTAAGAATTTTAACCCACTTATGGCTATGGCTGCAGATACTGTAATTGTAGAAGCTAAAGAAATGGTTGAAGTTGGATCTATCGCTGTAGAGCAAGTTCATACACCTGCAATATTTGTTGATCATATTTTAGCGAAATAAGTAAATCTTATTTTTGCTTGCCTTTTCTTGTTTAGTCAGGATGGCAGAAAATCTTTTTAAATAAAATCAAAAACTTATATAAAATGGCTAAATCTTTAATCAGACTAAGAATGAGTGCACATGATGCTCATTACGGAGGAAATCTTGTTGACGGTGCTAGAATGGTACAATTATTCGGTGATGTTGCAACAGAACTATTAATTATCAACGACGGAGACGAAGGTCTTTTTTGTGCTTATGATAATGTTGAGTTTTTAGCTCCTGTTTACGCAGGTGACTATATTGAAGCTGTTGGCGAAATCGTTAGCGTTGGTAATTCTTCTCGTAAGATGAAATTCGAAGCTCGTAAAGTTATCGTTCCTCGTACTGACATCTCTGATTCTGCTTGTGATGTTTTAGAAGAGCCTATAGTTGTTTGTAGAGCTACTGGAACTTGTGTAGTGCCTAAGAAGTCTCAACGTTTAAATAAATAATCTTTTATGGAGAAGTTGATTATTACTGCCGCTATTAGTGGCGCTGAAGTTCTTAAAGAACATAATCCTGCTGTTCCTTATACTCTTGAAGAGTGTGTAAGAGAAGCTAAATCGGCTTATGAAGCTGGTGCTAGTATTATTCACCTTCACGTTCGTGAGGATGATGGTACTCCTACTCAAGATAAGAACCGTTTCGAGGTTATTATGGCAGCTATCAAGAAAGAATGTCCTGATGCTATTATTCAACCTTCTACTGGTGGTGCTGTTGGTATGACTGACGATGAACGTCTTCAACCTACAGAACTTTGCCCAGAAATGGCTACTTTAGATTGTGGTACTTGTAACTTCGGTGGAGACGATGTTTTCACTAATACTGAGAATACTATTAAATATTTTGGTGAAAAGATGATAGAAAGAAACATCAAGCCAGAGTGTGAAGTATTTGATAAGTCTATGATTGAAATGGCTCTTCGTCTTGCTAAGAAAGGTTTCATCAAACATCCTATACATTTTGATTTTGTTATGGGTGTTAATGGTGGTATCGGTGGTGAATTAAGAGACTTTATATTCATGAGAGGTTCTATCCCTGCTGATGCAACTTATACAGTTGCTGGTATTGGACGTTATGAATTCCCTCTTGCAGCAGCTGCTATTATTGATGGTGGTCATGTTAGAGTTGGATTTGAAGATAACGTTTTTATATCTAAAGGAGTGCCTGCAAAATCAAATGGGGAATTAGTTGCAAAAGTAGTTAGAATGGCTAATGAACTTGGTCGTCAAATTGCTACTCCTGCTGAAGCTAGAAAAATATTAGGCCTTGCCTAAATCAATTAGTTAATAGTTTGTAGAATAACTACGAACTCTTAACTATTTTAATTTTTAAAAAGAAAATACATGCAAAAAGGAAATAAATACGGAACTCATCGTGTTATCGAGCCAAAAGGTACTTTACCTCAACCAGCGGTAAAGATTGACAACACAATGGAAATATATGATAACGAATTATTAATCGAAGTTTCTACATTAAACATTGATTCTGCTTCTTTTACTCAAGTTAAAGGTGCTTGTGGTGCTGATGCTGAGAAAATGAAAGAGATGATTATGTCTATCGTTGCTGAGAAAGGTAAAATGCAAAACCCTGTTACTGGTTCAGGTGGAATGCTTATCGGTACTGTTAAAGCTATCGGACCTAACTTCGCTGATAAGACTGTTAAGGTTGGAGACAAAGTAGCTACTTTAGTTTCTTTATCATTAACTCCTCTTGTTATAGATGAGATTACTAATCTAGATCCAGCTTCTGACCAAGTTGATATTAAAGGTCAAGCTATTCTTTTTGAAACAGGTTTATTCGCTATTCTTCCTGAAGACATTAATGAGCGTTTAGCTCTTTCTGCTCTTGACGTTGCTGGTGCTCCTGCTCAAGTAGACAGATTAGTTAAGAAAGATAACACTGTTTGTATCATCGGTGGTGGTGGTAAATCAGGAATGCTTTGTTGCTACCAAGCTATGAAGAATGCAGGTCCTAATGGTAAAGTTATCGTTGTTGAGTATTCTAAAGAAAACGCACAACGTATCTTAGATCTTGGTCTTGCTACTGATGTTATTATTGCTGATGCTACTGACGTAATAAACGTTTACAATAAAGTTACTGAGATTGTTGGTGAAGAAGGTTGTGATATCGTTATTAATAACGTAAATGTTGCTAATACTGAAATGACTTCAATCTTGATTACTAAAGATAGAGGTATGATTTATTTCTTCTCTATGGCTACTTCTTTCACTAAAGCCGCTTTGGGAGCTGAAGGTGTTGGTAAAGATATCGACCTAATTATGGGTAATGGATATGCAGCTGGTCACGCTGATTTAACTCTTCAGATCTTAAGAGAATCTAAGACTGTTAGAGCGATGTTTGAAAAACTATACGTATAATAATTTGCACTTGAATAAGATGATAAATAGAAGAAAAGAGCTTTATCCAGAAGTAACTGATGAGCAGTGGAATGATTGGACTTGGCAAGTAAAAAATAGAGTTGAGACTCTAGATCAGTTAAAAGCATTAATGACTTTAACTGAAGAAGAAGAAGAAGGTGTAAAAAAGTCGTTAGCTACATTACGTATGGCTATCACTCCTTATTATATGTCATTGATTGATCCAACTAACCCTCATTGCCCAGTGCGTAAGCAGGCAATTCCTACAGGTGCTGAGGTTCATCAAGCAGATGCTGATTTATTAGATCCTTTACATGAGGATGAAGATTCACCAACACCTGGACTTACTCATAGATACCCAGATCGTGTATTATTCTTAATCACTGATATGTGTTCTATGTATTGCCGTCACTGTACTCGTAGACGTTTTGCTGGACAGAAAGATGCTCAAACTCCTTCTGACAGAATACAAAAAGCTATTGATTATATAGCAGCTACTCCTCAGGTTAGAGATGTTGTTCTTTCTGGTGGTGACGCTCTTATGATTAGCGATGCAATGTTAGAGTCTATCATCAAGCGTTTAAGAGATATTCCTCACGTTGAAATTATACGTATTGGTTCTCGTACTCCTGTTGTTTGTCCTCAACGTATTACTGATGGTCTTGTTAATATGTTAAAGAAGTATCACCCAATTTGGTTGAATACTCACTTTAATCACCCTAACGAGATTACTCCAGAAGCTACTGAGGCTTGTGCTAAGCTTGCTAATGTTGGTGTACCATTGGGTAATCAATCTGTTCTTCTTGCTGGAATCAATGATTCTACTAGCATAATGAAGACTTTAGTTCATGGTTTAGTTAAGATTAGAGTTAGACCTTATTATATATACCAATGTGACCTTTCTATGGGTCTTGAGCACTTCAGAACTCCAGTTTCTAAAGGAATCGAGATTATAGAGAACCTACGTGGTCATACTTCTGGTTATGCAGTTCCTACATTTGTAGTTGATGCTCCAGGTGGTGGAGGTAAAATTCCAGTAATGCCTAATTATGTGATTTCTCAAGCTCCAGGAAAAGTGATTCTTCGTAATTTCGAAGGTGTAATTACTACTTATACTGAGCCTACTAATTACGTTAATGAAGAGTATACTGATTATGAGAAATCTACAGGTGTTGCTGCTTTATTAAAAGGTAAGCAATTATCATTAGAACCAGCTAATTTGGCTCGTCACGAACGTAACGAACATTAATATATGCCTTTTATAGAGGATATACTAAAATATAAGAGCCTGTCTATTGTGGGGCTTGAAAAGAATACTGGTAAAACTGAGTGCTTGAACTACGTATTACGTCGATTAAAAGACCGAAACGTAAAGATTGCACTCACCTCTATCGGTATTGATGGCGAGAGTGTTGATCAAGTGAAAAACACTCATAAGCCTGAGATTGAGTTGCAAGAAGGAACTTTATTTGTTACTTCCGAGAAACATTATCATGAGAAACATATAGTTTCTGAGGTGATGGATGTTTCTGAGCAACGAACATCTCTTGGTCGTCTAATTACTGCTAGAGCAATGGGTACTGGTAAGGTCTTGATTTCAGGACCTGCTGATACTTCTTGGATTAAAACGATTATTAAGGATATGGAATCTTATAATGTAGATACCACTATCATTGATGGTGCTTTGTCTCGTTTAAGTTTAGGTTCGCCTGCTGTAGCTCAAAGTATAGTTTTAGCCACCGGTGCAGCTCTTTCTTGTAATATCCCACAATTAGTTAGGAAAACTAAGTTTGTGTACGACTTGATTAACATTGAGGAGTATAAAACTTCTATAAAAGATGAATTACTGAATACAAATAAAGGTATTTGGGCAATAGATGCAGATGGAATACTTCATGATTTGGATATTCCATCTGTATTTCTTCTTGAAAAGAACAAGGATAAATTGTTTACTCACGGTCCTGTGCTTTATGTTACAGGTGCTATTAGTGATAAACTATTAAATTTCTTAAGAATTCAGAAGAATGTTAAAGATATAGTGTTGATTGTTAAAGATTTTACTAAGATTTTTGTTACTCCACAAGCATACAGTGCTTATCTGAAAAGAGGAGGAACTGTAAAGGTTTTAATGAGTACTAATCTGATTGCTGTTACAGTTAATCCTGTTTCACCAAGTGGATATGTATTAGATTCTTTAACACTAAGAAACGCCATGTCTGAGGCACTACAGATACCTGTTTATGATATTAAAAAGCTTTAGCAAATGATGACATTAAAAAGCGTAATAGATAAAGTTAACGGAATGAGATATATGGTTGAAAGTCTTGAACTTTGTTCGAGTCTTGCCAAACGCCATCTATTATCTTCCGAATATCTTTATGCCGAAGATTCTCTTGCTAGAGAGATAGAGAATGTCTTTGAAATGTTCTCTATTGTTAGTGATGCAGAAAACACATCTTTTATTGAGAAGCTTAAATCAAAACTTTCGCACATTCTTGATATCAGAGGAACTTTTAACAATATAGCTAATGCTGCGGTATTAGACGATATTCAACTCTTTGAAGTTAAGCGATTTGCTCTATTAGCTTCTGAAATCTCTGAATTACTTTCCTCTATTGGGTATATTACAGTTAGTTTACCCTGTTTAGAGAAAGTTATTTCTATTTTAGATCCCGATAGTCAGCGAGTGGCTCATTTCTATATCTATCCTTCTTATAATTCTGTTCTTGCTGGACTGAGAAAAAAGCAAGAGCGCCTTAAGGAAGAAAATCCTTTAGAATGTGAAGAGATTAGATTGAAATGTATGGAAATAGAGGATGATATTCGTCAAGAATTATCGCAAGCTTTATATGAGTTTGCTAACCCTTTAATGGAAGCACTTGATAGTGTAGCATATCTTGATATACTCTTAGCTAAAGCAGTTCAAGCTAAAAGGATGGATCTTTCTAAGCCAGTAATGGTTAATGAGAATACTTCTTATAAAGGACTGTTTAATCCTCAACTTAAGGAACTTCTTATAAAAAAAGGGAAAGAATTTCAAGCTATAGATATATGTCTTTATCAAGCTCCTTGTTTAATTACAGGTGCTAATATGGCTGGTAAAACAGTTGTTTTAAAGACTATTGCTTTAGCTCAGTATCTTTTCCAATTTGGTTTCTTTGTTCCTGCTATAAGTGCAGAGATTGTACCTGTTGAGGACATAATGTTAAGTATAGGTGATGACCAATCAGAGATGAATGGTTTATCGTCTTTTGCTGCTGAGATGATGAATGTAAATGCTATTATTAAGGCGGTACACTCTAAAAAGAGAATACTTGCTTTGATAGATGAATTGGCAAGAACAACTAATCCAGAGGAGGGAAGAGCTATTGTTAATGCAACAATAGATATTCTTGAAGATGGAAATATAAGAAGTTTGGTTACTACACATTATTCTGGTCTTAATACTTCTTGCAGAAAACTTAGAGTGAAGGGTTTGATGACAGATAAGATTACAGGCGATATAAACATTAAGAATATTAATGATTATATGGATTACTCACTTGTTGAGAATAATGATGATGTTGTGCCTATGGAAGCCTTACGGATAGCTGCTATTCTTGGAATAGACAAGCAGTTACTTGAAAGAGCTGACAAATATACGGTGAGATAAAGAAAATATAAATAGTTAAATATGAATCAAATGCAAACAAGTAAGTTAGGACTTGATTTTACGAAAGTGGAGCAAGCAAAGCAAGTGTCTAAAAACATTGCTGAGGATGTACAAAAGTTTGTTGACAATTACACTACTGTAGCTGTTGAGAGAACTCTTTGTCGTTTAATGAGTGTTGATGGCATAGATGCTAACGAAGTACCACTTCCAAACGTATTGGTTGACCACTTAGTTGAAAACGGTGTGTTGAACGAAGGTATTATGTTTTATTTAGGTAATGCTATTGTTGAGACAGGATTAACTGCTCAAGAAATTGCTGATAAAGTATCTGAAGGTACTTTAGATATTACTAAATTAACAATACATACTAAAGAAGAGATTGATGCTGTTGTTAACCCTTATGTAGAGGCTAGTTTAACTCGTATCAAAACTCGTAGAGAGAAGAGAGAGAACTTTATTGCAAATAACTCTGAAGGTGCTAAACCTTATTTATATGTAATTGTTGCTACTGGTAACATTTATGAAGATGTTGTTCAAGCTGAAGCTGCTGCTCGTCAAGGTGCTGACATTATTGCTGTTATACGTACTACAGGACAATCATTATTAGACTTCGTTCCTTATGGTGCTACTACTGAAGGTTTTGGCGGAACAGTTGCTACTCAAGAAAACTTCCGTATTATGCGTGAGGCTCTTGACCAAGTAGGAGAAGAAGAAGGTCGTTATATCCGTCTTTGTAACTATTGTTCAGGTCTTTGTATGCCAGAGATTGCTGTAATGGGTGCTTTCGAAGGATTAGACGTTATGCTTAATGATGCTCTTTACGGTATTCTTTTCCGTGACATCAATATGAAGCGTACTCTAATTGACCAATATTTCTCTCGTGTTATTAATGGATACGCTGGTGTTATCATTAATACAGGTGAAGATAATTACCTAACTACTGCTGATGCATTTGAAGAAGCTCATACAGTTCTTGCTTCTGATCTTATTAATGAGCAATTAGCTCTTATCGCTGCTCTTCCAGAAGAACAGATGGGATTAGGACATGCTTTTGAGATGGATCCAGAATTAGAGAATGGATTCTTATTTGAACTTGCTCAAGCTCAAATGACTAGAGAGATTTTCCCTAAAGCTCCATTGAAATATATGCCACCAACAAAATTCATGACTGGTAATATTTTCAGAGGTCACGTACAAGATGCCTTATTCAACCAAATTTCTATTTGGACAGGACAAGGAATCCAATTATTAGGTATGATGACAGAAGCTATCCACACTCCATTTATGTCAGACCGTTACCTTTCTATTGAGAATGCAAAATATGTATTCAACAACATGAAGAGTATTGGTGATGAGGTAGAGTACAAAAAAGGTGGAATTATCCAATCTCGTGCTAATAAAGTTGTTGATGATGCATTCAACACATTAGATGCTATCGAGAAAGAAGGTCTATTCTCTGCTCTTTCTAAAGGAATGTTTGGTGATATCAAACGTCCTATTGATGGTGGTAAAGGTTTAGCTGGTGTTACTGAAAAAGGAGCCAACTACTCAAACCCATTCATCGACTTGATGAAGAACAGATAGTCCTTTTAGGATTTTAGTGAATTATTCTTTAGTATAAATTATTACAAAAATATAGAGATATGAGCGGTGGATTATATTCAACGGACGATAGTGATTTCGACCAAACACTCGATCTAACAAAGATAAAGCCTTATGGCGATACAATGAACGATGGTAAAACTCAAGTAAGTTTTACTCTACCTGTTCCTTGTTGTGAAGAGTCTATCGAAGCTGCAAAGCAGATGATGAAGACAATGGGTTTTGAAAAGATACAAATAGTATTTTATAAAGAGTTGATGAAAGGTTTTACTTTCTTTAACTGTTATGGAAGTACAATACATACAGTTGACTACACTACAATTGTTGTTCCTAAGGTAGATTCTACTGGAATGGACATGCATGAGGTAGATGATTTTGCTGCTGAACACATTGGCCGTAAAGTTGTTGTATTAGGCGCTAGTACAGGTACTGATGCTCACACAGTGGGTATTGATGCTATTATGAATATGAAGGGGTTTGCAGGCCATTATGGTCTTGAACGTTATGAGTCTATTGAAGCTTTAAACATGGGTTCTCAGGTACCTAATGAAGAGTTTATTGCAAAAGCAATAGAGATGAAGGCAGACGTTCTATTAGTTTCTCAAACAGTTACACAAAAAGACGTACATATTCAGAATCTTACTGAACTTGTAGAGATGCTTGAGGCTGAAGGATTAAGAGACAAAGTGATCTTAATTTGTGGTGGTCCACGTATTTCTCATGAGTTAGCAAAAGAGCTAGGTTATGATGCTGGTTTCGGTATGAACAAATATGCTGACGATGTTGCTTCTTTCGCTGTTCAAGAACTTGACAGAAGATTGAACCAAAATAAATAGTCATGGACAAAAAAGAAATAAGAGAAGTTATTGCAAAGCGTGTAGCTTTGGAACTTCGTGATGGTGATGTAGTTAATTTAGGAATAGGTTTACCAACTCTTGTTCCTAATTACTTACCAAAAGATATTACTGTTACTTTACAGTCTGAAAATGGATTGTTAGGTATGGGTGCTAACCCAGCTGAAGGTGAAGAAGATGAAACTCTTGTAAATGCAGGTGGAATGTATACTACTGCAAATCCTGGAGCTTCTACTTTTGATTCTGCTATGTCATTCTCTGTAATTAGAGGTGGACATGTTGATGTTACTATTCTTGGAGCATTACAAACAGATGAAAAAGGAAATCTTGCCAACTGGATGATCCCTGGAAAAATGACTCCTGGTATGGGTGGAGCTATGGACTTAATAGTAGGTGCTAAGCGTGTTATTCTTTCTATGGAACATACAGCTAAGGGAAGACATAAGATTCTTAAAGAATGTAATCTTCCTCTTACTGCTGCAGGTCAAGTAGATATGATTGTTACAGAGATGGGAGTTATGAATGTAACTCCAGAGGGAATTGTGTTGACAGAGAAGAATCCTGTATTTACAATTGAAGAGATTCAAGAAGCTACAGAAGCAAAATTAATTATTGCCGAGGATTTAATCGACATGAAACAATAATCTTTAATAATTAAAGTAATGAATAAAGTATATATAGTTGCAGCTAAAAGAACTGCAGTAGGTAAATTTCTAGGATCGTGTGCTAACGTAACAGCTGCTCAATTAGGTACTGCTGTTGTTAAAAACATATTAGAAGAAACTAAAGTTGATGCTTCTAAGATAGATGAGTTGATTTGCGGTAACGTGCTTTCTGCAGGTTTAAAGCAAGGAGTAGCTCGTCAGATTTCTATTAATGCAGGAATACCTCAAGAGGTACCAGCTTATGGAATTAATATGATCTGTGGTTCTGGTATGAAAGCTGTAATTAATGCTGTAAATAGTATTAAAGCAGGTGATGCTAACTTAATTATTGCAGGTGGTGCTGAGTCTATGTCAGGTGCAGGATTCGTTTTACCAGCTTCTACACGTAATGGTGTTAAGATGGGCGACTTCAAAGCTATCGACCATATGATTTGCGATGGTTTAACTGATGCTTTCGGAGGATACCACATGGGTATTACTGCTGAGAATATTGCTGATAAATATAGTCTTACTAGAGAAGCTCAAGATGAGTTCTCTTACGGATCACAACAAAAAGCTATTGCAGCTATTGATGGTGGTAAATTCAAAGGAGAGATTGTACCTGTTGAGATTAAATCAAGAAGAGAAACAATTATTTTTGATACTGATGAATTTCCAAACAGAAAATCTACTCCAGAGAAATTAGCTGGTTTACGTCCTGCTTTCAAGAAAGACGGAACAGTTACTGCTGGAAATGCTTCTGGTATTAATGATGGTGCTTCTTTCTTAATGATTGCTTCAGAAGAGGCTATAAAAGAGCATAACTTAACTCCACTTGTAGAAGTAATTGCTACAGGACAAGGTGGTGTTGACCCAGCTATTATGGGAATGGGACCAGTTCCTGCTATAGCAAATGCTGTTAAGAAATCAGGATTATCACTTAAAGATATTGATGTTCTTGAACTTAACGAAGCTTTTGCAGCTCAATCATTAGGAGTTATCTCTCAATTGTCTACTGATCACGGAGTTACTCCAGAGTGGATAAAAGAAAGATGTAACCTTAACGGTGGTGCAATCGCTTTAGGACACCCAATTGGAGCTTCTGGTAACAGAATTACAGTTTCTCTTATTCATGAGATGAAGCGTTCTGGTAAAACCTTAGGACTTGCTTCTCTATGTATTGGTGGAGGAATGGGTACTGCTCTTATTCTTAAAAATATCTAGTATATAAAACACACATACAAATACTATGGATTTTAATACATCTAAAGAACAAGATTTATTTCTGCAAATGATTAGAGACTTTGCGGTAAACGAAGTTAAACCACTTGCTGCTGAGGTTGACGATTTGGAAAGATTTCCAACTGAGACAGTAGAGAAAATGGCAAAACTTGGTATATTGGGTATACCAGTACCAACACAATATGGTGGTGCAGGTGGAACAAACGAAATGTACGCAATGGCTGTTGAAGAACTTTCAAGAGTTTGTGCAACTACAGGCGTTATTGTTTCTGCTCATACATCTCTTTGTATTGCTCCTATTTTAGAGCATGGTACAGAAGAACAAAAGCAACAATTCCTTCCTAAACTTGCCTCTGGTGAGTGGTTAGGTGCTTTCGGTTTAACTGAGCCAAATGCAGGTACAGATGCTGCTGGACAGCAAACTACTGCAGTTTTAGATGGTGAAAACTATATCTTAAACGGATCTAAAATCTTCATTACTAATGCTGGATATGCTCACGTATATATAGTAATGGCAATGACAGACAAATCTAAAGGAACACGTGGAATATCTGCTTTCGTAGTAGAGGCTGACACTCCTGGATTTACTATAGGTAAAAAAGAGGCTAAATTAGGTATTAGAGGATCAGCTACATGTGAGCTTATCTTTGAAGACTGTATTATACCAAAAGCAAACTTACTTAAAAAAGAAGGTTCTGGTTTCGGTATAGCAATGAAGACTCTTGATGGTGGACGTATAGGTATTGCTGCTCAAGCTTTAGGAATCGCTCAAGGCGCAATGGACGAGACTGTTCATTACGTTAAAGAGAGAAAGCAATTTGGAAGATCATTAAGTAAATTCCAAAACACTCAATTCGAATTAGCTAATATGGAGAATAAGATTGTAGCTTCTAGATTATTAGTACGTGCAGCCGCAAGTGCTAAAGATGCAAAAGCTCCTTATTCTGTTGCAGCAGCTCACGCTAAACTTTTCGCAGCTGAAACAGCTATGGAAGTAACAACAAAAGCTGTTCAACTTCACGGAGGATACGGTTATACTCGTGAATACCCAGTTGAGAGAATGATGAGAGATGCTAAGATTACTGAAATTTATGAAGGTACTTCTGAAGTACAGAAAATGGTGATTGCAGCTAATTTATTGAAATAATAAAAAACGGCAGAGATGAAGATAATTGTTTGTATTAAACAAGTTCCAGATACTACTGAAATAAAATTAGATCCAGTTACAGGAACACTTATTAGAGATGGTGTTCCAAGTATAATGAACCCTGATGATAAGGGTGGATTAGAAATGGCTCTACAATTAAAAGATCAATTCGGTGCTCATGTTACAGTGATAACAATGGGACCTCCTCAAGCAGAGCTTATCTTAAGAGAAGCATATGCATTAGGAGCTGATAGAGCCATACATTTAAGTGATAGAAAATTTGCAGGGGCTGATACTCTAGCAACTTCTAACGCAATAGCAGGTGCACTTCGTCAATTAGATTTCGACTTAGTAATTACAGGTCGTCAAGCAATTGATGGTGATACTGCACAAGTAGGCCCACAAATTGCTGAACACCTTGATTTACCTCAAGTTTCATACTTAGAGGACATCAAATTTGATGGTGCAAAGACATTTACAATGAGAAAAGCAACTGAAGAGGGTTACCAAATCCTTGAAGTAGAAGCTCCAGCTGTTGTAACTGTTCTTTCTTCTGGTTCAAAGCCACGTTATATGACAGTTGCAGGAATCGTTACTTCTTATCAAAAAGAAGTAGAGGTTTGGAACTTCGATAACATTGATGTAGCTGAAGAAAAACTAGGTCTTAAAGGATCACCAACAAGAGTATTCAAGTCTTTCACAAAACAAGTGAAATCAGCTGGAGAAATTTTTGAAGGAGATGCAAAAGAAGCAGTAGAAGTTATTGTAAATAAACTTAAAGAAAAATTCATAATCTAAGCAAAAATGGATAAATCTACGTTTAAAGATATCTATGTATTCATAGAACAAAGAGAAGGAATTATTCAAAGTGTTGCTTTAGAACTTTTGGGTAAAGCTAGAGTGCTTGCTGATACATTGGATGAGAAAGTTGTAGCAATATTATTAGGTCATAACATAACAGATCAAGCTCAAGGGCTTATCTCTGCAGGTGCTGACAAAGTAATAGTAGCTGACGACGAAGCTCTTGAAGATTATTTAACAGAGCCTTATACACAAGCAATTACTCAAATAACTAAGGATTTCAATCCTTCAGGAATTTTGATAGGTGCTACTACTATTGGTAGAGATTTAGGTCCTAGAATATCTGCACGTTTATCTACTGGATTAACAGCAGACTGTACTTCATTAGAAGTATCAGAAGACAGAGACTTATTAATGACACGTCCAGCATTTGGTGGTAACGTAATGGCAACTATCGTTTGTAAGGATCACCGTCCACAAATGTCAACAGTTCGTCCAGGAGTTATGAAAGCTGCTGAATTAGATTCTTCTCGTAAGGGTGAGATAGAGAAAGTAACAATAAATTTTAACAAAGCTAAATTTAGAGTTAAACTAATCAAAACTGTAAAAGAAGAAAAAGAGCTTGTTGATATTACTGAAGCTCACGTACTTGTATCAGGTGGTAGAGGTGTAGGTAATCAAGAAGGATTCGACAAATTAACAGATCTTGCAAATGTTCTTAATGCAGAAGTTTCTGCTTCAAGAGCAATGATAGATGCTGGTCTTATCTCTCACGATAGACAAGTTGGACAAACAGGTAAGACTGTACGTCCAGATCTTTATTTCGCTATGGGTATTTCAGGAGCTATTCAACACCTTGCAGGTATGGAAGAGTCTGAATTAATCATCGCTATCAATAAAGATAAAGGTGCACCAATCTTTCAAACAGCTGATTTAGGTATAGTAGGTGACTTAAGAGTTATCATTCCTATGTTAACTGCAAGATTAAAGAAATAATCTTTTAGATTATACATTATATATTAAGGCAGTCTCCTTCTGGGAGGCTGTCTTTTTTTTGTATGTGTGGTATGGTCTTATTTAAAACTTTGTGAAGTGTTATCATAACATCTATATAATAATATTGTTTAACCATATTATTTTATAAATTTGTTTCTTGTATTCATTAGTATGATAAAGTGTAAGTGTTTAATTGCAATTAATCACTTAGAATAAATACATTAATTATAATTTAAAATGGAGATATTAAAGAAACTATTGTTTGGTGAAAAGATTACAGTTAAGGATGAAAGAATTGGCACACTTTCTAGCAGAATTAAATCAAGAAATCCGTCAAAAGAATATTCGTGGATAAGTGAACATTTACTTCCTGAACAACAACAGAAGACCGTTTTAATTTTGGAAGGAAATTTTAATGGTCCTTATAATTCTCAGTTTAAATCAGTTTATAGAATTATTGAAGAGCTTAAACTTATAATTGAAGATGTAGACTATGAATTGAAGAAAAATAGCTCGAAATATGAAAAGATTAAAAATTGGAAATCTGAATTTTATTTAGCCGCTTTAACTCCTCATGACGTTAGTCGAAATGAATTTGAAATAAATTTTGAACCTTTTGACCACGATGACACTAGATATGTTTCATTATTGTGGAGAAATGGGAATTTAAGTGAAATTGAAGGTCAATAACGGTGTACAACAAAAGCTAATTGTCATGGGCTGCAACGAGTAATTTGTAAGTTTAGATAAATTAATAAACACCAGCAAGCCAATATAATTGGTTTGCTTATTTAGCGCTATGATAAGACAATTATTTTAATTGCCCACGAAACTTAGCAATACCGTTAGCGTTAATGAAAACCAGACTCACTTTAATGAATAATATGAAAAAAAACATAATCTCAATCATAATATTTCTTGTTACACCTTTTGGACTTTTAGCAAGTCCTCAAATACCAGACTATATTATTTATGAAAAAGACACAATTGCAACATACAACCTTATTCTTGAACAATATTTGCAACAACAAGACACTGGGAAAGCTGACAAGCTTTTTGGACTAATATTTAGAAATGGAGCTTCATTAAATTGTTGGAGAGGTTATCAAGCAGTTTATAAAATTGAAAATGACAGTCTGTTTCTAACTGATATCATCAACTGTGGAGAATTAAGCAATGGTAAGATTAATAAGGTTCAATCAGTTGGGAAAATCAAAACCATTTTTGCTGATAGACTTATAAATGATAAGGTATATATAGATTGGTTTGACGGCAAAATAAACTTTCCTTTGATAAATAAGATATTAAGATGGGATGGCGTTTTCTATAAAATATTTGAAAAAGAAAAAGTCATTACAATCTCAAAAGGAATTGTCGAAAAAATTGAAGATGTAAACAATTATGTTGACGACCCCAATAGAATAAATAGACGAGATAAGAATAAGGTTTCCGAATTACTATTTAAAAAACTTAAAAAGATAAAGTGGAAAAACTCAAATGATTTCGACTGTTCTGAAAAGTATTTAGTAAAAATAGATGAAAAAGGGAATATATCTAAAGTTAGCATGTTATACTCTGATGAAGAGATTAAGAAATATTACGAGCAAGACGAATATAACTATTGTATAAATAAAATGTTCAACGCCTTAAAGGATTTAAAATTCGACATTATTAAAGACAAAGGGATCCCAGTTTCTGAAGAGATATATATTGAAATTTGGATAGAAGACAATGGAATAATTAAAAATTGGACAGATTAAATCACTAACGCTAACGGTTCTTCGTCAATTTTAGTGGTACAATATTTTAACTATCTTTCTAAATGAAAGATTCTCATTATTTAATCTCTTTACTTCTTTGATTAATTGTATTTTCTGATACAACTACCTCTTTATGAATCGCTAATTTCTTTATTTCCTCAACTTCCTTTTCTATATGTCCAATCACCTATTTATATATTCTTAACCTCCTAGTTTTAAGAATAAGCACGTAATTAGTATATTGCAAGATATTGAAATAAAAATGGGTCTATATGGAATATAGTGGGTAATCAAATTTTAATTTACCACATGTAAAGTATATCATGTTGATAAAGTTATCAATATTTCTATAACCTCTAGCTCTCTTTTTAGCTAGTTGAATTTTAGAA
>JBATVL010000009.1:0-22365 GCA_049671745.1 Marinifilaceae bacterium
ATTCTAAAATTCAACTAGCTAAAAAGAGAGCTAGAGGTTATAGAAATATTGATAACTTTATCAACATGATATACTTTACATGTGGTAAATTAAAATTTGATTACCCACTATATTCCATATAGACCCAAATATATTTACTACTTTTGTGTCAAAATAATTAAATCTTATATTATGAAGAGAGTCTCAATTCTTTTTATTGTTCTTGCTTCACTATTGTTTACTTCTTGTGGTAATAAGTATCAATATGATGAAGGGTATATTTTTGGAACAACATATCATGTAATTTATCAATCTAATAAAAATATAAAGAAAGATTATAGGTTTAAACTTCAAGAGGTGGATAATTCTCTTTCTTCTTTTAATAAGAACTCTATAATAAGTAAGGTAAATAACAATGTAGATGTGGAATGTGATTCTATGTTTATAGAAGTTTTTAAGGCCTCTCAGAAATTGTCAGAAATTACAGAAGGAGCTTTTGATATAACTGTTGCTCCATTAGTAAATGCTTGGGGTTTTGGCTTTAAGAAGTACAATGACAATGTACATATCGACAGTTTAATGAATTTTGTTGGTTACAAGAAAGTTCGTTTAGAGAATAAAAGAATAATAAAATCTATATCTAATCTTAAATTGATTACATCTGCAATAGCTAAAGGTTATGGAGTTGATGTTGTGGCTAATTATCTTGAATCTAAGGGGATAAATAATTACATGGTTGAGATTGGTGGTGAGATAAGAGCAAAAGGTCTAAGCGAAAAGAATAATGCCTGGCGAGTTGGTATAGACAAACCAATAGATGATGTAAGTGCAGAGAATAGAGAATTACAAGATGTTTTAGAAATGACAGAAGGAGCCCTTGCCACATCAGGTAATTACAGAA
Source organism: Marinifilaceae bacterium (assembly GCA_049671745.1). Classification (GTDB taxonomy): domain Bacteria; phylum Bacteroidota; class Bacteroidia; order Bacteroidales; family Marinifilaceae; genus SNAP01. The sequence continues at coordinate 881 of JBATVL010000009.1, forward strand.
ATTTTTATGTGAAAGATGGTAAGAAATATTCTCATACTATAGATCCACGTACAGGATACCCTGTTCAGCACGGTCTGTTAAGTGCCTCTGTAAAGGCTAAAAATTGCATGTTAGCCGATGCTTATGCAACATCTTTTATGGTACTTGGTTTAGAAAAAACTAAGGAAATAGTAAATAATGATAAATCTCTAGAAGCATATATTATATATAGTGTTCATGGTGAATTGAAGGTGTGGGAATCTGCTTCTTTCAGAAAGAATAAATAAGGAGTAAAAGAGATCAATTCCTAAATATTAATTAATAAAATTAGCTTTTATGTACAAGTGGGGACACGACAAAAGATATAATGATTTCTCTTCATATTTTAAGAGAATATTTTCAGAGAGAGTACAGAAGGTTTCAATAGATGCAGGCTTTACTTGTCCTAATAGAGATGGTAAAAAATCTGTGGGTGGCTGTACATACTGTATAAACGAAAGTTTTAATCCTTCGTATTGTACGCCAGAGAAATCTGTAACAAGACAAATAGAGGATGGTATAGCCTTCTTTAACGAGAAATATAAGGCACAGAAATACCTAGCATATTTTCAAGCATATTCAAATACATATGCACCTATAGAAGTTTTAAAGGAGTTATACTCAGAAGCTTTGAAACATCAAAAGGTGATAGGAATAGTAGTGGCAACTCGTCCTGATTGTGTTAATGATGAGATTCTAGAGTATCTAGAGGAACTTGCAAAGGATTACTATGTGGTAATAGAATACGGTATAGAATCGTGCAATGACAAAGCTCTAGAATTTATGAATAGAGGACATGTTTATGCTGAGGCAGAAGAAGCTATCTTAAAGACAGCTGGAAGAGGTATACATATTGGTGCTCATTTAGTTATGGGACTTGCTTTTGATGACTACGATACTATGTTGGAGAATGCAGTAAAGGTGTCTAAACTTCCAATAGAGACTCTTAAGTTGCATCAATTACAGGTGCTTGAGAAGACAATGATGGCAAAACAATACAGAGAGAATCCAGATCTTTTTACAATGTTCACTTTGGATGGATATCTTGACTTTTTAGTAGACGTTATAGAAAGAATTAATCCAGACGTTTATCTAGAAAGATTTATAAATCAAGCTCCAAAGGATATGATAATTGCTCCAAAATGGGGAGGTGTAAAAAACTTTGAGTTTATCGCAAAAGTAGAGAAAGGTTTAAAAGCCAGAGATACTTATCAAGGAAAATTATACAAATAAAATGAACGGTCAACAACAAGTATACGATTATCTAAAGAGTTTAAATATAGAGTTTGAATATCACGAACATGCAGAAGCTCCAACAATAGAGATTGCACGCCAGTATTGGGAAGGACATGATGGATTACATTGCAAAAACATATTTTTAAGAAACCATAAAGGTAAGAAACATTATCTTGTGGTACTCGATTGTGATCAGTCTGTAGTGATGAAAGATTTAGAACAAAAATTAAATCAAGGTAAGTTGTCATTTGCTTCAGAGCAGAGAATGGAAAAATATCTAGGTTTAAAACCTGGTTCTGTTAGCCCTTTTGGTTTAGTTAATGATAAGGATCATCACGTACATTGCTTTTTTGATAAGAACCTATTAAATGCAGAAAAGTTATGTTTTCATCCCAATATAAATACAGCTTCTTTAACTATAAGTAAAGAAGATTTTCTATTATATTTAGATAATATAGGAAATTCCTATGAGTTTATAGATCTATATTAAATAACAAAAGCCATCTCAACCTAAGTTGTATATGGCTTTTATTTTGCATTTTTACTATCGATCTCTTAAATCAGTGGCAAATATATATTAAGTGATCTTTATAGAATAATATTAATAAAAAATGTACTATAATTCTTTTAAATGTTATATTTTTAACATCTGAAGTAAATAGATAAATATGAAAACAATAGCTCAAATAGCAGAAAACTTAGTAAAGGAAAAACCTTTTCTTGTAGAATCTTTAGCAGATGGATTAATTAATTTATCATCTTTAGCAAGGAAGATACAGCCAGAGATAGAGGCTACCTTAAAAAAAGAAGTGCAATCTGGTGCTATAGTAATGGCATTAAAGAGATTAGTACCTAGTTTGCAAGTAACACAGAATATAAAACTTAAGAAGATGTTGTCTTCTATAGGTGATTTGATTTTGCGTTCAAATCTATCTGATTATTCTTTTAAGAATTCAGATACTCTAATGGCATGCCAAATAGAACTAATGAGTGTAATAGGTAGTGATAACGAGATTTTTTATACAATAGTTCAAGGTGTACACGAAACAAATATTGTTGCATCTTCAACACTTCAGAAAGATATAAATAGAATCTTTGCTAAAGAAAGATCTATAATAAAACAAGAGAATTTATCTTCAATAACTTTAAAATTACCACTAGGCAATGTTATGCAGCCAGGACTTTATTATTTTATTTTAAAGGAATTAGCTTGGGAGGGTATAAATATTGTAGAGATAGTATCCACTTCACACGAATTCACTTTATTAGTGAACGATGAGGACATAGATAAGGCTTTCTTGGTAATAAAGAAATTCAAATAAATTCTAGATAACAGAAAAAGAGAGAGCTCAATAAAGCTCTCTCTCTTTTTATATTTAAATCTCCCAAGCCATAGCACTTGCTCCAAGAATAGCAGCATTAGTATCTATGCCCGAAGGTAGAAGTTTAACCTTACCTTTAAATATAGTCATCATATTAGCCTCCATAGCCTCGCGTGTTGGGCCAAAGATATATTCACTAGCCTTTGCCAAACCACCAAGTAAAAATATAGCTTCTGGATTAGTAATAACAACAAGATCAGCAAGAGCTTGTCCTAATCTTTTTCCAGTATAGTTGAATGTTTCTAAAGCAATGGCATCTCCTGAAAGTGCCTCGTTATGAACAATTTTAGCATTAAGTTCATTAAAAGGAATATCTCTTAATTTACTTTCATAATTATGCTTAGCAAGCATTTTGTAAACTGTTCTTTTAACTCCAGTAGCAGAAACATAAGTTTCAAGACAACCTTTCTTTCCGCAGCCACATTCTCTACCATGACGAGTAACAGTAACATGTCCCATTTCTCCAGCAAGTCCATCATGTCCATAAAGAACTTTACCATCAACTACAATGCCGCTTCCAAGTCCAGTACCAAGAGTGATAGTTACAAAATTCTTCATTCCCTTAGCATTACCATAAACCATCTCACCAATAGCCGCTGCATTAGCGTCATTATTGATATATATAGGCATATCGAAATGTTCTTTTAACAAATCAATAAGGTGAATAGTACCTTTCCATTGTAGATTTGCAGCATTGTCAATCGTTCCAGTAAGATAATTAGCATTTGGTGCACCAATACCAATTCCTATAAATTCATGCTCAGCCTTTAAAGGTTCAAACACTCTATTTATCTCAGTAACCAGATCAGTAATATACTCTTTAAGATCTGTTTTCGCCTGAGTTGGCAATTTACTCTCTGCTATACAATTTCCTTCCTTATCAACGAAACCGAAGGCTGTGTTAGTTCCCCCTATATCAATTCCAAGTGCTAATTTCATATTTATATTGTTAGTGTGTGTGCACCAAAAGTATGAAAATTATCCTATATTCATATTATAAATTAGTGAAGTATTTAGCATGCTAATAAATAAAAAGAACTAGTAGCAATGATAATCCAAAGACTTATACCTAGAAGAATAGATTTTAAACCTGCATTTTTAATGGATTCTATCGAAAGTGACAATCCAATAAAGAAAAGAGCAAGTAACATACCTTTATGTCCTAACCAATAAAGATGATCATAAGAAGTAGTCCATTGAGGAATAAAATGTGAAATTGCAATTGCAATTACAAAGAAAAGAATAAACCAAGGAATTTTAATCTTCTTACCATCTGTTTTATAGAAAAGAGAAGTAACAAAAGCTACTGGAATAATCCATAGTGCACGAGTCAGTTTAACAGTTGTTGCAATCTCTAGAGCTCTTTCTCCATATGCACTACCGGCACCTACAACAGAACTAGTATCATGAATAGCGATAGCTGCCCAATATCCAAAATGTTCCTGGTCTATTCCAAAAAGGTGACCTAAAAACGGAAATAAGAAAAGCGCTACTGCATTTAAAATAAAAACCACCCCCATGGCAAAAGAAATCTGATTATTCTTAGCCTGTATAACAGGAGCAATAGCGGCAATAGCAGAACCACCACAAATAGCCGTACCACATGCAATAAGATAAGCAGTTTTTTTCTCTACTTTGAATATCTTTCCAAGCACTATACCAATAAGTATAGTAGAAATAACTGAAAAGACAGTTATTTTTAAGCCTACCTGATTAGTTTCCATTATTTGATCGAAGTTCATACCAAAACCCATTAAAACAACAGAGGCTTGTAATAGTTTCGAACTAATTGAAGATTTCTCTATACTAGATTTCTCTCCCGGAATTAAAGAAATAATAATCCCTAATCCCAAGGCTAATCCCGAGGAGATAAAGGGAAACAAACAAAGTACTGCAATTAGCAATACTACCTTTGTTCTGATAGTTAAGATGATTTTAGATTTATCCATTTTGTCATATTTTTATACGACAAATCTAAGTGCTTGTTATAACTAAAGCAAATAGATAATTATTACCAGTTATAACTTTTGGTTATAGTCTTCCAGGAAATTAATGAATATATCAACAAAGCCATGTCGCGGTCCTTTTGGTAGTGCAATTCTGAAATTTCTTAATATCTGCATACCCTTAATAGGTAGAATCTTAATGGTGTTTAATTGCAATTCCTTTTCTATAGAGCGAATAGACACAAGTCCTATAGCATCATATTGACTAAGAAAATTCTTTATAGCTTCAGTGCTCCCCAGATGAATAACAATATTAAGTTTATCGATTTCAATATTTTCTTTAGTGAAATGTTTCTCAATAACTTGCAAAGTACCTGACCCAACCTCTCTAAGAACAAGAGGTATTGTATTCAGATCAGATATATTAAGATATTTAAGTTTAGCAAAGCTAGTTTGTGTTCCTACAATAGCAACAATTTCATCCTCTATAAAATTCTGGTAATTAAAATCTGATTTAGAAGTTTGATTCTCAACAAGAGCAATATCTATCTTTCCTTTAGATAACATTTGTTCCATTTCAAATGAATTTCCGTTCAGGATTTCTAAACTAATATTTGGATATCTAGTGTGAAAATTAGCAAGAATATTTGGTATAAGATACTGTGTTATAGAAGATGAAGCTCCAATTCGCAAAGTTCCCTTATGTGAATTTTTAAGAGCTCCCAGATTACAATTCAAATCAGAATGTAAAGAATAAGCTTTTTGAGCGTATATGTAAACAATTGATCCTGCAGGAGTAAGAGAAATTCTATTGCCCTTTCTGAGAAAAAGAGCAATATCATGAGTCTTTTCCAGTTCTTTGATTTGCTTTGACACAGCAGGTTGGCTAATAAACAACTGTTCTGCTGCTTTAGAAAAACTTAAATTATTAGCAACTGCCAAAAATACCTTATATCTGAAATCCATATTATTTTATTTATTTCATACGAGCATAAAAATCTCCAGTAAGAGCTTTATAATCATCAGTGTAGAAATGTCTTTGTTCCGTTTCCGAAATTAATTCTGATAACTCCACATCTGATTCGCAAGTAGATAGTTCCATTAAGATACGCTTAGGAATAGATCCTGGTTTAGGAATAACCAAAGTTTTTCTATTTAGAAACATTCCCATAGAGTGTGCAATAGAGATGAATTCTTCACCCTCAACAATAGGCAGTACTATTGAAAGTATACCATCTGTGTTTAAGTGTTTTATGGCAAAAGCAATTATATCCTCAAAAGGAAGGCTGTCTGTATGCCTAGCTGTAGATTTTTTATTACATGCAGCCTTTGTAGAATTAACGAAAAATGGGGGATTGCTAATAATGCTATCGTATTTCTCACTTGGATTATAATCTTGCAAAGACTTGTTTATAATAGAGAGTCTAGAAGTCCATGGACATATGTCTATATTTTCTTGAGCTTGTTCAGAGGCTAAATCATCAATCTCCAAAGCTTCTATTATAGCTTCAGAATTTCTTTGTGCACACATTATTGCTATAAGTCCAGTACCAGTACCTATGTCTAGAATTCTAGAGGCTTTATCAACTTTTGCCCAAGCTCCAAGAAGAACGCCATCAGTACCCACCTTCATTGCAGCTTTATCTTGATATATAGTGAATTGTTTAAATTCGAAGTAATTATTTGCCATAGTCTATAATTTCTCGAAAGCACCAAGTCCGAATAGTGCAAAATCATATTTAACAGGATCTTCTACATCAAATTTTCTTAGTCTACCAGTAATCTCTTCAACAGCTTTCCAATCGTTTTGTTTACGAGTCAGTAATTCAAGTTTGCGCCCCACCGAAGCAGTATGAACATCTAAAGGAAGATATAATTGTGAAGGAGAAATTTTGTCCCATATACCAAAATCTACACCTTTCTCATCCTTACGCACCATCCATCTAAGATACATATTCAAACGCTTTGCAGCCGATTTTTTCTCTATATTAGAGAATTGTCTACCGCTAGTTTCTGGATGTTCTATAGAAAAAAAGATTTTACGTGCATTAATTAATCCATCATGAAGAGTATCTCCATAAGAGAAAATTTCTTCCAAGCCGCCATGTTTTTTATAGATGTTAGCAAGAGATTTCAAGAAAAATATACAGTCGTTGCCGTTAAAAGTTCTATGCTTAAAATCTTTAAAAGGTAAATAATCTTTATCCTTTGCATTCATTAGAAAATCAAGCGGATCATTATCCATCCAATTCACTAACTTATATGCGTTATTAATTATTGTTTTTCTCTGTCCCCAAGCTATTGTAGCAGCAAGAAAAGCAGATATCTCAATGTTTTCTTTTTTTGTGAACTCCCTAGGAATTTGTATAGGATCAGTTTCTACAAAATTAGTATTATTATATTTTAGATATTTCTCATCAAGAAACTCCTTTAATTCTTTATCATTCATTACTTTCTCTCTTAAATAAATACTACTTTTTTAAAGAATAATCCCATCTTTCATGTGTAGAGTTCTGTCTGACATTGCTGCTAAAGAATCATCATGTGTTACAATTACAAATGTATGCCCAAGTTCATCTCTTAACTGAAAGAAAAGTTTATGCAACTCATTTCTGTTTTGCGAATCAAGATTACCTGAAGGTTCATCAGCTAAAATAACAGAGGGATTATTGATTAGAGCTCTAGCAATAGCCACTCTTTGTTGTTCTCCACCAGAAAGTTCTGAAGGTGTATGAGTATCTCTATCTCTAAGATTCATTATGTCAAGAAGTTCTGCAGCACGTTTCTCAGCCTCTTTTTTGCCAACACCAGCAATCCAAGCAGGAATACAAATATTCTCTATAGCCGTAAATTCTGGTAAAAGATGGTGGAATTGGAAAACAAATCCAATATGTGAATTTCTAAAATCAGAAAGTTTGTTTTCAGAAAAATTAGAGATGTCTTTATTATCAATAATTAGTTTACCAGAGGTTTGTTTGTCAAGAGTACCAATAATTTGCAGAAGAGTAGTTTTTCCAGCTCCACTTGCTCCAACAATAGATACAATTTCTCTCTCCTTAACATGCAAATTAATGTCCTTAAGTACCTCTAAATTACCAAAAGATTTACTAATGTTTTCTGTTCTAATCATAGATATATTATTTTGCAATAAAGTTAAGTAAAATCTTATTACTTACCCCTTTTGGCTTTCATTAATACATTAAAACGTACATAATTTAGCATACATACTCTAAAACTATTCTTTTAAAAAAGAATAATAACTTAATATTCATATATCTTTTGTATTTTTGATACAGATAAGAAATTAAATATACGATATTTTGAAGTTTACAGATTTTGGTTTTGAGCCTCAATTAGACGAAGGTCTAGAGGCAATGGGTTTCAGTGAAGCTACTCCTGTACAGGAAAGTGCTATTCCACTAATATTAAAAAATAAAGATATCTTAGTATCTGCTCAAACAGGTACAGGAAAAACGGCAGCTTTTTTGTTGCCTGTTTTAAATAATATCTTAAAGAATAAGCTTAAGGGAGTTAGTACATTAATTTTAGTTCCAACAAGAGAATTGGCAATACAGATAGACCAACAGGTACAAGGTCTGGGCTATTTCTTAAATATTAGTTCAGTACCAGTATTCGGTGGTGGAGAAGGTGCTGCTTGGGATACACAAAAGAATGCTTTCAAACGAGGTGTTGATATTGTTGTAGCTACTCCTGGTCGACTGATGGCACATATGGAGTTAGGTTATGTAGACTTTTCACATGTGAATCATCTTGTTTTAGATGAGGCAGATAGAATGTTGGATATGGGTTTTATAGCTGATATAAAAGCAATAGCAGCTAAGCTTCCAAAGAAGCGTCAATCTCTTTTATTCTCGGCAACAATGCCAGACAGAATTAAGAAATTTGCAGATGAATTGCAAACAGATGCAGAAAGAATAAATTTGGCTACTTCAAAACCAGCAGAGGGTGTACTTCAAGCTGCTTATCTTGTTGAAGAAAAAGACAAATATGATTTAATAGGTTCTCTTCTACACAAAAAAGATTTACAATCAGTAATAGTTTTTGCATCTGCCAAAGTGAAGGTTAATACTATAGTTAAGACTCTTAAGAAGATGAAAATGAATGTAGAAGGAATACATTCAGATCTTGATCAAAAGCAAAGAGAAGAAGTGCTTTTAGGTTTCAGAAATAGAAAAGTAAATATTTTAGTGGCTACAGATATTATCTCTAGAGGTATAGATATAGACCATATTGATTTGGTTGTTAACTTCGATGTACCAAACGATCCAGAGGATTATGTACATAGAGTAGGTAGAACAGCTAGAGCAAAATCGGAAGGTGTTGCAATTACTTTTATAAATAAAGAAAGTAAAGAACAATACAACTTCAAACGAATAGAAGATTTAATAGAAGAAGAGGTATTTAAAATACCATTACCAGTAGAAATAGGTAAATCACCAGGATATAATCCTTCTGCTAAACCACCTAAGACTTCATTTAAAAAGAAATTCTTTAAACGCAAATAAGCATGAATTTTTCAGACAGAATAGCAAAAGAACTGTCTCTACAAAAAAGTCAAGTTGAAAATACCATAAAATTATTCGAAGAGGGAGCTAGTCTCCCTTTTATTGCGCGATACCGTAAGGAGTTCACTGGTAGTCTTGACGAAGTAGAAATAGGAAATATCAAAGACAGACTCTCTAAATTAGGAGAGATAGAAAAGCGAAGATCAACTATTCTAGATTCTATAAACGAACAAGGAAAATTGAGCGATGAGCTTAAGAGAAAGATAGAAAATGCTCCGGAGATGAATATTCTTGAGGATTTATATTTGCCTTTTAAACAAAAGCGTAAGACTCGTGCTGATAAAGCTAGAGAAATAGGTTTAGAGCCTCTTGCAAAGATAATCATGTCGCAAAGAGAATCAGATGTAGATGCCGTTGCTGCTCGTTTTACGAGTAAAAAGGTTGATACTGAAGATACTGCTCTCCAAGGTGCAAGAGACATAATTGCTGAGTGGGTTAACGAATCTATTCCTGCTCGTGATACTATTCGTCGTATCTTTTCTCGTGAAGCTATTATATCTGCCAAAGCTGTAAAAGGTAAGGAAGAGGAGGGAGCAAAATATAAAGATTACTTCGGACATTCTGAACCTCTACGTAGATGTGCTTCTCACCGTTTAATGGCTCTTAGAAGAGGAGAATCAGAAGGATTCTTGAAATTATCTATCTCTATTGATGGTGAAGATGCTCAAGAATCTTTAAATAGAATTTTCGTTAAGTCTAAAAATGAATGTTCTAAGGAGATTGAAAAAGCCGTAAAAGATTCTTTTAAAAGATTATTATCTCCATCCATAGAAACAGAATTTGCCAATATAAATAAAGAGAAAGCAGATGCAGAAGCGATAGCAGTTTTTGCATCTAATCTTGAACAGTTATTATTATCCTCACCACTAGGACAAAAACGAGTGCTGGGAATAGATCCAGGTTTTAAATCAGGTTGTAAGATAGTTTGTTTAGACGCTCAGGGTAATCTTCTTCATAACGAGACTATCTATCCGCATGCTCCTCAAAGAGACACAAAGATGGCCGCTAAGAAGATTACTCATCTTGTTTCTGTTTACGATATAGAGGCTGTGGCAATAGGTAATGGAACAGCAAGCAGAGAGACTGATAGATTTATTGCTAATCTTCAATACGACAGGAAGATACAAGTGTATGTGGTAAGTGAGAATGGTGCTTCTGTTTATTCTGCATCTAAAACTGCTCGCGACGAATTTCCAGATTATGATGTAACTGTTAGAGGTGCTGTTTCCATAGGTCGTAGACTTATGGACCCATTGGCCGAACTAGTGAAGATAGAGCCTAAAGCTATAGGTGTGGGGCAATATCAACACGATGTAGATCAAAATAAACTACATGCTTCTTTAGATAGAGTTGTTGAGACATGTGTTAATAAAGTTGGAGTAAACTTAAATACTGCCAGTAAACACATATTGACATATGTATCTGGTTTGGGAGCTACTCTTGCTCAAAATATAGTTGATTATCGTAAAGATAATGGTGCTTTTAACAATAGAAAAGAACTTCTTAAAGTTAAGAGAATGGGAGCAAAGGCATTTGAACAATCTGCTGGTTTCCTTAGAATTCGTAACGGAGATAATCATCTAGATAATACAGCTGTCCATCCTGAATCGTATGCTATAGTTAAGAAGATGGTTAAAGATCTTGCTTGTAATATAGAAGATTTAGCTGGTAACGAGAAAAAGTGTAAGGAGATAGATCTAAATAAATATGTTACTGATAAAATAGGTTTACCTACTCTTAAGGATATTATTTCTGAATTAGAAAAGCCAGGAAGAGATCCAAGAAGTATAGCTAAAGTTTTTCAATTTGATGATTCTGTTTCTAAAGTAGAACACCTACAAGTAGGTATGGAATTACCAGGTATAGTAACAAATATTACTAACTTTGGAGCTTTCGTTGATGTAGGAGTTAAGCAAGACGGACTTGTACATATCTCTGAATTAGCAGACAAATTTGTCTCTAATCCTAATGATGTGGTTAAGCTACACCAACATGTGATAGTAAAAGTAACAGAAGTAGATATTGCTCGCAAAAGAATACAATTATCAATGAAACAAGTTAATTAATATGAAAAAATTATTCTCAATAGTACTGATCGTTTTGGCCTTGGCCTCATGTGATACGGCTGAAATTCAGTTTAAAGTAAGTCCTTTGGCATCTAAGGATTCTACAGAAATATGCACTATAAATACTAAACTTCCAGTTCTTTCTGAACTTAATGGTAAATTTACAGAGCTTTGTGAAAGAGTGAATTCTGATATTAAAAATAAGAACAATTCTTTCCTTCTTGCATTTAAAAAGGATGCTTATTCTTTTTATAAAGAATCACAACAAGATACATTTCCTCCATCTGCTATAAAATATGAGTATTTTGGAGATTATAATATGTTCTTTGCTGATGCTAAATCAGTGAGTCTTAGATTTGTTAATTATCAATATACTGGTGGTGCACATGGCATGACTATGTTTGATTGTTATAATTATGACGTTAAGACTGCTAAAGAACTTAAATTTTCTGATGTTTTTAAATCTGACGAGGAAGCTATTAGTAAGATAAATGCTTTGCTTTTAGCAAACTTTAAAAATCCAGAGAAGTGTTTCACTACTAATCCTACTATCAATAGTACTTATAAGCTTTTTAACATTCAGAAAGATACAGTGATGTTTACCTTTGCTCATTACGAGTTAGGTGCATATGCTTGTGGTATCGCTGAAGTAGAAGTGCCTATTGCAAAACTAATAGAGGCTGGCGTTTATAAGCGTTAGAATTCTCTTATACATAAACTTATATTAAAGGAAAGTTGCTATTTGAGCTTCTTTCCTTTTTTTGTGTTTATTTCTTTCCTTGATGTTTATTACGACAAATTAAGAAGATATAAATAATAGATAAAACTAATATTAAAGTCTATGTAAAATGCACCTGATACTGACAGTCTTTGTTCAGTGTACGGTCAGTGTACGGTCAGCTTACGGTCAGTGTACGTTAAATAACCGTACACTGACCGCATTCTGACCGTAAACAGAAAGTTAGGTGGTAATAGATTAAACAAACACAGAGCAAATTATGTAGATTCTGTTTCCTTGTCTTATTTTATATCATCTATTTGATAATCTTTTATAGCGTTCTTTATGAACTCTTTATGTAGAAATTCTTTTGTGTTTTTCCAATTATTGGGATCTGTGGTTTTGAATTGAATAAGAGTTCCTGGAAATTCGCCTGCACCGTTTTTTGTTCTATCATCAATAAGATATTCTCCTATGTTGAGATGTTTGTTGTGCGACAAGATTAGTCTTTTAAATAATGTATCAGGCAGATATTTTTTTATCCATAGTAGTTTGTCAGACCAAGCTGTTGGATTGTACCAAGAGGCTGTAGAGAGAGCGTATATATCGTATAAATGATCAAGTTCTTTAATCGTTGAAATTGCTCCTTCTATAGGTTTCATAGTAGAGAATATTCCTGGAACCTCATCGTAATTACCCTTGTAATCTTCTATTTCTTTTGGAGATAATTGATCTATTCCTGATTGAAAATCTACTATTACTCCATCCATATCTATATATAGAGTTTTCTTCTTGTAGTTCTTGTCTAGATGTATATTCTTGGCAATTTGATAGCAAATATGCTTTGAGTTTTCTAATGTTGAGTTACATTCTTTAGGGAAAAATTCAGAGTGAAGGATCTTTGCTTTCTTTTCTATTTCTACTTCCATATTTTCTTTTTTATCTAATCTTTATAAATATATTGTTTTCTTAAAAAAAAAGAGCTAAACCGAAGTTTAGCTCTAATATTACTTTATAATAACAAGTGTTATTATTTATTGTCGTTTCTGTAAGCCTCTACAGGTGCACAAGTACATTGAAGATTACGGTCTCCGTATCCATCATCTACTCTTCCTGCATTTACCCAAAACTTATTTTCAATTACCCATTTAAGAGGGTAAGCTGCTTGTTCTCTAGTGTAAGGTCTATCCCAATCAGAACTAGTACAAAGCATATGAGTATGAGGAGCGTTCTTAAGTACGTTGTTTTCTTTGTCAGCTCTTCCTTCTTGTATGTCTACAATCTCGTCTCTAATAGTTTTTAAAGCTTCTATGAATCTATCCATTTCTTCCTTAGGCTCACTCTCAGTAGGTTCTACCATTAGTGTTCCGTGAACAGGGAATGAAAGAGTAGGAGCGTGGAAACCAAAGTCCATTAAACGTTTTGCTATATCAAGATCGCTGATACCAACCTCTTTGTCGAAGTGGTTACAGTCCCATATCATTTCATGACCAACTCTTCCGTGTTCTCCTTTAAATAGAATCTTAAATCCTAATTTCTCGAATGCAGAAGTTAAGTAGTTAGCATTGACAATCGCCATTGTTGTTGATTTAGCAATTCCCTCTGCTCCTAACATAGCAATATAGCCATATGTTACAGGTAATAAAAGAGGAGATCCGTAAGGAGCTGCAGAAACAGCAGTACCTTGCTTAACACCTAAGTCTATAACTTGATGAGATGGTAAATGTTTAATTAAATGCTCACCTACACAGATTGGGCCAACACCAGGACCGCCACCACCGTGAGGCATTGCAAATGTTTTATGTAAGTTCAGGTGACAAACATCAGCTCCTATATATCCAGGGCTTGTTAATCCACACTGTCCGTTCATATTTGCTCCATCCATATAAACTTGTCCGCCATTCTCATGTACGATATCCATTAATTCTTTAATAGATTCTTCGAATATACCGTGAGTAGATGGGTAAGTAATCATAGTACAAGATAAATCATCTTTGTGCTTGATTGCTTGAGTTCTGAAGTCTTCTACATCTATGTTACCTTTGTCGTCACATTTGATAGTTACGATTTTTAGGCCAGCCATTGAAGAAGAAGCAGGATTTGTTCCGTGAGCAGAAGCTGGTATAAGTACTACATTTCTGTGTCCTTGTCCTTGTGCTATATGGTATTGTCTGATAGTCATTAGACCAGCATATTCTCCAGCAGCACCTGAGTTAGGTTGTAGAGAACATCCAGCAAATCCAGTGATGACAGATAACCATTCTTCTAATTCTGTAATTAGTTCGTGGTATCCTTCTGCTTGATTTGAAGGAATGAATGGGTGTAGTCCACCAAATTCTGGCCATGAGATTGCAAGCATCTCAGAAGCAGCATTTAGTTTCATTGTACAAGATCCAAGAGAAATCATAGAGTTATTAAGTCCTATATCTTTTCTCTCAAGTTGCTTGATATAACGCATCATAGCACTTTCTGAACGATAAGTGTTAAATACATCTTGTTCCATGAAATCGCTAGTTCTAACGAATTCGTTGTCAAGAGAAGATACTTCGTTTATGATTTCTACTTTAGTTGCAGTTTTACCGACAGCTGTAGCGAATATTGCTATAATAGTAGAAAGTTCTTCTTCTGACATTTTCTCATCTGTAGAGATAGAGATATGTCCTTCTTCAAAATAGTTGAAGTTCATTTCAGCTTCAAGAGCTGCTTTTCTAATATCTTCTATATTGATATTTGCAGGAATCTCGAATCTTAATGTATCGAAGAAGTTATTATTTGTTTGTGTATATCCTAATTTAGCAATTTCTTCGTTAAGAATAGTTGCTGAAGAGTTAATGTGTTTAGCTATACGAACAAGTCCTTCTTTTCCGTGGTATACACCGAAGAAACCAGCCATAGAAGCCATTAACGCTTGTGATGTACATATGTTAGAAGTTGCTCTTTCACGTTTGATGTGTTGTTCTCTTGTTTGTAGAGAAAGACGTAAAACAGTAGATCCTTGTGCGTCAACTGTTGTTCCAATTATACGTCCTGGTATCATTCTTTTGTACTCAGCACGACATGCTAAATAACCAGCAGCTGGTCCACCATATCCCATTGGAATACCGAAACGTTGTGTAGTACCACAAACAATATCTGCATCCCACTCACCTGGAGCAGAAAGTATAGCTAAACTCATAAGGTCTGCAACAACTGTTGTTAATAGTTCATTGTCGTGACACTTAGTTACGAATTCTTTATAATCTCTAAGAGAACCTTCAGCAGTAGGGTATTGAACTATAGCTCCAAAGAAATCTTCTGTAAATTCAAAAGTTTTATAATCTCCGTATACTATCTCAATATTCATTGGAGTAGATCTTGTTTCAAGAACACTCTTAGTTTGAATAAATACATTGTTGTCTACAAATACTTTACTTGCTTTAGCTTTCTTCTTAGCTTTAGAACGTAGATTAATCATCATGTTCATAGCCTCTGCAGTCGATTGCGCCTCGTCGTGTAGTGAGCAGTTTGTAAGTTGCATCTTAGTTAGTTCCAATACCATTGTTTGGAAGTTTATAAGAGCCTCTAATCTACCTTGTGATACCTCTGCTTGGTAAGGAGTATAAGATGTATACCATGTAGCATTCTCAAGAACGTTTCTTAAGATTACTGCTGGAGTTATAGTGTCATTATATCCAAGTCCAATAAAAGAACGGTAAAGCTTGTTTTTTGAAGCTATTCCTTTTATTTTATTATAGTATTCTGCCTCTGTAAGAGCTTTAGGAAGATCAAGTAAACCTTTTAAACGAATGTTAGCAGGTACAGTCTCTTGCAAAAGAGCTTCTACTGACTCAACTCCAATTACCTCAAGCATTTCTTTAATGTCAGCCTCTCGTGGTCCGATATGGCGAGATGAAAATAGTTCTTGTGCCATTGTATTTTATTGATTATTAGTTTATTAAAATTATTTAATATCTTAACTCGATATGTTTTGTAAATTTATAAAAAGATATAATAAATCAATGGAAATTAAAGATTTATTTATATATAAAAACCCCGTTTTTAATAGTAAAAACGGGGTTTTTTATTATTTATAGGGATTTATCTAGAATAATCCAGATATTTCTCCATTGTTGTTGATGTCTATATTCTCAGAAGCAGGTGTTTCTGGAAGTCCTGGCATACGCATTATGTTACCAGTAATTGGAACTAGAAAGCCAGCACCGGCGGCTACCTCTATACTTCTTACTGTGATTATAAAGTTTTTTGGTCTTCCTAATAGTTTAGGATTGTCAGAAAGTGATTTCTGTGTTTTTGCTATACATATAGGTAGAGCTTCTAATTTAAGATTCTTGATCTTTCTTAGATCTGCTTTTGCAGTGGCTGTATAGTCAACAGCAATGGCTCCATATATTTCTTTGGCTATAGTCTCTATTTTCTTTTCTACAGACCAATTCCAATCATATAAAGGAGTCATTTCTTTTGTGTTGTTCTCAACTATTTCAATAAGAGATTTGGCAAGATCTATTGCACCTTCTCCACCTTTAGCCCAAACATCTGCTATTTGTGCTTTTACACCAAGTTCTTTACATTTGTCTAGTATCATTTGTACTTCCTTGTCAGTATCGCTTAAGAAACGGTTTACTGCTACAATAGGAGATACATTAAATTTAGTCATGTTCTCAAGATGCTTCTCAAGATTCTCTAAGCCTTTAGATAGTGCATTTAAATTCTCTGTTTGTAGATCCTTTATTGGCATTTCTCCATGATATTTAAGTGCACGAACTGTGGCTACAAGAACAACTGCATCTGGTTTTAAACCTGCTGATACACATTTTATATCCATGAACTTCTCTGCTCCTAGATCAAAACCAAAACCTGCCTCTGTTACTACATAATCAGATAGTGTTAATCCTAGTTTTGTGGCAATAACAGAATTTGTTCCCTGAGCTATATTTGCAAATGGTCCACCATGTATAATTGCTGGATTTCCTTCTATTGTTTGTACAAGATTAGGCTTGATTGCATCTTTAAGTAATGCTGCCATTGCTCCATGTGCATTAAGATCTCTAGCATATATAGCTTTTTTGTCAAGAGAGAAACCTATGAATATACTTGCTATTCTTTCTTTTAGGTCTATAAAATCTTTAGCTAGACAAAGAATTGCCATTATTTCAGATGCTGCTGTGATGTCGAAACCTGTTTCTCTTGGTATGCCTGATGTTGTTCCTCCAAGTCCTACTATTGTATGACGCAGTGAACGGTCGTTCATATCCATAACTCTTTTCCATGTAACGGTACGTGGATCTATGTTTAATGAACGAGTTTTAGATTGTATATTATTATCTATAAGAGCGGCTAGTAGATTGTTTGCTTTTTCTATTGCAGAGAAATCACCTG
The DNA here is from genome assembly GCA_049671745.1 of Marinifilaceae bacterium. Taxonomy (GTDB): domain Bacteria; phylum Bacteroidota; class Bacteroidia; order Bacteroidales; family Marinifilaceae; genus SNAP01. The sequence continues at coordinate 18,209 of JBATVL010000009.1, forward strand.
TGAAGTGTAAGTTGATATCTTCCATTGGAAGAACTTGTGAGTATCCACCACCGGTAGCTCCACCTTTTATACCAAATACTGGTCCTAATGATGGTTCACGAAGAACTACTGTAGTTTGTTTATTTAATCTATTTAGTGCTTCACTAAGTCCAATAGATACTGTTGTTTTACCTTCTCCTGCAGGAGTAGGAGATATGGCTGAAACTAAAATTAATTTCTTGCCTTTTATTTTATCTTCATCTATAAGAGAAAGTGGAAGTTTGGCTTTGTAGTGACCGTATTGTTCAAGAAGTTCTGGCTGTATGCCTAATTTGTCTGCTATCTTGTTGATAGTTTGTAACTTTACTTGTTTTGCTATATCAATATCTTTCATATCAATTTCTTTTTTTAATATAAATAATCCATTGTATTGTATGACTTTTAAATATAGGAATTATTTATACAAGTGTTGTTATCAAATGATAGGAAATGAAAGACCCAAAGAATATTTAAATTCTTTGGGTCTATTGAGTTGTTTAATCTTTATTCTTATTTAAGTTTGAAGCTTGTAGAGCTTATAAGATTATCTTCTGAGAAAAGATTTGCTTTGTATACTCCTTTAACAAGAGTTTTATCGTTGTTCCAGAATATTGCAACTTCAAGAAGTTCTCCCTCATATTCTACATCACGTGTTGCAGTGTATGAAATATCGCTTCCTTGATATTTGAATTTTCCTTCTGTAGGTGATAAAAGTAAACTGTCATCTGGACGAGTTATTCTTATATATAGTTTACGTAAACCTCTTTTAGATGTAATGTTTTTCTGTAGTGTGAAAACGGCTTTAAGCTTTGTAGCTTTTCTGATTTTCTTAAGTTTTCTTCCTTTTCTGTTTATCGGATAGACATTAAAATCTATAGCTTCAAGAGTTGCAGCTATAGATAGTTTTTTAGCCATCTTATCTTTCTCTTTGCTTAGCTTTTTTGCTCTATCCTTAGCCCAAAACATTTGCTTCTTTACTTCTAAATTCTCAGCCGTAAGTGCTTTGTTTAGTTTGTTTAAAGAGTCGATTTGTACAACGTATGAACGAAGAACGGTTTTAAGAGTGTTAACTTCTTTTTTGTATTTAGATATTTCAGAATATGAATTATTTCTAAATACTCTCATTTTTTCAAGAATTAGAGTGATTTTTTCTTGCTCGTCAGCTAATTTTACTTTTAAGCTGTCGTTATCTGTTTCTAGATTTTGGAATTCATCCGATAATGTATTTAATTCTACGCTTAGATTCTCTTTCTCAGTATTTATCTCCTCTATGTATTTATTGTTTTCAATCTTTACGAAAATAAAAATTGTTGTTAGTATTATCAGAATTAATCCTAATATTCCAAGAGAAGTTACGAATATCTTATCTTTCTTATTCTCTATTAGCTTTTTACTCATTTTCTTCGTTTTAGTGTTGTGTGCTTACAAAATTATTAAAATGATATTAATTCGCAATAATATATTCTATCTATTAATGAGAAATATATCATCTTTTCTTGAACAAATTCTATGATAGACATGTATATTTCTATATATATGCTTTAATAAATTATTTGATGAAAGAGGCTTTTTTACAATATGTATGGAAAAATGGCCTGTTCGATCACATGAATATGCGTACCGAAACAGGTGAAAAGATTGAGATATTAAGACTAGGAGTGTATAATACAGATTCTGGTCCTGATTTCTTAAATTCACAAATTAAGATTGGTAATACTATTTGGGCTGGTAATGTTGAAGTTCATGTGCGGGCTAGTGATTGGTTTAGGCATAAACATCAATTCGATAAGTCTTATAATAATGTGATTCTTCATGTGGTTGACCGTTTTGATAAGATTGCTTGTGATTTTAACGGCAGAGAGATTCTTACCTATAAATTAGTTTATTCTCAGGCTTTATATAAAGAATATGAATACCTTTTTAAGGATAGACGTTTAGATTCTTGCTTTGCCACTATTGATAAGAATAATATATTTAAGATAAATTTTTGGCTACAACGATTATTGGTAGAGCGTTTACTTCGAAAATCTCAAGATGTGTTAAGACTTTTTAAACAGAATCAGAATTCTTGGGAAGAGACAATTTATCAACTTGTTGCTCGTTATTTTGGGTTAAACGTTAATGCTGAGCCTTTTGAACAACTTGCTCGTTCATTACCCCTTAAGGTAATTGCTCGTCAAAAGGAATCACCTTTGCAGATTGAAGCTTTATTATTTGGACAGTCTGGCTTATTGCAATCTGATAATCCTGATGCATATCAGTGTACTCTTATAAAAGAGTACGATTATTTAAGAAAAAAGCATACCTTGGAGCCTATAAATGTTGATATGTGGAAGTTTATGAGGACTCGTCCATATAATTTTCCTACAGTGAGAATAGCACAGTTTTCTAGTTTTATTTATAATTCTAATTCTTTGTTTGCTTCTATAATGGAGTCTGACAATATAGAACAGATAAAAAAACTATTTAAATTTTCTACATCTATTTATTGGGATACACATTTTTGTTTTAATGATAAAACGAAAAGGAAATCTTCAAGTATGGGGAAATCTACTCTTGATATTGTTATTATAAATGCTGTAATTCCAACTATTTTTGCTTACGGTCGTTATGTTAATAATGAGATTATAATGGACAGGGCGATTGATTTGTTAGAAAAGATCCCTTTAGAGAAAAATTATATTACTAATATGTGGAAACAAGAAGGTTTGCCAGCTAAATCTGCTGCTGATTCTCAGGCTCTTGTTCAGTTAAAAAAAGAGTATTGCGATAAAAAACGTTGTCTACATTGTGAATTAGGAAATAAATTAATGAGTGAAATTATATGATAAGATTTTTGTTGCGAGAGGTTAATCGCTCTTTTCTTAAAGCTTCTTTTTTGGCTGTATTTGTTACGAATGTAGGTATCTTTGGATATATGTATATTGAGGAATATAGCTTTATTGATGCCTTGTATATGACTTTTATAACTATTACTACTGTTGGTTTTGGTGAGATAGCTCCACTTTCCTCTGAGGGTAAAATATTTACTATTTTTCTTATTTGTTTTAGTTTGGGAATTATAGGTTACGTGATATCTACCTTTGGTAAGTATATTGTTGATGGGTTCATGTCGAATAGATTCAGAGATTACAAAATTAATAAACGCATTAGAAAGATGGAAAATCATGTTATTGTTGTTGGTTTGGGTAGAAATGGTCGTCAAGCTGTTATTGAATTACTTGATCATGATGAGGAAGTTGTGGTGATTGATACTAATATTGAAAAGATTAATTTGCTTAAAGATATTTTTCCAAAAGTGTCATATGTCGTTGGTGATGCTACTAGTGATGAGTTTCTTATAAAGGCAGGAGTTAAACAAGCAAAGGCTCTAATAACTGCAATTCCTAAAGATTCAGATAACTTATACGTTGTTTTGACTGCAAAAGAACTTAATAAAACTCTTAGGATAATTTCTAGATCTACTGATTCGAAGGCAGATATGCGCCTTAAACGAGCAGGTGCTCATAATGTGGTTATGCCTGATAGAATAGGTGGTACGCGTATGGCTAAGCTTGTTTCTTGTCCTGATGTTGTGGAGTTTATTGATACTGTTATGCTTCAAACAGTAAAAGATGTGAGTCTTATCCCTATATTTTGTGACGAACTTTCTTCTTCCTTTGAGAATAAATCTCTTAAAGAATTGAATATTCGTAATCAAACAGGTGCTAATATTATAGGAGTGAAGGATAAGACAGGGAAATTTCACTTTAATCCATCGGCTAATTTTGTTCTAAGTAAAGATTTAAAACTTTTCGTACTTGCTAGTCCTGAGCAGGTATTTAGATTAGAGAATCTTCTTAAAGACAAGTGATTTTTATAGTCTCATTATATACAAGTAGGACATTTCTAATAGATATTGTTTGTTTTATCTTGATGTCTAAATAAAATCAAAAAAAATAATAAGTCTAAACATGCAAGTTATCAGTCGTTTATAGAATTGCTCTTGGAAAGAGTTAAAATAGAAGTTGAAAACATTAGGAGAATTGAAATTTATGCTGTACTTTTGTCACCGCATTAGAGAAGTATTAACGCTTGAAACGTCAAGTGTGTCTATGTAAATAGTAGTTTAAGGTATGAAGCCAACTTCTAACTTATAG
>JBATVL010000010.1:0-3214 GCA_049671745.1 Marinifilaceae bacterium
CAGCACGAGAACCATAAAGAGCAGCAGCAGCAGCATCTTTCAATACCGTCATAGAAGCAATATCACTTGGATTTAATGAAGATAATGCACCAAGATTAGAATTACCCGACTCACTCATATTACCACCTGTCATAGCAACACCATCAATCACATATAAAGGTTCATTCGATGAGTTAATAGAACCAATACCTCTAATTCTAATAGAAGGAGCAGCACCAGGCTGACCTGAACCACCTGAAACCTGAACACCAGCTGTCATACCAGACAATGCTTGATCAACAGAAATGACAGGTGTTTTAGATAATCTATCAGCACCTACAGAAGAAGCTGAACCAGTAAAAGATTCTTTCTTAACTGTTCCATAAGCAACAACCATGACTTCTTCAACAGCAACTCTGTCCTCTTCAAGAACAATTTTAAACACTGTTGTGCCTCCAACAGTGATTTCTTGAGTTTTCATACCCACAAAAGAAATTACAATAACGTCCTTTGAAGAAACAGTAAGTCCCCACTTACCATCAATATCAGTGATAGTACCATCAGTAGTTCCTTTTATAGAAACAGAAACTCCTGGTAATCCTAAACCTGACATGTCAGTAATCGTTCCAGTCACTTGTTTTGACTGTGCGAATACTGAACTTAATCCTAATAGCATTACACATGCCATTAATCCGATCAGTTTTTTCATACTTTAATTAATTTTAGTTAAAAGAATGTTAATAATTATCATTAATCCGGTATGAATATATTAATAGTTTTTAAGAATTAAAAAAATTTTCCAGTACTATAATTTTAGTTAAGACCCTGATCAACACTGTATTAAGTTAAGAAGGACAGATACATAATACGCTAATCGATTGAAAATCAGCACTGTAAAAACTTTACAGTAAACTGTTAAATGTTTCTTAACATTCTACTAAAAAAAACAAAAATTTTTGTTAATGATTTCTTAAAACCATGTCAATTTAAAGAAAAGGAAGAAAAAAAGCTCCTCTGAAGTATCACTTCAAAGGAGCTTTTTAAGTAAGAATTATAGAATTCACTGTTTTATAACACTTCTCTTTATTTTTATATCACCATCAAGATATTAAAGATATATCAATTCAAATCTATTAGTTTTTTCATAATAATTTAAAATATATATCCAACAGTAAATCTTAAAGTATTCTTCAGAGGATTAGTTGTCTTTGTAATAATAACCTAAACGATCATCAAACATTTTTCTAAAAGAGAACTCTGCTCCAAAAGAATATGTAATAGATGAGAAATCGCTAAAAGAAGATATCATAGAAGAAAGAACATCTTTATTAGAAGAAAGGTTTCTTGTATATGTTGTACCAAGTTTAAGATTAGTTGGAATGTAATAATCACTACTATTATATGTTATCTTAGAACCTATATTACTAATATTAGCACCAAAGGCAATATTTCCATTCTCAAGAACTTTAGTATAAAAACAAGAAACATCAGCAGCAATAGAAGAAGCAGACTGCCCTTCCAAAATATTAGATTGTATATACCTAAAAGCAACTCCCATAGAGAAAGTAGTGGACAACTTTCTAGAATAAGCAAAATCAAGAGCAAACTCATTAGGAGAACTTTTCTTTAATCCTGTTCCATTTGCATCAATCATGTCTATATCTCCAAGATTAAAATATCTAAAAGAACCAGATATAGTTTGCATATTACCTAATTTATAAAATGCAGAGAAATATCCCAGACTCATACCTTTAGATACATCATTCAACCAAGGCGTATAAGAAAGAAACTCCAGCATTTTTATCTATAAATGCATACTTAGAAGCATTACAATGCATAGAATTAATATCTGCAGAAGTAGCAACACCAATATCTCCAATACCTGCAGCTCTTGAGTCTGGGGTAATATTTAAGAAAGGAACAGCTGTAGAAACATAGCTAGAACTTGTATTGGACTGACTATAAGAACAGAATATAAAGAGACATAAACACGAGAGAGTTAGAATTATTTTTTTCATATACTTAAACTATATAATTATTACGTATTTATAAATATATAATATTCTACTGGAAAATCGAATAAGCTATAAAGGATATTTTTATTTCTTTTTTATTACAAGAATTATAATATAAAATAGCCCTCATATTCAAAGAATATGAGGGCTACAATGCACAACATAATAATATTATCTTGCGTTATAAGTAGGGTTCTGAGTAATTACATTATTTGAATTTAACTCATTTCTAGGAATTGGTTGAATAGCACGATAATCATCATATTCAAACACATAATCAGCATCCTTCAATGTAGCCAAATGATCAGTTCCTGTATGAACAATATTCTTTTTATTTCTCATAAAATCAAAGAATACATGTCCTTCTCCAGCTAGCTCTTTTCTTCTTTCTAGAAGAACTCTATCAAGATCAACAGTAGTAGCATCAGTAATTTCTGTTGCTCCTCTTGCTTTAAGAATCACATTTAAATAAGCCATAGCATCTGCTTGTACAGTTGTTGCTTCAGCAGCAATTAAATACATTTCAGAAAGACGAATAATACGATAGACATTAGTTAAATTATCTGGATACTTCTTAAGATAATCATTAGCATCTATAATAGAAGATCTAACATCACCAGCATCAGCAGACAATAAAGCTTTAAAAGAATTAGTAACTTTCATTGCAGCATAACCAGTCTCAGACATTAAATATCCAACACCTTCATTACCTGAATTATCATCTTCTGTACATATAATTGTCATTATAGCCTCAGGGTTATTATAATTAAATGCCCAACTTGCTGCATATTTATCTTTAGCAACTAAAGAATAACCGCCATTATCAATTACATCCTTAGCATATTTTAAAGCTTCAACTTTATCACCATGATAAAGGTAAACTCTAGCTTTTAAAGCTTTTATAGCATTTATAGAGAACCAACCTTTTGTTGCTGAAGCTGCAGGAATAGTTTCAGCCTTTGCTAAATCAGCAAATATCAGATCATAAACTTGCTGAACAGTAGCTCTTTGAGGTTGATCTTTTACAGAAATAACTTTATCAGCTAAGATAACACCTAAATCAGTAGTAGGATTACCAGCTGTAGGTATTCTGCTATAAATTTTAAGTAAATCAAAATGACATAAAGCTCTTAAAGCATAGAAATTTGCAATAATCTCTTCTTTTGCAGCTTTATCTTCAGGAGTAACTGCAGTCATTTTATCAGCATTTACAAGAGCAT
>JBATVL010000011.1:0-1564 GCA_049671745.1 Marinifilaceae bacterium
ATATAAGGGACTGTTGCAAGTTTTGTGTAAACTCTAAAAATTAATGTAAAACTTTTATAAAATGAGGAGTAATAATTAAAAAATTATTGCTTCTCGTTTTTAATATATTAGAACTTTATTTTTTGAATGTCAATAGCAGAGCCTAAAATTAGCCTCTTTAAAAGGTATATTTTAGATTGTCACTTAATTTAACCTTTCTTCAAAAAATATCTGTAATTGAGAGTAAATTACACCCCAATCTCTTCGGCGCCCAGTCCATTTTCGCGTGATATCCATCGTAGTAAGATAAAGAAGCTTAAATAGACTATCATCTGTAGGAAATACAGATCTGCTTTTACTTGTTTTTCTGAGCTGTCTATTAAATCCTTCTATTGTATTAGTAGTATAAATTAGAGTTCTAATTTCTTGAGGATATTTAAAATATGTAGCTAAATTTGCCCAATTAGACTTCCAAGAAAGCGCTATTTGTGGATATTTTTTCTTCCATCTTTCTTCAAAATTATCTAGTTCGAAAAGAGCAATATCTTCAGTATTAGCTTTATAGACTTTTTTTAGATCAATCATAAGTTCTTTAATATCTTTGTATGACACAAATCGAGTAGTGTTTCTAATTTGATGAATAATGCATTGTTGTATCTCTGTATTAGGGAAAACAGCTGCTATAGCATTAGAAAATCCTGTAAGCCCATCAACACAGATGATAAGAACGTCATTAACTCCTCTATTCTTTAGTTCATTCATTTTCACCAACCAAAACTTAGCACTTTCATTTTCGCCAACCCACATTCCTAAAACTTCTTTCATTCCATCCATATTAATTCCAATGGCAATATAGACTGCCTTTTTAACTATTCGCCCTTCACTTCGAACATTGTAATGAATAGCATCCATAAAAACTACAGCATATGTATCTTCTAATGGTCTGTCTTGCCATTCTTTAGCAACAGGAAGGATCTTATCAGTAATTCTACTAATAGAACTTTCAGAGATATCAAAATCATACATATCAGCAACATGAGTCTTAATATCACTGAGGGTCATTCCTTTGGCAAATAGAGACGTAACTTTCTCTTCAAAATCTTGACTTATTGAAGTTTGATTTTTTCTAATGATCTGCGGTTCAAATTCATTATTTCTATCTCTGGGAATACTAATATCAATCTCTCCAGAACTACTTTTCAAAGTTTTTTTAGAATAACCATTTCTAGAATTATCTGTAAGTTTATTTCTGTAATCATATTTACTATAACCAAGTTGTTCTTCAAGTTCTCCATCTAAGGCACTTTCAAGCATTTGTCCCATCATTTCTTTAATTAATGCGTTAAAATCCAAGCTGTTATTAGATGTTTTACTAAGATATTCTCTAATTAGCTCTTTTCGCGCTAATTCATCAGGGGATAAATCTTTTCTTCTTTTTCTCATAAAAAAACCTCCAAATTAATGTAATTGTAGTTTACACTAATTTGGAGGTTTACACAAAATATGAAACAGACCCGAGAATCTACTTACTTTTTTTATAAATATTTATCTATCTCTGCCTGTAATTTTTTAAGTGCATTAGCTC
>JBATVL010000012.1:0-1669 GCA_049671745.1 Marinifilaceae bacterium
GCTGCGTAAGGGGAGGTCCCAACTTTTAGCCTTGACATGCGCTAAGGTGGGTGCCTTTCCAAGATCGGTTCGGCCACATCGGGCCGTTTTAGCTTAGCCCCTTTTGTCATATAGTCCGTGAGGTATGTAAGATGGCCTAGCCTCATCGGACTTGTCAAACAGAAGGCCCTCCAATGTCTCGACCAACCTGATCGAGTCGATGTCGTTCACGGAAGAAGGGTTAAGAACGGTTTATCGGGTTCGCCCCAACGCGGGTCGCCGACTCGAGGCCATCGAATCTTCGAATTACACCTGGCGGGATTCGAACCCACGACGTTGTTTCAAAGGCGGATCATGAGTCCGATGCTGTCGACCAAGCTCAGCCACAGGTGTGTTTATGTGCGCATAGTTCACGCCCCGTTAACGCAGCGATTCCTGTCGACGCGACGCATAGTGAATGTGTTACGCGGGCGCCTCGGAAATCGGTCGGACTATCCGCTCAGTAGGTAGGCACCGCGACATACGTGCGGCGCTTGTCCGCGATACGCGTCAACGGCTTCGCGCACCCATCGGAGGTCGGTGCGCGAAGCCGTTGACGCGGGCATAGCTGGACGGGCCAAGCGTTTAACTACCCCTAGGGGAATTCGAATCCCCGTCTGCTCCGTGAAAGGGAGCTGTCCTTGGCCTCTAGACGATAGGGGCGTAGTTGCGCATGGTCAAATGCCGTGCGAACAGGGGGAATCGAACCCCCGACCTCGCCTTGGCAAGGCGATATTTTACCCCTAAACTATATTCGCGTACGTTGGCATCATTACCGACTTTAGTTTCGTTCGCGGGATTGGCGTGGGTCGAGTTGGGGGCTACTCCGGGCATGGTTCCGTTGTAAGGTGTTTGATGTGGGTACGGTTGATAGCTACGCGATAAGGAGGGTGGGTACCGCCCTCAGCCACGGATCATTCAAACTTAGACCGGTACGCTAGAGCTGAACCGCATGAGAAAAGGGTAGCCCCAGCGAAGCTCAAGAGCGGTAAGGCCAAGTAATTACGCATGCCCCGGCACCAACATAGTTACAACAGGTTGGCTAAAGCAACCTTACAGATAACGAGCTAAATCATTGGCAGATGCGTAACGTGCAACCTCTTGTGCCGCCAACATGCCACATCGTAACACTGGCGTTACATTCGTCTCGATCTTGACCAATGTGCCATCGAGAAGCGATTTGAAACGTATTCGGGGGAATCAGTTTACGTATCACGTGGTTTTACGCAGTACCGTACGTAAAGTCAGTGGCCTAACCTGGCTCGATGTGTGCTTGAGCGACGCCGTGGGACGTCGTGGCTCGTTGCTTGTCGTGCCAATCGGGCATGATTTAAGTGGCCCATCGTAACTTTAGGTTAAAGTTCGCCGTTTGTTAAAGCCCCGAAGCACAGGGTTGGTTGAGATACGTGGCGAACGGCCGTGCACGAACTTTAACCTAAGCCAAGGCGATGGAAGGTCAATGGGCTATTAGCTCAGTTGGTTAGAGCGTACCCCTGATAAGGGTAAGGTCACTGGTTCAACTCCAGTATAGCCCACGGCGTAATGTAAAGTCAACCGTTGTTCACAGGGGATATAACTCAGTTGGTAGAGTGTTGCTTTTGCAAGGCAAAAGTCAGCGGTTCGAATCCGCTTATCTCCAAACCCGTTATTA
>JBATVL010000013.1:0-84782 GCA_049671745.1 Marinifilaceae bacterium
GTATAATGTTGTCTTGGGTTCTTTTATGTATGTATTAAACACATTCGTAGATATAGCCTCATATCCCTTTTCGAAAGTTTTACTTCTAGAAATATCAAAAATACATGCTACACCCTCTGAAGATAAATTATAACTTGTTATGTCTTTTTTTATCACTTCTAACCAAACAAATGAACCAGTTGAGATTATATTATTAATTGAAAAGGAAGGAGTAGGTAGATCTGTAGTGCTTACAGATTTTACAGCAGAATAATAAATTTCTTCTTTTGATGATTCTTCATAAGTAATCTGCATTCTGAACCAATATTGAGTATTTATATCTAAATCAGTAGCCTTAAATTCTAGTTTATCTAAACCATCTACTCTTTTGGTTTTTACAATATTATCAAACTGAGCATCATGAGCTATTTGTATATTGAAAATAGCTTCTGTATCAGGATTTTTTCTAGTCCATCTAAGTATAAAACCAGCAAAATCAATATCTTCAGCATCTTTCATTATTGCCATAGGTTTATGTCCATTCGGATCACCAATAACTATTGTTTCTGCTTTAAATAAAGTTTCTGTAGAACCTATAAGATTTACAGATAGAGAAACGTTAAAAGTTCCCTCAGATTTAAAAGTATGTTTAGGTGATTGCTCTGTTGAAGTTTCTCCTTTAGTAAAGAACCAATTATACTTCTCTACTGCAACAGATTTATTTGTAAAAGTGACTGTTTTTGTTGCAAGATCTATCTCATAAGAGAAATCTACTTTGGGTTGAACCTCTTTTTCGGCATTATCTTTACTGCAACTCGTTAGAAGCACTATAGATATTAGTAATAAAATTAATTTTCCCTTCATCTTTTCTTAAGTATTATAGTAAATATTTTTAGAAAAATACTAATTATAATTAGCATATCATAGTCATAACTAATGATTTAGATTAAATATTATGCAATTATTATTTTAGATTTATTTAGATACAGACCTAAAACAATTGAGAGGATGTTGAGAGAATATAAAAAGAGCTGCCTCAAACAAGTGTTAAAGCAGCTCTATTTAAATATTTAAATATCTAAATCTTATTTCATAACTACGAAATACGGTGTATGTAGATGGTAGTAATTTCCATTTTTCACTTCCAACCTAGATTGTCTAAATTGTAATGAATCATAATGATCATCAGAGATAATAGTACAATAATAAGCTGTTGCTGTCTCTCTATAAACATTAAGATAAATTCCTTGTCTACTTAGAAAGTATTTGAAAGCTGATGTTCCATCAAAATAATAAGCATATGAATCATCAACAGTATTAATTGTATTAGCCGCTTCTTTAAAATGGTTATCATTGAATTTTAAAGGATATTTCCCAACACCAGTAAAGCCATTGATTTGAATAATAGATCTAGCTCCATCTTTTACACCAAACTCTAGCATTGTTTTTCCATTCTTCTTAAACATTCTAGAATGATCACCAGTAAGACCATTACCATTTCCAAGATTTGCTATATATTTATAAGAATATAATTTAGAACCTTCAGCAGTTCTAGTTGTTCCTTTATAAACAGCAGAATATCTAATATAGTATTTTGTATTTGGTTCCTTTATATATGTATTAAACACATTAGGAGACATAGCCTCATAACCAGCTTCAAAAGTTTCACTTCTAGAAATCTCAAACGTGCGCGATATATGTTCTGAAAATATATACTTGCTTGAAATACTATTTTTAATGACTTCAAACCAACAAAATGAACCATTTGTTGAATTTTTAACTGTAAATGATGGAGATGGCATATCTGTAGTTGTTGCAGTCTTTACTTCAGAATAATAAATTTCATCTTCTGTTGATTCTCTGTAAGTAATCTGTATTCTAAACCAGTATTGAGTAGTTACATTTAAATCATTAGCATTAAGTTCTTGATTATCATAGTTATCTATTCTTTGAGTTTTTACAATATGCTCAAAATTGGCGTCATCAGATATCTGTAATTTTAAAGTAGCTCTTGTTTGAGGATTTGTTCTAGTCCATTTAATTTTAAAACCGGCAAACTCTATATCTTCAGCTTCTTGTACTGCTGCCATAGGTTTATGTCCATTAGGATCACCAATAACTATTGTTTCTTTTTTAAATAAAACCTCAGGAGAATCTGTATCCCTTGCAGTTAAAAGAACTTTAAAAGTTCCCTCAGATTTAAAAGTATGTTTAGGTGATTTCTCTCTTGAAGTTTCCCCTTCAGCAAAGAACCAATTATAATCCCCTACTGCAACAGATTTATTTGTAAAAGTTACTGTTTTTGTTGCAAGGTCTATCACGTATGAGAAATCCACTTTTGCTTGTAATTTCTCTTCTCCATTATCTTTACTGCAACTCGTTAGAAGCACTATAGACATTATTAATAAAATCAATTTTCCCTTCATTTTTTCCTAAGTATTATAGTAAATATTTAAAACTTATTTCAAAACTACGAAATATGGTGTATGTATTTGGTAATAATCTCCATTTCTTACCTCCAACTTAGATTGTTTAAATTGTAATGTATTATAATCATCCGTAGATATAATAGTACAATAATAAGCTGTTGCTGTTTCTCTATAAACATTAAGAGAAACTCCTTGTCTGCTTAGATAGTATTTAAAAGGAGATGTTCCATCAAAATAATAAGCATATGAATCATCAACAGTATTAATTGTATTAGCCGCCTCTTTATTATAATTAGTATTGTATTTTAAAGGATATTTCCCAACACCAGTAAAACCACTAATTTGAATAACAGATCTAGCTCCATCTTTTACACCAAACTCTAGCATAGTTTTTCCATTCTTCTTAAACATCTTAGAATAATCACCTGTATGAGTGACATTATTTATATATTCAATATGTTTAAATGTATATGATTCTTGTGCAGTGAAAGTTTTAGATACACCTCCATAAGTAGCAGTGTATTTAATATAAAATGTAGTACTTGGCTCTTTCAAATATGTGTAGAATTTACCACTGGCAATAATAGCATCATGACCTTGTTCAAAGGTTTTACTAGTAGAAACTTTAAGATCATATGTTGGACTTTTAGAGAAAAAATATTGACTGCTTATGTTATTAAAAACTATAGCAAAGTCTCTACTTTCCTTATTATCATCTGTCTTTCTAGTAACTGTAAATGATGGAGCAGGCATAGCTTTAGTTGTTGCAGTCTTTACGGCAGAATAATATACATCTTCTATTGATGTTTCCGTGTATTTAATCTGCATTCTGAACCAATATTGAGTACTTACATCTAAATCATTAGCTTTAAATTCTAGATTCTCTGTAAAATGATCTACTCTTTGAGTTGTTAAAATATCTACAAAATCAGCATCTGTAGCTATCTGTAGATTTAAAATAGCTCTTGTATCAGGATTTGTTCTAGTCCATTTAATTTTAAAACCGGCAAAGTCAATATCTTCAGCATCTTGAACAACTGCCATAGGTTTATGTCCATTAGCATTACCAATAACTATTGTTTCTCTTTTAAATAAAACTTCTTTAGAACCTATTGCCTTTGCAGTTAAAACAACTTTAAAAGTTCCCTCAGATTTAAAAGTATGTTTAGGTGATTTCTCTGTTGAAGTTTCCCCTTCAGCAAAGAACCAATTATAATTCTCTACTGCAACAGATTTATCTGTAAAAGTAACTGTTTTTGTTGCAATGTCTACCACGTATGAGAAATCTACTTTTGCTTGTAATTCCTCTTCTCCTTTATCTTTACTGCAACTCGTTAGAAGCACTATAGACATTATTAATAAAATCAATTTTCCCTTCATAAATTCTTATATTTTATAATTAATAATTCATTACAAAATAACAATTATAAATTTATATCTTATAGTAAGAAATAATGATTTATATATTTTTAACAAAATCTATAAGTCCTCATAATCAAGAATATCTCCTGGTTTACAGTCAAGTTCTTTGCATATGGCTTCAAGGGTTGTAAACCTTACAGCTTTTGCTTTTCCCGATTTAAGAACGGAGAGGTTTGCTTCAGTAATACCGACTCTTAGGGCAAGTTCTTTTAGAGAAATCTTACGCATTGCCATCATCACATCTAGATTGGTTATTATTGCCATTGTTTTCTCTTTCTTTTTAAACGGTTAATTCTTGTTCTTCTTGCATTACAAGTCCTGCTTTATACACTAGGACAAATATAGATATAATCGGCTTAAGTAAATACAGTAATTATCATTCCAACTATCATTGATAAACCAGTCAAACTAGCAAGTATGAATGCTATGGATAAAAACAGATATAGACTGTCCATTATGTTTTTTGTATTTCTCATATCTTTTAGTTTCAAATCAGATTATATAATCAAATCTTGTTCCTCACGCATTACAACTCCTGCTTTATAAACTTGCGAAATTATAAATAGAAAGACACATGTTATAAGATTGGTAAAACTAGGAAATTGAATAGACGTATATTGTTTGAAATCATTTATAGTTATATTATCTAACATTGCGGAATAAATAATATCACTCACAGTATCAATAGATATAAGTGCCAAATAATAAAATGGAATTATAAACAGAGCTTTATATATTCTTCTCGAGAACCAATCATTAGTCTGTTTTGCATGTTTTAAAATACCGAAAATCATCCATAATTCATAAGCAATAAATAGAAGTAATAATGAAGTAAAGAATAAGAATATTTTCTTTAACAGACGACCTCTATAAGAATCATCTTTTATACTGATAGTAGATATCTCGTTTTGTATTTCCGCACTTGGGTAATTTAATCCATCTAATTCGTATGATAAATCATAAGAAACTAATGCATGGGGCTTATAAGCTGATATTTTTATACTATCAGATGTACTTTTATGAGAACCAAAATATTTAATACTAGAATCATGTCCTGAATTATATCCCTCCTGAAAAGCTGTCAGATGTTCACCTTTAAGAAAACTTGTTTGTTCTGTTACATTAATATCAAATTTAAATTCTGATTTATCTACAAGGAATCCCATACTAACCAGAATAAGGTGTACTAATAGAATTAAAGTAGAGAGCCCAAAAACAATCAATGATAGATTAAGAAAATAGCGGAATAGCTCAATAATGTTTTTAGTGATTTTCATATCTTTTAGTCTTGAATTATATAGTTAGATCTTGTTCCTCACGCATTACAACTCCTGCTTTATAAACTTGCGAAATTATAAATAGGAATACACATATTACAAGAGATCTAGGTTCAGGGTACTCAATAGAAGTATACTGTTCTATTCCATTAAGACAGATATTATCCACCATTAATAGACAGGTATTAATAGAAATAAATTCTGCAATAATAAATAGAAGAGAGTAAAGTGTAATTCTATTTAATGCTTTATATATCCTTTCTGAAAACCAGTCATTAGCGTTCTTTGCAAGTTTTAGAATTCTAAATATTGCTTTTAATTCATAAAAACATAATAACAATATAAAATACAATAACAGCTTAGTCAATTTATATAATAAATCTGTCTTCATCGGAAACTTATCAATTTGGACTGTTGATATACTATTGCTCTCTTTATGAGACAAATAAGACTCACCATCAATATCGTATGATAATTCATAAGCACTTAATGCTTTTATAGAAACTTTATCATTCTTAATTACAGTATCGTGTTCAAGCTTATCCTCAATATCATAGCTGCCTTTATATTTATTAAATGTTTTATTATAACCTTTATCAAAAGAAGAGGAATCTGGACTATTATGTATATTGATATTCAAAACGGGTGTATGTGTATTTTCACTAAAACCAAGGCCTTGTAAAGAAAAATTTACAACATTATAAAAAAGAAAAAATAATATTAAATAGAAAGAGTATTTAAAGAATAAATCAAATAGGTAAATAATATTTTTAGTGATTTTCATATCTTTTAGTCTTGAATTATATAGTTAGATCTTGTTCCTCACGCATAAGAATTCCTTCTTTGTAAACATGGGCTATAATAAAAATAATAAGGACGTAGAATAATGAGAATAAACAACTGAATTTAGGAATAATATATACACTTTCATTGTTTAACATGATATCATCTATCAGGAAGAAATAAACACAAGAATTTATAAAAGGAATAATGCATACCATCATTAACATATACCCTATTCTTCTAAGTGAATTGTAATTATTTATGGAGAACCAGACTTTATTTTTAATTGAAGCATCTAATGAAATAAAAATCTCAGTCATCTCTTTTAGGATAAGAAAAAGAAAACTCACAAGTAGAAATAAAATAATATATCCTACAATTCCTCCAATAAGAGAATCATCAGTAATACTCACTTCATCGTATTCCAAATCGGCTAAACTAAGTTTATTTATTTTTCCATTAAGCTTATAAGAGATATTTGAATTATTAATCTCAGAAAGACTAATACTATCTTTACTAACACTCACTTCATTATCTGGAGTAAAAACTAAAAAAGTTATAGTATTTGAAATAGGTTTACTAGATCCAAATGATCCTGCAATAGTAAATATAGTAAAGAGTACTATAGCAAATCCTGACATTATTGTGATTATAGGAAATATACTTGCTAGTATACTTATGCCTTTATGTTTTTTCATGTTTAGAAGTTTAGTTATGTTCTTTATCACATGTGCAAATATAAAAGTTATTTCTTGATAAACAAGTAATAATTATTGTTTTTCGATAATTATTTAATGATTAACAACTCAGAGAGATTACAACACAAAAGGAAAAAAATATGTAAAAGACAGGCTTAAACATCTAGGAACTAGAATAAAATGCACAAAAAAATCCAGACAGAATAAACTGTCTGGACTTATAATATATATTGTTTAAAATAAAATCTTATTTCTTAAAAAGTTCAAGAATCTTAGCTTTCACTTCTTCAGGATTTGGGTTTACTGGGAATATAATAGATGGTTTCTCATATATTACATTCTTATCTCTTTTGAAATGTTCAGAACCACCACCAGTAATATTAAGCATGATAACAGCATCTTTTTCTACTTCCTTATTCTTAACAGCAGCAATTAAAGAAGCAACAGCAATAGCAGCAGCTGGTTCTATATCGTTACCTTCAAGATCTAAGAATAATTTAGAAGCCTCATCACCTTCAGCATTACTAGCTTTAAGGATATCACCATCGGTGTCCATAAGTGCATCAAATAGGCCTCCTTTAATGCTGTAAGGTGGTTTTCTATTAGAAAGAACCTTAGCATTTATCTCCACAACTTGTTCACGAGCTAAATCGTCTTCTAAAGGTAGAAGAGCTCTAGACTTAACTTTCCAAGCATCATACATAGGTAAGAAAGGAGAATTTTGAGAAAGCATTAGTTTCATCTTGTTAGTACCAAAACGACCATCAGCAAGAAAACGTTTATTAGCTTCCCATGCAGCAATAGCACCAGTACCAGAACCTACGGCTTGGAAATAATAATCAGGAATCTGACCAATTGTAGTAACAGCAGAAAGAACAGTAGTAGCCATTCCATCTCTACGAGCTACATTCTTTGCTCCACCCTCTGGATAGAACTCGTCTAACTCACAAGCGATATTAGATAAATGAATAGCATCGAAATAATCAGCACCAGCCTCAGAAGCTACAAGCTTTACGCAAGGATCAATCTCATGATCGAACCAAAGAGCCTGTATGTTATCCATTGGTACACATAGTAATAAAGGGATTTTATTCTCAGAACAAACATGAGCAAAAGCACGAGCTGTATTACCTGCAGAGGCAACTACCATTACTTTTTCTTTTTGATTGTTTGTACGAGCACAAACAGAGTATGCCTCACATTCTTTGAAAGAACCAGTCATCATATTTGCACCTTTCTCTGGCCAATAACCATTGAAAGTGATATATAAATTCTCTAATCCAAGATGTTTAGCTAGACCTTCAGATTTGTATGTAACAGGAGCTCCTGATCCATTAAGAGTAGTAGATATAGGCAACCAATCAGAGAAAGTATATAATCCAGGGTTGTTGTTTAATTCTAATTGTTTCTTACTGTAATCAGCAAATATTAATGAAGCACCATCTTTTTTAGGGCAATCAAGTTCCCAATTCTTATCTTCGAATCTATGTCCGCAGCAAAGAGACTCTAGAGTATATTCCGTTTTCTTAAAATCTGTCATAACTTATCTTGGTTTAGCACAAAAATAGAACATTTTTTATTGTCTATTAAGAGTATAAATACTACCATGTGCCAAAATGAGCAAATGAAAATAGCCTAAAATGCAGGGGGCAACCAACATTTTAGGCCTATAATCAAAACTAACTTAAACTATACAAACTTATGAAAAAACTATTATTGACTTACGTCAAATATCTACTTAATTATTGTCCTTTTAACTACATTACAAATATAGAGGAGAAGTATGTTAGTTTCTTTCAAGAAGCGTTAATGTTAGTTAAGAGTCATTTTTAAACTTATTTTGTTATTAATTTCTCTAGCTCATTATAAAATTCAGGCTCTTCTCCAACGTGTCGAAGTATTATCTTTCCTTCTGGATTTATTAAGATTTTAGTTGGAAAAGCAGATACACCAAAAATCTTTACATAGTCATGTTTAGCTTTACCAACAAGCAATTGCGGCCAGTTAAAATTTCTACTTGATATTAAGTTCTTCCATGCTTTTGTATTTCTTGATTCTTTAGCAATTCCAACAATTTGGAATTTGTCTGCATGTTTATCTCTAAAAGCTTTCATTGAAGGCATACCGTTTACACAAGCACCACACCATGTTCCCCAAAAATCAAGAAGTACATATTTACCTCTTAAAGATTTAAGATTAAACTCTTTTCCATCATATGTATCAGATGTTATAATTTCTGGTACTGCCGTTCCAAGCTTTGTTCTATCTAGACTAGATCTTTCTTCCTTTAAGCCATTATATCTTTCCATTAAAGCAGTATAATAACGAGATGTTTTATATTTCGCTGAAATCATCTTGAAATATCTTGGTGCTTCATCTATAGATATTAAATCACCAATAATACTTCTAAAAGTACTCAATCCTGCAATAGAAGATATGTGCTTTTTTACAAATGCTAATTTTATTTTATTAGCTTCTTTATCTAAAGCTGTTTTTTTAGCATTAAACGCTAACTTTTTGGCTTCACTTAATGATTTATCATTCATATCCCTCAATACATTCATTGATTTATTAAGAATAGGATGAAGCTTACTATTTAATTTACTTAAGGTTTCATTTTCGAAATCACCAGAAGGATATGCGTTAATAAAATCACTTGCTTTTCCTTTTACAGTAATACTTGAATTAGGAGATGCAATAAATCCTAATAAAGAAACATGTGACATAAAATATCCATTCTTAGCAGGACTTGAGTATTTCCTTACTGCATTATCATTAAAATTAAAATAAATTAGTGTTGGTTCAGAAACATTTCCCTCGTAAGTAAAATGATCCTTTTGCATTTTGAATTTTACCCATTTCCCCTCAGGATATTTTTCATTTTCTAGTCTATATTCAATTTCGTTAGAATTTAATCCTTTGATATTTGCTTTTATCTTGTAATTCGGTTTTTGTGCACTTGCTGAGAATATCATTCCCAACATTACTAAGCAAGTTGTTATTATATTTTTCATTTTTTATTATTTTATTAAGTTTTCTATTTCATTATAAAGAGATGGATCTTCACCTACATAGCGATATAATATTTTTCCCTCTGGGCTAATTAGTATTTTTGTTGGATATCCTTGAACATTAAATTGGTTCACAAAATTATTAGCCTTTTTGTCAGATTTAATATGTATCCAATTATATGTTTTAGTGAATTTAGATGATTTCCATCTTTTAAAAGAATCTCCACAGTTTACTGCTACAACTCTTAGTTTATCTATGTGTTTATCTCTAAATTCTCTTAAAGATGGCATTCCTGAACAACAAGCTCCACACCATGTTCCCCAAAAATCAAGAAGTACATACTTTCCTTTTAAATCTTTTATATCAAAAGGTTTTCCATCTAAAGTATTTGTAGTGCTAAGATTTATATGTTTGCCAACCTTGGTAGAATTATAACCATCAATTCTTGTTTTTAGATCTTTATAATAATCTAAGGAATGGTACTTTGAGCTAACTCTCTTAAGGTGTTTTTCAACAACTTCCATAGATATTTGAGAACGGATTAACATATCCTCTAATAACCATAGTCCTGCTATTGAAGAACTGTGCTTTTTCAAAAATGATAATCTTATATTATTAGCTTGTTCATTTAAAGAAGACATCTGCTTTTTCAACTCTTCTACCTTAGAAGCAGATAGAGTTTTATCATTACTACACTTAATTTCTATATTTACAGATTTATTAAGAATAGGATGCAACTTCTTTGTTAACTTACTAAGAGTGTTGTTCTCTAAATCTCCATAAGGATATGCATTTATATAATCTAAAGCAGAACCCTTAACTTTTATTTCTTTACCAGGCATGGCTATAAATAAAAGTAATGTTGCATTAGTTGGAATAAATGAATTAGTTCCTACAGCCTTTTGAAGTTTATTGTTAGAAAAGTACATTTTTACAAGAGTGGGTTGAGGTACATTTCCTTCTATTGTAAACTTATCAGCATTTATTTTAAAATTGACTTTAGTATATCCATTTGATACACTTTTATCATTAAAGAAATAGCCACTAGATGTAGAATTTAGTCCTTTAATATCAACTGATAATTTAAACTTATCTGCCTTAGAAGTCTGTGCATTAACAGAAGTTAATGCACAAAAAACTAATAGAGTTATTATTTTAAATAATTTCATTTTTAAATTCTTTATTATTAATACTTGTTTTGTTCCAACTGACCATAACTTAGTGAAATCTCCTTATCAATAAATGGTGCTGCATATCTAAGTTTACTTAAAGTATATTCCTTTACAGGTTGATTTCTTAAGATATCCTTTGTGTCATATGGATAAAAAGATCTTTTTAGAACAACATCATCAACAGCTGTTTCATTGTTGTTGAATCTTCTAATATCAAACCATCTAGCAGAGAAAGGACATTCTCTTCTTCTTTCTTGTAAGACCTTAATTAAAGCATCATCATTAGATGAAGCAGTTAAGTTTACATGACTACCAGATATCATTCTTTTTGCTCGTAGAGTATTTATTGCAGTCATTGCTTCACTACTTCGTCCCAATCTAGCATTACACTCTGCTTTAATAAGGTACATCTCTGCCACTGTAGGACCAGAAGGAAGGTTTTCTGTATTAAAAAAGAAGTATCCAGGTGCACTTACTTTAAATATACCTTTGTTATAAGAATAGTCTTCTACTATATGATATTTATATCTTAAATCATTAGTCTTATCGTATAAATTCAATAATGATTTACTAGGAATAAACCACTCTGTGTTAGATACTAAAACTCTTAGATATAAAAATTCTTTCCATTCAAATGTATCAACAGGATCCAATTGATTATAGAAAGACTGTGGTACCTTTATATTAAACTGTTTACCTTCATGCTTAATTATGATGTCTTTATCGTATTTCATCTCTGTGTTATAATCAACAAGAGTATTCTTTACTGCAAGAACTTCATTCGCATATTTTAATCCATTAACATAATCACCTTTAAACATTAAGAATCTAGCCATAAAAGCTTTAATAGCATATATGTTTCCTCTCCATATTTGCGTAATATCATTATTAGTGCTTTTAAGTGCTTCACTTAAATCCGATTCTATAAAATCATAGGTTTCCTTTAAAGTTTTTCTTTTAATATTTTGCTCATAATTTGTTTCTGTTTTATAAGATAAACCAAGTTCATTAAAGTTTTTTGTTGAATAAGGTAAACAATATGTATTTGCAAGAGACCAATTTGAATAAGCTCTTATAAAGTGTGCTTCTGCACGTAATTGTTCTTTATATTTAGTATCTCCTTCTACTTTATCAACATTAGCAAGAACGACATTGGCTATAAAAATCTTTTTATACTCATCTTCTAAATACTTATCTTCTCTTTTTGTTTTGATATTATCAACATCCCATAAATACCACATTAAATCTTCATGTTTAAATTTACTAGGATATGCATCATATAGAGCAACTGGTATTTCGTAATCATCACTTCCGAATAAAACGGACTTATTAAGTTGACCGAAAAAAGGGTAATATGAAGAGAGTAATGCACCAAGTTGTTTAGCAGTTTTTATTTCAACATTACTACTTTTTGAAGGCATTTCATCTAAATATTTATCACAAGATGACAGTATTATCACAGGTAGTATAAAAACCAGTAATAGATATGCTTTATGTATTATATTTTTCATATTTATTTATTTAAAAATCTAATTTAACTCCAAATAATAAAGAAGTGCTTGGCTTTATTGTACCTACTGGATACTCTGGATCCATAGAATAATTATTAAAGGCATAAACACCTAAATTATTAGCTTGTATATATATTTTTGCTCTACTCATCTTTAGTTTAGATATAATAGAAGAAGGAATATTGTATGATAAGCTAACTTCTCTAAATCTTATATGCGAAGCAGAATGCCAATTATAGTCTAGATCGGAAGTGTATTTACTCCAATTAACATAGTTCTGGTAATCTTTATTGACGGGTAATTGTGGAATATCTTTATTACCAGAAAATAAATCAGCTATGTGATTATTAGGCTTCAACTTACTATGAGACCATACAACAGGATAATTAAAACCTGAAGTTTTAAACACATGCCCAAACTTTCCAGTTATTATAAATGATAAATTAAAATCATATATTTTAAATGAATTTGTCAAACCTAAATTATGAGGAGCTGTAGTGACTCCTACTTCTTTACAAAACTCTCTTCCATCAACATTATTAGGAATTCTTTCTGAAAAAGCAAACTTTCGTCCGTTCTCTCCTATTACATATGGTTCATCTCCTTGCATTCCCGCATATTTATAAGTCCAAGCAGTACTAGCATTTTTACCTTTTACATATGCGTTGTGAATAATATCATTTACACTATAATTAGAAACAAATAATTCAAGTATTTCATTATAGTTATATGAATATGTTAGATTTCCATTCCAAACAATATCGTTATTTAATATTTTAATAGAACTTCCTAATTGAATATCTATACCACTATTTAATATTTCAGCATTATTAAACATTTGAGAAGAAGTACCATTTATAGATGCTAAATTAACTCTTGCCATAATATCAACACCGTGCTTTCTATAGTAGTCAAATGAACCATATAATTTACCACCAAATAGTGAATAGTTTACACCTATATTAAGGGTTCCTGTCTTTTCCCATCTAAGCAGTGGATTTCCATAAGAAGTAATAAAAGCCATATCTTGATTAGTATAGATATAAGGTTTATTCTCTAAAGAAATAAGAGGTTTAAATGAAGTGGATTTATCAATATTTCCATTATACCCATAAGTTGCTCTTAAAGTTAATGCATCAATAAAATCTGCATCTTTTAAGAAATCTTCTTTGCTAATTCTCCAACTAAAGCCAGTTGACCAGAATGGAGAATATCTAAATGAAGGATCGTCAGTTATTAGGTTTGAAGCATCTGTTCTTATTGATGCAGAGATAGAATATTTATCCTTTAAAGTATAAGCTACATTTCCATAAAGAGAGAAAAATTTATCAATATATGAAGAATAACTATTTGATACACCTATATAGGTATTTTGACCATGCCAGTCTCTAATAGCATGAACACCTGAACCTCCTATTCCATTTCTAAAATTTCCAGTACTTAAGGTTTTATCATTATATCCATAAGAAGGAGCATAATAAATTTGTTTTAAGCCTCTTTCACGAACCTCTACACCTGCAATGCAGTTTATTTGATGACCTTCAGCAAGGACTTTATAAAAGTTTAATTGATTTCTAAAACTATAACTAGAGGTTCCATTTAAACTTTCTCTTAGAATACCTCCCTTAGGTAAATGAGTTCTGATGACTTCCTGCGTTGAAGGATCCCACTCAGTTTTGCTATTTACCATATTTCTAACATAGTATGAATCTTCTTTATATAATGCTCTTTTCTTTGCAGAAAACAGCTCATACTGTAGATTCGTGTTTAGACTCAATCCATCAAATATTTTTATCTCAAGTCCTGCCTGAATTCTTGTATTTAAATTATTTCTAGTAATATCTTTATTACGCATTTCCCTTAAAGGATTATAAGACCAATCAGAGTAAGGAAATTTATTCATTGGCATGTCCTTATATATTGGTAAAAAATGTTTATTAACAACAGAAGTATAATTTCCTTTATTATCAACAAGCTTCTCATATGGAGACATATTTCTAATACCTCTCATGTTATCTCCATTTTCATTCGATTTCCTTAACTGTAGCATTGTGCTTACAGATAAATTAATCCATTTATTAATCTTAAATTTAAATCTTGAGTCTAATTGATACTTTTTATTATCAGTGCCTACGTAATTAGATTTATTATTATCCAACATTAATGAGACAAAAGATTGAACTCTTTCTGAAGCTCCTGATATACTTACATTATATTGCTGATAAACAGGGTTTTGTAACAAATACTTATAAACATCATCTTTATAGTCTATTTTACTTAAATCAGAAAATATTTGATCTCTTTGCTGGTCTGTAATTATTCCATGTTCATGATTATATAGAGCAAGCAATCCACGTGTATAACTCTTAGAGTACTTGTATGTTCCTATAGGTTTAATAGCTCCCCAATTATTGTATGCCATCTTTTCGTACTTTAACTGGTCTCTACTTGATGCAACAGGGTTAGCATACCCTAGGTCAATACGATCAGTTATCTTAGTGAAGGCATTTATTGATACCTTTAAAGGCGATCCTTTTTGTGCAGATTTTGTAGTAACAACTATCACACCATTAGCAGAACGTGCACCCCATATAGAAGCAGCACCAGCATCTTTTAAAACAGTAACACTTTCAACATTATTAGGATTGATTGATTCAAAGTCACCTTCTATAGGAAAACCATCAACAACTATTAATGGTTTTGCATTAGCATTTAAACTTGTTTTTCCTCTAATCTCAAATTTTAAATTACTATTATTATCTACTGTTGTTTGCAAACCAGAAACTACTCCAATTAAACGAGAACTTAAACTCTGAGAAGGTTTATCAAGTTGCTCTGACTTAACAAGATTAAATGAACCTGTAGCACGTTCTTTTGATATAGTTTGAAAACCTGTAACAACAACATCTTCTAGCTCTTTTGAATCATCTTCCAAAATAATTTTATAATTACCCTTATTAGTTATTTTTACTATCTGACTAATCATTCCAATGAAAGAAATCTCAATAAATTTATCTTTACCGTCAATTATATATAAAATAAAATGTCCATTAATATCTGAAGACACCCCCATATTAGAACCCTTTATAACTATAGAAACACCTGGCAGTGATGCACCTGAACTATCGACAATATCACCAGAAATCTTTCTCTCTTTTTGCTGCTGTATCAACTCTTTAATAATAATGACTCTATCATCAATAGTATAAGCAAGCTTTGTATTCTTAAAACATTCATCAAGAATATTCTTTACTGTAGAATTCTTAATATTAATAGTAATATTCTTTATCTTTTCAACATCATCTAAATTATAAATAAAGGAATACTCAGAGGTATTACTTATCTCATCAAAGATTTTAATAATAGAAGCATTCTCAACAGATAAATCTAATTTAGTGTTTTGAGAATAAACATTAGCAGATAAATTAAGTGTGAAAAACAAAAGAAAGACACACATCAACTTCATCGTTAGATACATTTTACTCAGCCGTATATGCACACGACTAATAAATTGACATTTTTTTTTCATAAGTTTGTAATTATAGTTTTACATTCATCCTCAGCAAAGGATGTTTATTAACACAAAAAAGCAGATAAGGTGGCCACCCTATCTGCTTTGCTTATATACTTTAATAATTTTATCTTTTATTTCAAATCTTACTTTTTCTGTTTTTTCTATCATTTTAATTATTCTAGACATATTCTCATATCTCTTCACTTCCATAGTAAATTTAGAATTTTTTAAAGATTCATCTGAATATACTATCTTTACTCCATACCATCTAGACATCTTTTTAAGAATAATAGATAGATCTTCATTTTCAAAATAGAATTTCCCGTCCTTCCAAGACGTATATCTCTTAATATTTACTGATTGAGAATACATCTCTGTCTTTAACTTGTTATAAACAATTTGTTGATTTGGTTTTATTTTTAAAGAGGAATTTTTACTTCTCATTAATATACTACCTTCTACTAAAGTTGCCTTTATATCTCTAGAATTCTTTCTTGCTTCTATATTAAAAGAGGTTCCAAGTACTTTTACTGATACATCGTTAATATGAATAATAAACGGCTTATCTTTATTCTTTGCCACATCAAAATATGCTTCTCCCTCTAAATATACATCTCTTTTATCTCCTGCAAATGTTTCAGGAAATTTAAATTCTGTTTCTGAGTTAAGCCATACTTTAGTTCCATCAGCAAGTATAATAGAATATTCTCCTTTTTGTGGAATCTTTAATATGTTGTATTCAATATGTGAATAAAGTATTGCATTCTTTTTTTTAAGAGATGGTCTACAAATAATAGTATTATTAACTTTTTTTATACTCCCTGATTTATTACTAATAACTAAATCAGTAGCGTTATTTTTAAGAATTATTTTTTCACCATTAGCTAGATAAAGAACTCCTTGATTTACTCCAGGAAGAATCTCTTTATTCTGTACAATTTTACTTTTTTGTTTGTGATCAAGATTACCATTAAAACTAATTACTGCTATTAATAAAGGAATAAATATAGCAGCAGCATATTTTAAAATAGTAAATTTAACTCCTTTATTAAAGACATATTTCTCCTTTTTAAATTCTTCCCATTCTTTATTCATATCCATAGAATAGAAATCAGGAGCTTTTCCAGATTCTTGTATGCTTCTACAAATATCAAGATACTCTTTTTTGTTTTTAGAGGATGCATTAATCCACTCATCCAACTCAATAATTTCAGCTGCTGATATAGTTGAAATTAATTTGTGAGCAATTAAGTCTGCTATTCTTATTCTTTCTTGAATTTCCTTCATCTTAGTATTATTGTACAATACTAAGACGAGCTAATAATAAAAGTGGGTGAGTTAATATTAAATTTTTTTAAAGATTCTTATTATAAATATAATCGAAATCAAATATTCAGCAACTAATTCACTCCTAAGTTTTGAGTATGCTGATTTCTTAAGAGTCTTTACTGTATTAATAGAAATTTTAAGATGTTCAGCAATTAGACCATTATTTAAACCATTTAAACTAAGTTCTATAATATTCTTAGATTGTTCAGGTAAACCACTTACAGCTTTTCTAACCAGTCTAGTTGTTTCAAGTTTAGTGAGTTCATGTAGAAAATGTTCCTTATTAGATATATCAGTGTTATTTTGTTCATAATTAGTAACCACCTTCTTATGCTTAAGATAATCAAAAGATAGATTTTTTGCAGTAACGTATAAAAAAGATTTATAAGCATCAAGATCTCTTAAATTTTCCCAATTAGAGTGAAACTTAAAAAACACTTCTTGAGCAATATCTTTAGAATCTTCAGTATTCTTAATATAGGAATAAATGAATGAACATATAGTAGGGAACATTTTAACAAAACATTCCCTAAATAAAACCTCCTTATCTTGCTTTTTTAAATGCATTCTTATATTTTATTTTTAAAATAGAACACACAAAAATAAAATTTATAAGGAATAATTCAACTGATTTAACTTTTTTTATGTATAAAACCTAACCAATAACACTCTATTTATCAGACCAATCATCATTTTGTTTAATAAAATCTATCAATATATCAAGAGCTTCATCTTCTGGAATATTTCTTTTTATAACTTCTCTTCCTTTATATAGTGTTATTTTGCCTGTGGCTGCACCTACATATCCGTAATCAACATCGCCCATTTCTCCTGGTCCGTTTACGATACATCCCATTACTCCTATTTTTAAATGATTAAGATGTGATAATTCTTCTTTTACTCTAGCAACAGTCTTTTGCAAGTCGAATAGTGTTCTTCCACATCCAGGACAAGAAATAAATTCTGTTTTAGACATTCTGTAATGTGCAGCTTGTAAAATTCCAAAAGTAAGTTTCTTAATATCTTCTTCTTTAATGTCACTTGTGTTAGAAATCCATAAACCTGAACATAATTTATCTATGCATAGGTGTCCTAAATCTACTGAAGCCATTAAACTTAATTGTTCATAATCTGATTCGTTATAGTCTGCTTTTATAATAAATGGTATGCCTACCTCTGCAAACATTAAAGCCATATCTCTATATGTAGGGAAACTTGTGTTGATAACTACAATTAATTTCTTATCTAACTTCAATTCTGCCAAATTATAAGAGGCATTTTCTATTTCTAATAAGTGATATTTAGCCTCAGATTGGCCATAAGGGAATACAAAATATTCCTGCATTGTGAAAAGAGGACATGCATTACGGTTATAAACATGAGCAACATCCCACATTGCCTCTGGCACAACAACATTTAATTGCTTGGGTACGGCAGATAAACCTGGACCAAGAGTATCTATATACATGAACTCAGCTGGTTGGAATACTTCTTTCCATTCTTGAAACTCTTCGCTGGCAGCTATACCATCTTTCTCGTAACCTGTGATCTCAGGAATTTGGAAAGAAGGTATATCGTGATTAGAGAAATCGACTAGTACAACAGGAGTTTTATATCCTTTTACATATGAAGCTTTTTTATCAAGAGGATCAACAAAAGACATGTTTTCTCTTTGTTTTACAGCGTAATTAACAAGCTTCTCTGCTACTGGAATCTCGCATTCTGGCTCTTCTGTAAGAGAGACTCTAACGGTATCACCTATTCCTTGAAGAAGAAGAGCACCTGTGCCTACTGCAGATTTGATTCGTCCATCTTCGCCTTCACCGGCTTCTGTTACTCCAAGGTGTAGTGGATAGAACATTCCTTCGTATGACATGGCGTTAACTAATAATCTAACTGCCTTAAGCATTATAAGAGTGTTACTAGATTTTAGAGAGATTACTACTTCTTTGAAAGATTCCTTCTGACAGATTCTTAAGAATTCCATAGTAGCCTCAACCATGCCTTCTGCTGTATCGCCATAACGTGACATTATTCTGTCGGATAGTGAACCTTGGTTTGTTCCTATTCTAAGAGCGGTATTGTTTTCTTTGCAGATATTTAAGAAGCCTGATACTTTTTCATATAACTCTGTTAGCTCTTGAGCATACTCTTCATCGGTATAGTCTATCTTTTCGAAAACGGCTCTTTTCTCTAAGAAATTACCTGGGTTAATTCTTACTTTATCACAATATAGAGCTGCTATCTCAGCAGCTCTTGGATTGAAGTGTATATCGGCAACTAATGGAGTTTTGTAACCTGCATCCAAAAGTGCTTGTTTTATATTTTTTGTGTTTTCTGCTTCTTTTGTGCCTTGTGTAGTGACTCTTACAAGTTCACCACCAGCTTTTATTATTCTGATGGCTTGCTCTACTGTTGCCTCTGTATCTAGAGTGTTAGTAGTGGTCATCGACTGTATCCTAATTGAATTATCAGCACCCATTTTAAGCTCTGATATATTTATCTCTAAAGAATTTCTTCTATTTGTCATATCTTCAAGTATTTAAACTCAAAAGTACTTTATATAGCTGATATTTAAAAATTCTTTCTTTGGATTATTAAGATAAAGAAGTAGAAAAGAAAGCAAAATAGATAACTAAAATAGGCATAACTATTAGTAGAAGAAGTAAAAATACATGTTCTATTATAGCAAACTTTTCAGCAACTTCTGCCTGGGAGGGTGTTCTTAAGAATGGTTCGATAAATGTGGCCAAACTACCAGACATATAACCTGTACTTATAGAAGTAGCAAAATTATTATCACTAAACAAAGATGCCACTATTATACATATCAAAGCTAAGACTATATTTAGACAGCTAAGATTTCTGTTATTCATGCATGTAATATTCTTCATAAGAAATGAGCTTTATAGTTTAGTTATCGCTCTATATACCCTAATAAATTTAGACAATTATACACATCTTTCAAAACAAATGCAAGCATCAAATTAAGTAAATATTTTTTATTTTTCTAGCAACAGATTAAGCACAATAGTAAGACAAATAAATATGGAAGATAAGAGATACTATGAATGAAGATTACAAAAAATTTAAGGCAAACAACAAGTATTCTTAAAACAAAATTAATAAATTACAGCACCAAATGAATTTCTACAAATAAATGAATAAAATAGGAAAATGTCAATAGAATTAAGAGGAGTAACAAAGATATACGGAAGTCAAAAGGCTGTTGATAATATCAGCATTAATTTGAAAGCTGGAGAAATATGTGCGTTTTTAGGTCCAAACGGAGCAGGTAAAACAACCACTATGAAAATGATTACTGGACTGATTCCTGCCCAAAGTGGTGAGATACTTGTTATGGGGCAAAATATAAAAGACAATCCTATAGAAATACGCAAACATATTGGATATCTGCCAGAGAATAATCCACTATACACAGATATGTATATTAGTGAATATCTTAATTATGTGGCTAAGATATATATGCCTAAGAAAGAAGTTAAAGAGAGTGTGAGAAATGCTATGAATCTTACTGGCCTTAATAAAGAGGATGGTAAGAAGATATCACAACTGTCAAAAGGTTTCAAACAAAGAGTTGGTTTAGCTCAAGCTCTTATTCATAATCCTGATGTTCTTATTCTTGATGAACCTACTACAGGACTGGACCCTAATCAGATAGTTGAGATTAGGGAATTGATTAAAATGGTAGGGAAAGATAAGTGTGTTATGCTTTCTACTCATATAATGCAAGAAGTGGAAGCTATATGCGATAGAGTAATAATAATAAAAGATGGTAAGATAGTGGCTGACGATACGGCAAGTAAAATTGTACATTCGTCAAAAAGCATAAAAATTGGTGTGCAATTTTCTTTAGAGATTAATGAAGATGAACTTTCTAAATTAGAGGGTGTGATTTCTATTGAAAAACAAGAAGATAAACGTTTTGTTATTAATTGTAACAAGGATATTAGAGAAGATATATTTCTGTTTGCTGTAGCACAAAAGAATATTCTTATAGAACTTCAACTGCTACAAGAGAATCTAGAAACTGTTTTTAAAGAATTAACACAATAGAAAACTGACTTTTATCATGTATTCACTGAACCTGAATGCATATTTTCGCATAAAATAACCATAAATATTTATTATAAATGAATAAGAAGACTAGAGATTGTGTTGTAATTGGCATGGCATTATTTGCAATGTTTTTCGGTGCTGGGAATTTAATATTCCCTCCTCGTTTGGGATTATATAGTGGAGAGAACTGGGTAGAGGCTATTCTTGGCTTCTTTACTTCAGATGTGGTATTGTCTATATTTGCAGTGGCTGCTATTGCAAAAGCAGGTGGAACATTTAAAGATTTCGGTAATAAGGTTGGCAAAATATTCTCTCTTGCTCTTGGTATATTTTTAATGTTGACTGTTGGACCGCTATTAGCTATTCCAAGAACTGGTGCTGTTAGTTACGAAATGGGTATTGCTCCATTGTTCGGAAATATTAACCAAGTTGTCTTTACCGCAGTATATTTTGCTGCTGCTCTTTTCTTTGTTCTTAACCCTAAAGGTATATTAGATAAAATTGGCAAATGGTTAACTCCTGTACTTCTTATTTCTTTAGCTTCTATTATTATAAAGAACATAATTTCTCCTATTGGTGAGATTGCTCCTGCTCTTAAAGAAAATATATATACATATGGCTTCCTTCAAGGATTTCAAACTGTAGACGGTATTGCTGCTGTAATGTTTGCTTCTATTATTCTTATTGCTCTTAAAGAAAAAGGGTATAAGAAAACAAATATTCAGATGGAAATGACTATTAAAGCAAGTTTAATAGCTTTTAGTATTATAGGATTTGTCTACGGTGGGTTAATATATCTTGGTGCTACTGGATCAGGAATTGTTAGTTCTGAACTCTCTAGAGCAGATTGCTTTGTTGCTTTAGTTCAGAATGTATTTGGTGATGCTGGTAAGTATGTTGTTTCTGTTACTGTCCTTTTAGCTTGTTTTACAACAACGGCAGGACTTACAGCTACAGTTGCTGAATATTTTATGGAGATATCTAATAATAAACTTAAGTATAAGCTTAATGTTATAGTAATTATTTTTATTAGCTTTTTATTAGCTAATCTTGGTGTTTCTAAGATTGTTGAGTTTGCTGGGCCAATGCTTAACATTACATATCCTGCGTTAATTGTTCTTGTTATTATGAACCTTGTGGATAGAGGTAATATTAAAAAGATTGTATATCAGGGAGCTGTTGGTACAACTATCATCTTTACTAGTTTTTATTATCTTGCATATAAGATAGAGAGCATAAATACATTTCTACATGCTTTTCCGTTAGCTAAATATGAGATGGGTTGGGTATTCCCTGCCGTTGGAGGTGCACTCTCATTCTATATCTTTGCTAAGGTTTTAGAGTCTAAACTAAAAACAAAGAAAATAAGAAAATAAATAAGATAAAATCAAAGAGTCATCTGATAAGGATGGCTCTTTTTTTTTGGCAATATATAGCAGAAAGCAAGTATTTTTGTATCTTCATATAAATAATAAAGAAAAATGGCATCTATATACATACATATTCCTTTCTGTCACTCGAAATGCTACTATTGTGGTTTTCATTCTGTAGCCTCTTTAAGAGAGAAGAATGGAATGCTGGAAGCTCTTTCAAAAGAGATTAATCTTCGTAAAGATTATTTGAAAGATGAGGAGATTCAGAGCATTTACTTCGGTGGTGGTACACCTTCTATTATTGCTGTTAGTGATCTTAACAAGATATTAGATTCTGTTAAGAGTATTCATAAAATTGCAGATGATGCAGAAATAACTCTTGAAGCTAATCCTGAAGATTTGTCTCTTGAGTATTTAAAAGATCTTAAAGGAATAGGGATTAATCGTATCAGCATAGGTATTCAGTGCCTTTTTGATGACATTCTCTTGTTTATCAATCGTAGACATTCTGTTGAGAAAGCTTTACAGGCTATAGATATGGCTAAACAAGTTGGTATAGATAATATAAGCATAGATTTAATTTATGGAATACCAGGATTAGATAAGAAAAGATGGGCTGAGAGTCTAGATAAACTTACTGATCTACCCATTTCTCATCTGTCTGCTTATTGCCTAAGTATAGATGAGAATACTGTTTTTGAACATAGATTAAGAAAAGGTGATTTTATTCCTCTTTCTGATGAAGAATGCGAAGAACAGTATGATATGTTGGTTGATTGGGCTAAAAAGAATGGCTTTTTCCATTATGAGATATCAAATTTCTGCAAAAACAATCTTTATTCACATCACAATACTGCCTATTGGCAACAAAAACCGTATCTTGGCATTGGCCCTGGGGCACACTCTTATGATAAGGAATCTAGACAATGGAATTTCTCTAATAATAAGAAATATCTTGAATATATAAACCGTGGAAGTATTCCTATGGAGATAGAGAGATTAAGTGAGGATGATAGGTTTAACGAATATATAATGACGGCCTTAAGAACAGCATGGGGAATAGATAAACATTACCTGTCTGAGACTTTTGGCGTGAAGCATTTCAACCATGTAATAGAGCAAGCAAATAAGCATGCTAAGCACGTAAAAATAGATGATACAAACATTTCTCTTACAGAGGAAGGATTGTTTCTATCTAATGATATTATATCAGATATGTTTATCTAAAAGATTCTTAAAACTATAAGTTTTGCTTTCTTTAAGAAATAAATATATTTTTGTGCATAAGTTCATAATATAAGGATATTAAAAATGAGAACATTAAAATTAACAGTTAAAGACCTGCTAGAGTCGGGGAAAGCTGGAGAAGAGGTAAGCATAAAAGGCTGGGTTAGAACGAAAAGAGGTAATAAGCAAATAAATTTTGTGGCTCTTAATGATGGTTCTACTATCAATAATATACAGATTGTTGTTGATGTACCAAATTTTAATGAAGACGATATACAAAAAATTACCACTGGTGCTGCTATTCACGTAAAAGGTGTATTTGTAGAATCTAAAGGTGGACAACAGTCTATTGAGATTGCTGCTAAAGAGATAGAGATTCTTGGTGTATGCGATCCTGAAACTTATCCTATACAGCCTAAGAAACACTCTTTAGAATTTTTAAGAGAGAATGCACATTTACGTTTCAGAACTCAAACATTCGGTGCTATATTCCGTGTTAGAAACGCTATGTCGTTCGCTGTACATAAATTTTTCAACGAGAATGGATTTAACTATCTACATACTCCTCTTATAACTGGTTCTGATGCTGAAGGTGCTGGAGAGATGTTTAGAGTTTCTACTCTTGACCCTGCTAATCCTCCTATGAATGCGGAAGGTAAGATTGACTATTCTCAAGATTTCTTTGGAAAAGCTACTAATCTTACTGTTTCTGGTCAGTTAGAAGGTGAATTAGGAGCAATGTCTCTTGGTAAAATATATACTTTCGGTCCTACTTTTAGAGCTGAAAATTCTAATACTACTCGTCATTTGGCTGAGTTTTGGATGATAGAACCTGAGATGGCATTTCATGACATCACAGATAATATGGATCTTGCTGAGGATTTCATGAAGTATGTTATCAAGTATGCTCTTGAGAACTGTATGGACGATCTTCAATTTCTATCTAAACGTCTTACTGAAGAAGAAAAAGGTAAAAAGAAAGAAGAACAATCTATGGAGCTTATCGCTAAATTAGAGTCTGTTCTTGCTGAAGATTTCGAAAGAGTTACATATACTGAGGCTATGGATATCCTTAGAAACTCAAAGCCTAACAAGAAACATAAATTTAAATACCCTATAGAAGACTGGGGAATGGACTTGCAATCAGAACATGAGAGATTCCTTGTGGAGAAGCATTTCAAGAAACCAGTTATTCTTATCGATTACCCTAAAGAGATTAAGTCGTTCTACATGAAGCTTAACCCAGACAATAAGACTGTGGCTGCTATGGACGTTCTTTTCCCAGGTATTGGTGAGATTATAGGTGGTTCTCAAAGAGAAGAGAATCTTGAGAAATTATTAGGTAGAATGGAAGAAATTGGAATTCCTGCTGCTGATATGGATTGGTATCTTGATACAAGAAGATATGGTTCTGCTGAGCATTCAGGATTCGGATTAGGTTTCGAACGTTTAATCTTATTCATTACAGGAATGGGTAATATTCGTGACGTAATTCCTTTTCCTAGAACACCTAAAAATGCTGAATTTTAAATCAAAATAGATATATGCTCAAACAAAGAATACAACAAAAGCTATCACAGAAGATTAATCCTCTGCAAATACAGCTTATTAAATTGCTTGAGCTTCCTACGTTCAAACTTGAACAAAGGATTAAGGAGGAGCTAGAGAAAAACCCTGTTCTTGAAGAAGGTCATGAATATTCAGAGGATAATACTCCCGAGGATAATACTGATTATGAACAAGAAAAGGATATCTCTATTGATGAGTTTATCAATAAAGATGATACTCCTTCGTATAAACTATCTGCGAATAACTATTCAAGTGATGATAAAAGAGAAGATATCCCTTTTGCTGGTTCTACCAGCTTTAGGGAATCTTTACTCTCTCAATTAGGTCTTCGCAATATTTCAGACAGAGAAAAAGCTTTTGCTGAATATCTGATTGGCAATATTGATAATGACGGTTACCTTCGTCGTGATCTAGAGGCTGTAGCTGATGATTTAGCCTTCTCAACAGGCGTAGAAACATCAGAGGAGGAATTAACTCATGTTCTTCATATAATTCAAGATTTCGAACCTATAGGAGTTGGAGCTAAAGATCTTCGTGATTGCCTACTTATTCAAATAATAAAAAAGAAAAAGCTCAACTATAAGGAGTCGAAAGAGAATGCTTATAAGATTCTTAGGCATACCTTCGATGAGTTCACTAGAAAGCACTACGATAAGATTCAGCGTAAGTTGAAACTCTCTGATGAGGATCTTAAACTGGCTGTAGAGGAAATTCTTAAACTAAATCCTAAACCTGGAGGAACGGCTGCTGAACCTTATGTACGCGAGGCTGTGAAAATTATTCCTGATTTTATTCTTGAACTGGTTAATGGAGAATTACAACTAAACTTAAACTCTAAAAATGTTCCTGAACTTAAGATTAATAGATCTTATATGGAATTGATGGAAGATATTCAAACCTCTAAAGAACCAACTAAGCAAAAAAAAGATGCTGTTGCTTTTGTGAAATATAAATTAAACTCAGCAAAGTCATTTATTGATGCTATTAAACAACGTCAGCAAACATTGATGTTTACTATGACTGCTATTATTCAGTTACAAGAGGAATATTTTATAACTGGAGATATTGCTAAGCTGAAACCTATGATTCTTAAAGATGTAGCTGAGTTAACTCATTTAGATGTGTCTACTATTTCTAGAGTTTCTAATTCTAAATATATACAAACACATTTCGGTATCTTCTCTCTAAAAGATTTTTTTAGTGGAAGTATGCAAACAGAATCTGGAGAAGAGGTTAGTACAAATGAAGTTAAAAATACTCTTCAAGACATTGTTGATGCAGAAAATAAAAGCAAACCTCTTACAGATGATGAATTAGTAGATATACTAAACAAGAAGAATTACAAGATTGCAAGACGTACTGTTGCCAAATATAGAGGACAATTAAATATTCCTGTGGCTAGATTAAGAAAAGAACTTTAATATAAAACACTAATATGAACGTACTCAATAAAACTGCTAAGGCTATTTCAATTATATTTCATCCTATACTTATTCCTTTATTCGCAATATTTATAATTTTTCATTCAGGTTCATTATTCTCATATGTTCCTTATAACATTAAAAATCTTACTTATATTATTGCTTTAATTTCAACAGTACTTTTACCTGCAAGCATTTTACCTTTGCTTAAATTTCAGAAAATCATATCTAGTTATTCTCTTACTGATAGAAGAGAAAGAATTATTCCTATCATCCTTTCTATAATGTTCTACTTTATGGGATTCTATCTAACTTCTAAACTTCCTATGTCGAATATTATTTTATCTCTATACAAGGCGTTAATGATAGCCATTCTTGGAGTAGGAATGATCTCTTTATACTGGAAAATAAGCATACATATGACATCTATTGGGGGTATATGCGCCATTGTTATATTTATTAACATGTACTATCAAGCAAATACAATACTTTGGATTATAGCATCTATATTATTAGCTGGACTAATGGGAAGTTCAAGACTTATATTAGGTAGACATACTCCTGCTCAGGTTTATGCAGGATTTATTTGGGGAATGATCAGTGTTCTGTCGGTATTAATAATTTTCTAATTATCAAATAACTATATGTTATTTTCACAACAACAAAGAGACTATTCCCATAATTAGGAATAGTCTCTTTCTAGATCTTTTACTTAAATAATTATCTTAGTTATTGTTATTTGTTTTGTTTAAACATCTATAATGAATTCTGACAAATAAACATAATAAACACATAAAAAAGAACTAAAAACTACTTTATTTGCTAATATCTTCTTGGAATATGCAACCAAACATCTTCAGAACCTTCTTTTGAACGCTCATCTGCTAGTACTCTAAACGCCTCTTTTAGATTAGAAAAAGACATATAAGAGACTCTGTGATTGCCTTCTTTTGAATCAAAAATTCTAGAATCATAACCTAATTCTTGAAGTTTTGCTTGCATTATTTCAGCATTACACATATTTTGGTACGAACCTGCAATCATAAAATATTTCATTATCTCTGCATGTGCGACAGGTTCTGCTACTGGCTCAACATCTATAACAGGCTCAACAACAGGCTCTATAGCAGTTTCATAAGCAACTGTATCTGGCTGCAATGTGTCTTTCTCTACTACAGCGCTTTTTCTAGGTTTTCTGTGTTTACTCTTCTTGCTTTTACAAGACGTAAAACATAAGCCTAGGATAGCTACAACAGCTACAATACTAATTAATTGTCTCATATTTAAACTTATTAGTTACAACTTCAAATTTAGGAATTTTTATTTAAATGCCATTCTCTATGAATTAAAAATGACTAACTTAACAAAAACTTATTACTTGTTTATATGCTTAAAAGGATAAATAAGTTACTTTTATAACGAATAAAATATATAAATAAAATGAAAACACTTGCATTAGTCGCACACGACAATAAAAAAAACGCTCTACTTACATGGGCAAAGAAACATGTTGAAGAATTACTGAAACATGAGTTAATTGGCACATCACATACAGCTCAGTTACTGAATGATGTACTCGATTTGAATGTTAAACCTTTTGGGCACGGACCTAACGGTGGAGATATACTTCTTGCTGCTAAAATTTTAGCAAATGAGGTAGAAGGAATAATTTTCTTGATAGATCAACAATCACCTCATGGACATGAGCACGATATACAGACTTTAATAAGAACAGCTGTTATCAACGATATTCCTATTGCATTAAATACTGCAACTGCTGATTATCTTATACAAGATTTAAAACCAAAAAAGGAGGCCTAGGCCTCCTTTTTACTGTTGTCCTACTAGGACTCGAACCTAGAATGACAGAATCAAAATCTGCTGTGTTACCATTACACCATAGGACAATCGCTTTATTGAGTCACAAAGATAGTACATCATTTTAAAATCTAAAAAAAAACATAAACTTTTTTCAAAAAAAAAACTTCTTTAAAATAATATAAACAGATTTTGTATCTTTGTACCGTTTCATACTTAACATTAAAACAAATATATAAATGGAAGACCCCCAACTTAAAATAGGGATATGTGCCGCACAAATAATCAGCATAAATCTATTGAACGAATACTATATCAAGAACATAGGTACAACTCTTTTTGGCAAATATTCTCTTACAATCAATAATAAGAGCATTGAACTTATAGATTCAGGGAACAATATTATTCATAAGAGTAATGAAATCAGTTTTCACCCCTCTATAAAAGAAAGAAACATATTTGAGATTGAAGATGTAACAATTGGTATAAATTTCCACTGGGAGAAGAAAGAAAAGCAGAAATTCAATGGAAATCTTAAATTTATTATCGAAAAAGACAATATAAGAGCCATTAATACTGTAAAGATAGAAGATTACCTATTTTCAGTTATATCTTCTGAAATGAATGCCAATGCACCTACAGAGTACCTTAAATCGCATGCTATCATTTCTCGCTCATGGGTTCTATCTAGAATTGCAGCAGAGAATCAAAAAGATATGGATTTCATAGATAATAATGAGAAACGTATTAAATGGTATGGTAGAGAAGAGCATATTAATTTTGATGTATGTGCCGATGATCATTGTCAAAGATATCAGGGTATAACAAGAGCATGTACAGAGGCAGTAAAAGAAGCGATAAAAGAAACAAAAGGAATTGTTTTATATAAGGATAATAATATTTGTGATGCTCGTTTCTCAAAATGTTGTGGAGGTGTATCTGAAGATTTCGAGAATGTATGGGAGAATGAAAAGATCAGCTATTTATCAACAATTATAGATTCTGAAAATAAAGACCTTACACTTGATCTTAAAAAAGAAGAAGATGCAAGAGAATGGATTACTTCTGAAACTGATTCTTTCTGCAATGTAAAAGATAAACATTTACTTTCAAGAATTCTTAACGATTACGATTACAGTACCTCTAATTTTTATAGATGGGAAATAGAATATTCACAAGAAGAACTCTCAAACTTACTTTTAGATAATAGTAATATAGATTTTGGAGAAATAAAAAAGATTACTGCACTTAAAAGAGGAGTATCAGGACGAATATATGAACTCGAAATAGAGGGAAGCAAAAAAACTTTTACTTTTGGCAAAGAATTAGAAATAAGAAAAGTCTTATCCAAATCACATCTATATAGCTCCGCCTTTATTGTTGATTATAAAAAAGTAAAGAAAGGAATACCTGGTAAATTCATTTTAAAAGGTTCTGGATGGGGACATGGAGTGGGTCTTTGTCAAATAGGGGCAGCAGCTATGGTATATAAAGGATATTCTCATGAAAAAGTTTTAAAGCATTATTTCAAAGGAACTGAACTAAAGAAAATATACTAAATGAAAAAGGGAATATTAATAATATTAATGGCTTTTTCAGCAATTAATTCATATGCTACAAATAATATAATAATTAGATTAAATGCCATAGCATTTCAGAAAATTATAAGAGAAACAAAAGAACCTCTAATTTTAGACTGCAGTACAATAGAGACATATGTTTACGAGCACATAGAGTCTGCCATTTCAATAGCAGACATAGAAATGATGAGATATGTTCTTAAAGATATTAATAAACAAACATTACTTTTTGTATACTGCACTAACGAGGAAAGATCCAGCGATGCAATAAAAGAAATACAAGAACTTGGTTTCACAAAAATCTATCAATTAAAAAAAGGATTAACAGAGTGGAAAAGGCAAGGATTAGAAACATCAAATAATTAACAGAATGAAGAAAATTTTTATACTTTTTGCAATTGTATCAACAATATTATCATGTACAACGCAGAAGAAACTTGGAACAAAGAATAGAATTGTTCTAGTAGAAACATCATATGGTGATATGAAAATCAAACTATACGATGAAACACCTAAACATAGAGATAATTTCATAAGTCTAACTGCTGATAAATTCTATAATAGAACACTATTCCATAGAGTAATTAATGAATTTATGATTCAGGGTGGAGATCCTGATTCTAGAGATGCAGACTCAGATAAAGATCTTGGAGAAGGTGGACCAGGGTACAAAATAGAAGCAGAATTCAACACTAATTTATTTCATAAAAAGGGAGTATTAGCTGCGGCAAGAGAAGGTGACTCAATGAATCCTGAAAGGAAATCTGCTGGATCACAATTTTATATTGCTCAAGGCAAAGTATATACTAATGAAGAATTAGATATAGCTGTTAGAAAAATTAATAAAAGAAGAGAAAACAAAATATTTAATGCATATATATCAGAGAATGCTGAGAAGCTAGCAGACATACAGACAAGGGATATAAAGAAATATTATGCACTTTATGATTCTTTACAGAATGATGCACAAAAACTTATGCTAAAAGAAAAATATGTTTTAAGTGATGCACAAAGGAAAGCGTATACAACAGTAGGAGGCATTCCTCATCTTGACGGACAATACACAGTATTTGGTGAAGTAATAGAAGGTCTAGATGTACTTGACAAGATAGCTGCGGTTAATGTTAATAACCAAAATAGGCCTCTTGAAGATATAGAAATGGAGATTAGTATTATTAAATAATATTTTAAGCAAAAATTAACATTAACTTATAATAAATATTATACTTTTGCAGATGATAAATATATGCGCTGAGCCTGTTTTATCATAAGTTAAGGTTAAGGTTAGTTTGAAAAGAGGAGGGAACTCCTCTTTTTATTTTTATATACCTGATATCTTCTTTATCTCATTAAGTTTATTCAATGCTTCCATAGGTGTCAGATTGTTTATATCTAAGCCTGCAATCTCATCACGAATCTTAGATAAAACAGGATCATCCATTTGGAAGAAACTCAATTGCATACCCTCTCTTTTCTCTGCAATCTCATCCACTGGTTTAGCCACAGAGCCAGTATTATTATTAGATTCTAACTGCTTTAATATTTCAAAAGAACGATTAGTTACAGATATAGGCATTCCTGCCATTTTTGCCACCTGTATACCAAAAGAGTGATTAGAACCACCCTTTACAAGTTTTCTTAGAAAGACTATTTTATTATCTATCTCACGTACAGATACATTAAAATTCTTAACTTTCTTGAAAGATTTCTCCATCTCATTAAGCTCATGATAATGAGTAGCAAAAAGAGTCTTAGCTTTCTTTTTTTTCTGTTCATGAATAAACTCAACAATAGACCAAGCAATAGAAATACCATCATAAGTAGATGTACCTCTACCCAACTCATCAAAAAGCACTAAAGAACGATCTGACAAGTTATTTAAGATATTAGA
Source organism: Marinifilaceae bacterium (assembly GCA_049671745.1). Taxonomy (GTDB): domain Bacteria; phylum Bacteroidota; class Bacteroidia; order Bacteroidales; family Marinifilaceae; genus SNAP01. The sequence continues at coordinate 32,086 of JBATVL010000013.1, forward strand.
CGCCTCGTTCATTTCCACCATAAAAGTAGATTCTCCCATAGAGATATTATCAGAGGCACCAACACGAGTAAATATCTTATCAACATACCCCATCTTAGCCGATTCTGCAGGAACAAAACAACCTGTTTGCGCCATTATAGTAATCAATGCCACTTGACGTAAAAGGGCCGACTTACCAGCCATATTAGGACCAGTAATAATTATTATCTGTTGCGACTTATTGTCTAGATGCACATCATTAGCTATATATTCTTCATCAATAGGTAATTGTTTTTCAATAACAGGATGTCTACCACCAATAATATCTAAATCATTAGAATCATTTATCTCCGGTTTAATGTAATTATTATCAATAGACACCTTTGCAAAAGAAGACAAACAATCAGCCTTAGCCAATAAATTAGCATTCTTTTGAAGAACATGAATATACTCACCTGAATCTACAATAAGGTTGTTATATAATTCCGTTTCTATAACAGAAATTCTATCTTCAGCACCTAAAATCTTATCCTCATATTCTTTTAATTCCTCAGTAATATATCGCTCTGCATTAACAAGAGTTTGTTTACGCGTCCATTCCTCAGGCACCTTAGCAGAGTGAGATTTTGTAACCTCTATATAATATCCAAATACATTATTAAAACCTATCTTAAGATTAGTAATACCTGTACGTTCCGCCTCTTTTCTTTGCATATTTAAAAGCATATCCTTACCACTAGTAGAGATAGCCCTAAGCTCATCTAATTCCTCATTAACTCCATTAGAGATAACACCACCCTTAGATATAGAGATAGGAGCAGATTCAAGAATATCCCTCTGTATTCTATGATTTAAAGCAGCACATGGATCAAGAAGATTAGCTATATTAATCAATTCTTCATTCTCCGACTTATAAAATGTCTTCTGTAAAGGTTCTATGCTATCTAATGCATTTTGAAGAATAAGAAACTCACGAGGGTTAATTCTACCAACAGCTATCTTTGAAGCAATACGTTCCATATCACCAGTCTCAGCAAGAAGCCCTGTTGAATCGTCACATAGATCTCTATTTTGGAAGAAAACATCCACCACATTTAAACGCTCATTTATAGCATCTACATTTCTTAAAGGCTGAGCTATCCATCTACGAAGCATACGAGTACCCATAGGAGTAACCGTTCTGTCGAGTATATCTATAAGAGTTTTACCTCCCTGATGAGGAGAATAAAGTAACTCCAAATTCCTCATAGTAAACCTGTCTAACCACACATAATCACTATCCTCTATTCTTGCCAAACGAGAAATATGTCCTATGCTTAAATGTTTGGTTAAATCTAGATAATGAAGAATAGCCCCTGCCGAACAAATACCCATTTCTAAATCATCAACACCAAAACCTTTAAGAGAAGCAGTAGAGAAATGTTGATTCAATCTATCGTAAGCAGAATCAAGATTATATGACCATTCCTCAAGAGGGTAAGTATAATATTGATTTGCAAAATTCTCTCTATATTTTCCTTCCTTAGAACGCTGAATAAGCACCTCTTTAGGTTGAAAATTAGAAAGTAATTTATCTAATCGGTTAAAATCACCTTCCGTAATCAAAAACTCACCAGTAGATAGATCTAGAAGAGAAAGTCCACATGCTTTCTTGCCAATAGAGACACTAGCTAACCAGTTGTTTTCAGTATTTTCTATAGTATTATCGTTGTAAGAAACACCAGGAGTAACAAGCTCTACAACTCCACGTTTCACAAGAGTTTTAGTCTTTTTAGGATCCTCTAGTTGCTCACAAATAGCAACTCTCTGTCCTGCTCTTACAAGCTTAGGCAAATAATTATCTATGGCATGATGTGGAAAACCAGCAAGTTCTGTTTTCCCAGCTGCACCATTTGATCGTTTAGTAAGAGTTATACCCAAAAGTTTAGAGGTAATGATTGCATCTTTACCGAATGTCTCGTAGAAATCGCCCATTCTAAACAGCAATAAAGCATCAGGATATTCCTGCTTCATCTTTTCAAACTGCTGCATTAGTGGAGATAATTGTGTATTTGCCTTTTTTGCCATTAATAATCTATTTATAATTAGATATCAAAGATAAATAAATTCATCCGCTTTATATAAAATTACGTAACTTAGTACTTGCATTAAAAAAGTAATTAACATGAATATAGAAGAATTGAGAGAATATTGTCTCTCTAAAAAACAAGTAGAAGAAGGACTTCCTTTTGGTGAGGACACTCTTGTTTTTAAAGTCTGTAATAAGATGTTTGCACTTACTTCTTTAAAAGGAGATTTTTCGGTTAATCTAAAATGTGATCCCGAAAGAGCTATAGAACTCAGAGAAGAATATTCTTGTATTACTCCAGGATTCCATATGAACAAAAAACATTGGAATACTGTAAAGATAGATGGTGAGATTTCTAATAATAAGATAAAAGAATTAATAGATTTATCCTACAATCTTATTGTTAATAAGTTATCAAAAAAAGAAAGAGAAAACCTAATAAGTGAAAAAATGGAAACACAAACGAGTATTCTTGAAGCATATGAATACAAATTATCAGATGATGAAATCTCTTTTGAATTAGATGGAACAATATGTACAGGGCTTAAAAATCATTATAATCGCTCAACCTTATCTCTTCTACATTCATTTATAGATCACACTTCTTTGGGCAGTACTGACAATGAAGAATCTGTACGTAAATTCTTGAATAGATTAAAAGATAGTCTTAAAGATAAGAATATAGAACCTGTAGCGGCAGTATGTGTATTTCCTAAATACATAGAATTGTGTAAGCAGGAATTAGGTTTATCAGGAATTAAAATAGCTTGTGTAGCAGGTGGTTTTCCTTATGTGCAAACATTCAAAGAAGTAAGAGAACTAGAATGCAAGATGGCTATAAAAGCAGGATGCGACGAGATAGATATTGTTATTCCTATTGGAGAAGCCTTCTCTGATGACATGTCTGTTTTAAGGAAAGATTTAAGAAGAATGCGTAAAATTTGCGTAAACAAAACTCTAAAAGTAATCTTAGAGACAGGTGAACTTAAAGACTCTGAAAGAATATTTGCGGTATCTATGATTGCAATGGAAGAAGGGGCTGATTTCATAAAGACATCAACAGGTAAGGTAGCTATAAACGCAACTCCTGAAGCCGTTTATGTTATGGCTTATGCTGTAAAGAAATTCTCAGAGAAAACAGGAAAAATGGTAGGTATAAAAGTGGCTGGAGGAGTTTCTTCTTCAACAAAAGCTATACAATATTTCTCTATTATTAATCATGTATTGGGTAAAGAATGGCTTTATAATAAGTACTTTAGAATTGGTACATCTAGCCTTACTTATAACTTACAACAAGAATCAGCAACTCTTAATTAGAATTTATAAATTAGAAGTTAGTACTTCGATTATTTATCAAGCTACTAACTTCTAATTACAAACTCATATCTATTTCTTTATCTTCAACTCATCTAAGTCAATATCTTCTTCTTCGTCATAAATCTGTAATAAAGGTTCTTTAAAGGCTTTATTAGTAATCATCTTATCAAGAGTCATAAGTAGAGATGGCAGAATAATAAGATTAGAGAACATAGCAGCAAGAAGAGTTACAGAGACTAATAAACCAAGAGAAACTGTACCTCCAAAACTAGACAAAGCAAAAATACCAAAACCAAAGAATAATATAACAGAAGTGTACATCATCGATTGCCCCGTCTCTTTAAGAGCAATTATCACTGAGGCACGTATATTCCAATTTGTTAGTTGTAATTCTTGACGGTATTTAGCCAAAAAGTGAATAGTATCATCAACAGAAATACCAAAAGCAATACTAAAAATAAGTATGGTAGATGCCTTTATAGGTATATTAAAGTAACCCATTAAGGCGGCAGTAAATAATAGTGGTATGATATTTGGAATAAGAGCCACAATAACCATTCTCTTAGATGAGAACATCCAGGCCATAAAACCAGCTATAAGTAATATTGCAAGCAAAAGACTAGTAGCTAAATTCTTTACCAAATATTGAGTTCCTTTAAAGAACAATATACTAGAACCAGTAGTTATAATATCGTATTTTTCTTTAGGGAAAACGCTTTCAACTATTGCTATAACATCATTCTCAGCAATCTCCATTCTCTTAGTTCCAATATCTTTCATACGGAACGACATACGAGCATATCTTTTTGTTGAATCAACAAATGCTGTCATTAAATGTGCATTCTTACCATTGTTCTCTTGCGACTTCATAAGATAAGAAAGTATGAAATTCTTAGTTGAGGAAGTAGGTAATTTGAAGTATTTCTCCTTACCATTATAATATGACTGATTAGCATATTTGGCAAAGGTAGCAATAGAAAGAGAAGATGAAATATTCTCAGATTGACTGATAGCTTTATCAAGCTTATCAAGCTTGCGCATAGTAGATAACTTCAAAGCACCACCTTTTTTTCTAGTATCTATCATCACTTCAAGAGGAAGGATACCATCAAAATTAGACTCAAAAAAATGAAGATCTTGTACAATAGGATTATCATGAGGAAGATCGTCAACCATATAACCAGTACTATGCATTTTCGACATTCCAAACACACTGCCAGCTATAACAACTCCCGCACATATATATAAAACAGTACGATGTTCAAGCACTAAATGAACAAGTCTATTAACAAACTTATTAACAAATTTATTTTCTAAATGACTTATCTGCTTAGGTGTTGGAGGAGACAAGAAACTAAAGATACAAGGCACAAGAATAAGAGATAGTACAAAAACCATCATTATATTTAAAGAAGCTACTATACCAAACTCCTTAAGAATTTGAGAAGAAGTAACTATAAATGTTGCAAAACCTGATGCTGTAGTAAGGTTAGTAAGAAGAGTAGCATTACCAATCTTACGAATCATTCTCTGTAGAGATTTTATCTTATTACCATGAATGGTGTATTCTGAATGGAATTTATTAACCATGAAAACACTATTAGGTATACCAATAACAATAAGCAATGGAGGAAGCATAGCAGTAAGAAGAGTAATCTTAAAACCAAATAATGCCATAAAACCGACAGCCCATATAACACTAATGGCTATAATAAGCATACAGAAACCAACAACTTTAAACGACCTAAAAAACAGGAACAAAATAAATGCAGTAATAAAAAGAGACAAGAGAATAAACATAAGCATCTCACTCTTAATCATTTCTGCAGACACCACTCTAATGTATGGCATACCTGAGTATCTTATATGTAGATTGTGTTTCTCACCAAAAGCTTCAGATAAAGCTTTCACTTTTTTAACCACTCCAACCCTTGACTTAGATGCCATTGTTTTGGCATTCACAGTAACAAACATAGAGTAGGTGTGAGAATCTTTATTAAGCAATGTACCATGGAATATAGGTAAAGCTTCAGCTTTAATAGCCAAGGAATCTAACTGTTCTTGAGTATCTATATGAGAGGGGAAAAGTGGTTTAGCTTCAAAGCATCTCTTCTCTTTATTCTTAACTAGATTAGGTGAATGGGCAAGAGATAAACGAGCGTCTATTCCTTTTATTTTTTTAAGTGAATCTCCAAGAGCAAGCCAGTCATTAAACTTATCTTTCTGGTAAAAAGAAGAATCTTGTACACCCAAGATAATCATGTTACTCTCTTGACCAAAAACCTCTTTAAATTTCTCAGAATCTAAAGAAGCCGTATCAGTTGCAGGCAAAAGTGCAGAATATTCATAAGACATCTCTACATGAGTAGCCTGATTAGCCATGAATATTGTTATAATGAAAATCGCTATTATAAAAGCAATTCTATTTCTTAAAATCACCCCCGCCGTTTTAACCCACATAATTATAATCTTTGTTAGTATATATTTTAACAAAAATACAATAGAACAGGCTCAATTCCTAATACGCTTCTTTTTATTAGATATTTTTAAGTTTTTTCACGATTAAGATAATCTTTCACAAGAAAACTTAGAGTAATTATTACTTTTTTGCTTTTGAATCCATAATAATAGTAACAGGTCCATCGTTAATTAACTCAACCTGCATATCAGCCCCAAACTTGCCAGTCTTAACTTCTTTGCCTAGTTCTTTTGACAGTTCAGAAACAAATTTCTCATAAAGAGGAATAGAAATATCAGGTTTTGCAGCACCTATATAAGATGGTCTGTTGCCTTTTTTTGTACGTGCATGTAGAGTAAACTGACTAATGGCAAGAATATCCCCATTTACATCCTTAATAGAAAGGTTCATTACTCCCTTCTCGTCATCGAAAATACGCATATTGCAAATCTTCTTAACCAGATAATCTATATCTTCATTATTGTCCTCTTCTTCTATTCCTACCAAAACCATCATTCCAGCCTCTATGGTCGATAATAAATTTCCCTCTATAGTAACGGAAGCTCTTTTTGTTCTTTGTATAACTATTCTCATGCTGTAAAAATAAAAAAAAGCGAGTGATTAAATCAATAATCACTCGCTTTATATATGTGTTAATGCTTATTAGTTACAAGAACAAGCACATTTTTTCTCAGCTTTAGCAGCCATTAATTCTTTAATAGAATCAGCAAGACGCTCAACACCCTCTACAGTTTGTTCTTTTGTAACGTAAGAGAAGTTCATTCTTAAAGTATTTTTACCACTACCATCGCAATGGAATACAGAACCTAAAACAAATGCTACATTTTTCTTAATAGCAACTTGGAATAAGTCTTCAGCATCCATCCATTCAGGAAGTCTCATGAATAAGAAAAGTCCACCTTCTGGATCAGTCCATGTAACACCCTCTGGCATGAAGTCGTTAAATGCTTTGATCATTACTGCTTTCTTCTCTCTATACATCTCTATGATAGATTTAAGATTCTTGTCGAAAAGTCCTTGCTCTATATATTTAGCAGCAATCTTTTGAACAAAAGCAGAAGTACAAAGGTCTGTATTTTGCTTAGCTTTTACAAAATAATCAACAATTCTTGGGTCACCAAGTATCCAACCAATACGGAAACCTGGAACGAAGATTTTTGAGAAAGTACCGAAAGTCATTACATTTCCTTCTTTGTTATCTAATTCAAATAACATAGGTTGGAAATCTCCTTCGAAACGTAATTCTCTATATGGGCTATCTTCAACAATAAGAATCTCGTATTTCTTAGCAATAGCAAGAATCTCAAGTCTTCTATCAAGAGGCATAGTAACACCTGCTGGGTTTTGGAAATCAGGAATTACATAAATAAACTTAGGTTTTTGACCTGCTGCACAAAGTTCAGCAATGTTCTTCTCAAGTAAATCAGAACGCATACCTTTTTCATCGTGAAGAATTCCTACAGGCTCAGCACCGTAAGAAGTGAAAGCACCTAATCCACCTAAATAAGAAGGAAGACCAACTATAACTTTATCACCTGGATTACAGAAAATCTTACCAACTAAGTCTAATGCTTGTTGAGAAGAAGTTAAGATACAAAGATTGTCTTTAGTAATCTCTAATCCTTGGCTGTTATATCTGTCTACAAGAACGTTTAATAATTCAGGTGTTCCCTCTGTTGATCCATATTGAAGAGCAGAAGTACCGTCATTTTCAAGAACGTCTTTAGATATAGTAACTAATTCTGCAATAGGAAAAGTTTCCTTAGCAGGAAGTCCACCAGCGAAAGATATAATCTCAGGCTTTTGAGTTAATTTTAATAATTCTCTAATAGCAGAACGCTTCATTCCCTTTGCACTGTCAGAAATAATTTCTTTAAGATCGCTAACCATTTTATTTTGCTTTATATTTTATAAAATCTGTTTAAATATTATGCTACGAATGTAGTAATTATTTTTAAATGCAAGAATGAGTTTTATTAATTTTTAAAAGCATTTTCAATAATTAACTTACAGATTAAAGCCTAAATTTCGTTTTTACTAATAATCTGTAAGAATATATACTTCTTTAACCTTAATTAAAAAACTATAAACAAACAGAGCAATAACAGTTTAAGAAAGTATACATTATATATAAGTCTCTTTATTTTGTATATTCATATATAATAGATATTTTTGCTCTATAAAGTAGATGGTCCCATAGTTCAATGGATAGAACAAGTGTTTCCTAAACACTAGATCCAAGTTCGATCCTTGGTGGGATCACTTTTTAAAGCTCTGATAATTCAGGGCTTTTTTTATACCCTCTTTTTCTACTAAAATTCACAAAAAAATCAATTTAAAATATTTCCTAATTCATAAAATTGATAAAAAGATGAAGAAATAGCTCAACTATTAGAACAAAGAGCCTACAACCTATGTATAATCATATAAACATTAAAGTACACACACATTCAATAATAATGACTATACTAAGTTGCATTAGAATAAGAGGGAAGTCACTACACTTCTCTCTTTTTATTTCTATTAAAAAAAAATCAAATAATTGTAAAAAAACAATTGAATTACTACCACATTCAAATAAAAATAAGAAATCTACTGAACTATAATAATTATCTTACAAAGATATGACTATTTTAATCTTCATGTTGTTAATTATTGTCAAAACCATTATATTGTAATCTTTATTTATCTTTAAAAGATATTAATACAATAATTTGAATCACTTATAACTAACTAAATTTGAATATAATGGTAAAAAGAAACGCAGAATTAACAAAAGACGCTTTAGAAAGTCTTAAAGGAAAATGGGGATTAGCAGTAGGGACATTTCTTGTATATTCTTTAATAATAGGAATACTCTCTAGTGGAAATAATGCATATGTACATTCTATGGGATTAGGCTATGGGGTTAGTGCTAGTTTAAATATCCTTTTTATAATAATAGGAGGACCTATAATATTAGGATCAATGAAATTTTCATTAAATATATCAAGAGGATTAGATGCTCGTTTTGAACAACTATTTGATGGATTTAACAACTTTGGAAAAGCTATACTAACCTTTCTTTTAGTTTCTATATCAGTAGCTATTGGATTTATCTTTCTTATAATACCAGGACTAATTTTATCGATAATGTTTTCACAGGCATTTTTTATTCTTGCAGACAATAAAGATATCTCAGCAGTAGATGCATTAAAGGAGAGTGTAAGAATGATGAAAGGTTATAAGCTTAAATATTTAGGACTAAGTCTTCGTTTCATACCATGGATGTTATTATGTATTATTACTTTAGGAATTGGATTTCTATGGTTAGTACCTTATATGTACGTTACTTTTGCTAAATTTCATGATGATATAAAAGCTAATCCTATTGGAATAGAATAATAAATAGTCAATTCAGATATATATAATAAGAAGTCATACTCTACAAGTATGACTTCTTTTTTTCAAGTTAACATAATCTCAATTCATCCTATAATATTAATCTAATTAAATTTCTAAAAAAATAATGATAAGCACAAACGAACAACTTAGACAAGAGGCTTTAGTAAGTCTAAAAGGAAAATGGAAACTAGCTATAGTAACGTTTTTTGTATTCTCCATAGTTTCTTTCATATTAACAAATGGCAATTCTAGATATCTCAATTTATTTAATACAAATCCTATAGCTTCTGGAAGTTTAACTCTCTCTTCCATAATCCTAACGGGCCCTTTATTATTAGGTATAATCACTTTCTCTTTAAATATATCAAGAGGACTTGATGCTCATTTTGAACAATTATTTAATGGATTTAATGATTTCATTAGATCTTTAGGTGTATATCTTTTAGCATTATTATCTGTTGTTGCAGGAACTATGTGTTTAATCATTCCAGGAATCATTGTCTTTCTAATGTTCTCTCAGGCATTTTACATTTTAGCAGACAATAAAGAGATATCTGTTATAGATACATTAAGAGAAAGCGAGAGAATAATGAAAGGTTATAAGCTTAAATATTTAGGATTATGCCTTCGTTTTATTCCATTGATTATATTAAGCATTGTTACTTTAGGTATAGGTTTTTTATGGCTGATTCCTTATATGCATATTTCTTCAGCTAAATTTTACGATAATATAAAAGCTAATCCTATTGAAATAGAATAATAAATAGTCAATTAATAGATACCATATTAAAAGCTATTAAAGATATACTTAATAGGTATCAAATTCTTATTATCTATATATCACATGCCTATCAAGTATATGACAAATACTTTCTGTATTGGAGTTTTATTGCAACTTAATTGCTTCTTTCTTGGTTTAAAATACCTAGGAAGAACCTAGGAAGAAGCAAGAAAGAACCTAGAAAGAACCCTAGCTGAAGATAATTGATACATAGCTGATATATAGTTGGTCTATAGTTCATATATAATTGAGAGGTCTTTGAATCGACTTTATCAGCTATTAAACACAAATATAACAATAGGTATTTCTCTTCTTTAGAAACGAAATAATATCTTTGAAAGGAAAATAACTAAACATTTGAAATATGAGAAAGACATTAATTGCTATTCTTTGTTTTGTAAGCCTCTTTGCAAAGGCCGACAATATAGAGAAATGGTTAAAGGTAGAAGGGCTTAAGACTATTAAACCTATCTTATCAGAAGAGAAGAATGTGAACAACAAAACATTCGACAACAACAAGTTAGTATTGTTCAATTCGCACGATATTACAAAAATGAGTCCAACAAACAAAGCTCATTTATTAGAATTAGATGCATTACCAGTTTGGGAACAGATCTCAGCAAAAAAAGGGCTTGTTAAATCAAGTAAGAAATCAGATAATGCTTATATCTCTTATTATGCATCATTTATAAATGTAGATGCCTATACCAAAGCAAATTTGAAACTTAAGCTTTATGTTCCTACAGAGGTTTATGTGGATGGGAAACTTGTAAAAAGTTCTTATAAATTTTCTAAGAAAAAGGGTAAAGAAGAGAATGTTGACTTATCGTTATTAACAGGTAAACACTCATTGTTAATAAAGACTCTTTCTGGAAACGGAAAACTTTTTAAAGCTGCTTTTGTTAATAAAGAAGATTACAAACATGTGAACATAGATCTTTCAACAAATGTGAAAAGAGGAATGACTATTGGCGATATCGTTAATGGTAAAAAACTGTCACGTGTAACAATGGCTCCTGAGGGACAATATATACTTGTATCTTACTCAAAATTTGAAGAGAAAACAGGTAAAAACGAGAGCTGGTCTGAAGTTGTTAGAATAAAGGATAATCATGTTGTATACACTTTCCGTGGTTCTAAAGCTTACGGTATAAAATGGATGCCTTACACTAATAATCTTTCTTGGATGCTTTCTAATAAAGATGGAAAAGCTCTTTATAAATATGATATTAACAAGGCGGAGATTACTACTCTAATTGATAATATGCATGATGTATCTGGTTATACTTGGGCAAACGATCTGTCTTATGTAATCTTCACTAATTATAAGGATTTCAGAAAGAAAAATTGGAAATTAAAGAAACTTCAAGGAATAGAAGATAGAAAAGGATATTTCAGAAGTCGTTCATCTTTATATAAATATGAGTTTGCTACCAAACAAAAATCTCTTCTTAACTGGGGAAATAAAAGTTTAAGTCTGCATGATATTTCTCATGATAGCAAAAAACTTATAGTTTCGAATTCTAGACCAACTTATACTCAATATCCTTACTCTAAGCAAAACATATATATTATAGATTTGCCAAGCATGAAGGTTGATACTATCTGGAAAGATAATTCTTACGATATGTCTTGTTCTTTCTCTCCAGACGACACTCAATTACTTGTAAAAGCAGGTGGATCGGCTTTTGGCAAAATAGGTGAGAATATAAAAGAAGGGCAGATGGCTAATAACTACGATGCTCAACTATATATCTATGACTTACAATCTAAAAAGGTAGAAGCTATCACTTATGATTTTAATCCTGCAATACAATCTGCTGTTTGGTTTAAAAGAGGTGCTATAATGATAGGTGCTCAAGATAGAGATTTTCAATTTGTGTTTGAATATAATGTGAAAGCCAAAACATTCAAGAAAGTTGATTATCCTGGTGAGTATGTTAAAAGTCCATCGTTCTGCGACGAAGCTCTTGTATCTACATATATCTCTTGTTCTGCAAACGAACCTTATAAAGCATATTTCACAGATTTAAGAGATGGCAAAAAAACAGTTATTGCTAATCCTGATGCAAAAACTTATAAGGATGTGGAATTTGGAGAAGTTAAAGACTGGAACTTTAAAATGAAAAACGGTAACGAGATTGTTGGTCGTTATTATCTTCCTAAAAATTTCGATGCTAATAAGAAATATCCTCTTTTAGTATATTATTATGGAGGAACATCTCCTGTTTCTCGTTATTTCGGAGGAAGATATCCTTTTAATCTTTTTGCTGCTAATGGTTATGTAGTATATGTACTTCAACCTAGTGGTGCAACTGGTTTTGGACAAGAATTTGCAGCTCGTCATCAAAATAACTGGTGTAAGACTACTGCCGATGAAATTATTACTGGTACTTCACAATTCGCTAAAGAGCATTCTTTTGTAAATTCTGATAAGATGTCGTGTATGGGTGCTTCTTATGGAGGTTTCACTACTGAATTCTTACAAACACAAACAGATATCTTTGCTTGTGCTATCTCTCACGCTGGTATTTCTTCTATCTCTTCTTATTGGGGAGAAGGTTTCTGGGGTTATCAGTATTCTACTGAGGCTACAGGTAAATCTTTCCCTTGGAATAGAAAAGATATATATGTGGATCAGTCGTCGCTTTTTAACGCAGATAAGATCAAAACTCCTATGCTTTTACTTCACGGTACTGCCGATGTAAATGTACCAACAGGAGAGAGTATACAGCTTTATACTGCTCTTAAACTTCTTGGTAATGATGTAGAATTAGTTCTTATTAAAGACTCTGACCATATAGTTATTGATTACACTCAACGACAGATGTGGAATAATTCTATAATGGCTTATATGGACAAATATCTTAAAGATCAACCACAATGGTGGAATGAACTTTATCCTGATAAAAATTTATAAAACATACTACTTTTTTTTATAAGAGCAACTCTTTTGAGTTGCTCTTTTTTTGTATAAAAAATTAAAATCTAATATTTTATAAACACATGTTAAATGTAGTTATTTTATGTAAACTAAATTCTTAATAATAGATATTGCAATTCCTTATCACACATACTTATTACCTGTAAACTTATGTATATTATATATATATATTTTAATATACTTTTACGTATACACCTGATACAAAAACAGTTGTTTATATAAATAAAGTTAACAACAATTATCGTTATGTTAATATTAGTTAATACCTTTAATAACATAACCATTATTAATATAAAATAAATAAAATCATGAAAAAGTTTTTAAAGTTTGTATTTATGTGTGCAGTAATTTCTATAGGAGTATCGTCATGCACAGAATCAGATGATGCAGCTATTGTAGCACCAAACAAAGTTGTATTAAATCCTTCATCAATAGAAATGATTATTGGTGATACTAGAGCAATTATTACAAAAATAGAACCTGTAGGAGCGAATCCTCTTGAAGCAACAATTACATGGACTAGCTCTAACGATAAAATTGTAAGAGTAGAAGAAGGAATGATTACTGCAGTTGCCGTTGGAGAATCAATAATAACAGCTACTACTACTAATGGAATTAAAGCAACATGTACTGTAAAAGTAATTATTAAACCTATACCTGCAGTTGGAATTACAATAGAAAATGAAGATGCAAATATAGAAGTGGGTAAAACTCTAGAACTAGATTTTAATATTATTCCTATTGATTCAAATGTTGATAATGAAATTACATGGGAATCAAGCGATGAGGATGTTGCAACTGTTGCAGACGGAATCGTTACTGCTGTTGCAAAAGGCAAAGTAACTATTAAAGCAAGTATTAAAAATGGTGCACATGCCAAAGTTAAAATCACAATAACACCACTTCCTTATGTTATTGCTTCTGAAATGGTTGGAACTTGGAAATGTGTGAAACTTCAAGCTAGATATATTAAAGATGGCTCTATGTATGAAGAAGATACTATGGATAAACTTTTTGTAATAAAAGATATAACTAAAGAGGAATGGTGTAAAAAAATTAAGGATGGAATGAAATTTGTATCAGCAGCTGATAATACTATTGTTTGGAATGTAAAACTTCAAGGTGATAAAACCAAAGATCTTACCGGTACTATAACAAGAGATGAAGAGACAGAAAATCAATTTTATATTAATTATCATACTTCTGATTCAGGTATTAATTTTGGAGAAAGACAAGCGGAATATGATCATGTTAAAATAAACTGGTTACCAGAAACTTCTAAGGCTGTATATGACGAACCATCTGGATCTTTCTATGACTTTATTTACACATGTGAAATTGTACCTGCTGATGGAAGCAAAACAGTAACAAAATCTATGACATTAGATCAAATCAGATCTTTTAAACAAGTAAAATAATTAATATAAGGGCTCTTAAAAGAGCCCTTTTTTTCTCTAACTTATCCTAACTATCTTCTTATGAAAAAAATATTTATTACTATACTAGTTTTCTGTATATGTATAGCAAGTTATGCACAGAAATATCCTACAGGTTTAACTGAGATGAACCCAGAAATTGCAAAAGTATATAGTAATATAAAACGTGCAAATATTAAAGTTAATTCTAAACTCATAAATGCGAATTCTAAAACAGCTATTACATTTATTGATAATTCATATAGTGAGTTTTTTCCACCTGTGTTTAATCAGGTTGGCGGATCTTGCGCATATGCATCAGGTGTTGGCTACATATATAACTATGAATATAACGCCCTTTATGAATTAGATGGAAAAAAATCAGAAAACATATTTAACTACCTTCAGGTATATGCCCAACTTAATAATGGTAAAGATGTAGGAGGTCAAGCATATAAAGGTTGGGATTTTATTAAGATAAACGGTGCCCCTTCACTAAAACATGGTAAAACTAAAACTCTTGTTGAATGGAAATCAGGCTATGATTATTACTATGACGGAATGAATAAAGGAGTTATAGATTATTCTGTTTTTTATTCTGAGAAAGATGGAGAAATTGAGAAAATGAAACAATATCTTCTAGACAAAGGCAATGGTTCTAAACATGGGGGATTAATTCAATTCTCAGCATGGGCACATCCTCTTGAGCCAACTTTATATGAAGGAATACATAGCGAGCACTGTGATGCTATGATTCATCATTTTGGTAATGATGGCATGCATTCAATGACAATTGTTGGTTTTGATGATGAAGTTGGATATGATTATGACAATAATGGAATAGTTGAAGGAAAAGAAAAAGGTTCTTTTATTTGCTGCAATACTTGGGGTGAAGATTGGGGATATTACAGTAGATGTAAAACAAACAAAGGTAGATTTTATGCTCCATATTATGCTTTTACAACTTTAAAACAATCAAACAAAGGTGTTTCTTATTCTAGATATAATATGGGTGGAGGAACAGGTAATGGCGATAAATCATGCTTAATTGTAAACGTTAAAAAAGTAGAATGTAATTTAGTCGCAAAGATTAAAATGTCACATTCTTCTAGAAATGATATAGAATTTGAAATTGGTGTTTCAAATAAAGAAGGTGCTCTTAAACCAGAACATACTTTTACTTCTAATTTTATGAAACATCAAGGAGGTGATAATAGTATGACAGCAAACTATAGTTCTAAACCTGAAGTAATAGAAATTGGTCTTAATATCAGTTCTTATAGAAAATATATGAATATGGATAATGCTAAGTTCTTTATAAAAGTAAAAAATAAAAGTATTGGAACTGCAGGGAAAGGAAAATTAATGTCATGCTCTATAATTGACTATAGTACAGAAAAACCAACAGAATACTTTGCTACTATTAAAGATTCAGAACTAAGCGGATCTAAAGTATCAGAAGCTTTAGTAAATGCAGGATATCCTAATATTGAGAAAGATATAAATTCTAGCGTCAGATGTGATATAGATGTAAACAATAAGAAAATAGCACTATTTATTAATTCTAGTGTAAATACTCCAGTAAAAATTGATATAATAAAAAATGGAGTAGTAAAAAAACATCTTTTTAATGAAGTTGTTAATAAAGGGAAATTCAATAAGATCATAGACATAAGCACATTAACTGGCATTGTATATGACATGCGCATAGTTGCAGGTAACCGTTTTATTTACAAAAAGCTAAAACTTAAATAATATGAAAAAACTATTTATACTTTTCATCCTTGCAAGTGTTTTTACTACTTCATGTACTAAAAAGGTTGACATAAAACCTGAACCTATAGTTCCTGTTCCTATTCCTCAACCTAAACCAATTCCTGTTGTGGAATATACTATGCCTTACTTATCTTCAGATAAATTAAAAGTAAAAGCAGAATTATTAAAGATGACAGATAAAATAGTAGAGATAAAACATAAAAACTACTATAAGGTAACATGTGTTCCTACTAAATCAGAAACTAACATGTTTAGTTTTTTGTCATATGAATATAGTTTAGATGGGTTCGATTTTGTTAAATTGAATTTCACTTATAACCTAGATGAATCAATAAAAATATCTAAGGATAATAAAAAGAAATTATTAGACTATCTAAATAATTTTATTCTAAAATAAGCTATGATAAAAAAAATAATAATTCTTGTATGTACATTTATATTTATACTGACATCTTGCGATAAAGACGATGAAGATAAAATAAGTGCCATTAAGGTAAGTAAAATAGAAATAACTAATAAATCTATAAATGAATTAACTATTAATGAAGAGGTTCAGCTAAAATTAAATATTACTCCTACTAACGCTACATTCAAAGAAATATTATGGACCTCTTCTGATAAAACAATAATATCTGTATCTAATAGTGGACAAATTAAAGCCATTAGTAAAGGAGAAGCAACTATAACAGCTCTTGCTAAAGAAGATAACATCAAAGATACCTATACCATAAAGGTTAAAGATCCTATAGTTTTAGCAGAAACGATTATACTTAACAAAGAAAGTATTGGAATAAAACTTGGAGATAAAGTAGAATTATTAGCTAATATACTCCCTGCTAATACAACTGATAAATCTATAAAATGGATTAGTTCTAATACAAAAGTAGCTAGTGTTAATAAAGATGGGCTTGTAACTGCTTTAGCAATAGGAGAGTCTACTATTAAAGTTTTTACAAAAAATAGTAAATCTGCAATTTGTAAATTAACTATCAGAAGGAATATCATAGAAGTTGAACGCATAGAGATAGAACAAGGAGGCGAATTTTCAACAAACGAATTGTTTGTTATATTTAAGGCAAAAGTTTTTCCTGAAAATGCCGAGAATAAAACTCTAAATTGGTCTATATCTGATTCTTCCATTGGTGTTATTCTTAAAGAAAATGGTACTTGGAAAGGCAGAAAATCAGGATCTTGTAATATTATTGCTACTGCTTCAAATGGAGTTAAGGGCATATGTAAACTTACTTTCTCTTATAATAAAGTGACTAGTATAAGTATGCAAGATATTAATATGCCTGTAAATAAAGAGTTTAATATTATTGCTGAGGTATTACCTAATAATGCATCAGATAATTGGGTTATAGCTAAAGTTTTATCAGGTCCTGAAGGTGGACTTATTAAATCTAACTTTAGTGGAAAAGGTGGTAAGGATTTTAAATGGATAGGAAAAATACCTGGTGAATATTTAGTTGAATATACGAGTACAGATAAGAATGCTACTGGAACTTGCAAAGTTACTATTATAAATGATGTTGTTAATAAAAGTATACTTATTAAACCTTCAGATATTACAATAGAAATGGATCAAGAATATGAATTAAATATTGAATGTTCTCCAACTGATTTGTGTAGTAAAGGTTTAGTCTGGAAGATGTCTGATGAAAACATTGCATTTACAGATGGTGAAAAAACTATAATAGGAAATAGAGTAGGTACAACAAGTCTAACTTTAAAAACGAAAGATGGTCTTACAACATCTAATACTATACTTATTCATGTTATTGACAAAAATATAAAGGTTGATCATATTCATTCTGAAATTTCTAATCTGCGCATGACTGTTGGCGAAAGCAAAACTATGAATTGGACTATTATACCAAAAAATGCCACTGACAAGACAGTTAGATGGGAAAATATAGACCCAACTATAGGTTCTGTAGATAGTAATGGTAAATTCCTAGCAAAATCTAAAGGATCTACCATTATTACTGCTATATCTAATAGTGATAATAAAAAACAATGGAATTGGCTTATAGAAGTTGTGGATGCAGACGCGTGTATGGATCCAGATGGTAATATCTACGATACTGTAGAAATAAATGGCTTAACTTGGACTACAAGTAATTATATGTATTTACCAAATATTAATGCTGATAATGATGTTTCTAATGATGAAGCTAGATGTTATGTTATTGAATATCATGGAACAGATTTAGAAGAGGCTAAAAAGCTATATAACTATAAAACCTATGGTGCCTTATACAATTATGCTGCTGCTGTTAAATATGCTCCTAAAGGGTATAGACTCCCAACTAATGAGGAATGGATTCAAGCAGAAATTGCTATGGGAATGCTAGAAAAAGAAGCTAGAACAGAAGGCTATTTAGGAAGAGGGGATATTGCTAATAAATTTAAATCTCCTGACTTGTGGTATCCTAAAGGAGGCTCTAATGAAAGTGGCTTAAGCTTAATACTTACAGGCTATATTTCTCGTAAAGGTAAATCACTTGATCTTAACTATAGTGCTCAATTATGGGTAGGCACCGAAGATAAAACCCTGCCAGATAGTTATGCTTATTCACGAGTTTTCTTAAGCTATGATAATAAAATTATAAATAACACTAAAAACAAGAAATATGGCTTAGCTGTTAGGTATGTAAAAAAATAAGCTTTTAAAACTTATCACAAAATGAAAGGATTTATTTATATGCTAGATAAAAATCTAAATATTTATGTATCTGATAAATAGAAATCCATACAATAGCTATTAATTTAGAAACACTAGATTTTAACGAGTTCCCCTTTTAAGGGAGACTCGTTTTTTATAACCAACTGATAGAAAGCATAAAAAAGCGTAAAAAGTATTAGTTTATGAAAAAAATTATTACTTTTGCAAACTGAAAAATTCTATTTAAGATAGATATTTTTAAGACACATGACTAAAGTCCTTAGCCCATTTTAGTTGTTAAGTTTCAGATTCTTAGCTAAAGGAGTAATAGCCCAAACATCCACCTCCTAAGGCGATATAGATGATTTAATGATTGTTTTAAGAGTACTACTTAAATAATTATTTGTAATAATTTAAAAATTAGAAAAAGTGGATTCATTAAGCTACAAAACAATTTCAGCTAACAACGCTACTGTAAAAAAAGAGTGGGTTTTAGTTGATGCAGAAGGTTTGACTTTAGGTCGTATGGCTTCGAAGATTGCTAAAATTCTTCGTGGTAAATATAAGCCAAGTTTTACTCCTCACGTTGACTGTGGAGATAACGTAATTGTTATCAATGCAGAAAAGATTATCTTATCAGGTAACAAGATGACTAGTAAATCTTACATGCGTCACACTGGTTACCCAGGTGGACAAAGATTAACTTCTATATCTAAAGCTTTAGCTACACACCCAGAGAGAGTTATTGAGCACGCTGTGAAAGGTATGTTACAAAAAAACAAATTAGGAGCTGAGCAATTCAGAAACTTATATGTTTATGCTGGAACTGAGTACAAACAAGAAGCACAACAACCTAAGAAATTAGATTTAAACACTCTTAAATAATTGATATGGAAGTTATAAATACAATTGGTAGAAGAAAAGCAGCTGTAGCTCGTATCTATATGAGTGAAGGTACAGGTAAGATTACTATCAACAAAAGAGATCTTGAACATTATTTCGTTTTACCAACATTACAATATGTTGTTAAACAACCTCTTCTTTTATTAGAATTAGTTGGAAACTACGACATCAAAGTAAATCTTGATGGTGGTGGATATAATGGACAAGCTGAAGCATTACGTCTTGCTATTGCTAGAGCATTGATTAAAATTAACCCTGAGTGCAAAGCACAATTAAGAGCAGCTGGTTTCGTAACTAGAGACTCTCGTGTTGTTGAACGTAAAAAACCAGGTCAAC
Source organism: Marinifilaceae bacterium (assembly GCA_049671745.1). GTDB lineage: Bacteria > Bacteroidota > Bacteroidia > Bacteroidales > Marinifilaceae > SNAP01. The sequence goes on from JBATVL010000013.1 coordinate 52,136, forward strand.
CAGGTGCACGTAAGAAATTCCAATTCTCTAAACGTTAATAGTTTAGCATCTAAATTGTTGGGACTTCTTTTTAGAACTACCCCACAGTTGATTAATTAAGAAAGTAAACTTAGAAAAAATGACAAATTTCGACGAATTATTAGAAGCAGGTTGCCATTTTGGTCACCTTACAAGAAAGTGGAATCCAAAAATGGCTCCTTACATCTTTATGGAGCGTAATGGTATTCACATTATCGACTTGAACAAAACTGTTGTGAAATTAGACGCTGCGTCTGAAGCACTTAAGCAGATTGCAAAATCAGGAAGAAAAATCTTATTTGTAGCTACAAAAAAACAAGCTAAAGAGATTGTTGCTGAAAACGTTTCTTCAGTAAACATGCCTTATATCACTGAAAGATGGGCTGGTGGTATGCTTACAAACTTCCCTACAGTAAGAAAAGCTGTTAAGAAGATGAATACTATTGATAAAATGGAAGCTGATGGTACATTAAACCATTTATCAAAAAGAGAAAGATTACAAATCTCTCGTCAAAGGGCTAAATTAGAGAAAACTTTAGGTTCAATCGCTGATCTTACTCGTTTACCAGCTGCTCTTTTTGTTGTTGATGTTATGAAAGAATACATCGCAGTAAAAGAGGCTAACAGATTAGGTATACCTGTATTCGCTATGGTTGATACTAACTCTACTCCTGAAGGTATTGATTATGTTATTCCTTGTAATGATGATGCTTCTACTTCTATTAGCTTAATGCTAGGAAAAGTATGTGGTGCTATCAAAGAAGGTTTAACAGAAAGAAAAGCTGTTAAGGATAAAGAAGTTGCTAAAGACAAAGCAAACAAAGCTGCTAAAGCTGAGAAAGCTAATAAAGTTGAAAAAGCTCCTAAAGCTGAAAACAAAGAAGCTAAAGCTTAATTAAAGCCTAGTTTTTTTTGAGAGAATTAAAAGCGAATCGTTAACAAATAAAATATAACCGTCATGGCAATAACAGCTGCAGATGTAAAAAAGTTGCGTACAGCAACTAACGCAGGTATGATGGACTGTAAGAAAGCTCTAACTGATGCAAACGGAGATTTCAATGAAGCAGTTAAAATCATTCGTAAAAAAGGTCTTGCAATTGCTAACAAGCGTGCAGACAGAGAAGCAACAGAAGGTTGCGTTTTAGCTCAAGTTAATGGAACAAAAGGTGCTATGATAGCTCTTAACTGTGAAACTGACTTCGTTGCTAAAAACGAAAACTTTATTGCTTTAACACAACAAATTCTTGATATTGCACTAGAGAATATGCCTGCTGACAAGGATGCATTATTAGCTCTTCCTATGGACGGAAGAACTATCAATGATATCGTTCTTGAGCAAACAGGTATTATCGGTGAAAAATTAGAGATCTCTTTCTATGGTAACATAGATGCGGCTTCTTCTTTCGCTTATATCCACCCAGGTAACAAATTAGCTACTCTTGTTGGTTTTAACAAGACTACTGATGTTGATACAATGAAGGATATTGCTATGCAAACTGCTGCTATGGCTCCTATCGCTATCGATAAAGATGGTGTATCAGAAGAAATAGTTGCTAGAGAATTAGAAGTTGCTAAAGGTAAAGCCCTTGAAGAAGGAAAACCTGAAGCTATGTTAGAAAAGATTGCTGCAGGTAGAATTAACAAATTCTTCCAAGAAGTAACTCTTCTTAATCAAAACTTCATCAAAGAGAACAAGCAATCTGTTAAACAACACCTTGCTTCTATCGACAAAGATTTAACTGTTACTCAAATGGTTAGATTTACTTTGAACGCTTAATATTAGCTTCATAATATATTAAAGCCTCTCCCTTTTGGGAGAGGCTTTTTTTTGTTTTTTATCAAATATTACTTTTCAAAAACCTTCAATCCATTAAGGATACTATAAAACAATTATTTAATCAAACTTTTTATTTTAATACATCTAATTAGTTATTGTTTTGTTAATCATTTATCATAAATTTAAACAAAACTAAACACAATTAAACACAATTAAACATTAATAGATAATAGGACACTCTTAAATGATGCAATAACATTATCAATTATTAGAGTCTACTCTCTAGCTAAATTATAATGCTAGTTAAAGAACATAGAATAAAAGAAGATTCACTAATATAAATTTCAATATTAAAATTCTAAATTTAAACACTATGAAAAGAAAACTATTATTTTTCTCTTGCTTATTCTTAATATTAATTAATGCGTGTAAAGAAGATGAAGAATTAAAAATTAAAGCAAAAAGCATTAAACTTAATTACAACGAATTAACTCTTGTTTCAGAACAAGAGATCCAACTAAGCTACACAATTTCTCCTTCTAATGTTTCAAAGAAAACTGTCAAATGGATTTCAAGTAATAATGAAATAGCTACTGTAAATGAGGATGGATTAGTCAAAGCAATAAAAAAAGGAAATGTTGATATAGAAATAAAAACAGAAAATAATATAAAAGCAGTTTGTAAATTAACTATTAAAGCTAAAATAATTGAGATTGATAATATTTCATTTGCTGATAAAGAATTAAATATAGTACAAGGAAAAACAAAGCAACTTACTATTAATATTATTCCTGAAAATGCTAGCTTAAAAACTATTGCCTATAAGAGTTCTAATACTGATATAGCAACTATAGATGAAAAAGGACTTATAACTGCTAAAAAGATAGGTGAAATCGAAATAACTGCAACTTCAAACAATAGGAAGACTACAACTTGTAAAGTAATTGTAAAAAAAGATATTATTAACGTTTCAAAAATCATCATAAACAAGGGAAGTAAATTTACTACCACTAGTGATGAAGTAGCATTCTTTGTTGATGTATTACCTGAGAATGCAACTGATCAATCTATTTCTTGGTCAGTCTCTGATGAAGAAATGGGTACTATTGATCAAGACGGATTCTGGATAGGAGATAAAGCAGGAACATGTAATATTATAGCAAAAGCTTCAAATGGAGTTATAGCTACATGCGAATTAACTTATGAATATATAGCCGTAACAGGCATGTCAATGAAAAAAGAAATTACTTGTGAAATAGAAGAGGAAGTTTCACTAGATGTAGTTATTCTACCTACAAATGCTTCTAATCAATATTTAAACTCTCCTGAAATATCAGATGAGGAAGGACTTCTTTATGGCAGTTTAAATAATACAAATACAATAATGGGAACTAAAGTAGGAAGATACACTATTAAACTAAGTACAGAAGAAGGCAATTTTTCCCAAACTTGCGTTGTAAATGTAATTCCTAAAAAGATAGATATAACTTCATTAAAATTTACTTTAGGTAAAGCCGAAATAGTCGAAAAAGAGAAACTTCTAATAGAGATGGAAATTCTTCCTCATACAGCCACTAATAAAGAACTAATTTGGGAATCAAGTAAACCAGAAGTTGCAAGTGTAAAGACATTTCTAAATGAAGAAGATGGAAATACCTATGCATTCATTCAAGCTAATACTATTGGAAAAACTACATTAACTTCAACTACAGTAAACGGAATTTCATCTACATGTGAAATAAATATTATAAAAAAAACAATCTTAGTTGAAACAATAACAACTAACAAAAAAGAATATACTATTAAAATTGGTGAAACTATTGACTTAGGTGTTATAATATTGCCAAAAAACTCAAAGAACAAAACTCTTAATTGGTCTTTTTGGAATAAAGATGTTGTTTCTACAGATAATGTTTCCAAAATTACTGGGTTAAAAGCTGGGTCTACTCGTTTTACAATAAACTCAACTGATGGTAACTATGCAGGTTCTGACTTAATTAAAGTAACTGTTACCGCTTTAGATAAACAAACTGGGAAGGTTGAATTAAACGGAAAATAACACACAATATTAACAATTAATTAAAATATTAAGGCGTGTTCTTGCATTAGGATACGCCTTTTTCATAAGACAATATATTTCTCTAAAATAGCAAAAGAATAAATAAAGCAAGAAATAACAAATCTTCAAATCTTTAATGAACAAATAAAAATAATAATTACTTTTGTATGTTGATTTAAAGTTAAAAAGAATACACATAACTATGGAATATAAAAGAATACTTCTTAAACTTAGTGGAGAATCGTTAATGGGTGAACAACAGTATGGAATAGATGCTGTACGTTTACAAGAGTACGCTGAACAAATCAAAGAGATAGTTGATCTTGGTGTTCAAGTTGGTGTTGTTATCGGTGGTGGTAATATTTTCCGCGGATTAAGTGGTGCTTCTAAAGGTTTCGATAGAGTAAAAGGTGATTCTATGGGTATGCTTGCAACTGTAATCAATTCTTTAGCTCTTAGTTCTGGTCTTGATGCTGTCGGTTGTAAATCAAGAGTCCTTACTGCTATGAGAATGGAGCCTATTGGCGAATTCTATTCTAAGCAAAAGGCTGTTGAATCTCTAGAGGAAGGATATGTAACTATCTTTTCTGGTGGAACAGGAAATCCTTATTTCACAACAGATACTGCATCTTCATTAAGAGGGATAGAAATAGAGGCTGATGTTATGCTTAAAGGTACTCGAGTAGATGGTATTTATACTGCCGATCCTGAGAAAGATCCTACTGCTACTAAATTTGCTGAAATCACATTCGATGATATCTATATTAAGAATCTTAGAGTAATGGATCTTACTGCTACAACTATGTGCAAAGAGAATGATTTACCTATTATTGTTTTCGATATGGATACTGTTGGTAACCTTAAAAAGGTTGTAAATGGAGAAAAAATTGGTACTTTAGTACACAACTAGTTAAAAAATATTTGATGGAAGAAAAACAGAACATACTTGATTTAATAAATTATCCTGCTGATTTAAGAAAATTAAAAGAGGATAGTCTTATAGAGGTGTGTTCTACCCTTAGAAACAAGATTATTGATGTTTGTGCAGAGAACCCAGGTCACTTTGGAGCAAGTCTTGGAGTAGTGGAACTAACTGTAGCTTTACATTACGTGCTTAATACACCTGTAGATAATCTTATATGGGATGTTGGGCATCAGGCTTACGGTCATAAAATTCTTACTGGTAGAAAAGATTCTTTCCATACAAATAGACAATATAAGGGACTTAGTGGTTTCCCTAAGATTACAGAGAGTGAGTATGATTCCTTTGGAACAGGTCACTCTTCTACTTCTATTTCTGCAGCTTTAGGAATGGCTGTTGCTGCTAAACAAAAGGGAGAAACAGACAAACAAACTGTAGCTGTTATTGGAGATGGTTCAATGACTGGTGGTATGGCTTTCGAGGCACTAAATAATGCTGCTGCCGATAAAGCGAATATTCTTATTGTTCTTAACGATAACAATATGGCCATAGATCCTAATGTTGGAGGATTAAATGATTATCTTCTTGACATCTCTACTTCTAAAACTTACAATAAACTTAAAACTGATGTTTGGAATATTCTTAAAATACTTCCAGGATCTAGAAAATTTCTACAAAGTATAAATAATAGTACTAAAACCTTCTTTCTTAAACAATCCAATATGTTTGAGGCCCTAGGTATTAGATATTTCGGTCCTATAGATGGTCACGATGTAAATCATCTTGTTAAAGTACTTGAAGATTTGAAACAAATTCAAGGTCCTAAGATCTTACATATAATTACTAAAAAAGGAAAAGGATTTAAACAGGCTGAGTTGGATCAAACTACTTGGCATGCTCCTGGAAAGTTCAATAAAGAAACAGGAGAAAGAATAAAAACTCCTGCAAATGAAAATGCAGCACCTAAGTTTCAAGATGTTTTCGGACATACTGTTCTTGAACTTGCGAAAAAGAATGACAAAATTATAGGTATTACTCCAGCTATGCCTTCTGGCTGCTCTTTAAATATAATGATGAAGGAAATGCCAGAGAGAACATTTGATGTGGGAATTGCTGAACAGCATGCTGTAACATTCTCAGCTGGATTAGCAGCTAGTGGTATGATGCCATTCTGCAATATCTATTCTTCTTTTATGCAAAGAGCATATGATCAAATGATTCACGATGTGGCTCTACAAAATCTTAATGTTTGTATTTGCCTTGACAGAGGTGGACTTGTTGGATCTGATGGTGCTACTCATCATGGTGTTTATGATTTGGCTTGTCTGCGTTGTATACCAAATATTACTATAGCTTCTCCTTATAACGAAGAGGAACTACGAAATATGATGTACACCGCTCAACTTGAAAATAAAGGTCCCTTTTCTATCCGCTATCCTAGAGGTAATGGTTCTATGAAAGAATGGAGAACTCCTTTTAAAGAACTTGAAATAGGCAAAGCGAGATGTGTTTCAGAAGGAGAAGACATTGCGATACTCTCTATTGGAGCTATAGGTGTACAAGCAGCAAAAGCTATTGAAATGATAGAGGGAGAGAAACCTGCTCATTATGACATGAGATTTCTTAAACCTATTGATGAAAAACTTCTTCATTCTATATTTAAAAAATTTAAAAAGATAATTACTCTTGAAGACGGAACAGTAAATGGTGGTCTAGGATCAGCGGTTCTTGAATTCATGTCTGATAATAATTACTCTGCTAGAGTACAGCGAATGGGTGTACCTGATAAGTTTATAGAACATGGTACACAAGATCAATTATACAAAGAATGTAAGTTCGATACACAATCTATTCACCAAACAATAATCGATTTTGTATAATGCAAAAGACGAATAAACAAAACATTCTTCCTTTACAAGATGTTGTTCTTGACGAATTCAGAAGAACATTTAATTATTTAAGCGAAGAAGAATTACATGTTATTTTCTCAAATAATAGTGATAAATTTTTCTCTAAAGGCACCGACGTATATCGTCAGAACAGTCGTATAAACGGTTGCTATTTTGTTTATTCTGGTATTATTAAAGTTTTTAAGACAGGGACAGAGGGAAAAGAGCAAATTATTCGTTTCGCAAAAAGAGGAGATCTTATTGCTTTTCGTTCTGTTATTAATAAAGAATTAGCTTGCACATCAGCTAAGGCTGTTGACAACTCAGTGCTTTATTATATACCTAGTTCTACTCTTATTAATCTTCTTAAATCGAATCCTGAATTCTCTTATCATATGATTCGTATTACTTGTAAAGAACTTGAAGAATCAAATTGCTACATAACAGATATAGCACAAAAATCTGTTAAAGAGCGACTTGCTGAAGTGCTTGACATGTTAATCAATGATTTCGGGTTAGATAATGACAATATTCTACAAATAGCAATTACTAGAGAAGAATTAGCCAATATGGTAGGTACTGCCACTGAATCGGTCATTCGTTTATTATCGGAATTTAAGACTGAGAAAATCCTAGAATCTCAGGGTAGAAAGCTTAGAATTCTTAACCAAAATAAGCTTTCCGAAATAGCCAAAACATATTAATTAAATTAAGGCATTTTCTTTTTGTTTATTCAAGAGTATTTCTAAATTTGTTATATAAATTATTCATTATTTTTAACTCATATAGATATGCCACAAATATCACAGAAGGGTATTGAAATGCCTCTTTCTCCTATCAGAAAGTTGGTTCCTTACGCAGAAATTGCGAAAGCTAAAGGTAACACTGTTTATCACCTAAACATTGGCCAACCTGACATTCCAACTCCACAAGTTGCAATGGATGCTGTTAGAAATTGTACTGAGAAAGTAATTGAGTATTCTCACTCTGCTGGTAACGAAACTTACCGTAGAAAACTTGCTAAGTTCTATCAAGATCTTGATATTAATGTTGATTACACTAATATCCTTATCACTACTGGGGGTTCTGAAGCTATTACTCTTGCATTTTTAGCTACTCTAAATCCTGGTGATGAAGTAATTATTCCTGAACCTTTCTATGCAAACTATGTTAGTTTTGCTAAGATCGCTGGTGTTACAGTTGTTCCTGTTACTTCTTCTATAGATACTGATTTCGCTTTACCTCCTATTGAAGAGATTGAAAAAATCATTACTCCTAGAACAAAAGGTATTGTCATTGTTAACCCAAATAACCCTACAGGATATTTATATTCTAAGGCTGAGTTAATGGAATTACAAGAAATGGTTCTTAAGCATGACATGTATCTTTATGCTGATGAGGTATACAGAGAATTTTGCTACGATGGAGAAGAACATTTTTCTGCAATGCAATTAGATAAAATTGAGCAAAACGTAATTCTTATTGATTCTGTATCTAAAAGATATTCCGAATGTGGTGTTAGAGTAGGAGCAATGATTTCTAAAAATATGGAAGTTGTTAATACTGTTATGAAATTCGCTATGGCACGTCTTTGTCCTCCTGCATTTGGACAAATCGCTGCTGAAGCTTCTTTAGAAACTCCTAAGAATTATTTTGAGGAAGTATATAACGAATATATTGCTAGACGTAACTTTATGGTTGAGGCTTTAAACAATATGCCAGGTGTATATTCTCCTAAACCTAAAGGAGCATTTTATACTGTTGTTAGACTTCCTGTTGATGATGCTGATAAATTTGCTCAGTGGATTCTTGAAGATTTCGATTATAAAGGGCAAACTGTTATGGTTGCACCAGCTTCTGGTTTCTATTCTACTCCTGGTCTAGGAAAGAATGAAGTAAGAATTGCATATGTTCTTAAAATAGAAGATTTACAAAAAGCTATGGAAACTCTTGCTGAAGCTCTTAAGGTTTATCCTGGTAGAACAAACTAATAGCAAAAAAACTATTATATATCAAACACTCCGCAAGTAATTTGTGGGGTGTTTTTGTATTAAAAACTATCATATAGGCACTTACTCTTATTTTTTTCTTAACTTTGTAGATGCAAACCTAAGAAAATAATCATGTGTAAAAATACAAATTATGACAATATACGCCCTTACTACGACTCTGAAGTTAGAGATGCTGTAGATCGCTTAGGAGAGAGTGATGGCTTTTTTGAATTTATGAAACCTCTTTGGAAAGAACTTGATAAAAAAATGTATATCGAGCTAACTAAAGATGTTATAACTCGCAACGAGTTTAGATTAAAGTTTCTTATTCCATTTTTTAAAGTAGTTACTGATACTACTACTAGTGGAATATCTATTGATGGTATTGATTATCTTGAAAAAGGTAAGGCTTATCTTTTTATATCTGACCACAGAGATATTATCTTAGACTCGTCTATTTTAAATATATTTCTTGCAGCGAATGATTTAATGCCTACAGAGAATGCTATTGGTTCTAATTTACTTCTTACAGATTGGATTATCGATCTTGTGAAACTTAATGCTTGTTTTACTGTAGATAGAGATGTGCCAATTAGAGAATTTAAAGATGCTAGTGTTCTACGTTCTAATTATATACGCTCTAGAATTACAGATAAAGTAGCTTCTGTATGGATTGCTCAACGTGAAGGAAGAACTAAGGATGGTGATGACAGAACTCAACACTCATTACTTAAAATGATTAATCTTAGCGGGGGTCAAGATTTCATTAAAAACTTTAAAGAATTAAATATAGTGCCTCTTGCTATCTCTTACGAATACGAACCTTGCGATGTATTTAAAACATCTGAATTATATCAGAAGCAAATGTTTGACAAATATGAGAAAGCTCCTGGTGAGGATTTAAATTCTATGATATACGGCATGGTTAGCAATAAAGAAAGAGTTCATATATCTCTTGGCAAACCTCTTACTATTGTTCTTGACGATTTAGCTAATATTTCTAATACTCCTGAACAATATAAAGCTTTAGCTGATATTATAGATTATAGAATTCATTCTAACTATAAACATTGGCCTGATAACTATATTGCCTACGATTTATTAAAATCTACTAATAAATACACAGAGCAGTACACAGAAGAGGAAAAAGAAGCATTCATTAATAATATGAATCTCAAAATGAATAAACTTAAAGGGGAAGAAGAAATATTAAACAAGATTTATCTTGAGATGTATGCTAACCCTGTTATTAATTATTTGAATATAGAAAAACCTAAATTCTTTTAGATTATGAAGTCAGTAAGACTAGCATTAATGCTTGCAGCCTTTCTTATTATGATTGCGGCTGTAACGAATCTTCTAATGATTAGAAGTCATGGAGATGATATTTACGGAGTATATCTTGAGATTGCAGCTATTGGTGTTATTGGCCTTGCTTTATCTATAATGGGATATAATGATAAAAGAAAAAAGAAATAAGATATGTATACTTTTCAAAGAAAAATTACGATTAAGAGTGATAATTATGATGTGTGGTTTGGATTAAACTCTAAGAGAAGTCCAGTTGGCAATGTATTTTCTATTTACATTTATTCTGACAATCCTAGAAGTAAATTCAGTGAGGCAAGCCTTATAAAGGGTGGATTCAGATCTAAAGATGAAGCTGTTGTTTACGGAATGAGTTACGTTAAAGATCTTTACAAAAATAAATAAATATACTAAAAGAAGCTATCTTAATAAAGATAGCTTCTTTTTATTTCTTCATAATACGTGACTCCGACGGGATTCAAACCCATGACCTTCAGAACCGGAATCTGACGTTCTATTCAACTGAACTACGGAGCCAAATCTACATAACAAAAATACAAATTTATCTCTCTTCTGCAAATCTATTGCATCTTCATATAATGAAAGTTTTCTGTTTTAATAATTTTATTAAACATTCTTTCAATTTATTTATTTCTTCTATTTTATAATCTATCTAAACTATATATTTCACTAAAAATTCAGCTAATCACACAAGCCTAAATATCAATATGTTATACAACATATTTATCTATTTCAAAAGGCTAAGTAGTTGATAAATAAACTATCAATAAATAAAAAAGTGCTCTTAAGCATAAAATAAATGTTAAAACCTTTGCTTATCTGCTAAAATCTTTAAATGTTTGTACTCGATTACTGAAAGAAATCAATAATGACTTTCAATAGTTTATTTTGATAAGCATAATCGAGAGATATTTTTATATTAACAAATAGTTTAAGCACTAACTAAAAGAGAGAAAAGGTTTTATGGAATCTTATCTAAAACATGAAGCAGCTAGAGAAGCCAAGGGCATCCCAGCACTTCCACTAACGCCAGCACTAGTAGAAACACTTTGTACTATGTTGGAGTCGCCAGAAAAAGGCAAAGAATCATTTTTAATGAATCTTTTCACAGAAAGAATCGCACCAGGAGTTGATGATTCATCAAAAGTTAAGGCAGAATTCTTAAGAGCTATTATTAAAGGGGAGAAATCTTCTTCATTAATCAGCAAAAAAGAAGCAGTAAAGATTTTAGGCACTATGATAGGTGGTTATAATGTTACTGGATTACTAGAAGCTTTAGCAATAGACGAATTAGCAGAAGAAGCAGCAAAAGCATTAAAGGGTACTATCCTTGTGTACGATGCCTTCGATAAAGTATGCGAAATGTCTAAAACAAGTGCAGCAGCTAAAGATGTTGTTGAATCATGGGCAAAAGCTGAATGGTTCACTACACGTCCTGAAATTGACGAAGAATTTAAAGTAAAAGTATACAAAGTAGAAGGTGAAATTAACACTGATGACTTTTCTCCTGCAAGTGAGGCATTTACTCGTCCTGACATTCCGTTGCACGCTTTATCTATGGGTAGAGGTCGTTTCGACGATGGTAATGAGGTTATAGCTAATTGGAGAGCAGAAGGTCACAAGATTACTTTTGTTGGTGATGTTGTTGGTACTGGTTCTTCTAGAAAATCGGCTTGTAACTCTCTTATGTGGGCGATTGGTGAGGACATCACTTGCGTTCCAAACAAAAGAAATAAAGGTATTGTATTAGGCGGCGCTATGGCTCCTATCTTTTTCAACACTACTGAAGATTCAGGTGGTTTACCATTAATCGTGGATGCTACTAAATTCAACATGGGTGATGAAATAGTAATCAATACTAAGAAACAAGAAATAACTAAAAACGGTGAAGTTGTTGATACATTCGAGCTTAAGCCTGCTACCATGAAAGATGAGTACAGAGCTGGAGGTAGAATCAACTTAATCATTGGTAAAGCTCTTACTCAAAAAGCTAGAACATTCTTAGGAATGGATGCTATTGATATCTTTATTGAGGTTGCAAATCCTGTGGCTGCTGAAGGTCAAGGTTTTACATTAGCTCAAAAAATTGTTGGTAAAGCTTGTGGTGTAAATGGAGTTCTTCCAGGAGCATCTTTATTACCAAAAATGACTACTGTAGGTTCTCAGGATACAACTGGTCCTATGACAGCTGATGAGATTAAAGAATTAGCATGCCTTAAATTCGAGGCTCCTTTATTCATGCAATCTTTCTGTCATACTGCTGCTTATCCTAAGCCAACTGACGTTTTAACTCATAAGACTCTTCCTAAGTTCACTACTGAACGTAAAGGAGTGGCTCTTAGACAAGGTGATGGAGTAATCCACTCTTGGTTAAACAGAATGTTGTTACCAGATACTGTAGGTACAGGTGGCGACTCACATACAAGATTTCCACTAGGAATTTCTTTCCCAGCTGGTTCTGGTCTTGTTGCATTTGCAGGTGCTGTAGGTATGATGCCTTTAGATATGCCTGAATCTATTCTTATTAAATTTAAAGGATCTTTACGTCCAGGTATCACTTTAAGAGATCTTGTAAACGCTATCCCTTATTTCGCTATACAGAATGGTCAATTAACTGTTCCTAAGAAAAATAAAATAAACATCTTCTCTGGTACTATCATCGAGATGGAAGGATTAGATGATATTACTGTTGAGCAAGCATTCGAATTAACAGATGCTACAGCTGAGAGATCTGCTGCTGCTGGTGTTATCAAACTTTCTGAAGCTAAAGTTATAGAGTACGTTAAATCTAACGTTGCTTTAATGACAAGCATGATTAAGTCTGGTTATTCTGATTCTACTACTCTTCAAAATAGAATAGATGAGTGTAACGCATGGTTAGCTAATCCTGTTCTTTTAGATAGAGATGAGAATGCTCAATACAAAGCCGTTGTTGAAATAGACCTTAACAAAATTACTGAACCTATAGTAGCTTGCCCTAACGATCCAGATGATGTTAAATTATTATCTGAAGTTTCTGGTACAAACATAGACGACGTATTCATAGGATCTTGTATGACTAATATCGGTCACTTCCGTGCTGCTTCTAAAATTTGGGAAGATTGTACACCAAGTAACGATTGTCGTATTTATATCGCTCCTCCTACACGTATGGATCAATCAGTTCTTAAAGGTGAAGCTAAATATTCTTCATTTGTTAAGATAGGTGCTCGTATAGAGACTCCTGGCTGTTCACTATGTATGGGTAACCAATTAAGAATCCCTAATGATTCTGTTGCATATGCAACATCTACTCGTAACTTCAATAACCGTTTAGGTAACGGATGTCAAGTATATCTTGGATCTGCTGAATTAGGTGCTGTTGTTGCTACTAAAGGTAAATTACCAACAGTAGCTGAGTACATGGAAGTATATAACGAGAAAATCGCTCCTAACGCAGAAGAGATTTACAAGTATATGCAATTCGATGAGATTGATATGGAAGATGCTTTATATAAACAAAGAGATTTATAATAATTTACTACAGTTTCGCTCTTAAACAATAGAGTGAAACTTAGTTTTTATATTTAGAAAACATGGCTAAAATAATTTATACACATACTGACGAAGCACCATTATTAGCAACTTATTCTTTTTTACCTATGGTAGAGAAATTCACAGGTGTTGCTGGTGTTGAAGTTGAAACAAGAGATATTTCACTTGCTGCTAGAATTCTTTGCTTATTCCCAGAATTCTTAACAGAAGAACAACAAACACCAGACGCTTTAGCTGAATTAGGTGCTTTAGCAAAAACTCCAGAAGCTAACATAATTAAGCTTCCTAACGTTTCTGCTTCTTTACCTCAATTACAAGCTGCTATCGCTGAATTACAATCACAAGGATATGCTATTCCTAACCATCCTGATGAGCCACAAACTGATGAAGAAAAAGATATCAGAGCTCGTTACGATAAAGTTAAAGGATCTGCTGTTAATCCTGTATTAAGAGAAGGAAACTCTGATCGTCGTGCTCCAGGTGCTATTAAAGCTTACGTTAAGAATAATCCTCATAGAATGGGTGTTTGGACTAAAGAGTCTAAATCACACGTATCTAACATGACAGGTGGTGACTTCTTCGCTAATGAGAAATCAGTTATCATGCCTAAAGCTGATGATTTAAAACTTGAATTAGTTGAAGCTAACGGTAATGTTACAGTTCTTAAAGCTTCTTTACCTGTATTAGAAGGAGAAGTTATTGACGCAACTTTTATGAGTGCTAAAGCTCTTCGTACATTTGTTGAAGAACAATTGCAAGATGCTAAAGCTAAAGATGTATTATTCTCTGCTCACTTGAAAGCTACTATGATGAAAGTGTCTGACCCTATTATGTTCGGACATATCGTTTCTGTATTCTTCAAAGATGTATTTGCTAAGCATGCTGATACTTTTGCTACATTAGAAGTTAACCCTAACAATGGTTTAGGTGAATTATATAAGAAATTAGCTACTCTTCCTGCTGAAAAGCAAGCGGAGATTGATGCTGATATTCAAGCTCAATATGCAGTTCGTCCTCGTATTGCTATGGTGAATTCTGACAAAGGAATCACTAACCTTCACGTTTCTTCAGATGTTATCATAGATGCATCTATGCCTGCTTGTATTAGAGAAGCTGGACAAATGTGGAACAAAGCTGGTAAATTAGAAGATGTGAAAGCATTAATTCCTGATACTTCTTATGCAGGTATTTACCAAGCCACTATTGATTTCTGTAAAGAAAACGGTTCATTCAAACCAGCTGAAATGGGTACAGTTCAAAATGTTGGACTTATGGCTCAAAAAGCTGAAGAGTATGGATCTCATGATAAAACTTTCTTAACACCAGCAGCTGGTACTGTAAAAGTTACTAACAAAGCTGGAGAAGTAATCTTGGAGCACGTTGTTGAAGCGGGTGATATTTATAGAATGTGTCAAGCAAAAGATGCACCTATTCAAGACTGGGTTAAACTTGCTGTAAACAGAGCAAGAGCTACTGATTATCCTACTATATTCTGGTTAGATGAGCAAAGATCTCACGATAGTGCAATGATATCTTTAGTTAAAAAATATCTTAAAAATCATAATACAGAAGGTTTAGATATTCGTATCATGAACCCTATTGATGCATGTAAATTCTCTTGCGCACAGATTAAGAAAGGCGAAAATGCTATCTCTGTAACAGGAAACGTAATGAGAGATTACTTAACTGACCTTTTCCCAATCTTAGAAGTTGGTACTTCTGCTAAGATGTTATCTATAGTTCCATTAATGAATGGTGGTGGATTATTCGAAACAGGTGCAGGTGGATCAGCTCCTAAGCACGTTCAACAATTAGTTGAAGAGAATCACTTAAGATGGGACTCACTTGGTGAGTACTTCGCTTTAGCTGCTTCTTTAGAACATTTAGGAAATAACTATAATAATGCTGGTGCTTTAGTTTTATCTGAAACTTTAGATAGAGCAACTGCAACATTCTTACAAGCTGATAAATCACCTTCACGTAAGTGTGGTGCTTTAGATGATAGAGGTTCTCATTTCTATCTAGCTATGTATTGGGCTCAAGAAATTGCTGCTCAAACTAAGAACACTGAATTAGCAGTTAAATTTGCTAAAGTAGCTGAAGAATTAGCTGCTAATGAAACTGCTATTATTACAGAATTAAATTCTGTACAAGGTAAAGCTGTTGACTTAGGTGGTTATTATTTACCAAATAATGATGTAACAACTAAAGTTATGCGTCCATCTAATACATTAAACGCTATTATTGACGCTATAGCATAAAGAAAAATATTCATTAACTACTAGTTAATGATTCATAATATTTTTTAACACCGAACAGGGGCTGTCCGATATTGAAAAATATTGGATAGTCCCTTTTTTTAAATATATATATAAATGGAAATCAAATTTAAAGCACAAGCAGGAAGCTTTGAGTCTAGTGACGTGCTAGTAATGGTTGAGCCTTCTGATAAAAAAGGTAGAAACATTGAATTGTCATCTACAGTTATGATTCAGTACGGCGAAGGAATCTTAAAAGAGATTAACGCTGAACTTGACAGATTAAATGTAACTGATATCGATATTATCATTAACGATAAAGGAGCTTTAATTCCAACTCTTCACGCAAGAATTGAAACAGCTGTAACTCGTGCAAGAGGAATGCAACAAGGTACTCTTGCTTAATTAATTTTAAACATATTAAACTAATACAAAGAAGATTTCTTTTCTTCTTTAATAGTATAAAATATAATGAAACATATAAAAAAATCTAAGAGAAGAAGTATGTTATACATTCCTGGAAACAATCCAGCAATGTTGCAACAAGGAGGCGTATACGGAGCCGATTCTTTACTTCTTGACCTTGAAGATGCTGTAGCTCTTAACCAAAAAGACGCAGCAAGAGCTCTTGTAGCTAACATGATTAAAACAAATAACTTTTATGATGCTGAAATATCTGTAAGAGTTAATCATATCAGTACTCCATTCGGAAGAGCTGATCTTGATGTTATAGTACCATTGCAACCAGATAATATTCGTTTCCCTAAATGTGAAACAGTAGAGGAATTAGCAGAGGTTATCAGAATTGTTGAAGAGATTGAAGACAAACATAATCTTCCTCATGATCAGATGACTATTCATGCTATGATAGAAACTGCATTAGGTGTAATGAATGTATACGAGATTGCAGGTTTCTCTAAGAGAGTAGATGCTATTACTATTGGTGGACAAGATTTAACTTCAGATATGAAAGTTGAAGCTGGTAAAGATGGTATAGGTATTGATTATGCACGTAAGCGTATCGTAATGGCTGCTAAAGCTCACCGTATCGATGTTATGGATACAGTATGGGCTGATGTAGATGATGATGAAGGATTAAGAAGAGAAACTGCTTATATCAGAAAGATTGGATTCTCTGGTAAAGCTGTTATCAATCCTCGTCAAATCGACTCTGTTCATGAAGTATATACTCCTACTGAAAAAGAAGTTGCTAAGGCAGTTAAGATTTATTCTGCTTACCTTAAAAACAAAGCTGAAGGTATTGGTGTTTTTGCTGTTGATGGTAAAATGGTTGATAAACCTGTTGTTGAAAGAGCAACAAACACATTATCTCTTGCTGAGATAGAATTAGATACAATAGAATACTAACAGGAACAATAAAAAATCTACTATAATGAAAAATAGTTTTGGTGTAGAGATTCCAGAATCTATAGACGGATTAGGAAAATTAATTCCATATACAGGAGCTTGGGCTCTACAGGATAGATTAGACACAGTTAAATGTGTTGCTGTTCCTGCAAAAGCTCGTATGCCTCATTTTGATAAAGTATGCGCTAACTTAGAAGAAGCAATTAAGAAAACTAAACCATTCAATGGTATGTGTGTTTCTTTCCACCATCATTTAAGAGGTGGTGATCAGCTTATTGAACAAGCAATTGAAACTCTTGCTAAATTAGGTATTAAAGATATTTGCATTGCATCTTCTTCTTTAACTACAGCTCATGATTGTCTTGTTCCTTTCATTCAAGATGGTACAATTACTAAAATCTTTACTTCTGGTATCAGAGGTGAATTAGGTAGAATTGTAACAGAAGGAGCGCTTCCTCATCCAATAGTTGTACACTCTCACGGTGGACGTGCTAGAGCTATTGTTGAAGGTAGAATAGCTATTGATTTAGCTATCTTAGGTGCTTCAGCAGCAGATAATGAAGGAAATGCTACTGGTCAACACGGACCATCTGCATTCGGTTCAATGGGTTATGGCATGATGGATGCTAAATACGCTAAGCAAACTATCATAGTAACTGATAACATGGTTGAATTCCCATGTGTACCTGCTTCTATTCCTGCTCACAATGTTGATTTCGTAACAGAAATCGAATGTATTGGTGATGCTAAGAAAATTGCTGGTGGTACTACTCGTATAACTAAAGCACCTCTTGATCTAAGAATTGCTAAAATGGCTGGTGAAGCTATTGTAGCAACAGATTATTTCAAAAATGGTATTAGTTTCCAAGTTGGTGCTGGTGGTGCATCTTTAGCTGTTGCTAAATATGTAAGAGAAGCAATGATAGCGAAAGACATAAAAGGTTCATTCCTTTTAGGTGGAGTAACTTCTGTTTGTACTGACATGCTAGAAGAAGGACTATTTGATGCTATCTTTGATGTACAAGGATTTGATGCTGCTGTTTCTGGTTCTTTATTAAACAACCCTAAACACATTGAAATCAACTCTGATCAATATGCTAGTCCATTAAACTCTGGTGCAATGACTAACAAAATTGATGTTGTTGCTTTAGGTGCTCTTGAGGTAGATGTTGACTTTAACGTAAACGTAATTACTTCTTCAACAGGAGATATTATGGGTGCTTCAGGTGGACACTCTGATACAGCTGCTGGTGCACGTTTATCTATAGTGGTAGCTCCTTCTTTCCGAGGAAGAATGCCTATTATAGTTGATAAAGTAATGACTATTGTGACTCCAGGTGAGTCTGTTGATTTAGTTGTTACAGAACGTGGTATCTGTGTTAATCCATTAAGAAAAGACCTAGAGAAGCAATTAAAAGCTGCTGGTCTTTGGATTAGAGATATTAAAGATCTTGCAAAAGAGGTAGAAGGAATAGTTGGTAAAGCAGCTACTATCGAACACACTGATAAAATCGTTGGTCTTATTGAATACCGTGACGGTTCTATTATTGATGTTATCAAACAACCAAAAAGATAATTATCTTTAAATATATTGGCTGGGCAGCAATGTCCAGCCATCATTATAATACACTATGCTAAAAAGAGTGTTAGAGGCGAGAGAAGATAGGGCCGAGAAAAGGCAATTAATGGCAGATAGAAAAACTACTTCTATAAGCCTTTCTTTCAATATACCCGGTTTTCCCAAATCGGATGAGCAAATCAGTGCAGCATTTTCTGTTGTAAAAAAAGACTTAATCAATTATCTTATTGCTAGTAGAATTAAATTCTCCGGTGAGGATAGTTTATCATATATCGACCATGCGGGAGATTTCTTTATTATGCCCATGCTTAATAACGATTTAACAGCAAGAGAGATAAAAAATATGATGGAAGATTTTGAAGGAGATCATATCCTTTCAAGACTTATAGATGTTGATATATTTGATGCTGATGCTAAACCTGTTTCTTCTGGAAAAGCAAAGAAATGTATGATATGTAGCGAACCTGCCATTGTATGTATGCGTGAAGGAAATCATAGTATGAAGGAAATAAGAGGCTTTATATCTAAGATGTTAGTTGATTATTTAGAATCTGAGAGACAAGAGAAAATTTCTGAGATTTTAACTACTCAAGCTACAAAAGCACTTCTTTATGAGGTAAGCACAACTGCTAAACCAGGATTAGTAGATAGATACTCACAAGGTTCTCATACTGATATGGATTTCTTTTCATTTTTATCTTCTTCTGCAGCACTTTCTTTTTATTGGAAAGACATTGCTCAAATCGCCTATACTTGGGATGGTAAAGAGAGAGATAAAACTCTTATTAAGATCCGAAGGGTAGGTATAAAGATGGAAAACGCAATGCTACGTTCTACAGATTTTGCGAATACTCAGAAAGGAGCAATCTTTATAATGGGGTTTACTGTATTCGCATGCGCATACTTGCTTAATAGAGACTCTAATCTAGAGGATGATGATATTCGAAGCATTATATCATATTTAAATAAAGACATCGTTAAAAATGAACTTAAGCCAACTACAGAGCTTTCTAGTCATGGAGAAAAGGTATATTTAAAATATGGAGCTAAACTTGGAGGAGGTATTCGTCAAGAAATGGAAGATGGACTTCCTATAATATTTGAACATTCATTACCATATCTAAACTCTTTAGGAGAAATAGATAATAGCGAGGAAACTTGGAACGAAGTATTAAAGAATGTTCTTTTAGAAATTATCTCTGTAAACGATGATACAAATATATTATATCGCTCAAATGCAGAGATTCTTGCTGAAACAAAAGAACTTGCAACCATATGCAAAAATAGTAAGGGAGAAATAAAACTTGCTAAATACAATAAACTAATAGCGTTTTGTGCAAAACACAATATATCACCAGGGGGATCAGCTGATTTATTGGCTGTAACTTTTTTTATTCATTCTCTACAAATAGAAAAAATTTAAGATATGTACGAAGGATTTTCTGATTTTATTGTAAATACAATAAACACCAAAAACCCATATGAAGTTAAGCACGTAAAGGCTTTACTTGCTAAATATCATATAGATTATAAGCCTGACGAAGTGGATTCAACAATATTAGTAGAAACAAAGTCTGGCGATTATGTTGCTACAGGTTCTACTCTAGGAAATGTAATAAAATTTGTTGTTGTTGATGAAAAATTTCAAGGCACAAGTGCCTTCTCTACAGTTATATCGTCACTTTCAGAAGAATTATTAAAAAGACATAAGCACATATTTATATATACTCATCCAAAGAATAAACACTTATTTTCTGGATTAGGATTCAGGCTTATTGCAGAAGCATTACCTTATTATGCTCTATACGAATTTGGGTATTACACTGTTAATAAATATAAAGAATATCTTGAATCATTAGCTATAGAAGGCAAACCAGAGGCCACAGCTTTAGTTATGAATTGTAATCCCTTTACATATGGACATCAATTCTTAATAGAGAAAGCTGCTGACGAAAGTGAAATCGTTTATCTGTTCGTGGTGGAGACAGAGAAATCTGTATTTCCTTTTGCAACTAGATGGGAACTTATAAAGAGAGGTACTGCACATCTAAAGAATGTGATAATGGTTAAAACAGACGATTATCTTGTTTCAAGAGTATCATTTCCAAAGTATTTCTTAAAAGATACACATGCTGATGAAATTACTGCTAATCAAGCACGCTTAGATCTAACAGTATTTATCAATCATATAGCACCAACTTTAAACATTAAGAAGAGATACGTTGGAACGGAACATTATTGCGTAACAACAGCTTCTTATAATCATGAAATGAAAAAACTTCTACCAGAACATGGAATAGAGGTTATAGAGGTGAAAAGAAAAGCTCTTGGAGTAGATGATTACATTTCTGCATCAAAAATAAGAAAAGCTTTACAAGAAGATAATTGGGAAGCAATTCATGAAAAAGTTCCTCAAACAACATACGATTTCTTAAGAACAGACGAGGCTAAACCTACAATAGAAAAAATTAAAAATAGTGACTCTAGACATTAGATATTATCTAGAATAACAGACATAAAAAAAGAGATACAATGTGATTTAAAATCACAAGTATCTCTTTTCTATTTTATAATCTCGGCTAATAAAAGCGAAGAAATTAAAGTCTTATTTCATAGCAACTTCTAAAGCATTCTCTATAGCCTTAGCAGTCATTTCAAGTTCTTCAATAGTATGAGCACCAGATAAGAACATAGCTTCAAATTGAGAAGGAGCTATATAGATATTCTGTTTCAACATCTCTCTGAAGTAGATAGCATATCTTTCTGTATCAGAAGCAGCAGAATCAGCACAAGAGTGAACTCCACCAGCTTTAAAGAAGATAGTAGATAAAGATCCAGAACGGTTATAAGATAATTTATCTCCATACTTAGCAAGCACTTTCTTCACCATACCTTCAAAAAGAACAGCTTTTTCTTCCATCTCATCATAGAAACCAGGACGAGCTAATTGCTTAAGCATAGCTAAACCAGCAGCAAGAGCTAAAGGATTACCAGAAAGAGTACCAGCCTGATAAACAGGTCCGTTAGGAGAAAGCATATTCATAATATCTTTACGACCACCAAAAGCACCAACAGGTAAACCACCACCAATAATCTTACCAAGGCAAGTTAAATCAGGATTAACACCATAGAACTTTTGCGCACCACCAGAAGATAGTCTAAAACCAGTAATAACCTCATCAAAGATAAGAAGTACACCATGTTTAGTACATACTTCGCGAAGCTCTTTCAAGAAATTCTCATTAGGATTAACAACTCCCATATTACCCATAACAGGCTCTATGATAACAGCTGCAACTTCATCCTTGTTAGCATCTAAAACTCTCTCAACCGAAGCGATATCGTTATATAAAGCCACTAAAGTATTACTAGCAGTCTGACTAGTAACTCCATTAGAACCAGGAACACTAAAAGTAGCCAATCCAGAACCAGCTTTAATTAAGAAAGAATCAGCATGACCATGATAGCAGCCTTCAAACTTAACAATCTTATCCTTTGAAGTATATCCTCTAGCAAGACGAATAGCACTCATAGTAGCCTCAGTACCAGAGTTCACCATTCTAACCATATCTATAGAAGGAAACAAATCAGTTATAGCCTTAGCCATATCCACTTCCTTAGAGTTACAAGCTCCAAAAGAAGTACCATTCTTCACTGTTTCAGTAATAGCCCCAACAATATCAGGATGAGCATGTCCTACTAAAAGTGGTCCCCAAGAAGAAATAAAATCAAGAAATTTATTACCATCCTCATCATAGATATATGCACCTTCACCACGAGCAATAAACAAAGGGTTCATTCCAACCGATTTGAATGCTCTAACAGGAGAATTCACACCACCTGGTATATATTTACAAGCCTCTTCAAAAAGCTTCTCTGATTTTGTATTATTCATATCTAAAGTAGATTAAAGTTTAATTTTCTTATCTCTAACAAGAATAGCAACTTCCTTAGCAAAGTAAGTTAAGATGATCTTAGCTCCAGCTCTTTTCATAGAAATAAGAGATTCCATCATTACTCTCTCACCATCAATCCATCCTTTTTCAGCAGCAGCCTTAACCATAGAATACTCACCAGAAACATTATAAGTAGCCATAGGAAGATTAAATTCCTGAGTAGCTCTTTGAATAATATCTAGATAAGATAAAGCAGGTTTAACCATAACAATATCTGCGCCTTCAATAATATCTTGCTCAATTTCACGAATAGCTTCGTTACCATTAGCAGGATCCATTTGATAAGTTTTACGATCACCGAATTGAGGAGCTGAATCAGCAGCATCACGGAAAGGACCATAAAATGCAGAAGAAAATTTAGCTGAATAAGCCATAATAGATACATTCTCAAAACCATTATCATCAAGAGCTACACGCATAGCAGCCACACGTCCGTCCATCATATCAGAAGGAGCAACCATAGTAGCTCCTGCCTGAGCGAAAGAAATAGTTTGCTTGCATAAATATTCTAGAGTCGCATCATTATCAACATCGTTACCATGAATAATACCACAATGACCGTGATCAGTATATTCACACATACAAACGTCAGCAATAGTAATAAACTCAGGTAAAGCTTCACGAACAGCACGTAAACCTTGTTGAACAATACCATTATCAGAAAAAGCCTCAGAACCACATGCATCCTTATGTTCAGGGATACCAAAAAGCATAACACCAGGAATACCAAGTGCATCAAGTTCAATACACTCTTCAACCAATTTATCTACCGAAAAACGATATTGACCAGGCATAGCGTCGATATGAGATTTAATATTCTCACCGTGACACACAAAAAGTGGATGAATAAGATCGTTTAAAGAAAGCGTTGTTTCACGAACTAATGAACGTACATTAGCATTTGTTCTTAATCTTCTTAATCGTGTAATAGGATACATATCTCTTATATTTAAATATTTATAAATTTTGTTCAAACTTTTTAATAGATTCAACAAGATCCTTAATAGAAGGTTTATTTGGCATTAAAGTCAGTTTAAGATTATTATTCTTAACCGACATAGCCGTAATCTCTCCTATGGCAGCAATATTAGTAGAATCGTATTTATTGAACAAATTATGTTCTTTTAAAATGCTTGTATAATTATTCACAGAAGAAGACGAACAGAAAGTAATCCAATCGAATTTACCATCAATTAAGTTCTCTAATTCTTCTTTAGAATATTCAAGCTTAGTATTATTATATGTAGACAAGCAATTAACCTTAGCTCCAAGAGCTGTTAATCCGTCGAATAAAACATTTCTAGTTAAATCAGAACCAGGAATAAAAACTGTTAAATCTTTAAGCTCTCCAAGTTCAGGAAATTCATTAACAAACCCTTCAGAGGTTTGTTTATTAGGAATAAAATCAACTAAAAGTCCTTTAGATACAAGCACTTTAGCCGTCTCTTTTCCAATAGCAGCAATCTTATTAGCATATAAAGCTCTCACATCTTTTCCCTCTTCTTTAAGAGTATCGAAAAAGATATTAACAGCATTAACAGAACCAAAAAGAATCCACTTATATTTATTTATACTCTCTATCTCTTTTCTAAGAGGAGATAAATCTTTTATAGGATCAATTTTAATAGTAGGGAATTCAACCACTTCAGCACCACATTCAACAAGATTCTTAACAAGAGAAGAAGCTTGAGCACGAGCACGAGTAACTAATATTCTTTTACCAATAAGAGGCTTCTTACCAAACCAATCAAGCTCAGTATGTAAATCTACAACCTTACCAACTATAGTAATTGCAGGTGGTCTAAGTCCAGATTCTTTAACCTTAGCTTCTATATTAGCCAATGTACCAACAAGTTTTTGTTGACAAGGATAAGTACCATAACGAACAAGAGCAACAGGAGTATCCTCAGGCATTCCACCCTTTCTAAGATTTTTAGAAATATCACCAATATTCTTAACTCCCATATAGAAAGCAATAGTACCATCAAGTTTAGCAAGAGCATCCCAGTTAAGACCAGAAATCTCTTCGCCCTTTCTTTTATGACCAGTAACAAGAGTAATAGAAGAAGAACAATCGCGGTGAGTAACAGGAATACCTGCATAAGCAGGAGCAGCCACACCAGAAGTAACACCTGGCACAACCTCACATTCTATACCAAATTTATTAAGCACCTGAAACTCTTCTCCACCTCTACCAAACACATATGGGTCACCACCTTTAAGACGGACCACAAGTCCACCTTTAATAGCATAAGAAACCAAGATCTCATTAATCTCATCTTGCGAGCGATAATGAAATCCACCTTGTTTGCCCACATAAACAAGCTCAGCAGAAGGCTTACAATGAGTAAGAAAAACTGGATTAACTAACAAATCATAAACAACAACATCAGCAGAAGCAATAAGTTCAGCCCCTCTCACTGTAATCAACCCTTCGTCACCCGGTCCAGCTCCAACTAAATATACTTTTCCCTTATTCATTAGTCTTTAATTATATTAATAGCCTCAAACATTTTATCAAGATTCTCTTTAATATCCTCTTCTTTAAATATTAGACGCTCTTTTTTAAATACAGAATTATTTTCGTCAGTCATGAAAGCCTTAAGGTCATATTCACCATCTTTAAAACGGCAAAGAGTACCAAGAGGCATACTACAACCACCACCCATACGTTGAAGCAACATTCTCTCCATCTCAACTTCTTTCTGAGAAGTGATATCGTTTATTTTAGCCAAGATCTCAAGAATATCTTTATCCTCTTTTCTAGCCTCAACAGCAACAACAGCTTGTCCCGGAGCAGGAAGCATCATATCTTCTTCAAGATAATGAGTAATTTCATGATCAAGAGAAAGACGTTCAATACCAGCGGCTGCCATAATAAGAGCATCGCAATATCCATCCTTCATCTTTTGGATACGAGTTCCAACATTACCACGTATACTTATAAGTTTTTGTCCTGGGCGTTGAGCCAATATTTGAGCTCTTCTTCTAGGACTAGATGTAGCAATAACATCATCAAGCGACAAATCATTTAAAGCTCTACCATCTTTACTAAGGAAAACATCAAGAGGATTCACTCTTTTGATATATGCACCAAGGCATGTACCACCAGTTTCCTCAACAGGTAAATCTTTTAAACTATGCACAGCGATATCAACCGACTTATTAACAATTGCGTTTTTTATCTCAGTAGTAAAAAGCCCCTTATCAAGAGATTTATCAAGAGGAGCATTAATTAAAATATCTCCCTTAGTTTTAATAATCTCCAATTCTACCTTTACATCAGCACAAGCATCTTCAATAAGAGCTTTAACCATTTCCGATTGCACAAGGGCTAATTTACTGCCTCTAGTACCTAGTTTTATTATCTTCATTACTTTGATTCATTAAGAGTTAATAAACGATTTACCATCTCGGCATATTTAATATTTTTTTCTTCTTCAGTAGCAGCTCTAAGAGCATGAATAATAGTAGAAGCAAATTTCTTTTTCATATATCTACAGTTCGTTTCCACAAGAGAAAATTCATCTTTAGATATCTTATTTTCAACAAAACTTAATCTTCTTTCAAGAATATTATCAAAAGTAGATTCAAGCTTACCGAACACCTCTTTTAAAGGAAGAGAAGCTTTCCAAGTCTCAAAATTCTCAACCATATCACTAATACATACTTTAGCTTCTTGCATTTTGGCATGCTGAATATCATCAATTTCAGAACTCTCAGAAGATAATTCATCTATAGAATAAGAAGAAACGAAAGGCAAATCATTAACAGAAGCCTCTACATTTCGAGGTACTGCAAGGTCAAATATAACAAGATTACTTGTTCTTTCTCTTATTATCTGTGGAATAACTATAGGTGTAAGAGCCGAAGTAGCAACAAACATAAAAGTAGAAGCAGATATAGCTTCTTCAAGTTGCTCGCCAGAGAAAAACTCTATATTATGCTTCTTTGCAAATTTCTCTGCACGCTCAAAAGTTCTATTATAAACCGAGATATTGTTATAACCTATATTCTTCAAAGCCTCAACAACAGTCTCTGCCATTAAGCCAGCTCCAATAATAAGAGGTTTCTCATTATTAGCTAATTTCTTAGCAATAAAAGTAACAGCAGAAGCACCAGCCGAACGTGGAACAGAATCCACCTTATGCATAGATCTAACCTTTTTAGCCGTTTCAAAAGTTCTATGAAACAATCTACTTAAAAGAGTTGTTGTCAAATTATTTTCTGTACAAACTCTATACGAATCTTTTAGTTGTCCAAGGATTTGTGTTTCACCGATAACCATAGACTCTAAACCTGCTCCTAAATGGAAAAGATGAGAGATAGCATCGTGCTCTTGACTAGAATAGAAATATTTCTTGTCACAAACAACATCTTTAAACGAACAAATAAGCTTGTGAATAAATGGAAAGATAGTCTCTACAGTGCACATCATGTCAAAGTAAAGCTCAGTTCTATTACAAGTTGAAACAAGCACAGCTCCATTAATAAATTCATTCTCTTTTATTAATTCAAGAAGTCTTAGAACCTCATCATTCGAGAATGAGAATTTCTCACGAACGTCCACAGGGGCGGTCTTATAGTTTATTCCTATTAGTCCAATCATTTAATTATATTTTTAATAAACTCATCAATAAGAGGAGTTAATTCTTCGTTCATTAATCGCTTTTTCTCCACTTCACAGCCATGAGATTTCTCAATAATATCTCTGCGCAATCTTCCAATCTCAGAAATCATATCTTCCGACTCTTTAGGTAAAAAATCCTCTATATGTTTCCTCAATCGTCTCACTAAAAGGGGCGAATTCCCTGAGCTAGTAATAGCTATATTCAGATCAGCTTTTTTTATAGAAGCTGGTATTATAAAATTTCCTCTTTGTGGGTTTGTTGTATCCACAAAAAGAAGATTTCTTTGTTCACATTCAGAAACGATATCACTATTAAGAGATTCGTTATCTGTAGCAATAATTACAAGATTAAAATCTCTTATATCACCTTTGGTATATTTCTTTTCATTCCAAACAAGTTCATTCTCCTTAACAAGAACACTAATATCCTCATTGATAACAGGAGAGATACAAGTAGGTTTAATACCATTTTTCAGAAGAGCTTTAAGCTTAATCTTTGCAGCCTTACCACCACCTATAATAAGGCATGAAAACTTATCCGAATTTATATATATTGGCATTAATTCCATATACTCTTAGTTTTTGTTCAACTTAATAAGACTCAACATATCATCCATCGTTCTTGGCTGATTATCAGAACCTAAGTTACCTAATTTATCGTACATTTCAAGCAAGAAAGGTTTTCTCATAGCAAGTTTCTCTAAACAAGAAGCATCAGAAAAGACAGTCAATGGATCTGCATCCTTTATAATACGGCCATCATCAACCACAATAATTCTATCTGCCCACTCGTATGCTAAATTCACATCATGTGTAGAAATAACAACTGTCTTACCTGACTTGTAAAGATTATCCATTTCTTTCATCACAAGTTCTGTATGTTTAGAATCAAGATTAGAAGTAGGTTCATCAAGTATAATAACAGAAGGATCAGTAGCAACAAGAGAAGCTATACAAAGCCATTTCTTTTGCCCCTCACTAAGCAAGTGAGGCACTTTATCTAGAGCCACAGATAAACCAAATCTATCAACCAGATTATCTATGGTAGTTTTAATTTCTTCTTTAGAATATTTAAGATTACTCATACCAAAAGCAAGCTCTTCATACACAGTAGGAGCAAAAAGTTGATTATTAGAATCCTGAAAAACTAGAGCAACTTCTTTTCTTAATTTAAATAAATCCTTACGAGAGAATTCTATCTTCTTATTATTGAATACATACTCACCTGTTTTAGGTTTAAGAATACCGTTAAGACAAAGGAAAAGAGTAGATTTACCTGAACCATTCTTACCAAGAATAACAATTTTTTCAGGAGTTTTAATATCCAAAGAGATATCTTTTAAACCTTCAGTACCATCAGGATAAGTATAAGATATATTTTTAAGTGAAATTACAGTTTCAACAGGTTTAATATTCATAATGTCACTATTTGTATTTCTATTCGATTTAACTGTCTCTTTAGAGGAATTATGCATTCCTGAAGAATAAAACACAGTAGGCTGTTCCTCGTCATAGCATCTTGATAGCAATCCATTATATTGATCATCTGCCCTTAAGAACGAAAGTTTAAACACTTGTGAAACAAGAATTGCAAAATGTTTATATTTATTTGAAAAACCATTATAGGCTAATCTACTTTTCTGCGAAATAAGTATTTTCTCTGCCGTATCTATAAGCAAGAAGATATTTCTATAAATAAGCTCAGTAATCTCTATAAAAAGGATGGGAATTCTTGCCCTCTTCATAATATAAAGGATCTGACTTATAGGCATAATCAATATAAGCAAAAGCACCAATAAACTACTGCTCAAACAACGGGCACTAACGTAAAGAAATTTTTGTAAAGATCCATTATTAACCTGAAAACCTAAAGGGCATTTAAGCAAAGTAGAAAAATCACTAATTCTACCTCCTCTCTCAAACAAGAGTGGAAGCGTACTTAAAGCCACAAAAAATATAAGAATTAAAGCATATTTAAAAATTGCCTTTCTACCATTATTAGATATATATAAAGCAATAGCAAAACTACAAGCAGCAAAGCTTAGTAAGACTATTACATTCTTAACAATTAGTACAAAAGACATGGAAAAGATAAACATGAGGAACTTCGCCAAAGGAGAAATATCCCTTAGTTTTGAAGAAGCTGCGTATTTATCTAGATATATCATTTACTAACATTTTTATATTTTCGAAGAAGATGATAACAGTAGCCAAATATGCCTAAACCTAATGATAATTGAAGACAAAATAATAAAGGCTCATACTTATCCATATCGAATAAAGCAGTATATTCAAACCAAGGTTTAACATCTGGCTTAATATTCACTATCATATCAGTTGCAGCATTATCAGTACCTTTACCAAAATCCACAATATAAGGCAATAAAGGAGCGGAGATAAAAGCCAAAACAATTATAACAATTCCTATATAAATTAATTTCTTCATATTTAAATAGTTTTATTCGCTGATTTAGCAAGAATATTTATAGGTTCTATGCCCTGAGCACGAATCATCTTATATGCTCCAACAGTAATAAATCCTTCAATAATAGCCAAAGGCATTTGCGTAACAGCAAAAACAGAAAGGAATTTAATAGCCGCTCCCATAATTCCACTTAAAGAATCAGGATAAGCAACAGCCAATTGAAATGATGTAGTAACGTAGGTAATTAAATCTCCCATAAAAGCAGAAAAGAAAACAACAAGATATTGATTTATCTTAGCTTTCATACCCACCACATAAATAAAGTATGCCAACCAAGGACCAACAATAGCCATAGAAAACACATTAGCTCCTAAAGTAGTTATCCCACCATGAGCCAATAATAATGCTTGAAACAGAAGTACAATCACTCCAACTAATGGCATCACAACCGGACCAATTACAATAGCTCCCAGTGATGTACCCGTAAGATGTGAACTACTTCCCGTTACTGATGGTAATTTTAGAGCCGACAACACAAAAACAAATGCTCCTGCCAAGCCTAGAGTTATCTTATATTTGGGATTTATCTTGTTATTTTTTGCCAATTCTCTATATGCATAAATCAAGAAAGGAAGCATAATAGCATACCAGATTCCTGACCATGAGGCAGGTAAATAACCTTCCATTATGTGCATACTGAAAACAGGAGTACATGCAAGCAAAAAAACGCAAAGCAAGAATACTCTCTTTATTGATTTAAACATATAGCAAGTAGATTATAGGTTTTCCATTCTGTCAACAAGAATATCAACTATCATAGGGTGAGCACCAATTGGCTTACCTAGCTCTAGTTTGATATCAGGGTATTGAGCTTTAAGTTCTTCTATAATCTCAGGAATATCTTCTTTAATATGTATACCAGTAAATAAAAAGTAAGGAATTAAAAGAAAAGAATTACATCCTTCATCCACTAGTTTCTTAAGAACAGTAGGGATATTAGGTGAAGCAATCTCCATATAAGCACCCTCAACCTTAGCACCTTCTACTCTCTCTCTAAATGACTTAACTGTTGCATCAAACTCAACGATAGAGTCTTTTGAACGACTGCCATGACCCACTACTATAATTGCTTTCTTTTCACTCATAATCAAAAGTTTTTTTATTAAATATGAGCAAATTTAATAATTTTAATTTACTAAGGTCTTTAAAAGAATTATAAATTGATGAGATAGATTATTTATTACAAAGGAACATTTAGGTATTACAGTATTGTTGTACTATTTCTTCACTAAAGATGCGTATTTTAAAGATTTATTGTAATTATTCAGTCTAAAAAAGAGTATATATACCATCTTAGGTGTTTGTTTATGTGCTTTATAGTTTCTGTTTGAGGTATATTGCCTAGGGCTTAAATTTGTTTCAAATTCGGTATAAAATCTCTATAAAATCCTTATAAAGATACGAAAAGGCACTTAATAAACATGTCTTTATCTGCTCATAATCATCTCATTAACATCTCCTAGAGATGTTGGTGGGATGTTGGTGAGATGTTCATGGGATGTTGGTGAAGGTCTTTATTGCGACTTTATACGGGCTTTATATGCTTTTTATAAGGTCTTTGGTTCATTGAGAGGGGGTAGGCATGGGGTCTTTGCGTGGGTTTTCACTTTTAAAAATCATATTATAATGTGATTTTGAACGTATACAGTAAAAAAAAGATAGATAATTATACAAAAATCATATTATAGTGTGATTTTAATGTAACTTTTTATATCTTTTACGTATGATTACATCATAATCACACTATAACGTTAAAATTGATGATAGGAAAGAGTATAAAAGAAAGAAGAAAGAGTTTAAAAGTTAATCAGGCTCAGCTAGCAGAGCTTGCTGAGATAAGTATTAATACTTTATACAAAATAGAGAGAGAGCAGTCTAATCCAACTCTTGCAACATTAACTAAGATTGCGGATATCTTAGGAATGGAAATATGTTTACAAGTGAAAAAAACTATAATTAAAGATTAATGAGACAAGCTGAGGTATACTTTAAAGGGGAGGCAGCTGCATTGCTTACTCAATTAGATGATGGAACTTTTAGTTTTCGATATCACGATATGTGGGTATCTGACACTAGCAAAGCATCTATTAGTCTAAATCTGCCAAAGAATAATCAACAGTATAATTCTAGGATTCTATTTCCATTTTTTTACAATATGCTACCAGAAGGAACAAATAAACAAGTAGTGTGTAAACATCTGCGCATTGACAAAGACGATTATTTTGGTCTACTTCTTGCCACTGCTACTTATGATACAATAGGGGCTGTTACTATCAAAAAATTATAATAGAAAATGAGTTTACCAACTATAAAATATTGTCCAGGAACTTTAGCTAAAGGCTTTAATACATATAGCACCACATGTAGAAGAAGATTGTTTGACTCTAAAAAAGTAAGTCATTTACTTCCTTACGATTCACCCGCTTCTAATGTAAATACAGATGCTCTATTTATAGATAATCGTAAACGTATATCTATTTCTGGCGTACAAGAAAAACTATCTATCATACTAGATAAGAACTTACTCCGACTTACTAATAAAGGAGAGCAAGGGACACATATACTTAAACCTATTCCAAGCTTTGCTAACAATAATGATCAAATGCCTGCGAATGAGCATCTGACTATGCAAATTGCACGACAAGTTTACGGTATAGATACAGCCGAGAATGCATTAATTTTTTTTAGTAATGGTGAAGCAGCATATATTACTAAACGTTTTGACATTAACGAACAAGGACAGAAATTAGCAAAGGAAGATTTTTCATCTCTTGCTGGCCGAACACCTCAAGTTCATGGAGAGAACTATAAGTATCATGGAAATTATTTAGAAATGTTTGAGCTTATAAAAA
>JBATVL010000014.1:0-1835 GCA_049671745.1 Marinifilaceae bacterium
CCATTATACCAAATTTTCTTTAGTAAAACATAGTTTTTACCTTCTTTAATTTCACATTTAATTGTATCAATTTCGTGCTCATTATATCTAATAAGAAATGGAATATTATTACGAATCTTGATATTTATTATTTCTATTATATTGTATTGATTATTTTCACTAGCTTTTATAAAATTGATTCCATAAGGACAATCTAAATTTGATTCACATAAGATTCTATTCGGTTTGTTGACATCTTCAATTAACCTCATTTTACTCCAATCATAAAAATGTTTATTTTTAGAATCTAATAAGTCGTTATTGTCTTTATCGAGTATTTCTATAGATAAGATAGCGTCATACATAAAATTATCTATCATAGTTGACTCTTTTTTTTCTTGCTTATTACAAGCGGAAATTATTCATACTAGAAGGAATGCATAAATAAATTTTTTCATATTAGTTGTTGTTTGGATGTATATTAATTACCATATGTGGCTTTTTACTATAGTCACCATATTTAGTTTTGAAATTCTTATGGGAAAACCAACCGTTGTTTATTCCCCACCCCCAATTCATATGGAAAGCTAAATAAAATTCCATATCATCATTTGCATAAACATCTGTTCTACGTACTCCATCACATACCCATGCATGACCTCCTGCTTTACCTTGTCCTCTTACAATAATAGGCCTGCCAGCTTTTATTTCTCTTTCAGCAGTGATCTGACCGAATGTAGTGTAGTATGCATCTTTAGAATATCCAAAATTATTAATTAGTGCTTTTGGTGCATCACTGGTCATCGCTCCTGATCCATTAGGAGTATATTCCATATTAACTGCGTCTCCAATTTCACGAATTAATTTTGCTGCAGCGTCAGTGGCTTCATTAAATTTCATTTTATCCCAATTGTATTTATATGGGTATTGATGATAATACATTATCTGGGCTATTGCAATAGCAACGCAACCTGCAGGAGCTGATTTTCCATTAAAACTTTTGCAATACTTATTATATCCATATCTTTGTCTCCATTTAGTTTTTATTAGTGGTCCATAATTGAAAACTTCAGTATGCGGCTCTTCAAGCTCATATTTACTAGGTTCTTCTCCTCCTCTATAGCCATTAATACTTAGATCTTTCCATAGAATTGAATTACTTTCTATTTCTTTCGTTTTAATCGACTCAGCTTCTTTAACATATATTTTTTGTGCAATCAACCATTTTTCTAGTCCCCCACTTACAAAGTCCATATTAAAATTTCCTTTTTCAGAAGAAGCAATAATAGGAATTGTTCTTTTATCTGCAGTTAAAATGGTAAAACCTTTGTTGTTTTTGTAATTAACTATATATAGTAAGGTTCTTGAATTATCTTCTATTTGATCTATTGAAAGGATTTCTCTTTTATTATCATTTTCTGATATCAAGTTGTTTATTCTTTTTGCTGATGTATTTTGAATAGAATTTTCATTTAATTTATACTTTTGCGTAATACTTATAATTTCATTTTCCGTAACAAAATGTTTGTTTTTCTCGGAATCTACTCTATTTCTATAATTATTATCTTTATTACAGCTAAATAAAATAAATGCTGCAAGTAGTAATATTAAATTTCTTTTCATATTTATTATTTAAGTTTACACGAAGATATAGAAATAACTTAAACGAACAAATATATATTATGAAGCAAAGATGTATGCATCTATGTCGTTGATTATTAAATAATAATAAAATATCTTTCGTTAGGAAGTTAATTCTTCCAATTATCTACCCAAAGAGTCCTGTTCTGAAGCGTCGGAACAGGCTCTTTATTTTGGGTAATAGTTTCTTTAATTTTTAATTCAGCTCTAATAGA
>JBATVL010000015.1:0-30537 GCA_049671745.1 Marinifilaceae bacterium
CATTCCTCGATAGCTCAGCGGTAGAGCAGTAGACTGTTAATCTATTGGTCGTAGGTTCAAATCCTACTCGAGGAGCAAAAAGCCTAGAAGTTTTCTTCTAGGCTTTTTTTATTGCTATATCTTCAAAGTTTTCTAGATTTGTATGCACTAATTATTACAAATCATGAATAATCTATATAAGAAATCTAAATGGCTTCATAAATATTTAGGTTTATTCCTATTACTTTTCTTAATATGGATGTCTATAAGTGGAATACTACTTAATCATCCTGATTCTATTAAAGATTATTCTGTTTCTAAATCTTTCGTTCCTTCTTCATATCATCCTAATAATTGGAATAGAAGTACTATGAAAAATATTGTTTATTCAGATACTAATGATAGTCTGCTTTATGTTTATGGAAGACAAGGAGTATATGTATCAAAAGATTCTGGTAAGACTTTTAGTTCTTTTATGAGTGGAGATTACCCTAAATCGGCAAAGGGAAGACGTACTAATTATCTTTACTCTAGTGACTCTTTATTGTTAGCTGCAACTAATGCTGGTTTGTTCCAATTTGATTACATAAAAAGTCTCTGGAAGCGCTCAGTCTTGTCTATAGATGAAGAGATAATAAAGATTCTTAAGACAAAGAAAGAATTACTTGTATTTACTCACTCTAATATCTATTCTACTAATAAAGGGGCAGTAGATGATTTTATAAAACTTTCTCCACAAAAAGATACTAAAGAGAATCATATTCGTTTAGTTGATTTCTTTATTGAAGTTCATGATGGTAGCATATTTGGTTTTGCAGGTAAGATAATCTGGGATATATCTGGATTGATTCTTATCTTTTTGTCTGTTTCTGCATTCTATATATGGTTTTATCCTAGAAAGTGGAAATCTAAATTCAAGAATAAAAAAGATAAATCTAAAAGAGAGGTAATTAGGTTTAAGTTTCTGTTTAAGTATCATAAGAAGTTAGGCTGGTATGCAGGAATACTTTTATTACTAATTGTTTTTACTGGTATGTTTCTTCGCCCACCTCTTATTATTGCTCTTGCAGGTAAAACAGTGTCGGATAAAAATTATTTATTTTCTGATCAAGAGAATGTTTGGAAAAATAATATTGACAACGCTCTTTATGATTCTCAAAATGATAGACTGATCTTAGCTTGCAAGAATGGTTTGTGGGAGGGGAAATTTAATGATACTCTTTCTTTTAAACAGATTTATATTCCTGTGAATATTTTTGCAATGGGAGTTACTGTTTTTGATGAATACAAACCAGGGCAGTGGATCATTGGTTCTTTTGCTGGTCTGAGTATGTATAATCTTAATAATAATGAGGCCTTCTCTTTAATGGAAGGCAACATATCAGAGAGTGAAGGTAGACCTGCTCCTACAATGGTTACAGGTTGTGTAGTGAAATCTGATTCTATTTTATTTGCTATAAGTCACTATAAAGGTCTGTGCGATTTGAATGGACATAAACAGACAGAAATCTATCATATGCCTGATTTTATAAGAGATAATTATAGAATGCCTTTGTGGAATTATCTTTTTGAGATTCATAATGCTAGAATATTTAGATCTTTTATTGGTGGGATTTACATTTTAATTATTCCATTATTTGGACTTTTGAGTATTATTATCCTGATATCTGGTTTTATTGATTACTTACATACTCGACTTAAGAAATAAATTTAAACTCCCTGATTAATAATGATTCTATATATTAAATGTTGATTCAATAAATACTTTTTTATAAGTAGCTTTTTAATAAAAATCTTAAATTTGTAAATAAGCATATTTTAATAATCAAACACATAGGTAAATGGCTAATCTTTTCAACAAATTCCCAAAGACCTTTTGGACGGCTAATACAATAGAGTTAATTGAACGTTTTGCATGGTATGGCTTTTTTATGCTCTTTGCTAATTATTTAACTCAGTCTACAGAAACAGGAGCTCTTGGTTTCTCTCAATCGGAAAAAGGTTGGATAATGGGAGTGGGTACTGGAATACTTTATTTTTTACCACTTATTACTGGTTCTATTGCTGATAAATATGGTTATAAAAAGATGTTGGCTATAGCTTTTGTTATTTATGTTTCAGCTTTTTTATTACTTCCTTTAGTTACTTCATTTGTGGGAGTTTTCTGTATGTATCTTTATCTTGCTTTAGGTGCAGCTTTGTTTAAACCTATTATTTCTGCTACTATTGCTAAAACTACTACTTCTGAAACTTCTTCTATAGGTTTTGGTATATTCTATATGATGGTTAATCTAGGTGCTTTCTTTGGTCCTATGATTACTATGGCTTTCAGAGGTTCTTCTTATGACTTAGTATTTTACATCTCTGCTGCCATTATTGCTGTTAACTTTTTTATGCTTTTCTTTTATAAAGAACCAGAGAGAATTATTAAGAAAGAGACTTTCTCTGAATCAATGTCTACTGTTTTTAAGAATATATTTATTGCATTAAGTGATGTTAAGTTTGTAGTTTTTCTTCTTTTAGTGGCCGGTTTCTGGACTATGTATAATCAATTATTTTTTACTCTTCCTGTTTTTATAACTCAATGGGTTGATACTTCTGTTCTTTATGAGTATTTACATAGTGTTAGTCCTTGGATTACTGAAACTTATGGTCATGCTGGTCAGATGGAAGCAGAGTTTATAACTAATTTCGATGCCATGTTTATTATTGTATTTCAGATTATGGTTTCTACTTTAGTTATGAAATGGAAACCTCTAAATACTATGATGACAGGTTTCCTTGTTTGTGCAATTGGGATGGCTCTTACTCTTTTTACACAAAACGTGATGTTTACTATTGGTGCAATCTTTATCTTTGCGATCGGTGAAATGGCAGGTTCTCCTAAAATTACTGAATATATTGGACGTATAGCTCCTAAAGATAAGGTAGCTCTTTATATGGGATGTTCATTTATACCTGTGTTTATTGGTAACGTGGGAGCTGGTATTATCTCTGGAGATGTTTATGGAATGATGTCTGATAAGGCGGTTCTTGTTAAAAGAGCACTTGCTGAAAGAGGTCTTGAAGTAGCTGATGGATTAACTAAGAATGAGGTTTTTGCTAAGGCTTGTGAACTTCTTAATATGAGTGAAAGACAATTGACGGATTTCTTATGGAATACTTATCATCCTTCTAATATTTGGATGGTTATATTTGGTATTGGTCTTGTGTCTACTGTTGGACTATTTATATATGATAAAACATTATTAAAAAAGAATTAATCAAACACACTATAATATATTAAAAATGAGAATTTTACTTTTAGGATCAGGTGGGCGTGAGCATGCCATAGCATGGAAGATGAAACAATCGGATAAGCTTGAAAAACTATTTGTTGCTCCTGGTAATGCAGGAACTGATGATATTGCTGAGAATGTTAATATTGGAGTTAATGATTTTGATGCTCTTGCTGAGTTTGCTCTTGCAAATAAAGTAAACATGATAGTTGTTGGTCCTGAGGATCCTTTGGTGAATGGGATATATGATTTTTTCTTGAATAGAGAAGATCTTAAACATATTCCTGTTATTGGACCTTCTAAAAAAGGTGCTATTCTTGAAGGGTCTAAGGATTTTGCTAAAGAATTTATGGCTAAGCACAATATTCCTACTCCAGCATATCTTACAGTTACAAAAGAGAATATTGAAGAGGGAGTTGATTTTTTAACTACTTTTGAGGCTCCTTATGTTCTTAAGGCGGATGGATTAGCTGCTGGTAAAGGTGTTCTTATTATAGAAGATCTTAAAGAAGCACAAGATTCTCTTCGTGAGATGATAGGTGGTATGTTCGGAGATGCAAGTGCTAAGGTTGTTATTGAAGAATTTTTAAGAGGAATAGAATTATCTGTTTTTGCTATTACTGATGGTAAAGATTATAAGATTATTGGTTCTGCTAAAGACTATAAAAGAATAGGTGAAGGAGATACTGGTCTTAATACGGGTGGTATGGGTGCTGTGTCGCCAGTTCCTTTTGCTGATGATGTCTTTATGAAGAAGATAGAGGATAAGATTGTTAAACCTACTATAGATGGATTATATAAAGACGGTATAGATTATAAAGGATTTGTTTTCTTTGGTTTGTTTAAGGTTGGAGATGAGCCTATGGTTATTGAGTATAACGTAAGAATGGGAGATCCTGAAACTGAAGTTGTAGTGCCTAGAATAAAATCTGATATAGTTGATTTATTTAAAGCTGTGGGTGAAGGTCGCCTTGCTGAAGTAGATTTCCAATTAGACGATAGATACTGTACTACTGTTATGCTTGTTTCTGGAGGTTATCCTGAAGCTTACGTGAATGGTAAAGTGATTACTGGAATTGCTGATGTAAAAGATTCTATAGTTTTTCACGGAGGTACAAAAAAAGAGAATAATAATGTTGTGACTAACGGTGGTAGAGTAATTGCTGTTAGTGCATATGGAAATACTATGGACGAAGCTCTTGATAAATCTTTTAATGGAGCTAAGACAATTACTTACGAGGGAAAATATTTCAGAAGAGATATAGGTTCAGATTTGAAATAATTTAAAATATATATTAATGAGTTCAATACTTAATGCTTTTAAAAGTAAACAGCCTTTCTTACTTTTTTTATTACCATTTATACTTATAACTTTTTGGTATAAGTGGCTTATGAATCCAGTTATAAATATAGATGAATCGAGCTTAATGCCCCTTTCTAAATATCTTATTAATAGTTTGGGAGACACTCCTGTTCTTCTTGGAGTATTAAGTATTGTTACTTTACTCATAACAGCTTTGCTGATATATTATATTAATGATAGGTATAGTATTCTCAAAACAGGAACTTCTTTGCCATCCTTTTTATATATTTTATTCGTAGGGTGTTTACCAAGTGTTATTTGCTTTAATCCAGCTGTTTTCGCTTCTCTTTTTATATTGATTTCTTTAGTTAGAATTCTTTATGCTTACAATAATCATACTTCAATAGCATGTTTTTTTGATGCTGGATTCTTTGTAGGATTAGCTTCTGTTTTTTACTTTAAATCAATATTCTTTATTGTATTTGTGTTTATTGGAATGATTAGTATTAGTAGATTCCGCTTTAGAGAGATAATAGCTGTATTCATGGGTACTGCATTACCTATTGTTTTTATGTGGACTTTTTTCTTTTATACAGACAATCTACCAGCTTTTTATTCAGTAATAAATAATGCATATAGTTTAACGCCAATATGTGGAGTTCCTAGTATATATGAATGGATATTCTTTGCTTTCGCTATTTCATTATTTGTTATTTCATTAGCTAATATCTTTTTAAGAAGTCCTATTGTAGAGGTGTTTGAACTGAAGTTCTTTACTATTCTCTTTTGGATTTTATTATTTTGTATCATGATCCCTATCATATTTAAACCTCTTGGATTAGAAGTATTAGTCTTAGGAGCTATTCCTATTTCGTTTTTTATAGGGAGGTATTTTGTATTACAAAAACATAAATATATTGGAGATATTCTTTTAGTACTGCTTCTTCTGTCAGTAATAATACTTCAATTTCCAGATTTATTAAAGATGATTTCTTCTTATTTATAAAAGGAATTTGCTACTATAATATATGTGATAGCCCTAAACGGAAAATATAAACAATTATAATAATGAAAAAGACTAGTTTACTAATGCTTCTTGCTGTATTTACTTTGCTTTCGTGCAGTAAATCGGTAAATGATGCAGAAAAATCTATCACTGCTGATGGATTAGGAAAGACAATAGGAGTTTTGGCTTCAGATGATTTTGGTGGGCGTAAACCATTTTCTAAGAATGAAAAAAAGACTCTTGATTATATTCAGGGCGAGATGGAAAAGATAGGTTTAGAACCTGCTTTTAAAGATGGTTCTTATCGTCAGGCTGTTCCTTTAGTTGAAATAACTGGAAAAGCTTCAGATATATTGACAATAAGAGGCAAACAATCATTCGATTTTAAATTATTGGAAGATTATGCTGCTCAATCACAAACTACTGCTAAAGATGTTTCTTTAGAGAATCTTGATATGGTTTTTGTTGGATACGGTATTAATGCTCCTGAGTTTGGATGGAATGATTATGAAGGTGTTGATGTAAAAGGTAAAACTGTTGTTTGTTTAGTGAATGACCCTGGATTTATAACAAAAGATAAGAATCATTTCGGTGGTAATTCTATGACTTATTATGGTCGTTGGACATATAAATATGAAGAGGCTGCTCGACAAGGGGCAAAGGCTGTTTTTATAGTTCATAGAACAGATATGGCTGGTTATCCTTGGGGCGTTCCAAGAAGAATGTCTGAATCGTCTACTTTTTGTATAGATGAAGCTGCAAGACAGAATGCATGTTGCGATATAGAGGGTTGGTTTAATAGAGAATCTGCTAATAAATTATTTAAGTCTTTAGGATATGATCTAGAATCTATTTGGACTGAGGCATGTAAGAAAGAGTTTAAATCTTTTGAGATGAAAACTAATGCAAGTCTTTCTATTACAAAGACATTTAAACATGATAAATCGTATAATATAGCAGGAAAGATAACTGGTTCTGAAAAACCAGATGAGGCAATTATATATATGGCTCACTGGGATCATCTTGGACAACATGATACTCCTAATGGTAAATATATCTATAATGGAGCTTCTGATAATGCTGCTGGTGTAGCATGGGTTTTAGAGATTGCAAAAGCTTTTAAAGCTATGCCTGCTCCTAAACGTACTGTTATATTTATTAATCCTACAGTTGAAGAAGAAGGTCTACAAGGATCGTATTATTTTGTAGATCATTCACCTATTCCTACTGATAAAATTGTATGCGGTATAAATACAGACGTATTACCTTTTGTTGGTGAGTTTAATGATATCACGATTACTGGTCATGGACATTCAACTTTAGATGATATTCTTTCAGAAGAAGCTGTAAAAGATGGACGTTATGTAGCGGCTGATCCTACTCCTGAGAATGGAATGTTCTTTCGTTCTGATCATTTCCCTTATATGAAAAAAGGAATACCTTGTCTTTTTGCTAAAGGTATGCAAGATCATAAAACTAAAGGTAAAGATTGGATGCCTAAGTATATGGATAACTATTGGAAGACTGTTTATCACAAGAATCTTGATACTTATGATGCTAAGACTGCTGATTTAACAGGAATAGTTGCTGATGCTCAAATGATATTCCGTTTTGGATATAAGATTGCTGATTCTGATGTTTGGCCTAAATGGAATAAAACTTCTGAATTTGCCCCTTTAAGAAAATAATATAATTCTATATATTAATAATAGCCACAAGCAATAAAGCAAGTGGCTATTTTTATATTTTAAAAGATTCTTTATACTATAAAGAACCAATCATTTTTGAAGGATCAACCCATTCGTCAAATTCTTCTTCAGTAAGATAAGCTAATTCTAAAGCAGCTGCCTTAAGAGTAGTACCCTCAGCGTGAGCTTTCTTAGCAATCTTAGCAGATTTCTCGTATCCGATATGAGTATTTAAAGCAGTAACAAGCATTAAAGAGTTATTTAATAACTCAGTAATTCTATCTTGATTAGGCTGAATACCAACAACGCAATTATCAGTGAAAGCTTTAGCAGCATCGCCAATAAGGTTAGCAGATTGT
This sequence comes from Marinifilaceae bacterium, assembly GCA_049671745.1. Lineage (GTDB taxonomy): Bacteria > Bacteroidota > Bacteroidia > Bacteroidales > Marinifilaceae > SNAP01. Next base: position 7,614 of record JBATVL010000015.1, read on the forward strand.
AAGAAGTTAGCAATCATTACTGGTTTGAATACGTTCAATTCGAATTGACCGTTAGAACCACCAACAGTAATAGTAACATCGTTACCCATAACCTGAGCGCAAACCATAGTCATTGCTTCACATTGAGTAGGATTAACTTTACCTGGCATGATAGAAGAACCTGGCTCGTTAGATGGTATCACGATCTCGCCAATACCTGAACGTGGACCAGAAGCCATTAATCTAACATCATTAGCAATCTTCATAATGCTTACAGCTAATTGCTTAAGAGCGCCATGAGTCTCAACGATAGCATCGTGAGCAGCTAAAGATTCAAATTTATTAGGTGCAGTATAGAATTGGTGACCAGTTAAGTTAGAGATTTGTTTAGCAACCTCAACATCATAACCTTTAGGAGTATTTAATCCTGTACCAACAGCTGTACCACCAAGAGCTAATTCTGATAAATGCTCTAAAGTATTTTTAAGAGCCTTAACACCATGATGTAATTGAGCTACATAACCAGAGAATTCTTGTCCTAAAGTTAAAGGAGTAGCATCCATCCAGTGAGTACGACCAATCTTAACAACATCTTTCATCTCTCTAGATTTATGCTGAAGAGCTTTTTGAAGATATTCTACAGAAGGAATAGTGTGCTCAACAATTTTCTTGTAAGCAGCAATATGCATAGCTGTTGGGAAAGTATCATTAGATGATTGTGACTTGTTTACATCATCATTTGGATGAATAAAAGAAGTACCTTCTCCTAATTTGTTTCCTGCTAAAACGTGACATCTATTAGATACAACCTCATTAGAGTTCATGTTAGATTGAGTACCTGAACCTGTTTGCCATATAACTAAAGGAAATTGATCGTAAAGTTTACCTGCAATGATTTCATCACAAGCTAATCCAATAAGATCTCTTTTCTCTTCTGCTAAAACTCCTAGTTTGCAGTTAGTAATAGCTGCTGCTTTTTTTAAATAACCGAAAGCTTCAATAATTTCTTTTGGCATAGAAGCAGAAGGTCCTATAGGGAAATTTGAAACTGAACGTTGTGTCTGTGCACCCCAGTATTTATCAGCTGGAACTTTAACGTCACCCATTGTATCATGCTCTATTCTGTAGCTCATAATTATGTGTTTTAAATGTTAGTGTAATACTAATTTCTAGTCTACAAATTTAGCAATTGTAAATTGTATTGTCCTACGAATTTACATGTTTTAGAATATATTTAAGGTATATTTGGTCAGAATTTTAATATTATGGAGAAAAATAAAATATTTGGTATAGCTCTTGGACCTGGAGACCCAGATCTTATTACTCTTAAGGCATTAAAAAACCTTAAGGAAATGGATGTGATTTATTATCCAGGTACAATGACAGCTAAGGGAGAGCAGACGAGTTTTTCTAAGAGAATTCTAGATAATTATGGTTTAGATGAGTCTAAGTTAAAAGGAATATTCATTAGCATGAGTATGGACAGAACTGCTACAGAGATACTTTACGATGCTAGTTATCGTGAGATTCGTTGTCAGCATTATGCTGGAAAGAAGATTGCTATTGTTAGTGAAGGAGATTTAAGCTTTTATAGCACATTTGCCTATTTTATTGAAAAATTTAAGAAGGACAGTGTAGATTTTGAGATGATACCAGGAGTTCCTGCTTTTATTCTTGGAGGTTCAGCTGCTAAAATTCCATTAGTTTTACAACAAGATAAACTAATGGTTGTTCCAGCTCCAACATCTAAAGAAGAAGTTTTAGAAGCTTTAAAAGTAGCTGATTCTGTTGTTGTTATGAAGTTGACAACTCTTAGAGATGATTTCATTCCTCTTTTAGAAGAATTAAAAGGACAATTCGTTTATTGTGAGAAATTAGGAACAGACGAGCAGTTTGTTTGTTCAGATGTAGAAGAAATACGCAAAAGAAAGAATCCATATTTCTCTCTTTTAGTGATTAATAAGTATATACTATGAGTACAGGAAAAATATTTATTGTAGGTCTTGGACCTGGAGATGAGAAATACGTATCAGGAGCTGCTATTCAGGCAATTAAAGATGCGGATGTGATAATTGGCTATAAGTACTATTTCGAATTTGTACAGCCATTTATAACAAAAGAGCAAGAATGTGTAGACACAGGAATGCGTAAAGAAAGAGAAAGAGCAGAGTATGCTTTTGAACGTGCTGAAGAAGGAAAGACTGTATGTGTTATTTCTTCTGGTGATGCTGGTATTTATGGAATGTCACCATTAGTTTGGGAGATGAAAAGAGTACGTGAGTCAGATGTTGAATTGGAAGTTATTCCTGGTACTTCAGCATTCCAAATGGCATCAGCTAGATTAGGTGCTCCAACTGGACATGACTTTTGTGTGATATCTTTATCAGATTTAATGACATCTTGGGAGATTATAGAAAAGCGTATAGTAGCAGCTGCTGATGCAGATTTTGTTACATCAATATATAATCCTAAAAGTGTAGGTCGTTACTGGCAGTTATATCGTTTACAGGAGATTTTCTTGCAATACAGAGATCCTAAAACTCCTGTTGGATATGTTCGTCAAGCTGGTCGTGCAGAAGAAGAGATTGTTGTTACTACTCTAGAAGAGTTCAATCCTGAAGAGGTAGATATGTTTACTATAGTGATTATAGGAAACTCTCGTTCTTATTCTTTCGGAGATAAGATTGTTACTCCTCGTGGTTATTATAATGAAGATGGAGAAAGAGGCGTGAAAGCTGGACAGGCTATTATGATTAAATCTTTCCAAACAATAGAATCTAAGCTTAAGAATCAAGATTTACCATTAGATATAAAGTGGCCATTGATTCATTGTATTCATACTACTGCAGACTTCGATATGGAGAATGTTTTCTATGCAGATAATGAGGCAATGAAAGTATGGCATGAGAAATTCGAGAGTGGTAAACCACCAGTTATTATAACTGATGTAAGTATGGCTGCTGCTGGAATTCGTAAGGCTGCAATCGAAAGATTAGGTATAAAAGTTAAGTGTTATCTTTCTGACGATAGAGTTAAGGCTTTAGCTGAAGAGAAAAAGATCACTCGTACTCAAGCTGGAATTCGTTTAGCTGTAGAGGAACATCCTGATGCTCTTTATGTATTCGGAAATGCTCCAACTGCACTTATTGAATTAACAGACTTAATGCGTAAAGGTAAGGCTCATCCTGTTGGAGTAGTTGCTGCACCAGTTGGTTTTGTTAACGTTCAAGAATCTAAACATAGATTGAAAGTATTCAAGAATGTACCTAAAGTGATTATTGATGGTAGAAAAGGTGGATCTAATCTTGCTGCTACTATAGTTAATTCAGCTTTGGCTTTTAATGATGCAGAGGTACTTCGCCCTGGTCGTGAGGTTTAATTTTTAGTAGTTAAATAGTTTTACTGATTATAAATATTACTTAAAATATATAATAGAGAATAAGGATTTTCCTTGTTCTCTATGTTTTTTAAATATGTAGTAAAGAAATGTTTATAAGTCCCTTTCTCTTATCTTTAAAGTAGTCATCAAGTTCTGAATATTGTTTTTTATTATAGTGTGAGATATTTCTATTATCGAGCACTTCTATGCTATCGCAAATATCTTTTAGAGTTTGCAGAATATGAGAAGAAATAAGTATAATCTTACCAGCCTTTTTCATTTCTTGAAGAATGTCTACTAGAAATAGATTTGTAGTTAAGTCTAATCCGTTGAATGGTTCATCAAGAATAAGGATATCGTTTGATTGTAGAATTATAGCTAGTAATGCAAGCTTCTTTTTCATGCCTGTAGAATAGTCTTGAGCATATTTATCTAGAGGTAATTGCATTAATTTATTCCAATCAGTAAGAGCTGTTTTATCAAAAGATATCTTTCTAGCAGACATACAAAATTCAATATATTCTAGACCTGTTATTTTGGGATACATAAACATATCAGTAGGTAAGTATCCTATATTTAATTCCTTGTTATAAGCAATAGAGCCTTCATGTTGTAGAAGTCCCATTATACATTTAAAGAAAGTCGTTTTCCCAGCTCCATTAAATCCGACTAATCCGTATATGCCATTATCTTTATACTCTATATTAATATTGTTAAGAACTAGTTGTTTACCGAAACTTTTACTAAGATTTTGAATATTAATCATGATAGTACTCTTTTAATGATTTTATAGCTTTATAATATAGGTATAAAACACATAAAACTGATAGAATAATAGGTATTGGATGCACGCAAGATGAGATGAATAAGGTAATAAGGAATATTTGCATAATCTCTCTAAATATATCATTTTCTATAAATACATATTTCGAAAGCATGTTACCACTTATTAAGATTATCGCTAGTATTAAATAAAGAAGAATTATAACTGATTGTTCAGGAATAAAGATGATATGTAATATAATTAGTACTGAGTTTATTATTAGTGTATTCGCAATAATCTGTTTGAATTTAGCTTTTAAAAGTTTATTTGGGGATTTATATTGTTTGATATCTTCTATTGATTCAATCTTTAGAAATATTAATGATGCTGCGATGTTTAAACTAATAACACTAAGTTGCGCGAAAGCATAGTTGTTATAAATAATCGCAATAATCATAAAAAGGATATCAATAATTAGAACGTAAATAAGATATTGTCTAAATGCAGAAATCCATTCAAAAGAACCCTTTATGAATGGTGTTATTCTTATTATATTGTGTGGAATATCTATTTTTATATCCTTAAAAATAAATCCTATTACAATAGATAATATTAGGTATAGTGGTATGAATGGCCAGTAAATAAAACAAAAAAGTGAAGCAAGTAGTAAATTTTCTATAATTAATATACATTCTAGTTTAATATTCTGAATCTTCAGAAAATAATAATCTTTTCTATTTATACAATTTGAAAACGCAGAAAAAGTAAATAATATTAAGCTTATATATTTGCCGTAAGTGTAATTCTGTAGGATATAAAAAATATAGATGTATAAAAGAATTGCACAAGACAAAAGCATCACAATTCCTGCAATGCTTAATTCATCTTGTAAAGATCTTTTAATTATTAATAATCTCAATTTTATATACTTTTGTATCATACAAATTAATTTATGCTAACTCTTTAGCAATTTTATAAGATTCCTCTATTATTTCCTTTGGATATTCATTGAGGTCAAGAATCCTAATTGCATTAGTTTCTTTAGGTTTACCAGTTTTTATAATATAGTCAAAAGATAATTCATCTTTGATTATTCTCTCTCCAAAATGATAAATATCGTAATCGTCTTTCAGAAGTTCGCACAACTCAGTATCGTGAGTAGAAGCTATTACAATATTCTCTTTATTAAGATATGAGAGTACTGATTTTGCACAAGCAATTCTCTCTATTGTATTTGTTCCTTTATATAATTCGTCAAGCAATAATAAATATGTTTTACCAGATTTGGCATTCTCAATCATACTTTTTATTCTTAATACTTCCTCGAAATAATATGATTTATCGTTGAGTAAACTATCGCTTATTTTAATCGCAGAATCTAAGAGTATATTTCCTAAAGACATACTTTTAGCAAAACATGTGTTTATAGTGTTTGCAGTAAGAACACTTACGGCCATCGTTCTTATGAATGTTGTTTTACCTGACATGTTTGAACCTGTAATAAGAGCAGAACGTTCGTCTATATTAATATTATTAGAAACACAATTATCTATAAGAGGATGAAATATCTCACATGCTTTTATCTTTTTAGAATAATTGGTGATATCTGGTTTACAGTAATATGGTAAAGTTTCTCGTAGAGAGATGGTAGATAGAGCTAAATCTATCTTTCCTATATTTTCATATAAGCTCTCTATTTTTTTTTTATTGTCTTGAATCTGAGACATAACTCTATTAAAAATGAAAGCTTCTAAGGAAAGACATATCTTTACTAATTCAATAATAGACCAAAGCACAAGCTCTAAATCGCCTTGAAATTTGTTCTGTAGACGAATTATCCTTGTTTGTTTATTTATAATCTTAAGTTTCTTAATAGAATCATCTTGTTCATTACTGTAGCCTATCTTTGTTAGTTTACTAGATATAGATTCTAAGATTCCTAATTGGCTGAATATTTCAGAATACACTAATAAGCTTTCTTTATTTCTATAGTGAATAATCATATTCAGAATCATAATAGGTATAAGGAGTACAATGAATGTATGAATATAAATTGTTAGTATAATTGATATCATAGATATAAAAGGAAGAATCTGTGTTAGTTTAAGATATTTATCTTTAGGCAAAGGATCATCTTGAAATACTCTACATAAATAGTATGATTCAAAAGAATTTAATCTTTTTAATTGTTTTTTGATATCATTAATAATATTCTGCTTTTGAATATTCTCAATAAGATTCTCTTGTTCAATAATTCTATTTCTGTCCTTATCTACACATCTTAATCTAGAGTACAGATATTGTTGTCCTACCTTAGAAGATGTTCTATCGCAGAAAGAAAAAAGTGCTTCAAAATCTATGTCTGTACATGTGTTGTCTGAAACGACATGTGAGTATTTAGTTTTATCTAAATTGTTATAGTAATTTGAGATGTATTCAAAATTCAGATATTCCATTTCCTTACAGAGCTTGATATTATTTATTATATTTAATTTAAATATAATAAATATTCTCTCAGTTCAATAACTTTATTATTTCTATTTATAGAATATGTATCAGAATTATTTTCAATATAATTAAGTAAACCGTAGGCTTTGGCTGTAAGTTGTTTTTGTAAGAATTTATCATTCTGATGTTTAGCATCAGTAAATAAGATGTCCGCAAGAAGTTCAAATAGTTTCAAGCTATCCTTAGAATTATGTTCTTTTTGGATGCTATTTATTATGGTTTCAATATTTTCGTTATAAAAGAAAGTGTAGTGTTTATTGAAATAATTTTTATACAAATCTTTTAACTGTATCTGAATATCTTCAACTTCTTCATTTTTGGGATTATCCATACCACAAAGAGTTCTAAGAACAATAAACCCTTGCTCTATTATCCTCTCTATAAAATCTTGTTTGTATAACATCGGTGTTTTTAAGTTTTGTTAATTCAAAGATAAGTTATTTCCCACAAATCATACTATCTTTGTGGCTCATAATAATTAAGTCATTAAGCATATGCAATTTACTGTAATTGGTATACCCGATAAGCAAGATTTTCACTTTGCACCCGACTGCTTGAAGGTAGTGGGGGAGAGTAAGATTTTTTCAGGAGGAAAGCGTCATTATCAGCTTGTAAAACACATTCTGCCAAAAGATCATAAGTGGATAGATATAACTATTCCTTTGAAGGCAGTTTTCGATCAATATAATTCGCATGAAGATATAGTGGTTTTTGCCTCAGGCGATCCTCTTTTCTTTGGTTTTGCAAATACAATTAAACGCGAATTGCCTAAGGCTAATATTAATTTAATGCCTTATTTTAATAGTCTACAACTCTTGGCACATAGAATGGTGCTACCTTATCACGACATGATAAATGTTTCTTTAACTGGTCGACCTTTTCACGAATTCGACAGAGTGTTAATAGAGAGAAAAGAGAAGATAGGTCTTTTAACAGATAAGAAAAATACTCCTCAGAATATAGCTCAAAGAATGCTTGATTATGGTTACACTAATTATGAAATGATAATTGGTGAGAATATGGGAGGAGAGAATGAGAAAGTACAGAAATTGTTAATAACTAATGCTGTAAAAGCGAAACCTTCTTCTTTAAACTGCATTATCTTGCTTAAAACAGGAGAAAGAAAGCGTTATTTCGGCATTCCTGAAAAAGATATTAACATTTTAGAGGGTCGTCCTAAGATGATGACTAAGATGCCAATTCGTCTTTTATCTTTATCTTTCTTAGATTTATATAAACGTCAAGTGATGTGGGATATAGGTTTCTGTACAGGTTCTGTTTCTATAGAGGCAAAGATGCAGTTTCCTCATTTAAAAATACACTCTTTTGAGAAAAGAGAAGAAAGTAGAGCGTTAATTCAGCAAAACACTAAGAAGTTTGGTATCCCTGGAATAGAATCTTATATAGGTGATTTCTTTGCAATGGATTTATCGGAAGTAGCAAAACCAGACGCTGTATTTATAGGTGGACACGGAGGCCGATTAGTTGAAATGCTTGGAATAATAAAGGATAATATTTTACCAGGTGGTATAATTGTTTTCAATTCAGTAAGTAAGAACTCTAAGGATATGTTTTTAGAGGGTGTAAATAAGCATGGTTTTAAGATTTTAAGAGAGACTCGTATAGTAGTGGATGATAATAATCCTATTGATACTTTTGCAGCTGAATTAATTTAGAAGAAAAGAAAAACATATTTTATGAATAAGAATATAGCAATAATAACTTTTTCCGAGAAAGGAAACGAGTTAGCAAAAACGATTCAATCGGAGATTACAGATGCAGAGATATTCTCATCTCACGAGGCTGAAGGAGTAAATAAAATAAGTACTGCTTCAGTATTTCTAAAAGAAGAGTTTAACAATTATCAATCAATAGTATTTGTTGGCGCTTTAGGTATTTGTGTTCGTACAATTGCACCTCTTTTAAAGGATAAAAAGACAGATCCTGCTGTTTTAAGTATAGATGCAATGGGACAATTTGTACAATCAGTTGTTTCAGGACATATTGGTGGTGCAAACGAATTGTGTAAATACATAGCTCGTATAACAGGTGCTCTACCAGTTATCTCTACACAATCTGACGTTACAGGACTTTGGTCTTTGGATGTTATTAATAAGAAATACAATTGGCAGATAGAGTGTGCAAATAAGGTAATGAATCAAGTTATCTCTCTTTTTGTAAACAATAAAAAGACAGCTCTTTTATTAGAAGCAAGAGATAAGGGAACTTCATTTTTAGAATCTACTAAACCAGAATTTGTAGATTTATATTATCGTGCAGACGAAATTAAAGAAGAAGATTACGAACTTATAATAGCCGTTTCTCCATATATTCATTCTTTTACTAAGCCAACACTTTATTATCGTCCACAGATGTTACATCTAGGTGTGGGTTGTAGAAAGAATGCTAGTGCTGAAGGAGTTTTCGAATTTATAAAAGAAGATCTAAAAAGCAAAAATATTTCAGCTATAAGTCTTAAATCTGTATCAACAATAGATATAAAAAGAGACGAGGATTTAGTTGCAGTTCTTGCTAAAAATATAAATGTTCAACCTGAAATTTACACAGCTGATGATCTTAGAGGAATAGAAATTCCTAATCCTTCTCAGAAAGTGTTTGAAGTTACAGGAACTTACGGAGTTGCAGAGTCTTGTGCTCTTAAAACTTCTTTAAATACTGCTATATTAGTAGAAAAACAAAAATGTAAATTATCAGACGGAAACGACTTTACATACTCTATTGCTCTTGACAAATTCTCAGAAAGAAAAGGTTTTATAGAGATAGTTGGAGCTGGACCTGGAGATCCTGAATTAGTATCTGTAAGAGGAAAGCGTTTCTTGCAAATGGCTGACCTTATTCTTTATGCAGGATCATTAGTGCCAGAGGAATTAACTCATTATGCAAAAGAAGGAGCAACAGTTCGTTCGTCAGCAGCTATGGACTTAGAAGACCAATTTGCTATAATGAAAGAGTTCCACGATAGAGGTTTATTTGTTGTACGTTTACATACTGGAGATCCATGTATTTATGGTGCTATACAAGAACAGATGTCTTATTTTGATGAGTATGGAATGGATTATCATATTACTCCAGGAATCTCATCATTCCAAGCAGCAGCAGCTGAATTGAAGTCTCAATTTACTATTCCTGAGAAAATACAATCAATAATTCTTACTCGTGGAGAGGGAAGAACGGCTATGCCAGCTAAAGAGAAATTACACATGTTGGCTCGTTCTCAATCAACTATGTGTATTTATCTTTCAGCTTCTATAGTTGATAAAGTACAGGAAGATTTAATGGTGCATTATCCAGCTACAACTCCCGTGGCAGCTTGTTATAAACTTACTTGGAAAGATCAGAAGATATTTCGTGGTGAGCTTAAAGATTTAGCTAAGATTGTAAAAGATAACAACTTAACTCTTACTACTATGATTGTTGTTGGAGACTCTATAGATAATCGTAAAGGTTTGTCTCGTCTTTATTCTCATCAATTTAAACATATGTTTAGAGACGCTAAGGATAAATAGATTTACAGCTTGTGTTTAAATCTTTATAAGTGCATAATATTTATTATTAATGAAAATTTATTATATTAGTGCTGTTAATAAAAGACTAACACAAAAGAAATAACATGAATAGAATTAATACTTATAATGATCGTGCGTTTATATCACTTTTCTTATTTCCTATATTAGGTTTTTTTGCATTATATTATAGTTCAAAAGCAAGAACTAATATGCTATTAGGGAATGATGAAAGTGCTACTAAATATGCTAAAATAACAAACAAGTTTTTTACATGTAGTTTTATAGGTGCAGTATGCGTAGTTGCTTATTCTTTATATGTAACAATATAGTAGATGTAAACTCAAATATATCCCCTTACTTCATGATTTGAAGTAAGGGGATTCTTTTGCAGAAAAATTAATCTTTATTGTTTAGTTTCTCCTATAAGTAGAAAGATAAGATAAAAAGCAAAATGGTCAATTCGATATTTCTATTGAAGTTGCTTAATATATGGGGAGTCTAGCAAGTCGTTTTAAAGAAGATATACATCTTATATATCCACGTTATGGATGTGGAATCTTGTCTTGTGTTCTAATAGTTAAAGAATTTGTATAATTAGAAATAATATAGATTATCTTATCATGTTTTATCAGCATTCAAAATGCTAAGCAATGAAATCAGCTACATACTAATAATCCACCATACCTAGCGTAATAAGAAAAATTATAACATCATTCGAAGGTAAAAGCCAATAAACACCCAAGAAACAGCCTTGAACCTTATTCTTTCTGTATTCTTCCTGTAATCTTCCTGTAATCTTCCTGTATTTAAAGATAGAGAACACATAAAAAAATATAAGAAAAATAATTGAGAATTAGCCTGTTTAATGTAAGCTAATTGGATGTCAAATGTGAAGTTATTAGATTTCTTCGACGAATGGATCTATACTTTTAGTATAATTCATAGGTGCACTGTCCAAGCAAAAGCTGTTGTTTCTACTTTTCTTTTAGATTCTTTACCTTTAATTGATTGAAGAAGCTTGGGAAGCTAAACTTGATACTATGTGTGAGAATGCTTTAAAAGTTATTTATGTTGCTTGTTTCTAAGGAGTTTGCACATAAATAGAAGATATGCATAATGTAGCAAGATTAATATCTTGTTATATTAGGCTTTATTTTTTATAGAATAAAGATTGCTAAGAAGAGTATATTTTCTTTATTGCTTCTGTCTGAGTGTATTGATGATATTGGTTGTTTTGATAATATAAAACAAACGATAAGCTAATAAAATAAGGTTTTTTTTGGTGTTTATTTTATGTTTTAAGTTAAGTATAAGAGTAAAAATGATTGCATATCTAATTTATTAAATATAATTTTGTGGCTCATTTGCGACTTGCAAGTGTTGAAATATTTACTGTTGTGTTGTATGAAAAGAATTAGTTTAGCCGTACTTATTATTTTTAGTATATGCTTGTTTGCTTGTAAATCTTATAAGGAAGAGTTTAATCTTAAAAAGACAGAATTAAATAAGGAGAAGGAAATTTCTAAGGGTAAAGATGCTTTGATTAGTGGTCTTGAGGCTGAAAAAAATAGACTTAATACAGAACTTATAAAGCTTGGTGAGACTGCGAAAGTTCTAGAAAAAGAGAAAGCAGTATTACTTGAGAGAATTATAAAATTAACTAATGATTACTCTTCGTCTAAGGAAGAGATTATTAAGTTACAATCTACTCAGAATATACTTGAAGAAAGGCTTTCACAGTCGGCAAATGAGAAGGCTGCTCTTTTGGTGCAACAGGCAAAATTAGAAGACGATCTTCTATCTGTAAAAGATGAGGCTTTAAGAAAACTTACAATAGACCAACTTATAAAAATCTTTGAGGCTAATATTAAATTAATTGGAAATGCTGGAAGTAATGATTTAAAGTTAGTCACTACAAAACTTAAAGCGATAGAAGCTAGAGAGAAAGCTGTGTTAACTGCTGAGGAATTGCTTAAAACAAAACGTGATTTACTAGATGCTAATACTAAAAAATTAGAGAATAGGAAGGCTACTTTAAATGCTGAATCTATTAGTTTAAATAAGCGTGAGAATGATTTAAAGAGCTTAAAAGCTTTTTTAGACAAACAAAAAGCAGAATTGGCTGCTAGAGGATATGTAAATAATGCAGATTTAGCAAAATATCAAAAAGATATTGAAGCACTAAGAAAAGCAAAAGAGTCTTTTGAGAAAGATAAGCTAACTTATGATGTGAAGATTAAGAAATTAGAAGCTAGTGTTAAAGACTGGGAATCTAAATGTAGTGAAAAAGAGAAATCTTTTATAGCTAAGGATGCCGAACTTAAGAAAATAGAGAAAGAATTAGAATTTAAGAAAGGTGAACTTGCTGCTGAAAAACTTAAAACTCTTAATTTAAACAATAATATTGTAGAGCTGAATAATACTATAAAGCTTAAGGAGAAAGAACTTGCTATAGAGAAGGAGAAAGCTAATACTGCTGGCATTGAAAATACTAAGAAAATTAAGGTGTTAGAAGTTTCTTTACATGAGTTAAAAACTCAAAGAACTTTACTAAATGCAGAAATTCAACAATTAAAAGAGAAGGTATCGCAAGCTGAGGCTGCAAATACTATAACTGAGACAAAGATTGTTGGACTTCGAAATGATATTCAAAAGCTAGAGAATGAGAAGGCTGCTTGGGGAATAACTCGTGAAAGTTTAAATGCAGAACTTGCTAATAAGACAACTTTGCTTGAAAATGAAAAGAAACTTCTTATTAAGGCAAAATCTGATTTAGAAGAGCAGGCTGCTAAACATTCTGAGGAATTTACTACTCTTACTGCTAAAATTGCAGAATTACAGAAAAAGATTGCTGATGCTGAAATTTCTAAGAAGTTTTATATTAGTAAAGAAGTCTGGCTAAAGAGAAATTCTTTATGTGGATATATTATAGGTGAACTTTTTAATAAAGAATCTCTACCTTCTTGTTTTTCTTTTTTAAGTGAAACGAGTGATGTTATTCATTATGCTAAATCGGGTTTTTTCAGTAGTGAATTCACCTATATTGGTGTTAATAAGAAGACAAATAGAATTTATAGCTTACAATGTGAGGCTAGAGAGCCGAATTATCATGTTACACAAAGTTATGGTTTTAGACATAAAGTTCTTGATATAGATAAATTAAAGAAGGATTTTTGTATTTTAGATTCAAAGTATTTTGTAATAGGTCGTTCTAATATTACATATCACGATGATTATCAAAGCATTATTCTTGTTGGTTTTAATGACGGAAATTTCCTTACAATAACTAATTTTGCAGTAGAAAGAGGAGAAGAGCCTTTGTACACAAAATAGATTAGATTGAACTCCAGTAAAATATAAAAATAGAGAATACCGAAATAGAGTAAGTCTTCTCCATTTTTAGATTTTTAAAAATGAAAGTAAGATGCTTAAAATATAATCCTTTAAACAGGCAATAAATGAATACAAATGAAATATTAAAAAATGATGTATTAGTCTCATTTATATTATGCCCTCCAGTAGGAATATTAGCATTAGTTTATTGCATAAAGGCAAAAAAAGCCATAAAACGAAGAGATAACGAAAAGCTAAACAAATATTTAATAATAATTAAAATTTTAATGAATATAAGCTTTGTAATCGCTCTATCTTTACCTACTTTTTTAATAATAAAATTTTTAATTGCTTAGATTCTTTAGGAAATATATTTAAAATCTATTCCTTTTTTTACTCTCCAACAACCAAATAATAATAAACCAATAAGCAAACCAAGATATAGTACTGCACATATAAAAAGATTTGTTTCCAAAGTTCAAGAAATGAGCACTGTCCAATAAGTATTGCATCAACAAAGCAAATGGAAACGACAGTATAAACAGCGGAATTAAAAGCTTGTATTTTACCTTTTTCTGAATAAAAGATTTAAGAGAATATATTTCTTTAATGAAGTGAGAAAATACAAAATATGCTGATGTTGTCCCTGCTACTATCAGTAAAATTGGTTCTAAATATGTCATATGTAGTTGTTGAATAATTATACGCTTAAGTTGTTGTATTTAAAGCTACATTAAAAAGTAGATATATACTAAAATAGTGTAGTGTTTTTGATATAAATATGTTTAACAAGAATTAATTGAAAAAAAGTCAGATTTATCATTTGTTTATCTATATTTATGAGGCAATTAATAGATAGAAAATATGATAATAGTATTTGGTGGAACAACAGAAGGGAAGAAGGTAGCTTCTCTTCTAAATAAAGCGGGAAAGAAATTTTTCTACTCTACAAAGAGAGATATCCCTTGTGATGATTTAGAGAATGCAGAACATATACATGGAGTTTTAGATGTTGAATCTATGCATGCTTTTTGTAAAGAAAATAGTGTTAAACTTATTGTTGATGCAGCACATCCATTTGCAGAAATGCTTCATGATACTATAGCTACGGTGTCTGATAGTTTGAATTTGCCTGTTGTAAGATATGAACGTCAATATCAAGAGAGAGAGGATGATATGTTATGGTTGGATTCTTTTGATGAAGCTCTTGCATACCTTGAAAAGAATAAGATTCAGAAATTACTTGCCTTCACTGGTGTTAATACTATTAAGAAACTTAAACCTTTTTGGGAAAAGAACGAATGTTGGGCAAGAATAATTAATTCAGATGTTTCTCGTGAGGAAGCTAGAAAGACTGGTTTCCCTGAGGATAAATTATTGTATTTCTCTGTAGAGGAAGATGACGAATTGGCTCTTTTAAACAGAATCAAACCAGATTGTATTATTACTAAAGAGAGTGGAGTTACAGGTTTTTTTGAGAGAAAAGTTGAGGCTGCACGTCAATATGGTGTTGAAATTCTTGTTATTAAACGACCACATTTATCGGATAATTTTGAAGTTGTTGATTCTGAGAAAGAATTAGAAAAGAAAATAAGAGATATTCATCCTTCTTTCTTACCACTACGTTCAGGTTTTACTACTGGTGCGTGTGCTACGGCAGCTACTAAAGCCGCTTTGAGATGTTTAATTACTAAGGTTACTCAAAAGAAATCAGATATTGTTCTACCTAGTGGAAGAAGAGTAACTTTCCCAGTTGAAACATGTGAATTTAACAAGGAGTCGGCATCTGCTACAGTACGTAAACATGCTGGTGATGATCCCGATGTAACTAATGAAGCTCTTATTGGAGTTAAAGTTTCTTTTAATGAAACGGGTGATATTCGTTTTGTAAAAGGTGAAGGTGTTGGTACAGTTACTCTTAGTGGACTAGATATTCCAGTTGGAGGACCAGCTGTTAATCCTGTGCCTCGTAGAATGATGAAAGAAGTTGTGAAAGAACTTACTTATATATACGAAGATCAAAGAGGTGTGGATATTAGTGTTTTTGTTCCTGGCGGAGAAGAACTTGCTAAAAAGACATTAAATTCAAAATTAGGAATATTGGGTGGTATCTCAATTATTGGTACTTCTTGTATTGTTAAACCATTCTCTAAAGCTGCTTATGTTTCTTCTTTAGAGAAAGAAATCGAGGTTGCCAAAGCTAATGGCTGTGTGCATATCGTAATTAACTCAGGAGCTAGATCTGAGAAGTATTTAAGGGATAGATTCCCATCTTTTCCAGATTATCATTTTGTACATTTTGGTAATTTTATTGGTGATACCTTAAAGAAAATAAAGAAAGAAAAGATAGAGTCTGTTACTCTTGGTATAATGCTTGGGAAAGCTGTTAAATTAGGTGAAGGACATCTTGACACACACTCTAAAAACGTGTTGATGGATAAGGCCTTTTTATGTTCTTTGGCTAAAGATTGTGGTTACGAAGATTCGTATAACGATAAGATAAATGCTTTAACCATGGCAAGAGAATTGCCTAAGATATTCCCTTTTACAATATCTGAGCCATTCTATAAATTATTGGCAGATAGATGTATGCAGGTTTGTTCTACAGTTTGTGGAGATTGTGCATTCGAATTATTACTTATGGATAAAGATGGAAATATTCTAGAATTTAAAACTAGTTTCGCTTCATTATAATCCAAATAACTATAGGAGCTCCAAAGATAGCACTTACTGAGTTTATCGGTAATGTGCTTGAGTTTCCTGGTAGTTGTGAAAAAATATCACAAATAAGCATAAATATTGAACCTATTAAAATCACAGAAGGAATAAGAATCGAATGATTACTTGTTTTGAAAAGATTACGAGAAAGATGAGGAATCGCTATTCCTATAAAAGCTATAGGTCCAGTATAAGCTGTAATTACTCCTGCTAGAATACCAGTTATAACCAATAATGTCATTCTTATCTTATCTATATTTGTACCCAAACTTTTTGCGTAGTTCTCACCCAATAGAATTGTATTTAAAGGCTTTTGTAATGTTACACATACAATTAGTGTGATAATGATTAATGGAGCAATGTAAGCTATCTCAGACATGCTCACAGCAGAAAGAGAACCCATAGTCCACACTACAAAACGTTGAATGTTTTCGGCTGTACTGAAATATTGTAATATACTTACTACCGCTGAAGTTAGGGAACCAAACATTATTCCTACTATTAAAAGAGTAAGATTGTTTTTGAGTTTAGCTCCTGCTATTATAACAAGAAACATGGCTGCCAAAGCTCCTATTACTGCTGAAAGAATTATACCTACATTGCTAATAGAAGCTAATCCTATTGTTGAAATAAAGAAGCTTCCTCCCATTATATATAAAGCTACTCCAAGTGAGGCTCCTGAAGAAACTCCAAGTACAAATGGACCAGCTAGTGGATTTCGGAAGAGAGTTTGCATAAGCAAACCTGCTACTGATAACGAAGCTCCAGCAAGTATTGCTGTTATTGCTTTTGGTAATCTGAAATCTAAAATAATATATCTCCAAGATTCTTTTATCTCATCACCTAATAGTAGTTTAAAGAAGTCTTTAAAAGGAATAGTAACACTACCAAATACTAAATCTAATACAAAAAATATAAGTACTAATATAGCTAATAAAGTGAATTTAAGTGGTGCTTGTTTCATAACTTATTAAAACTCTCTTGTAAATTCTGATGTTTGAGGAAGTTTTTTGAAATAATACATCTCATAATCCTTAAACATTTCGGGCTGCAAGATATGAATAATATCTTTAAGTATAATGTCTGGATGCATAATACCACTTTCCCAATAATCGTTGAATCCCTTTGGGTTCATACGTTTGTCGTAGTTATATACATTCTTATCTTTAAGAGCTTTGAAGATATGGTAATGTTTATCTTGTGAATTTAATTCATCCAGAGAAAAGGCACTTGGAGATAACCAATAGTCAGCTTCTTTCATACATTCTATTACATTCTCTATATTCATATGAATACTTCCTCGAGTAGTATCTTTTTTGAAATAATAATTGGCTCCTGCATCAACAAGCATTTGTCCCATATATGATTTCCCACCTGGCATATACCAAGTTCCTTTAAAGTTTGAACCCCAAAGTATAGTAGGTTTATTTTCTATGTTTTTAGTAATAGTTTTAAGTGCTGTATATTTAGTCTCTATTTCTTTAAAAACACTGTCAGCTTTAAGTTCTTTATTTAAAATACTTCCAAAGAACTTTACCCATTCACTTCTCCCAAGAACTGTAGATTCCCTCCACTCTGATATAGGAATAAAAGGAATACCTGCTTTTAATAAAACTTTTTTAAGATTGTAATTATACTCATAGCCAGTTGTGAAAATCACGTCTGGTTTAAGTGCAATCATTTCTTCTACATTACATTTCATATCGTCGCCAATATTTACAATCTTGCCTTCTTCATACTTTTTATAAAGTTTTTTATTGTAGAATCGATATGGATTAGATGAGCCAGTAATTAAATCTAAATTATCAAGTGCATCAATAAATCCTATGTGAGTACTAGATAAAATAGCAATAGAACTTACATCTTTTTTAATTACAAAATCAGCTTTTGGTAAGTTTCTTGCAGAATCTACCTTTAATATTAGAATTCTATTAAAGATTTCTCCTGATTGTTTGTATGTCCTTATTAATGAATAATCACTTGTTCTCTCTACATTAAAAAGTTTGGCATATTTGAAGTTGGATTTATCTCCAATTTGTTGTTCTATCTTTTTAGTGTTGTTGCATGAAAAGAATAAACAGCTCAAGGTAATTAATGTGATTAGTATTTTTCTCATTGTTGTTTTATTAGAAAAATAAAACTTGTTTAGGAGAGACACCACTAGTAATATTCTCATAGACAGCAGTTCCGTCAGACTTATAAACAGAAATGAAACCTGGAGTTGCATAATCTGGAGATCTAAGAACATATATTCTTTCAGTCTTTTGATTATATCCAAGTCCATAAAAAGATTCACCTTCAATAAGAGCTTTGGCTACAACTTTATTATTTGAAGTTTCTACAAGTATAATTGAAGATTTCTTACTAGGATAACCTTCTGCACCTAAAACAAAAATCTTACTTGCATCTGTATTAGAAGCCATTATTCCAGAAGATGCCATTCTAGGAGTTTTAATAGTTTTCTCTACAGTATCGTTCTGTGTGTTTATTAAAGAAATCCCTTTATTATCATTTCCAATATAAGAAGAATGGGATACCCAAAGATTATTATCAGAATTTTTTATAAGAAAACGGCCATTATCTGGAATACTAATTGCTTTTAAGAATACATTTTTATTAATATCGAAGACAGCAACTTCCTTTGTGTTTATAGATGCTGCATAAAGTTTATCACCTACAATAGCAAGGTCTTCAAACCCGCCTTTTCTTTTAATAGTAGAGATTATTTCGTTACTATCTAGATCTATAACAGCTATAAAAGATTCTTCATAATTAGGATAATAATTTTTACCATAACAAGAGACATAACCTCTGTTCCCTTTAGCTGTAAAGAATCTAGGAGTAATTAATCCTGTTGTTAATGGATTAACATTGACTTTCATATTATCTGTAGCATCCATGATGACCATACCATCTGCACCATAAGTTAAGCAGTATAATTTACCATTATGAAGACTTATTGATTGAGTACTTGCAGCTATCTTTTTGCCATTCATCTTTTCATAATAGCCATTGTTGATAGTTCCATTTTCTTCATTAAACATACTTATTGAACCTTTTGCACTTGCTCCTTCATTTAGTATAATAGCATTGCCGTCAAGTGAAATTTCAGGTTCTAAATTATTATCATTATTGTCCTTCTCACAAGAAGAAAATAGCCCTAATGTAACGACAAAAAGAACTATTAGTAAATTGATTTTTTTCATTCTAGTTTAATTTAATATTAAGACTCATGTGATAATTTCTACCAGGAACAGCATAATATTCCCAATCTTGGTATTCTGAATTAAAAAGATTGTTTACACTGAACTGTAGGTTTATAAAGTTATTGTGTATTCTAAATTCTTTTGTAAAACTCATATCGCAAAGGGTATATGCATCAAGCATTCCAGAATAGTCACTATTATGTCTCTCTCCTGTATATGAATAATTAGTCCTTAAACTGTATTTGTTTAATTTAAGTTCAAGGCTAGTGTTGGCATTATGTCTTGGTGTATATGCTAATTGTTTGTCTATGTTTTCTTTTCTTGTAATACTTTCTTTTAATAAAGAAGATGTGAAGAAATAGTTTAATCTATAATTTATAATCATCTCATTGATGTTCGCTTTGTAATGAGAGATGAATTCACCACCCATACATTCTACTTTACTTTCATTGACAGCCCTAGGTTCACCGCCTTCATTTATCCATCTTATCCAGTTGCTTACATCATTATAATACCCGTTGAGAGTTATGTAAAGCATAGAAGAAGAAATAGATTGGCTAATATTTATACCTAATTCAGCAGAACGACTTTCTTCTGGGTTTATATTAGCATTACCCAAGTCCCCCCAATATCTTTGATTAAAAGTTGGTATTTTATATCCCTTAGAGAAATTTATGCTTAGTACTGTTTTGTTCCTTTTTTTATTGTTTAAATCATAAGCCAAGCCAATAGCTGGAGTAAATGGAGATTTATAATTAGATACAAATGTTTGTCGAATATTCAATGAGTATTTTAATTTGTCGAATATCTTTTGCTGAAACAGTGCAAAAAGCTCAGTACGATGTTCATCTAAATCTTCCGGATATGTATATACTTCAGGTTTAATGTATTTGTAATTTAGACCTACATGTATTGATGTAGCATAGTTGAATTGATATTCATAACTAGTATTAGATACTAAACGTTGTGTAGAAATCAACTCTTTATTATTGCCATTAGGTATCTGCTTATCTTTTATGTAGCCAACATTTGTTTTAAGTTTATAAGACTCCCCAAGCCTTGTATATTCAGTAAGTATTCTAATAAATTCGTTCAGAGATTTCTTATATGTTTCTTTATTTCTATTGTCACTCATAAGAGGTTGTATTTGATACCAGTTTTTTTGGTACCAAATAATGCTACTAAATGAATTTTCTAGACTAGGTCTATATATGAATTGTTGAAGTAAACCATAATTCTCTTTTTTTGAATTATTTGTATATTCTGAATAATATTTTTTCTTCTCGTAGTCATAACTTTGTAAGTTTTCAAACTTAAACTCATTTTTGTTATTTACGTAGTATAGTCTTGTTTTTGATTCGAATTTATTGTTTCCATGGAAGATTTTTATTCCATTAAAATTGTTTTTCAAACTGCTGTAGTCCGTTTTTATTATGACTTTTGTCCCTCTAGTGAAATTCTTATTTAGTTTTAGATTTACTGTTCCACCAATAGCATCTGAACCATAAATAGATCCTGCACTTCCTAATTGTAAATCTACTGCATCAAAGAGAAACATGTCCACTGTTCCTAAATTACAAGATCCCAAACTTAGAGAATTAAGATTTATTCCTTCTACTAAAATTGCGGTATGTCCAGCAGCTGTTCCTCTTAAACTTATAGAAGAAAAACCGTCTGATTTCTTTCTGATATATACTGGTATACTTCCTTTTAGTATATCTGCAAGATTTCCGTTATTGAATTTCTCTATAGATAGAGAGTCTATTTTGTATATAATAGTTCCAACGCCGTATTTATGCCTCCTTACTTCTTGAACCTCTACCTGATTTAGATTTATTGTGTCGTTACTAATATAATCTTGGGCTATAGATGTTATAGATAAAAAACAAAAGATCACAATGTATATATATTTTAACATATTATTAAGCTATTGGAAATTGTAATAGGGATTGCCCAGTTAGTAGCAATCCCATTATTACGGCAGAAATTATAAACAGTTTATTTTTAGTGAACGTAAACAAATGAATATGCCAAAGCATAAACAATTCTAAAATTGATTTTTGATTTTTTGCTATATATTAAATTTTCTCTTGACCCCGAGAGATTCTTATTAATTTAAGTTTTCACTTAGGCAGGTTTCCTGACTTGTTCCTGTTTTTACTCCTTCCCATCATTACTGACAGTGGTTTGAAGTAGTGTAAAAACAATGAATCTCTTACGAGACACAGAACTTACAGTAGCGGGCACTGTTTTGGACTTTCACCAAATTCCCTTTTATGTATAGAGATGATTCTCTATTACATCACCAAAGCGTTACAAATGTATGTTATTTTATTCTAATTTTCTAATAAGTTTTTCTAAAAGTTTTATATTTTTTTTATTATTTCACTGTTTGTGAGTGTTTTATGATTTGTTTTTTATTGAAAAGTTTTCTGTTTGGTTAAACTTGTTTACTTTTTGTTTTATTGTTGTTGAATTTAAATTTGTAAATTTATATTGGCTGATTACCTTTGCCTACCTAGAAAAACTACTCTTATGAAAAGAAAAATATCTTACCTTAGATTCTTTGTTTATATTTTCCTTATGGGTGCACTTATCTATTCTTTAATCGTTAAAGATGACTTTTCTGATTTTAAGATTTATGATATTGTTGTTACCTCTGTTATTTTCGTTTTCCTTGTTTGGGCGATAGGTGTTAATATCAAGATTTTGTTGGAAAATAGAAATCGTTAATCATGGAAAAACTACTTTATTTATTTGTTTGTATTTGCCTCTTTTCATGTGGAGATACAAGTGAAAATGTGCATAAATTGATTCCTTTAAAAAGCATGGAACTGCAATATGCTAAAGGTTTTAAGTTGGATTATCATAAAGGTTTTAAACATCTGTTTTTATATAATCCTAGTGATACTTCTAGACTTGAATATGAGTTTATTCTTAAAGAAAAAGGTGCTATTATTCCTGATCAATTTAAAGGAATTACTTTAATTAATATTCCTGTAAAAAAGATTGTTTGTCTTACCCTTACTCAGCTGTCTTATATAGTTGAATTAGATGCTGTAAATAGCCTTTGTGGAGTTAATTCTTCTCGCTTTCTTTTTAATGAAAAAGTGAAAAATAAAATTAAGAGTGGGGATATTAAACTTGTGGGTAGAAAAGGACATTTTAAACCTGAAATTCTTATGGCTCAGAATCCAGATCTTATATTTGTTTCTCCTTTCAAAGCGGGTGGTTATGATGCTCTTAAAGATGTTGGCATGAAACTTATTCCTGTTTATGCTTATAATGAAAAACACCCTTTAGCTCGTGCAGAATGGTTGAAGTTTATGGCTGCTTTTATTGGTAAAGAAAAGATGGCTGATTCTCTTTTTAATGGTATCTCCATAAAATATAATTCTTTGAAGAAACTTACTGCCACTTGTACTAATAAACCTATAGTCTTTTCAGGTGAATGTAAATCTGGCGTTTGGTATGCCGTTGGAGGAGAAAGCTATTTAGCTCATTACTTTAG
>JBATVL010000016.1:0-33911 GCA_049671745.1 Marinifilaceae bacterium
CTAAAATTCAACTAGCTAAAAAGAGAGCTAGAGGTTATAGAAATATTGATAACTTTATCAACATGATATACTTTACATGTGGTAAATTAAAATTTGATTACCCACTATATTCCATATAGACCCTTATATATTGTGTTTAACTACTTTAAATAAGTACGCATACTTGTTTGAATTGAATCTTTTTGATTGTATACAATGAAGTGTGCTTCTTTTCTGAATAGTTGTTCAATTATATTAAAACCTTTCTTTTTATTATAAATAATGTTTCTCTTTGTTCTAGGTCCAAAGCTATCTATATCTCCATAATATACATGTATGGGTTTTTCTTTGATGTTTTCAGGAAGTTTTTTACATAAACCGCCAACAAATGATGTGTATGTTTTGAAACGATTTGCATACTTACTTTCAAAACCTGAGAAAACTGCAGATCCACCATTAGATAATCCGACAAGATGTACTTTATTTATATCTATTGTTTTTTGTGTTTTGTGTGTTGCTTGAGTTTGCTTCTCTATAAAAGGAATATATTTTTCAAAAATATTTGCAATATCTGTTTTTGTAAAGATACCAATATGGTTTTCAGCTGAAATACACATTATTATGGCATTCGGATTAATCTCTTTCATATAATCCATGTATGCTCTAGCATTTCCGAGAAAGCCGTGTGCAAATACAATTAATGGAGTTCCTTTTTCTGAATTTTGCTCAAGAATTTTCTTTTCAGGTAAACACAAATAAAAATGTTTTATTTGAGGGTATAAACCTATATACTTTGCCATTTGAAAAGGAATAACTTGTTCGTAGTGCAGATTCTTTGTATTTTTTTTGAAGGCTTTAAACATAGGATTATTAAATGTTCCTAAATTACAAATATCTCTTGAAATTGCATTATGTGGTGTATTTGTGGCACCCATTAGTTGAAATGACCAAACCATAGGTTTTATGAAATCTTCTTCAGGAGCTATTTGTGTGAAATATATAGCCCATGGATATACTGATTCTGTTATATTATTAGTTGTTTTAAGATATATACTTTGATGTCTGAAATTCTCTTCTCCCATGAATATTCTACATACTGCTGGTTTAAGTACTAAAAATGCAAATCCTAGTAAGAATAGTTTTACTAATATTCTTCTTGGTAATCTGAATTTTTCTTTAAAACATTTAAGACTAATATAAAGCCATAGTGTGATAATTAGGAATTTTGACTGTAAGGTGAATACGCTAAGAAATAATATAAGTAAGATGATAGTTGCAATAGTAAATACTTCTTTACCAATTTGATTTTTCATAGTTTTTTTTATTTGTCTGCAAAAGTAGTATTTCATACCTTTAATCTAAATAACTTTATAATAATATTATGAAACATAATCAAATTATATACTCCGAACGCCCAAGAATGCTAACATCTGTATGTATATCTACTTTTATAGGAAGTGGTTTATTAATGCTTATTTCTATCTTTTTAATTTTCATAAATAACGTTCAAATATCTGAATTCTTTATCAGAATGGCAGAAAGGGGTGCGTATGCCTCCGATATGAGGGCTCTTTTAAAGACCTTTGAGAATGCGACTTATATAGGTGTTATTAAGTTGTCTCTTTCTATAGTGTCTATAGTTGGTGCAACTATGATGTTTAAATTAAACAAAGGAGGCTTTTATTTATATGTATTCTCACAGATTACTTTATTGTTCGTTTCACCTCTTATTAATGGTAAATTTAATTTCTCTATATATGCTATAGCTTTTGTAGTGATTTGGATATTACTATATGTGAAATATTTATCATGTATGACTAATAAGAGTTCTTACTGTAAATAAACAATAAAAGGAGGCTCAAATAGAACCTCCCTTTTTTTATTTATTTCAACAGAAAAAATATTAGTTTTTTATTTCTTCTAATACTTCTAATATATCAAAAGGTTCCGCACGTCTAGTGTAATCGGCATCAATAAATACATATTTAATAATCCCTTTTTGATCTATAACAAATGTTGCTGGAACAGGTAGTTCGTTAGGTGCATTATCATTTATTTTAGCTAAATCTATAGCGAATGATTTCTTATATAGCTCGTTTAATTGTTTAGATAATTTATAAACAAGTCCGTATTTCTTTCCTGTCTTATTGTTAGAGTCTGTTAATACCTCAAATTCTAATTTGTGTTTTTCTATTGTACTTAGAGAGCTATCTGGTTTTTCAGGACTGATGGCAATAATATTGGCACCCAATTCTTTGTAAGAATCTAGGCTGTTTTGAAGATATTGAAGTTGAAGATTACAAAAAGGACACCATCCTCCTCTATACCAAGTAAGGACAACTGGTCCTTTTTTAAGCATATCATATAAATTTACTTTTTTACCAACAGCATTGGTAAGGGTGAAATCAATTGCTTTATCACCTACTTTAATTGTATGTTTTATAAGAGAACTGTGTGCAACTTCATTTATTCCATTTGCCATTATTGTTTGAGCTTCTTTAGGAACAGCAGTTGCGAAATGATCTCTTACTTTTTTATTCTGAGTCTCTAAAACATGTTTCCCAACTATCGTATCATTTGCTATTGTTGGTTTATTGATGTTTGTTTTGTTAAATGTTATTGCTTCTGCCTTATTTGCTAAAAGCATTATTCCAAATGTTGCTAAACAGATTCCAGTTTTAATTAATGACTTTTTCATTATAATTATTTTGATGATTATTATATATCGCGCAAGATATAAAATAATTTATAATAAACACAAAATTGCTGTTTAAACTTTATTAAATATCTAAATTAGTTTTTATAAATTCAATTCAAGGTATTTTTCTTATTTCCTTTTTCTATACAATTCTATTAAATTGAAGGGTTTACACTTCCTTACAATATTTGCTTAATGCTTTGGCAATTCTTATTACAGCTATTTCTAAAACATCTCTAGGTGAGCCAATATTCATACGCATATGATTTTTACCATTTGCCCCAAAAGAAGAGCCATGGTTTAGTCCCACTTTTGCATCTTCAATAAGAATTATTCTTAATTTTTTGTCTTCTATATTTAGAGCAGAGAAATCTAACCATAATAGAAAAGTACCTTCTGCTTCTGTAATTTTTAAACTAGGAAGATGTTCTGCAAAATAAGATTTTACATACTCTTTATTTGCTTCAAGATATATTAAGAGTTGTTTTAGCCATTCTTCTCCATGGGTATATGCAGCTTCAAAAGCTGTAGCTCCGAAAGCTTTTCCGCCATCAAGATGTAGTACAGAAGTTATAGCTTTAAATTGCTTGCGAATTTTCTTGTTTGGTATGATTGCTAAAGACGTGGCAAAAGCTGCTATATTGAATGTTTTGCTTGGTGAGGTAAAGGTTATAGTGTTTTTTTGAGAGTATTTGCTGACGCTTAAAATAGGAGTGTATTGATTTGGAGTGTACACAATATCGGCATGAATCTCGTCGGCAAGAATCATTAAGTTATATTTCTCGCAAATGTTCATGAGTTTCTTAAGTTCTTCTCTGGTCCAGACTCTTCCAACAGGATTGTGTGGATTGCAGATAATGATCATCTTTGTCTTCTTATCTATGCTTTCTTCAAGAGCCTCTAAATCCATAGTATAATGACCATCCTGCTCTTTAAGATTGTTTAAAAGGAGTTCTCTATTCTGATCTTTTATTATTTGAAAGAAAGGAGTGTAAACAGGTGGTTGGATAATTATCTTATCGCCTGGTTCTGTAAAGGCCATGATTGCTAGAGATAGCCCTGTTATAACACCAGGACACATCTGTAACCATGACATATCTACTCTGTAATTATGTTTTTTTTTAGTCCAAGAAATAAAAGAATTATAGAAAGATTCAGAAAAGAAAGTATAACCATATGCTGGGTGCTCTGCTCTTTTTCTAATAGCTTCTTGAATGAAATCAGGGGCTTCAAAATCCATATCAGCAACCCATAGAGGAATAATATCATCTGCCTTAAAAAGCTTTTGTAATGCATCGTGTTTGAAGCAGTTTGTATTCTTTCTATTTATTATCTTATCGAAATCGTATTTCATTCTTTTCTGTTATATTAATTCCTTATTTTAATTACGTAATGACTAGGGCTTAAGTATACTTCAAATTCGGTATAAAATCTCTATAAAATCCTTATAAATATACGATAAAGCTATTAATTAACATGTCTTTATCTACTCATAATCATCTCATTAACATCACCTAGAGATGTTGGTGGGATGTTGGTGAGATGTTCATGGGATGTTGGTGAAGGTCTTTATGGCGACTTTATAAGGATTTTATATGCTTTTTATAAGGTCTTTGGTTCATTGAGAGGTGGGCTTTGTCAGTATATCCTAGTTGTTTGATTCATCTTAATAGCTGGCTGTGTTCCTCTGTCTGTTAACAGTTTTATAAGATGATCATAAGCAAGGGAGCTTTAGTGTTTTGTATAAGTAATTGCGAGAAAAAAGAAGTGATTTTTGATATGGAATCAAAAATCACTACTTGTGTTGTTTCCTTTTGTTAGTGGCAACTTGCTTAAGTAATGTTTATTTTTCCTGAGCTTTAGGCATAAGAACATTACCTATCATCTGAAGTTTAGTAGTGTGGTTTTGAGGGTCGTTACAGATAATATAAATGAATTTATGTTGACGTCCTCTTTTGTTTTTAGAATTAAAAGTTATGCTTATTTTAGAATTTTTTCCTGCTTTAATTATTAATGATTCAGGATTAACAGCTGTACATCCACAGCTAGTTTTTATTTTTCTAATGATTAAGTCACTTTTCCCTTCATTCTTGAATTTAAACACGTGAGTAGCTTTTTCTCCCTGAGTAAGGTTTCCAAATTCTACGCGAGTTTCTTCAAAAACCATTTTAGGGGCTTTCTTTAATTGTCTTTTACTTAAATATGAAAAATCTTCTATTATATTAGCGTTTATAGTTAAATCTCCTTTGTATTTGTGTTTGCCATTTACGTATAAACTTAATCTTTCGTACATATACCCATAATCACGTCTTCCTCTAGCATCAAGGCTTATAATAAAGTTTGCTTTTGCATTAGGAGCAAGTGTCATTTTCATTGGTTTTATATCTATATAATCTAATATATCTTTGAATTCAAGTTTTAAATTCTCTTTAGTGTTATTCATGAAATATACAGTGTCTAATCTTACTTCTGTGTTTTTCACATCTCCAAAATACATTCTATTGTTGTTTCTCTTATATCTTAATTTGTCTACAACCGTTGGGTATTGCTCTTCTAGAGTAAGAGGGCGTGCAATTACATTTCCTTTAAGATATAGAAGTGCAATACGATTTTTTGCATTAGATATTACCGTTATACTTCTATCTATATTACCTTTTTTCTTTGTTGGGTCGTATTTTAATTGAATTTCTCCTCCTTCATTTGGAATAATTGGATTTTTGGGGAAGTCTATCTTTATTCTTGATGTTGAGGTATTTACTTTAGATATGATAAGAGGTGCATTGCCTGTATTTACGAATCTATATCTAATACTGACTATTCCTTTTTCTTCATGAATATCTTTAATGATTTCACTTTTGTTGGAGAATTTGATAAATGCTTTTGCATTTTGTGCATGTAGTGTTGTTGCAGCTAAAATTGTGATAATAAAGAATATAAACTTTTTCATGTGTAGCTATTTTTATTTTTATTTCTAACAAAAATAAGAAAATAAAGAGATTGCATATCTTTTTACTTACTAAAAATAAAAAAAGAGAATTAAATACTTGTGCTATTTATATATTTGTGTACTTTTGTCGAGATTCTCAAGAGGAGAATTATTAACATTTAAAATAAGAAATATATGAATTACTTAACTTCAGAAAAGAAAGAAGAGCTTTTTTCTACACACGGAAAGTCTAATAAAGATACAGGTTCTTCTGAAGGACAAATCGCTTTATTTTCATACCGTATCGCTCACTTAACAGAGCACTTGAAAGGAAATAGACATGATTATGCTACACAAAAATCTCTAATCAAATTAGTAGGTAAGCGTAGATCTTTATTAGATTACCTTAAGAAAAACGATATTGAGCGTTACCGTTCAATCGTAGCTACTCTTAAGTTAAGACGATAATTAACGATATTATTTAAAAAGAAACAAGTTCGATATTCGAGCTTGTTTTTTTTTGTTTTCTCCTCTCGAATAACTTTCTTTGTATAAGAATTTAACATCGTGATTATCAACGATGTTTGTTGATGATGATAAAAACAATAAAAGATTAAATTATGAATGTAATTGAAAAAACGATTACTCTTCCTGATGGGAGAATTATTACCCTAGAGACTGGAAAGTTAGCTAAGCAAGCTGACGGATCTGTTATGCTTAAGATGGGAAATACTATGTTGCTTGCAACTGTTGTATGTGCTAAGGATGCTAAGGCTGATGTCGATTTCATGCCTCTATCGGTAGATTATAAAGAGAAATTCTCTGCTATGGGTCGTTTCCCAGGTGGTTTCATGAAGAGAGAGGCTCGTCCTTCTGATTATGAAATCCTTATCTCTAGATTAGTAGATAGAGCTCTTCGTCCTCTTTTCCCAGAAGATTTTCATGCTGAAACTTTTGTAAATATTACTCTATATTCTGCTGACGAGGATACTACTCCTGATGCATTAGCAGGTCTTGCAGCTTCTGCTGCTATTGCTGTTTCTGATATTCCATTGATGGAGCCTATCTCTGAAGTACGTGTTTGTCGTATAAACGGAGAATTCGTTGTGAATCCTGGATATGCTCAAATGGCTGAGGCTGATATTGAAATCCTTGTTGCTGCAACAATGGAGAATATCATGATGGTTGAAGGTGAAATGAAAGAAGTTAGTGAAGCAGAAATGCTTGAAGCTATCAAATTTGCTCACGAAGCTATTAAAGTTCAATGTCAAGCTCAATTAGACTTAGCTGAGGCCGTTGGTTCTACAGTTAAGAGAGTTTATTGTCACGAAGAGAATGATGCAGATCTTAAAGCTAAGGTTTGGGCTGAAACTTACGACAAAACTTACGCATTAGTTTGTGAAGGTTGTACTGATAAGCATTTACGTGGCGAGAGAGTTGCTGCTATAGAGGCTGAATTTCTTGCTCAATACAGCGAAGAAGAATTACCAGCTGTAACTAAGCTTGTTCATAAGTATTATCACGATTGTCATAAAGATGCAGTTCGTAATATGATACTTGATACTAAGGTTAGATTAGATGGTCGTAGAACTGACGAGATTCGTCCTATATGGTCTGAGATTGATTATCTTCCAGGTGCTCACGGTTCAGCTGTGTTTACTCGTGGTGAGACTCAATCATTATCTACTGTAACATTAGGAACTAAACTTGATGAGAAGATAATTGATAATGTTCAAGGTAAAGGTAAAGAGAGATTCTTACTACATTATAACTTCCCTCCATTCTGTACTGGTGATGCACGTATGTCTCGTGGATTGTCTCGTCGTGAGGTTGGACACGGTAACCTAGCTCATAGAGCTTTAAAAGGAATGCTTCCTGATGATTTTCCATATGTTGTACGTATAGTTTCTGATATCTTAGAATCTAATGGTTCTTCTTCTATGGCTACTGTTTGTGCTGGTACTCTTGCTCTTATGGATGCAGGTGTTCCTATGAAGAAACCAGTTTCTGGTATCGCTATGGGATTAATTACTGACAACAAACGTTTTGCTGTTCTTTCTGATATTCTTGGAGATGAAGATCATTTAGGTGATATGGACTTTAAAGTAACAGGTACTAGAGATGGTATTACTGCTACTCAAATGGATATTAAGGTTGATGGACTTCCTTACGAGATTTTAGAGCAAGCTCTACTTCAAGCAAGAGAAGGTCGTTTCCATATCTTAGATAAAATTGCTGAGACTATAGAAACTCCAAATGTTGATCTTAAGCCTAATGCTCCAAGAATTGTATCTATGTCTATTCCTAAGGAATTGATAGGTGCTGTGATTGGACCTGGTGGAAAAATTATTCAAGATATTCAAGAACAGTCTGGTGCAACTATCGTTATTGAAGAAGTTGACGGTCATGGTGTTATTGATATTTCTGCTTGTGATAAAGAAGCTATCGATAAGGCTCTTGCAAGAGTTAATGCAATTGTTGTTATGCCTGAAGTTGGTGAAGTGTATAAAGGTAAAGTTATGGCTCTTGCTGCTTTCGGCGCATTTGTTGAGATTCTTCCTGGTAAACAAGGATTACTTCATATTTCTGAAATCGACCATGTACGTGTAAACGCTGTGGAAGATGTTCTTAAAGAAGGACAAGAAATAGAAGTTAAACTTATTGATGTTGATAGAGCTAGTGGTAAATTAAAACTTTCTAGAAAAGCTTTATTACCTAAGCCTGAACGTGAAGAAAGAAAGCCTATTATTCTTGATAAGAAGAAATAATAAATAATTTCTATATTATATAGAGGATGTTCCATTGGAGCATCCTCTTTTTTTATAATTGTCCTTCAAAGGGTAAACGATTAATGATTGAGCGCCCTAAAGTTATTTCATCTATATATTCTAGTTCGTCGCCTATAGATACACCTTTTGCTATAGAGTTTATCTCAATTGGGTACTCTTTTAGTTTTTTATAGATATAAAAATTGGTGGTATCGCCTTCCATAGTAGCACTTAGTGCTAAGATGACCTCTTTAATCTCTCCATTCTTTACCTTCTGTTCTAGACTGCTTATAGTAAGACTAGAGGGACTTATTCCGTCCATAGGTGATATTAGTCCACCAAGTACGTGATATACTCCAAAATACTGCTGTGTGTTCTCTATAGACATGACATCTTTGATGTTCTCTACTACACATACCGTTTTCTTGTTTCTACTTTTATTTGCACATATTTCACATTGCTCATTATCTGAGATGTTATGACATTCTTTACAGTGTTTAACATGCTTTTTTAGTTCTAAAATGCTATTGGCGAAGGCTTCTACGTCTTTATTTGATTGTTTTAGTAGAAATAGAACAAGTCTAAGACCTGTTTTACGACCTATGCCAGGTAGACTAGCAAATTGATTTACTGCTTTCTCCAGTAGTTTTGAGGGGAATGTCTGTATGTTCATTTTTTTATGCTTTTGCCCAAAGATATTATAATATTCTTGTCTTTTTAGAAATTATTATTTATTGTATACATGTGGAAACCTGTATAAATATCAATAATTATAGGCTAAGTAGTAATATTTATTACATGTAAGGCTTTTTAGTTTTGCTTTTTAAAAAAATAGTGTAAATTTGAATCTATATTTAAACACATTATTTTATTTAAAGACCATATCAAAATGAATGTACCTGCAAATTTAAAGTACACTAAAGATCACGAGTGGGTTCGTGTTGAAGGTGACGTAGCTTTTATCGGTGTTACTGATTTCGCTCAATCTCAATTAGGAGATATCGTTTTTGTTGAAATTGAAACTGAAGGTGAAGAAGTAGAAAAAGAAGAAGTTTTTGGTACTATCGAGGCTGTTAAAACTGTTTCTGATTTATTAATGCCTGCTACTGCTGAAGTTTTAGAAATGAATCCACGTTTAGAGGATGAACCAGAGCTAGTTAATAAAGATCCTTACGGAGACGGATGGATGATTAAAGTATCTGTTGCTGACGCTTCTCAGTACGATTCTCTTTTAACTGCTGAGCAATATAAAGAAATTATCTAATTATAAGTTAGATTTTAAAGAGAGGGTTTTCTTACGAAAACCCTCTTTTTTTGCTCTTGCTGAGAGATAAATAATAAAATAATAGTATTTTTGGTTAAATAAAAAAATCATAATAAATTAATATGACGTTAATAAAATCAATTTCTGGTATAAGAGGAACAATAGGTGGTAAGCCTGGTGTTGGACTTTCTCCTTTAGATATAGTGAAGTTTACCTCTGCTTTTGGTTCTTGGATTAAAAAAAATGTAAATAAAGATAAATGCAAAATTGTTGTTGGTAGAGATGCTCGTATTTCTGGACCTATGGTTGATAAGATCATTACTGGTACTTTGATGGGTTTAGGTGTTGATGTTATTAATATTGGACTTGCTTCTACTCCAACTACTGAAATTGCTGTTACTGAAGAGAATGCTGATGGTGGTATTATTATTACGGCATCTCACAATCCTACTCAGTGGAACGCGATGAAACTTCTTAATCATAATGGTGAGTTTCTTAATGATTTAAACGGCAAGGAAGTTCTTGCTATGGCTGATGCTGAAGATTTTACTTATGCTGATGTTTTTGATTTAGGTACTCTTGAGAATAAGGATAATTATACTGATATACACATCCAAAAGGTTCTAGATCTTAAATTAGTTGATGTTGAGGCTATCAAAAAAGCAAACTTTTCTGTGGCTGTTGATGCTGTTAATTCAGTTGGTGGTATTGCTATTCCTCGTCTTTTAAGAGCTCTTGGAGTTGAAAATATTATTGAAATTAATTGTAAAGCTGATGGGCATTTTTCTCATAATCCAGAGCCTATTCCTGAGAACTTAACTGAGATAGCTTCTGTTATTAAAGAAAAGGGTGCTGACGTAGGCATAGTTGTGGATCCTGATGTAGATAGACTTGCTATTATCAACGAAGATGGTTCTATGTTTGGTGAAGAGTATACTCTTGTGGCTGTTGCTGATTATGTGCTGTCTCATACTTTAGGAAATACGGTCTCTAACCTTTCTTCTTCTCGTGCTTTGAGAAATGTAACTGAGAGTCATGGTGCTTCTTATACTGCATCGGCAGTTGGTGAGGTTAATGTTGTTACTGCTATGAAAGATAGTCATGCTGTTATTGGAGGTGAAGGTAATGGTGGAATTATTTATCCTGAATCTCATTATGGTCGTGATTCTCTTGTTGGTGTTGGACTTTTTCTTACACATCTTGCTAATAAAGCTAAGAAATGTTCTGAATTAAAAGCTGAATATCCAGCGTATTTTATATCTAAAAACAAGATTGAATTGACACCTCAAATAGATGTTGATGCTTTACTTGTTAAGGTTAAAAATAAATATTCGAATGAAGAGATTACAGATATAGATGGTGTTAAGATTGATTTTGCTGAGGGCTGGGTGCATCTTAGAAAATCAAATACTGAGCCTATTATTCGAGTTTATTCTGAAAGTGAATCAGAAGATGCAGCTAATTCATTAGCATATAAAATAATGGCTGATATTAAGTCTTTTACTTGCTAATTAATCTTTTATTTATTTGATAAAAGTGGCAGGTGTAGATGTTGAATGTAAGTGTTTTATATCTGCCACTATAAAACACTATAATAATGATACAGGAATATTTATTTGCTTTGTCTGATCAGGATAAGATCTTGTCTGGTATTTTAGCATCTTTAATGCTTTCAATGCTAATAGTAAAATACACGTCTCTATATAAATTGAGACATAAAAAGAGTGTAATCAGTTCTGTTAAACAAGGTGTTTCTGTTATTATTACCTCAAAAAATGATGGTGCATTTTTAAGGAAGAATTTAGATAAGTTTATTAAACAAGATTATCCTAATTTTGAAGTTATTGTTATCGATAATTGTTCTTTTGATGATACTCAGATAATTTTAGCTGATTATGTTCGAAAGTATCCTAATTTTCGTTTTAGTACAATTAATCCTGATGATAAATTTACTTTATCTAAGAAGTTTGCATTAAATATTGGAATTAAAGCTGCCAAGAATGATATCCTTATTTTTAGTGAAGCTAATTGTTTTCCTGTTTCTGATAAATGGATAGACCATATTCAGTCTGCATTTAAACCTGAAGTCGATGTTGTTATTGCCTATTCTAATTTTGTAAATGATGGCTCTTTTCTATCTAGTTTTTTAATCTATGATAGATTTATAAGGATTGTTCGTTCTTTATCATTTTCTATGCAAAAATTCGCATATAGAGGTGATGGAGCAAATATTGCATATAGGAAGACTGCTTATTTTGAGAATAATTTTTTCTCTGGAAATGCTCAAACTGAGGTAGGGTATGATTCTTTACCTGTCGTTAAAATGAATAAGAATAAAGAAATAGAAGTTGTTATCCATCCTGAATCTCATGTTCTGATTGATTATATGAGTATTTATAAAGAATGGAAAGATTATAAGACGTTGTATTATCTTTCACGCTTTTTTTGTAAAAAAAGAAAAAACTTTTTTATTAATTTAATGCCTCTTTTAAAGGTGGCTAATTTGATTGTTCTTGTAGTGTTTTTAGTGCTTTCGGAACATGTCTTTTTGATATTATCTATGTTTATGATATATGAATCTTTGTTTATTGTACATAAAATAATATTGACTAATGTTTTGCATGAGAAGAAATTATTCGTATATTCGTTATATGCAGACTTAGTTATAGGTGTATTAAGTTTTGTTCAGTTTTTAAAAGCGAGGTTTACTTGGTTTTATGGAACTACATTCAAATTTATCCGTTAAGGCAAGGCGTGATTATAAAATTGTGCTTTTAGCTATTGATGGTGATCAAAAAGCTTATGAGGAGCTTTTTAAAAGGTATAAAGATGCTATCTATTTTATGTTGCTGAAAATGGTTCGCAGTAAAGTAGATGCAGAAGATTTAACATTCGAAGCTTTTGGTAAAGCATTCAGAAACTTGAAGCAATATTCTCCAAAATTTGCTTTTAGTACTTGGCTTTTCAAAATTGCGTCAAACAATTGTATTGATTACCTTAGAAAAAGGAATAATAATACAGTTTCTATTGACGGAAGCGATCGTGACGATTCTGAGAAATCCTATGTTATGACTCTTGTTTCTGACGGGTTAAATCCTGAACAAACAATTGTTAAAGAGCAAGAAGCTAAAATCATGCGTCATAAGGTATCTTTGCTTAAAGAAAGATATCGTAGACTTGTCGAATTGAGATACTTTAAGGAGTATTCTTATGAGGAGATTGCTGATGAATTAGATTTGCCATTAGGTACAGTTAAAGCTCAATTGTTTAGAGCTCGTGAATTATTACTTAAATCGTTACAGAATTCTGAAATTAAATTGGAGTGGGCAGGAGTTTCTTAAAGCTTCCCAATTTAAAAGAAAAAATTAAAGGGTATATAGTTGTAGTGAGCTATATATCCTTTTTTTGTTATGTTTTTATTGCTAATTAATGTATATTTGTTCTTAATCATTATAATAAATAATTTAATTTAGAATAAACTATGAAGAACTTATCATTAGGAATCAATATTATTTTAGCTATTGCTGTTGCGGGATTATATTTTTTACAATTCTCTGATACTAAAACGGAGACAGTTAGTAATTCTGTGAATGATAATGCTTCTATTGTATATATCAATACTGATTCTCTTTTGCTTAATTATACTATGGCAAAAGATTTAAATGAGGCTTTCTTTAAAAAACAGGAAGATAGAAGAACTGCTCTTAATATTAAAGTTAAAAATCTTGAGAAAGAAGCAGCTGCTTTTCAAACTAAAGTTCAAAATAATGGTTTCCTTTCAAGAGAAAGAGCAGAGAAGGTTCAACAGACTCTTATTATTAAAAGAGAAACTCTTCAAAAAGTTCAAGCGGAGTACAATCAGAAATCAATGACTGAACAAAGAGAAATAAACAATAAATTATTTTCTACTATTACAACTTATATTCAGAACTTTAATTCGAAACATAACTATGATTTAATTCTTAGTACTACTAAAGGTGGTAATGTCTTTTATGCAAAAGATGGTTTTGATGTTACTAAATCTGTTCTTGAAGGTTTAAATAAAGAATATTTGAAATAGTTTTTGATTTTTTAAAAATATAGCGAAGTACCCATTATGGGTTCTTCGCTTTTTTATTATATACTATTATGGGCTTTGCTAATAAATATTTATCGAAACACTTATTTCACCAACCTTTTAATAATAATTCTGTTGATGAAGATTTAAAAATTGTTGTAACTATTCCTGTTTATAGAGAACCAAATATTATTGATTGTTTGGCTTATTTAGATAATACAAATCCTATTGATGGAAAAGCTGAGGTTATTATTATTATTAATTCCTCTGAAAAGGATAATAATGAATTAAGAGAGTATAATAGAAACACTTTTGATGAAGTTTCTAAGTGGATTTCTGAAAGAGAAGAATCTTTTTTAAGTTTTAAAGTCTATTTATTGGAAAATCTTCCTGCAAAACACGCTGGTGTTGGTTTGGCTAGGAAAATAGCAATGGATGAAGCTATAAGCTGTTTTGAGGCTATTAATAATCAAAATGGTATTATTACTTCTTTTGATGCTGATACTGTTTGTGAGGATAATTATTTCACATCGATTCAATCATTTTTTAAAGATATAAAAAAGAGGGGAGCGTCTATTTATTTTGAACATCCTATAAATGGTTCTGATTATCCTGATGAAGTATATAAGTCATCTGCTTATTATGAGCTTTATCTTCGTTATTATATAAATTCTTTAAGATTTTCTGGACATCCTCATGCTTTCCATTGTATTGGTTCTGCATTTGCTGTTCGTGCAAAAGATTATATTGCTCAAGGTGGTATGAATAGGAAACAGGCTGGTGAGGACTTTTACTTTCTTCAAAAAATTATATCACAAGGTGAATTTGGAGAAATTAATGATACTGTATTAAAACCTTCTTCTCGTTTATCTGATAGAACTCCTTTTGGAACTGGTCGCTCCATTGCTGATATGTGTGTAGGTGATGATATGTGTGTAGGTGATGATATAGATTATATTACTTATGCTTTTGAATGTTTTATTCCTTTGAAATCTCTTTTTTCAAGAGTAGATTCTTTTTATAAATCAGTGGTTTATATAGATGATCTTTCTGATGAATTGCAAGAGTATCTTGGGAATATTTCTTTTGTTGAAGGTATTAAAGAAATTAATAGAAATTGTGCTTCATTAAATGTTTTTAGGGATAAGTTTTTTAGATATATGAATATATTTAAATCTCTTAAATATTTAAATTTTGTTAGTGAGAGTAGATATCCAAAAGAATCTGTGTTGATAGGAGTGTCTAAATTGTTTAATATTGAGGGAATATTATGTGATACGAATGATGTTTTTGAATCTCTTTCTAAATTAAGAGATATAGATAAAAGTAGATAATCTTTTATTGAAATATATTATAAAAAAAATGGCTTGCATTTCTGCAAGCCATTTTCTATATATGAAATCATTATAATTTCTTCTGTACTTCAACTTCTTCGAAAGCTTCAATAAAGTCACCAACTTTGATGTCATTGAATTTCTCAATACTAACACCACATTCGTAACCATTTCCAACTTCCTTAACATCATCTTTAAATCTCTTAAGTGCTGCAAGAGTTCCAGTATGAACAACGATACCATCACGTACAAGTCTAATCTTGCTATTACGTTTGATTTTACCATCACGTACTTGACAACCTGCAATAGTACCCACTTTAGTGATTTTGAATGTTTCAAGAACCTCAACTTGAGCAACGATTTCTTCCTTAATATCAGGAGAAAGCATCCCTTCCATTGCAGATTTGATTTCTTCAATAGCATCGTAGATAATAGAGTATAGTCTGATGTCGATTTCTTCTGCTTCAGCCATTCTTCTTGCACTTACAGATGGTCTAACTTGGAAACCAATAATAATTGCATTTGAAGCTGTTGCAAGCATTACATCTCCTTCTGAAATTTGTCCTACTGCCTTATGAATAACATTAACTTGAATTTCTGGAGTAGAAAGTTTGATTAATGAATCAGAAAGAGCTTCGATAGATCCATCAACATCACCTTTAACAATAACATTAAGTTCTTGGAAGTTTCCAATTGCAATACGTCTTCCAATCTCATCAAGTGTAATATGTTTCTGCGTTCTAATACCTTGCTCTCTTTGTATTTGTTCTCTACGAACAGCAATAGTTTTAGCTTCTTTTTCGTTCTCGTAAACTTTGAATTTATCACCAGCTTGTGGTGCTCCATTAAGTCCAAGTACAATAGCTGGCTCAGCTGGTCCTACATTGTCAATTTTGTTATTACGCTCATTAAACATGGCTTTAACGTGACCTGTATATTGACCAGCAAGAATAACATCACCTACTTTTAATGTTCCTGATTGAACAAGAAGAGTGGCTACATATCCACGTCCTTTATCAAGAGACGATTCAATGATTGTTCCTACTGCTACTTTATTTGGATTAGCTTTTACTTCAAGCATTTCTGCTTCAAGAAGAACTTTTTCCATTAATTCTTCAATGTTAATACCCTGCTTAGCAGAAATCTCTTGACATTGATATTTACCACCCCAGTCTTCAACTAAGTAGTTCATATTAGCTAAAGATGATTTAACTCTTTCAGGATCTGCTCCTGGTTTGTCAATCTTATTGATAGCAAATACTATTGGTACACCTGCTGCAGCTGCGTGATTGATTGCTTCTTTTGTTTGAGGCATAACATCATCATCGGCAGCAACTATAATAATAGCAATATCTGTTACCTGAGCACCACGAGCACGCATAGCTGTAAAGGCTTCGTGACCTGGAGTATCAAGGAAAGTTATTTTCTTACCTGATTTCATTGTAACATTGTATGCACCGATATGCTGTGTAATACCACCTGCTTCTCCAGCGATAACATTGG
Source organism: Marinifilaceae bacterium (assembly GCA_049671745.1). Lineage (GTDB taxonomy): Bacteria > Bacteroidota > Bacteroidia > Bacteroidales > Marinifilaceae > SNAP01. The sequence goes on from JBATVL010000016.1 coordinate 16,530, forward strand.
CACTTCTTATATAATCAAGAAGAGATGTTTTACCGTGGTCAACATGTCCCATTACTGTTATGATAGGAGGACGAGCTTCTAAATTAGCTGCATCTTCTTCTTCTTCTTCTTCTGCTGTTTCATCTTCTTGATCAGCACTAATGAATTCAACTTCATGTCCAAATTCGTCAGCTACAAGATTGATTGTTTCAGCATCTAAACGTTGATTAATAGAAACGAATAATCCAAGACTCATACAAGCTGAAATAATATCATTTACTTGTACGTTCATTAAAGTTGCTAATTCGTTACAAGTAACAAATTCTGCAATTTTAATAATCATCTTTTCTAGTTCTGCTTTTTCTTCCTCAGCTTGACGCTTTTGAGTATAAGCTTCACGTTTATCTTTTCTATGTCTAGAACCTTTTGATTTACCTTTAGAAGTTAGACGAGCAAGAGTTTCTTTAATTTGCTTTTGAACATCTACTTCAGAAACCTCAGCTTTAACTATTGGTTTTCTTTTACCACCAATATTTTTCTTAAAGTTTCTCTTCTTAAGCTCTATCTTATTTCTTTCAACAGGCTTAGTAATATCTACTTTCTCATCCTTTTTGTGAATGCGTTTTCTTTTTCTTTTAGCATTATCACCCGTAGAAGTAGTTCCGTCAGAAGGTTTCTTTCTCTTGTCGCCTTCTTTCTCTTTTCTTTCTTTTTCTTTTTCTGCTTTCGTTTTACGAGCAGGACGAGTACGCTGATTGATTGCATCTAAATCGATTTTACCAACAACTTTTACTTCGTCTCTAATAGTAGGGGTTGAAGGTACGATAGTGTTTTCAACAGTTTTCTCTTTCTGTTCAACTTTAGTAACATTCTCTTTCTTCACAATAGGAGCCTTCACTTCTTTCACTTCTTTTACTTCTTTTTTTACCTCTACTTTTTTTGCCTCTTTTTTATTGACAGGCTTATTAGTAGCAGGTTTGTTGAGTTCTATTTTACCTACGACCTTAATATTTGATTCTAATTTGACTTCGTCTTTTATAGATACTTCTTCTATTGGAGCCTTTTCAGATTCTATAGAAATAGTTTCTTTTTTCATTCGAGAACTTTTAAGGTCTACTTTTTTCGACTCTTTTTTCAAATTAATATCAGAGCTAAATTCCTTATTAAGAATTTTATACTGATCGTCGGAGATTTTAGTATTAGGATTGCTATCTAGTTTGTGTCCCTTATTGTTAAGGAAGTCAACAAGTGTAGATATTCCTACATTAAATTCTCTCGCTACTTTATTAAGTCTTATTGTCTTTTCTGCCATATCTGACTCTTAATTAATATTTATCGGCAAGCTATCTGAATTGTCAGGTGTCAGTAATTATTCAAATTCCGCCCTTAATATATTCAATGTTTCTTCTATAGTTACTACTTCTAAGTCAGTTCTTTTTTCCAGTTCTTCAACTGAAAGATCAAGAACAGATTTAGCAGTATCGCATCCTACTTTTTGTAATTCATCAATGATCCACTGTTCTAGTTCATCTTTAAATTCATCAAGACTTACATCATCATCTTCAAGATTTTTACTATCTAATTCACGATATACGTCAATGTTATATCCTGTAAGTTGACTAGCTAGTTTAATATTTAAACCACCTTTACCAATAGCTAAGGATACTTGGTCTGGCTCTAAAAATACATCAGCATTTGATCTCTCATCATCAATCTTTACAGAATTGATTGTAGCGGGATTAAGTGCTCTCGTGATGTATAAACCATTATTAGTTGTATAATTTATAATATCGATATTTTCATTTCCTAGTTCACGAACAATTCCATGAATTCTAGATCCTTTCATACCTACACATGCACCAACAGGATCAATTCTATCATCATAAGATTCAACAGCAACCTTAGCTCTTTCACCAGGAATACGAACAATTTTATGAATAGTGATTAATCCATCAAAGATTTCAGGAACTTCATTCTCTAATAATCTTTCAAGGAATACTGGAGAAGTTCTAGAAATAACAATGATAGGAGAGTTGTTTTTCATTTCAACTCTGATTACAACGGCGCGAACATTATCTCCTTTTCTAAAGAAATCAGAAGGTATTTGTTCTATCTTAGGTAATATAAGTTCATTTCCTTCATCGTCTATAACAAGCATTTCTTTTTTCCACACTTGATAAACTTCTCCAGAAACGATTTGTCCTATAACGTCTTTGTATTTGTTGTAAAGAGCATCTTTTTCAAGTTCTAGTATTCTTGAAGAAAGATTTTGTCTTAGAGCTAAGATTTGACGTCTTCCGAAGTCAAGAAATTTCACTTCGTCGGTAACTTCTTCGCCAACTTCATAGTCGGCATCCATAAGTTTAGCTTCAGAAAGTTTAATTTCAGTTGCTTCATTTTCGAACTCTTCATCTTTAATAATTACACGATTTCTCCAGATTTCTAGATCTCCCTTGTCAATATTTATGATGATGTCGAAATTTTCGTCAGAACCATATTGTTTAATAAGCATGTTGCGAAATACATCTTCCAACACACTCATCATAGTTGCTCTATCAATGCTTTTCAGGTCTTTAAACTCTGAAAACGATTCTATTAGATTAAAATTTTCCATATTCCGCAATTAGAAGCTAATGATATCTTTTATATACTTTATTTCTTCGTTTTTGAAAGTCTTTTGTTTTTCAACAATAACTTTTTTCTTTTTCCCTTCAAGTTTTTCTTTTTCTTCGTACTCAATAAGAAAACCATCTTCAGTAAGTTCTGTTAACGTACCTTTGAATTTGTCACCATTAATAGTAAGAATCTCAACTTCATTGCCTATATTCTTCACATATTGTTGGTGTACTTGAAAAGCTTGACCTATACCAGCAGAGGCAATAGATAATTCATAATCCTCAATTTCTCTGTCTAGTTTTTCTTCAAATGCTTTTGTTAGTATTATGCATTTTTTAAGATTAACTCCATCCATACAGTCAATAAGTATAGATATGACATTAGTTGCTGATACATTTATTTCTACAAGGAATAAATCAGTATCTGCAATTAGTTCGTTAATAATATCTTCAACAACCCCTTTTTTTATCATTTGTTTTGTATTGATTATCAAGGTTTTAACAAGAGTTTTTCTGGCTAGTGAGTAATAAATAAGGGGACAATCTGTCCCCTTTATTTATAAAAATATGCCCTCTTGGACGTCACAAAGATAGTCATTATTCTAAGAATTGCAAGCGTTAATTTTGTATAAATATATAAAGATGCCTGAAAGTCAAGCTGTAAGAGTATTTATCTATCAAAACTGTATCGAATATCGGAATAAATTCATATTTTTGCTTAAAATTTTACCCTATGAAATTTAAAGCACAAGATATAGCAGAGATGCTAGAAGGCGAGGTCGTTGGTGATCACGATATAGAAGTTAGTGGAGTCTCTAAGATTGAGGACGGTAAGCCAGAAACTTTGGCTTTTTTAGCAAATGCTAAGTATGAACATTATATATATGATACTAAAGCAAGTATTGTATTGGTGAATAGAACATTCAATCCAACTAAGCCCGTACAAGCTACAATGATAAAAGTAGATGATGCATACCAAGCAGTAGCTTCACTACTTCAAATGTATGATGACATGAAGCCTAAACCAACTGGTATTGAAGAACCTTCTTTTATAAGTAAGTCATCTAAAATTGGAAAGGAACCATATATAGGAGCTTTTGCATATATAGGAAGCAATGTCACAATAGGTGATAATGTTAAAATCTATCCTCATGCTTATATTGGTGACAATGTAACAATAAACGACAATTCAATAATTTTTTCTGGAGTTAAGATCTATGAATCTTGTAAACTAGGAAAGAATTGCACAGTACATGCAGGTTCTGTGATAGGAGCTGATGGTTTTGGTTTTGCCCCTAGTGGAGATAATGATTATAAGAAAGTACCTCAGATAGGAAATGTTGTTTTAGAAGATAATGTAGAAATAGGAGCCAATTCATGTATTGATAGAGCCACTATGGGTTCTACTTTCATTAGAAAAGGTGTAAAAATAGACAACTTAGTTCAGATTGCACATAATGTTGAAATAGGCAAAAATACTGTTGTTGCTGCCCAAACAGGTATCGCAGGAAGTGTTAAGATTGGTGAACATTGTATGTTTGGAGGTCAGGTTGGAATTGCTGGTCATTTATATATCTCTAATGGTGTTAAGGTTGCAGCTCAATCAGGAATAGCTTCAAGCATAAAAACAGAAGATATTATAGTTCAAGGGTCGCCTGCAATCAAAATTTCAAACTTCCAGAGATCTTACGTGTTATACCGAAGTTTACCAGAATTGAATAAGAAGATATCGCAATTAGAAAAACAAATAGAAGAATTAAAGTTAAAATAATTATGAGTGTTAAGCAAAGAACTATAAATGAATCATTTACTCTTTATGGAGTAGGTTTGCATACGGGGGTAGATTCAATTGTAACTTTTAAGCCGGCAGCCGAGAATCACGGTTATAAGATAAAAAGAACTGATTTAGATGGAGAGCCTATAATTGCAGCTGTTGCCGATTATGTTAAATTTGTTGATAGATCAAGCTGTTTAGATAATGGAGAACTTCAAATATATACTTTAGAACATGCACTTTCAGCACTTTATGGTTGCGGAATAGATAACTGTTTAATAGAGTTAAATTCATGTGAGCTTCCAATTTTAGACGGAAGTGCTCGTTTGTATGTTGAACAAATCAACAAAGTAGGTATAAAAGAGCAAGAAGAAATTAGAGAATATTTTGTAGTAAAAGAGAAAATTTCATACAAAGACGAAGAATCAGGAACTGAAATTGTTATTATACCAGATGATGATTTTAGCGTAAATGTATTAATATCTTACGATTCGCCTTATTTAAGTAATCAATATGCAGTTTTTGATAAGACTGTAAATTATTCTGAAGAAATAGCTCCTTGTAGAACATTTGTGTTTTTAAGAGAATTAGAATTCTTATATTCTAATAACCTTATAAAAGGTGGTGATCTAGAAAATGCCATTGTGATTGTAGATAGAGAAGTTGCTCAAGATGAGCTAGATCGATTAGCTTCGCTTTTCAATCATGATAAGATAGAGGTTAAACAAGGTGTGTTAAATAATCTTGATTTAAGTTTTGATAACGAACCTGCACGTCATAAATTACTTGACGTAATGGGTGATATAGCTCTTTGTGGTAAATTTATAAAAGGTAGAATTATTGCAACAAAACCTGGACATAAAGCAAATACAGCCATTGCAAAGATAGCTAGAAAAATTATTAGACAACATTTTAATAAAGATAGAGCTCCAGAAATTGATATCTACGCAGAGCCAGTAATGGATGTTAATAAGATAAAAACTTTATTACCTCATCGTCCTCCATTTTTATTGGTTGACAAAGTGATGGAAATAACAGAAACTTCTATTATTGGAGTGAAAAATGTTACAATGAATGAACCTTTCTTTGTAGGACATTTTCCTGATGAGCCTGTAATGCCAGGAGTATTACAGGTGGAGGCTATGGCTCAATGTGGAGGTTTGTTAGTTCTTAATAGTGTAGAAGATCCAGAGAATTATTCAACATATTTCCTAACACAGGATAAAATTAAATTTAGAAGAAAAGTTGTTCCCGGTGACACTTTAGTGTTTAAATTAGAGTATCTTGGCCCAATGAGAAGGGGTGTAGCTCATATGAAAGGCAGGGCATATTGTGGCAATAAACTTGTAAGTGAAGCAGAATTTATGGCTCAAGTAGTTAGAAATAAATAATGTTTTATATTTTTGTCATCGTAAATTACTCAAATAGATAATAACTAAGTCGTTTTGACAGCTCGACAGAAATAAATATTAATAGATGAAACAACCATTAGCTTATGTTCATCCTTCAGCCAAGATAGCTGATAATGTAGTGATAGAACCATTTGTTACAATAGATAAGAATGTTGTTATAGAAGAAGGAACTCATATTTATTCAAACGTAACAATACTTGAAGGTGCTAGAATAGGAAAAAATTGTAGAATCTTTCCAGGAGCTGTAATTTCAGCTATTCCTCAGGATCTTAAATTTCAAGGAGAAGAGACTATTTGCGTTATTGGAGATAATACAACTCTTAGAGAGTGCGTAACAGTAAATAGAGGAACAGCAGCAAAAGGAGTAACTAAAGTAGGCAATAATTGTTTGATTATGGCTTATGCTCACATAGCTCATGATTCTATTATTGGAAACAATTGTATTATTGGAAATGCTTCTCAGATTGCAGGAGAGGTCGTTATAGATGATTTTGCAATTCTTTCTGGTTTAGTTGCTGTACATCAATTTGTACACATTGGTAAACATGTTATGATTTCAGGTGGTTCACTTGTAAGAAAGGATGTTCCTCCATTTGTTAAAGCAGCTAGAGAGCCTTTGTCTTATGTTGGAGTTAATTCCATAGGCTTAAGACGTAGAGGTTATACAAATGAAAGTATTTGCCAAATTCAAGATGTTTATAGAATCCTTTACCAAACAGGATTAAACAATAATGAAGCAGTAGAGCGTATAGAGGCAGAACTAACAGCATCTAATGAAAGAGATGAAATTATAATGTTCGTTAGAAATGCTAAAAGAGGTATCATGAAAGGATATTTTTCTTAAGCTAAAGAAAATATATATTGAAGGCTATCCATATGGGTAGCCTTTTTTATATAGAAGAAATTATTTTATTTACTTGATATAATAAAGAGTGCTGTTCTGAGTTTTCTATAACGAAATCTGAAAGATTTGCTTTCTCTGTCTGTGGTAATTGATTGTTTATTCTTTCTATAATAGCTTCTCTATTGGTATTCTCTCTTTTTATGACTCTCTCTATTTTCATGTCTGTATCTGCAACCACACATATAATGTAGTCAAAAAGCTCCTCTGATTTGGATTCAAAAACTATAGCCGATTCTTGAAAAACAATTTCACTCTTTTGGCAATTAGACCATTTGATAAAATCTCTTTCAACTTCAGGATGAATTATCTTATTAACGGTTCTAAGTTCATCTTTTGAATTAAAGATAATAGAGGCCAGTTTTCGTCTGTTTATCTCTTTTTTTACGTATATATCCTCACCATATAGTTCTTTAAGAGCTTCTATTATAGTTATAGAATTTTTCATTAAAGCTTTCGCCCTTTTATCGGAGTAATAAACTGGAAAATTTAGTGTCTCAATAATTTTGCATATGGTAGATTTGCCACTTCCTATACCACCTGTTATAGCAATCTTAATCATTAATTATTCTTTTTCAATAATAGATTCAACCTTAGAAGGAGAAATCTTAATATTTGTAATATTACTAGGATATTCTTTTAGATTAACCTTTAGAATATTAGATGCAGAGGTTAATTCGTTAAAATCTACAGATATGCTAAAATCTTTTTCTGTAATCTTTTTAAAATTACTTAAGCCCACTCTATAGTTAACTTTTATTTTATCAGGAAAAAGACGCAGTTTAATGTTTTCAGGAATATTTGTAATATCTATACTTACTTCCTTAGTGCACTCAATAAATTGATCTACAGGAATATTTATAACTGTTCTTGAAAATTCATATTTTATGCCATCTTGTTTTTGTATAGAAATATTCCTTTTTATGCTCTTATTAAGATTTTCAAAATAGATTAGATTCGTTTTAACAAACTTAATGGTGTCCATAACTATACTTGGTGCATGAATCACTACAGAATCAGGAGAAACAATTATTTGTCCATTTTGAGCATATTGATTAGCAAATGTAATATTGACAGCAGCTTTAATAGGGACTTTCTTTTTTATTATTTTAGAGAAATGCAGTCCTATAGTATCAGGAGAAATCTTAATAATTTGGATATCTTTACTCAATTTCTTAGATATCTTATTCTTAATGTTATTAGTAATAATTGTGTAGTTAAGTATATTGTTTTTAACTAATTTATTATCGGTATAGGAATTGATATTGAATGTAATTGGTAAGAAAGCAGTGCTTACTTTATATCTAAGAAGAGCAAATCCATAACCTTTAACATCCATAGATAATTCTTCAGGTAGGTCCTTTATTAAAACCTTATCGCTTGGAAAACCAACATAGTTAACAGGATAGCTAACCGTTGTAGTATAATCTTTACTAAGAGCATTTAGAAACCAAAAGACAGTAGCAAACAGAACAAATATAAGGTAGCGAGCTATCTTCTTATTTGATTCATTGTTTTTCTTAATAGAGATAAGTCGACTAAGTATATTAGTTAATTTTTCCAATATGATATAGATAAAAAAAATAAGCATATAGAGTTTATAAGCTCTATACACTTACTATGTTAAAATATTATTTTGCAGCGTCAGTCATATCTTTAACGATAGCTGATTTGTCAACTTTCATTTTTGAACCATCTTGTACTTCAAGAGTAATAGTAGTCTCAGCCATTTCAGCTATTTTACCATATACACCACCAGTAGTAATAATCTTATCTCCTTTTTTAAGTTCAGCTCTAAAATTAGCTAATTCTTTTTGTTTCTTCATTTGAGGGCGAATCATAAAGAAATAAAAGACAGCAGCCATAGCAACTAACATACCGACACTTTTAATATCAAATCCTCCTTGAGCTTGCAGTGCAATAAATAAACTCTTAATCATTGTTTTAAATTTTATATTATTATTAATTAACTTCTGCCGTAATTATTAATTCATATACTTTATTCGGCACATTGGCAAATATACTAATTACTTTGTATTGTTTTCCAAATCTTCCCGAAGAGTTAAATTCAATTTCTATTTTTGTTTTCTTTCCAGGAGAAAGAGGTTCTTTGTTCCATTTTACTGCAGTACAACCACAACTAGTTTCGATTTTATTAATAATAAGATTATTAACTCCTGTATTTTCTATATAAAAATTTGTAGCAAGGATTTCTCCTTCTTTAATCTTGCCAAAATTATGAATGCTCTTGTTGGCTTTAATTACAGTATACTTCTTGGTTTCTACCTTTGTTTCAGTTTTATTCGTCTTCTTTTTAACTGTGTTATTACAGGCAAGTAGACTAATAAATAAAAGAGTATATATTATATATTTCAATTTGATATGCATAGAACAAATATACAAGAAATTTATTTGCGATATACCTTAGTAAGCCTCAAAAAGTTCTATATTTGTGTTTATATACAAAAAAAAATACGTAAAATAATTAATATTACTAGAAATGGGAATCTTAAATAATTTAGAACCAAAGGCTGTCTGGACTGCTTTTGAAGAGATATGTGAAGTGCCAAGACCATCAAAAAAAGAAGGTAAGATAATTGAATTTTTATTAGCTTTTGGAGAAAAACATGGTTTAGAAACAAAAAGAGATGAGATAGGTAATGTCTTAATCAAAAAGCCTGCAACTAAAGGAAAAGAGAATGTACCTGTTGTAGTTTTACAATCACATATGGATATGGTATGTGAGAAGAATAATGATACAGTGCATGATTTTGATAACGATTCTATTTTGCCAGTTGTAGATGGTGAATGGGTAAAAGCTACAGGAACAACTCTTGGTGCTGATGATGGAATAGGAATGGCAGCAGAAATGGCTCTTCTTACAGCTACAGATATAGCTCATGGACCAATAGAATGTTTATTCACAGTAGATGAGGAAACTGGTCTTTCAGGTGCATTTGCATTACAGCCAGGGTTTGTAGGTGGAAATATTCTATTAAACCTTGATTCGGAGGACGAAGGAGAGATCTTTTTAGGCTGTGCAGGTGGTATAGATTCTATAGCAACAATGACATATGAAAAAGAGGCAACTCCTGAAAATATGTTTGCTGCAAGAATAGATGTTAAAGGTCTTTTAGGCGGTCACTCAGGTGATGAAATAAATAAAGGAAGAGGAAACTCAAATAAAATACTTAACCGTTTCTTGTGGGAAACAAATAAGAAATACGGTTTAAGACTAGTATCTTTTGATGGTGGAAACTTAAGAAATGCTATTCCTCGTGAGGCAAACGCTATAGTGTTAATAGAATCAAAATTCAAGGAGCAATTAAGAGTTGACTTTAATATCTATGCCTCTGAGATGGAGAGAGTATGGGAAATGACAGAGCCAAGAATTAAGTTTGAATTAGAGAGTATGGAAGTGCCTGCAGAGGTTCTTGTTAAGGAATATTCTGATAAATTATTCTCGGCTGTATATGCTTGCCCTCATGGTGTATTTACAATGAGTTCTAAGATGCCAGGAATGGTTGAAACATCAACAAATTTAGCATCTGTTAAATTTAAAGGAGAAAACACTGTAGAGATCATTACTTCTCAAAGAAGTGATGTAGATAGTGAGAAATTTAATTTAGCACAAATGGTAGAGAGTTCATTATCTCTAGCTGGATTCTCTGTTATTCATTCAGATGGTTATCCTGGTTGGGCTCCTAATCCAAAATCTGCTATACTTGCAACAGCAGTTGAATCATATAAAAGAGTATTTGATAAAGAGCCTGTAGTGCGTTCTATTCATGCAGGTCTTGAGTGTGGATTATTCTTAGAGAAATATCCATCAATGGATATGATTTCTTTTGGCCCTACTTTAAGAGATGTTCACTCTCCAGATGAGAGAATAAACATTAAAACTGTTGATATGTTTTGGAAGCATCTAGTAGATATTATTGAAAATATCAGATAACTATATACCTAGATATATTTTATAGAAGGGATAAGCTTAGACTTATCCCTTCTTTGTCAAAGTATATAGTGAGTTTACCTAGGTTTATTAGTTTATAATGAAAAAAGTATGCTTTTCGTACTCGAAAATGCATATATTAAGCGGAAAAGAAGTACTTTTGTGCGCTAATAACGATAAGAAAGCATGGATAGATATGATTTAATAAATGACTGGTTTGAAGCTTATGTAAGCTCTTATGTAGTTGAAGACTCAGTTTTCAATGATAAGGCCCTTTTGAAGAAAAACCATAGTTATAGGGTTGTTTCAAATATCAGAAAACTTGCATTAAGTTTAGAATTGAATGAATTAGATACTGAAATAGTATCTTGTTTAGCATTACTTCACGATGTAGGTCGATTTGAGCAATTGAAAAAGTACAATACTTTTTCAGATAATAAATCTGAAGATCATGCACTTTTAGGGGTTCAAATTATAAAAGAAGCAAATGTTTTAAAATCTTTCACAGAGAAAGAACAAGAAAATATTCTTTTAGCTATACAAAGTCATAATAAGTATGAAGCTCCAAATACTGACGATCAAACAGCTGACCTTTATATAAAGTTACTGCGCGATGCAGACAAGCTTGATATATATAAAGTAGTTACTGATTATTATAATGATATGAAATTCAATAAGGACAAGACTATAGAGCTAGAATTGCCTGATAAACCTGCTATATCAAAGAAGATCTATGAATCTTTAATGAAAGAAAAATCAGCAGAATATAAATATCTTAAAACCTTAGCAGATTTTAAACTTCTGCAAATGGCTTGGGTGTTTGATATAAATTTCAAACAATCATATAAGATTATAAATGAACATGGCTATGTAAAAAATATCTATGATAGTATGTCTAAGAGTGACGAGGTTATAGATGTTTATAGAAAAGTAAAGATATTTTTAGAGAATAATTTATAAAAAATCTTTATTCAAGGTATAGTCGCTTTTGGAATCAATAATTTAATTATTGAATTCAAAAGCGATTTTTTATTTGTAAAATGTATCTTTGAATACTTTTAATGGTAAGAAAAAATAAATAACAATGTTAATAAAGTTATACCAAGATAATCCGAACAAGAAAGATCTATTGAAGATAGCAGAAATCTTGAATAAAGATGGAGTGATTATTTTTCCAACAGATTCAGTATATGCAATAGGATGTAGTCTTAACAGTCAAAAGGCTATGAATAAGATAGCTAAGTTAAAAGGAATTAAAGCAGATAAAGCTCAGTTCTCAATAATTTGTGATTCATTAAGTAATATTGCTAAATATGCTAAGGTTTCAAACTCTCTTTTTAAGATGATGAAAAGAAACTTACCAGGCTCATTTACTTTCATATTACCTGGAACAAACGAATTACCAAAACTTTTCTCATCAAAAAGAAAAACTATAGGTATACGTATACCAGATCACTATATTCCAATTGCTATAGCTGAAGAATTAGGCTTTCCATTAGTAACAACATCCTTGAGAGAGAATGATGACATAATCGAATACCTAACAGATCCAGAGCTTATATACGAGAAGTATAAAGATCAGGTAGACGTAGTAGTGAATGGCGGATATGGTAACAATACAGCCTCAACAATAGTAGAATGTTCAGAGAATGAATATGAGATAATCCGCCAAGGTACAGCAGAACTGGAAGATTAAGATTACTTCTTCCAGAATGCTTTTGTGAACAATATTAATACAGTAAACAATTCAAGTCTTCCCAATAGCATTAAGAAAGAAAGGAAGTATTTAGACCATGCAGGCAATGTGGCGAAATTCTCTGTTGGTCCAATATTTCCAAATCCAGGTCCTATATTTCCAAGAGTGGTAGCAACACTACTTAAAGCCGAATCAAGATCGGGCATACAAATAGACATTACTATTACTGCTACTAAAAATACTCCTACATAAAGAATCAAGAATGCCATTACATTAGTAACAATATTCGAAGGAACTCTACGCTTGTTATATTTCACATTAATAACTGCATTAGGGTGTATTAAACGCTTAAGCTCGTGATAACTATTCTTTATTAAGATAAGAATACGTACTACTTTTATACCACCACCAGTCGATCCAGCCGATCCACCTACAAACATAAGGAAAAGAACAAGCATCTTAAGGAATGGAGACCATAACTCGTAGTCTGCTGTAGCAAATCCTGTTGTAGTAATAATAGATACCACAGTAAATAAAGAATCTCTTATAGATTGTTCTAAGGCCGATCCCTCAAAGTATAAACCAAGAGAGATAAGAACAGAAACAACTGTTATAATAATGCAATAGAATCTGAATTCCTCATCCCTGAATAACTTCTGAGGTTTTCCCATAATAGCCGCATAAGAGAGACTAAAGTTAGTACCAGCAATAAGCATAAAAAGAATGATTATATACTGAATAAAAGCAGAATCATAATATGCAATACTAGCCTGTTTGGTAGAATACCCACCAGTAGCCATAGTTGTAAATGCATGATTTATAGAATCAAAGAAGTTCATACCACCTATATAAAGTAGTATTGCTTCAATAAGAGTAAAAATTATATATAAGCCCCATAGTTTACGTGCTGTAGCAGCAATACTAGGAGTCAGTTTATCTGGTGCAGGACCAGGAACCTCAGCAATAAAAAGTTCTCTACCGCCTATTCCTAATTTAGGAAGAATAGCCAAGAAAAGTACTATAATACCCATGCCACCAAGCCACTGAGTAAGAGATCTCCAAAAAAGGATACCGTGAGATAATTCCTCTATATTATTAAGAACACTTGAACCTGTGGTTGTAAAACCAGACATTGTTTCAAAGAATGCTCCAGATGGATCAGGTATAGCATTAGAGAAAATATAGGGTAGAGATCCAAACATGGAAAAGACTACCCACACTAAACTCACAATAATATATCCCTCATGTTTTCTTAAGTCAGGTTTCTTTTTAAAAGATCCTAAAGTAAGAAAAGCAGCTCCAGCAAAGGTTATTCCAAAAGAATATAAGAATGCCATAGCATCATCCTCCTTGTATATAAGACATACAAGAAGAGCAGCTAGCATAAAGAAACTCTCAAAAAACATTAGTTTTCCAAGTATATTGATGACTATTTTTTTATTATTCATACCTATTAAATAAAGTATTTTTCAAGTTTTCTAATAGCCGCAGGAAGAGTAAAAACAACAACTTTATCACCAGGCATTACCTGATCTTCACCACCAGCAATAATAGTCTCATCCCCTCTAATTATACCACCAATATTGGCTTCTTTAGGAAGATTTAAATCTTTAATTTTCTTCTTAGTTATTTTAGAGTTCTTCTGAGCTGTAAGTTCAAAAACCTCAGCCTCTGAAGTCGTAAGACATTTAAATTGTTCAACTTTACTTGTCATAGTATGACGATAAATATAACTTGCGGCAATCATTTTTTTATTAATAAGAGTACCTATTCCAAGATTAGAAGCAAGATCTATAAAATCTATATGTTCAACCTCAGCTACAGTTTTTTTAACGCCAAATTTCTTAGCTAAAAGACAGGCAAGAATATTAGTTTCTGAATTACCAGTAAGACTCAAGAAAGCATCCGTAGATTCTATATCTTCTTCTTTTAATAGTGAAAGATTAGTACCATCACCATTAATAATTAATGTGTTTTCAAGATAATCATTAAGCTTATTACACTTCTCCCTATCCGTCTCAAAAAGTTTCACATTATAGTGTTTTTCAAGTGCTTGTGCTGTTCTTTTAGCAATACGAGATCCACCTACAATAATGACATTTTTAATTTCTATTCTTTCTTTTCCACAAAGATCAAGCATGTTATCAACCCCATCTGGTTTAGTTATAACAAAGATTAGATCACCATATTTAAAAACATTTTTTCCGTGAGGAATAATAGTATTATTATCTCTATTAATAGCCACTATTCGTGTATCCTTCATATTAAATTTAGAGGTAGCCTCTTCAAGAGAATAATCAAGAATCTTAGCGTTTTTCCATAATTTAATACCATACAACACAATCTTTCCGTCAGAGAATTCATGCAGTTGTCTTGTACCTGTTAATTTAAGAGAAGCTATCACCTCTTCAGCGGCAAGGGTCTCAGGATAAATCATATAATCTACCCCCATTTCCTTCCAATGTTGAGCATTATCTTTCTCAAGATATTCTTTATTATCTATTCTTGCAATAGTCTTTTTTGCCCCAAGTTTACGAGCAAGAATAGATGAAGTTATATTTATTTCCTCTGTTTGTGTAACAGCAATATATAAGTCGGCTTTATTTACTTTGGCATCAAGAAGATCAGATACTGATGAACAAGATCCCATAATAGTAAGAATATCTATTTGGTTTTCAATTTCAGCAATCTTCTCCTCATCGCTATCGATTAAGATAATGTTGTGTTCTTGCGTACTTAACATTTTTGCTAAGTGAGTTCCCACAGCTCCAGCTCCTGCAATTACTATATCCATGTCTATCTTTGCTTAATTAATTTCGTTTTGAGTTTAAGAAGGCAAATTAAGTTATTATTTTCAATTTGTGCTAATTCACGCTCTCTTTTTTTTATCAATCAGCCCATTAAGCTTTCAATGGATATTAATAGATTAAACAAAATAATAGAGGATAAAGAAAGCCATATTAATTTCTTTTTTTTATACCATATCATGCAGAAAGTAGATAATATGAAACAATAAATTAAAATTGTTTCTGTAATATTCATATTTGTATAAGTAAGAGTGTGTGGAAGCTTAGAAAGAAGAGAAATTATAGAATTTATTGTTGCTATTAAAGTATTTAAAAATTGAGTGAGAATATTTATAGGAATAATAAGCCATAATAGACTACTATAAATTATTATTGGAATAAAAAATGTTATAAGCAAATTAGAAATAATAGAGTAGTTAGCAATCTGTCCGAAGTGTAGAGCCACTAAAGGATTTGTTCCAATCTGAGCAGATAAAGAAATACAAAAAATCTCCCATATCTTTAAATTAAACATTTTTTGTGGTTTCCATAGATTCTTTATCTTGGGGTAGAAGTAAATAATGGAAGTATATGCTGAAAACGATAATTGAAAACCGGCGCGAAACAAAGCAGCCGGATCTATTAACAAGATAATAAATGCAGTTGCACCAATAAGGTTATATATACAGGGTTTTCTTTTTGAAAATTTGGCTATAAGAACAAGACTAATGATCATACAGGCACGAAAT
This sequence comes from Marinifilaceae bacterium, assembly GCA_049671745.1. Classification (GTDB taxonomy): domain Bacteria; phylum Bacteroidota; class Bacteroidia; order Bacteroidales; family Marinifilaceae; genus SNAP01. The sequence continues at coordinate 32,394 of JBATVL010000016.1, forward strand.
ACAGAAGATGGCATGAAACATATAAAAGCATAAATCCATAGGCTTAGAAGTGAAATAAGTAGGAAAGGCAGAGACCTTTCTCTAATTCTTAATACTTTTAAAAGGAATAAACGTATAATCAGAAAGATAATACCAATATGCAAACCCGAAATAGCAAGAATATGAATAAGTCCAACATTAATATATTTCTGTTTTAAATCAGAACTTATGCCTTTTCTTTCTCCAATTAATAGAGCTGTAAGGAAACTCGCATTTTCATCCTCCAAGGAAGAGTTTTTTATACGCTCCTTTAGCTTCTTGTGTAATATGTTGGAATATTTAAGAATGGGATTCTTGAAGTTGTTATGAGACAAAACCATAAGAGTATCAGAGTAAGCGTAATACTCACAGTATAGAGTTTTCATGTATCTCTTATAATCGAAATTTGAATAATTCTCTATTCTTTTAAAATCAGCAGCAATCAAAATTTTGTCACCTCTAAAGTATTTTATACTATCCTGTTTCTTAAAGATATTAGCTCTAAATCCCTTATCTGTTTCTATCTGAAAAGTCTTAAATTTCTCTCCCTCTTTAATAGTTGATATAATGGTGGCAGAGTAAATATTCTCTTCGTTATTGGGTTTTATGCTATGTGTATTTAGTTTATCTTGAGTGATAAAGAAACCCAAAAGAGTAAAAAATATAGATACAAATATTCCTTCCTTAGTAAAAACAAAGATTATAAATGCAATCAACAGTATGATAAGACAGGAGGTAAGTAAGTCTAGAGGGAATGAAAAAGCTAGTGTGATTCCCAGCGCAAGAAAAGGTAGAATCCTTGCAAGAAAAATATTTTTAGATAGAAAAGAAGAAAACATCTTTACTTTATTTGTATCAAATTTAAGAAAAGAACTAGTCTTCTCAAAATAAAGTAAAGATGCTTTTATTTATTATTTAGGAGCAACAACTCTATAGCCACATCTAGATTTCCCTTTAGAAATCTGAGCTAATTTCCCTTTTAATAATCTCTTTTTAAGACCAGAAATATGGTCTATAAACATCTTACCTTCTAGATGATCATATTCGTGTTGAATAACTCTAGCAAGATGTCCATTGAAGTCTTCTTCATGAAGTTCCCAATTCTCATCATAGTATTTAATGTGAATTGTTTCCTCTCTTTTAACGTCTTCATGAATAAGAGGAATGCTTAAACAACCCTCGTTCATGACCCAAGCTTCACCGCCTCTTTCAGTAATTTCTGCATTAATGAAAGTACGTTTGAAACCTTCAGCTTTCGGATCTATGTCTTGAAATGGATCAGCATCAATAACAAAAAGTCTAATGCTTTTGCCTATCTGTGGTGCCGCCAGACCAACTCCGTCAGTCTCGTACATAGTTTGCCACATGTCTTTAAGTAATTTCTCTAATCCCTCGTAGTCTTTATCTATATCTTGAGCTATTTTTCTCAAGACAGGATGACCATAAACGTAAATTGGTAATATCATTCTTTAAAAAATTATTTTCTTATTCGGTTAATCT
>JBATVL010000017.1:0-2771 GCA_049671745.1 Marinifilaceae bacterium
CAAGAATAAAGGTTTATCTGCCATAAATATTTTTGGTCTTTCAATAAGTATAGCTATATGCTTACTTTCTTATCTATTTATTTCTTTTGAATATTCACATGATGATTTCCATAAGGATGGAGATAGAATATTTGAATTAGTACATAAAACGAACTACATTAAATATGGTACACTTTATAACGCATATCAAAAGAGATCAAGCGTAGATGTTCTTAAAAGAGATATGCCTGAGGTTGAAGATGCAACAGCTTATCATACATGGATTGATTGGTTGAAATATGATAATAAAAGATTTCAACAAAAGATTGCTTTTATAGATTCATCTTTCTTTAAAATGTTTTCTTTTGAAACAATTGTTGGAAGAAGATGTACATCCGCAGATGATATAAATAGTACTGTTATTAGTAAAGAGTTTGCAGATAAATTATTAAAGGCCAATTCTTTTAGTGACTATTCAAAACTTATAGGTAGGAGTATACAGTTCTCAAAGAAATCATATATTAATTTAACAATAGTTGGTGTTCTTAAGCCGCTTCCTAAGAATTCAAGTTTGCAGTTCGATATGACTGCTAATCATATTCACTCTAAATATTTTAGTTATAATAGGAATTTTGGAAGTGCAATTATATTTTTAAAACTTAAACATAAGGAAGATAAAATAGCCTTTGAGAAAAAGAGTGACTTTTTAACAAAAACTATATATGATGATATATTTAAAGAATTTGTAAAAAGTGGATATTTGGAAGAAGATGTTAAGAATATCAGTACTGAGTTAGTTAATATTAATGATATCTATTTATCTGATAGACCATTATATAATGAATACTATGCAAAAGGAGATAATAAACGTATATCTATTCTTAAATATATTTCTCTCATAGTACTTCTTCTTGCCTGTATAAACTATATTATGCTTTCTATAGGGCTTTCGATAAAAAGATTTAAGGAGATTGCTGTTAAAAAAGTATTTGGTAGCAAGAGAAGTAGATTGATTTATCAATTTATAACTGAATCTAGTATTACTGTAATTATCTCTATTCTATTATCTGTTGTAATTAGTGAATTATCTCTTCCATTATTTAATGATCTAATTGGTTATAATCTTGATTTTAACCTGTATACTGATTTGAAAGCATATCTATTTTTAATTTTTGTATTTGTAATTATTGTATGTGTTATTAGTATTCCTGCTATATATATATCTAAGCAAAAGCCAGTAAGTATCTTTCGTAATAACTCTAAGATGGGTGCAAAACTTGGTGTAGCTAAATCGTTCATACTTATTCAATTTAGTCTTTCTCTAATTCTTATTATTACTTCTATTTTTATTAATAAACAGATAAAAGATATGAAGAGTCAAGATGTGGGTTTTAATACTGAAAATGTTATAACTGTGGATATTCCTGCTGATTTTCCCATAGTTAGTAGATCGGCTTTTAAAAATAGGTTACTTAGTTTAAATGGGATAAAAGATGTAAGTATTACAACAGTAGATTTAACTAGTGGTGCTGTTCCTGTAGTATGTAAATACGATTCATTAGAATTAAATTCACAAACGATACAAATTGATACTAATTTCATTCAAACAATGAATATAGATCTACTTTATGGTAGAAATATTAATGAAACAGATAATCAGAAAACGACTTCTTCTATATTAGTTAATGAGGTTTTTGCTGAAAGATTAGGTGTTGAGAATCCAGTTGGGATGTCAATATATATGAGGGAAAAAAATATGAATATTGTAGGCCTTGTAAAAGATTTCCACTTTAGCTCTATGAAATATTCGACTCCTCCTCTTGTCTTAATAAATGGACCTTTAGAGTTTTGTAACTATTATTTAATTAGTATAAAAGCAGATGAACTAAATTCTAGTATAAGTGAAATTAAAAATATTTGGCAGGAGTTTGATGGAAAAAGAGATATGAAATACTCATTTCTTGATGATAGTATTGAAGAAAGATATAGGGGAGAAGAAAGAATAAAAAATATAATATCTACTGTTACAATAATTGCATTATTTATATCTCTACTAGGTTTACTTGGACTTACAATGTTATTATTAATGCAGAAGATTAAAGAGATTGGTATCCGTAAGATTAACGGTGCAACCACTAAGGATATTCTTATAATGATTAATAAGGAATTTGCTAAATATCTTCTTATTGCTGCTCTTGTTGCTATTCCTGTATCTTATTACGGACTATCGGTATGGTTAGAGAATTTTGTATATAAAACACCTCTCTCTCTCTGGGTATTTGTTGTTTGTTTTTTCTTTTTGGGATTTGTTGTTATTGCAACTATAAGTTATAAGTCTATTAGAGCATCTTTAAATAACCCTATTGATTCCATAAAATACGAATAAGCAATTGATACAAAAAATAGAAAATTATTAATAAATCTATTATGAAGATAATTATAAGCATATTTCTAGTATTTCTAACAAGTTTAGGTTTTGCACAATACTCTGTATCAGGAAAGATAATTGATAAGTCGGGCAATGTTATAAATGGTAATTCGGTATACCTAAAAACTGTAGAAGATAGCATATTACCTGTAGGAGATTTTTTTGTTGATAGTCGTTTTAAACTTAAAAATATTAAGCAAAAAAGTTTCCTTTTATGTGTGTCAAATATGAGCTATCAAGATTTCTCTATTCGGGTAGACATGGATGATGATTCTAAGAATCTAGGCAATATCGTATTAAAGAAATTAATGCTTGAGGAAATACAGATTTCTGCACGAAAACCAATTAAGTATGAGCACGGAGT
>JBATVL010000018.1:0-92279 GCA_049671745.1 Marinifilaceae bacterium
ACATAGAAGTACAGACGATAATATTCTGAAATTTTTCATACTATTTGTTTTAAGTTTAAAAATGCCTCCCAATTTTGGGGAAAAGAGAGAGGCTTTAATCAATTTATCTTATACTAGTACTCGTAAAACATTCTTTGAATTTCTTTATAATCATTAGTCTTAGTTAATGCAAGCATTAATAAGATTCTAGATTTTTGTGGATTCTTATATAAAGAAGCAACAAAATTAAATTTAGCATCATCAACCTCAGCATCTAAAGTTGTAGAACCTGAATAAACTCTAGATGATCTAACAACTTGAACACCTCTTTTTTGTGCCTTAATTAACTTTGGAAAAACAGTTTTATAAATATTACCGTTACCAACTCCTGCGTGAACAAGACCTTTAGCACCATCTTTAACAAGAGCGTCAACAATAACAGAGTTTACATTTGAATATGAGTAAATAATATCAACCTTAGGAAGTTTCTTTAATTTCATAATGTCAAACTCTGACTTATACGTATGCTTAACACTAGTTTCTCTTCTAAATGTAGGAATTCCATTATGCATATAACCTAATGGTCCCCAGTTAGGACAAACAAATGTAGCAACATTAGTTGTGTTAGATTTAGTTACATCATCAGCACCTAATATAAGATCATTCATAGAAACCATTACACCTCTACCAACAGCATCTTTATTAGCTGCTAAAGCAACTGCATTATATAAGTTCATTGGACCATCAGCAGACATTGCAGAACCTGGACGCATAGAACCAACTAAAATAACAGGCTTTTTACTTTTTATAACTAGAGAAAGAAAATAAGCAGTTTCCTCCATAGTATCAGTACCGTGAGTAATAACAACTCCATCACAGTCATCAGAAGCGAATAATTTGTTGATCTTTTTAGCTAATTTCAACCATACAACATCATTCATGTCTTGAGAACCAATACTTGAAATCTGAACACCTTTAATCTCAGCAAGTTTCATTACCTCTGGAACAGCGTTAATCAATTTATCAATAGTAACAACACCTGCTGTGTAATTTGTCTGGATTTTAGAAGTTCCAGAACCAGCTATAGTTCCACCAGTTGCAATAATTGTAACCTTAGGTAGATTTTGTGCTTGTAAAGATGTCATGGCTCCTAGAGCAACAATAGACATCACCAATAAGATTTTTCTAATCATTTTTAATTAATTTAATGTTAATCTTTACAATTTATATATAAATATACGTAAAGAAATAACAGTTTGTTTAGTTATAATTATTATTAGTGTATTATACGAAACTAGCGATTAAGAAACCGCAGGATATAGCCACAACAGTAGCTACAAGACCAGGAATCATAAAACTATGATTCAGAAGATATTTACCAATTCTAGTTGTTCCTGTTCTATCAAAATTAATCGCAGCAACAATAGTTGGATAATTAGGAATGAAGAAATAACCATTAACAGCAGGGAACATCGCAATAAGTGCAGGAGCAGGTAAACCAAGAGCAATACCAAGAGGCATAAGGGCTCTTACAGTAGCAGCCTGACTATATAACAATATAGACAACACGAATAAAGCAAAAGCAAACAACCAAGGCATATCAGTAACTATCTCTTTTATCGAACCACCTAAGAATTCCATATTAGCAGAGAAAAAAGTATCTCCCATCCAAGCAATACCAAAAATTGCAATAACAGCCTGCATACCAGCCTGAAAAACATTTCCTTTAGCAACTTTATCTATATTAACCTTAGAGAATATCAATATTAAGGCTGCAACTACCATCATTATTATTTCTATAGTTTCAGGCATGCCCAATTTAATAGTTGAACCACCAACTATCCATTCTGGACGTAAAGATGAAAACGAACCAAATATGACAATAGCCAAAGCACCTAGAACAAAAAGATATACAGATAATTTAGAAGTAAAAGGTACTTCTTTCTTAATATCTAATGAATGAGGTTTATCAAGATCACCTGCTTCTAACCTCTTAATATACTCAGGATCTTTTTCTAGTTCTTTTCCCATTTTATTAGCAAAGAAAGCACCAACAAGAACACCTGTAATAGTGGCTGGTATACTTATCATCAGAATATCAACTAATTGATAACCCATAGGAGAAAGCATTCCAAGCAAAGCTACTGTTGCTGCAGAAATGGGACTAGCAGTAATTGCTTGTTGAGAAGCAATAACAGATATAGATAAAGGACGTTCAGGTCTAATACCTGTTTCTAATGCAACCTCTGAAATAACAGGAAGCACAGAATAAGAAACGTGACCAGTTCCAGCAACAAAAGTAAAAAGATAAGTTACAATAGGAGCCAAGAAAGTGATCCTATCAGGGTGTTTTCTTAGCATCTTTTCAGCCAAAGCCACAAGATAATCTAAACCACCAGCAGCTTGCATAGCTGCAGCTGCAGTAATAACAGCAACAATCATTAACATTACATCAATAGGAGGTGATGTAGGTTGAAGACCGAATCCGAATGTTAATATAGCGAGACCAACTCCTCCCATAACTCCTAATCCAACTCCACCGATTCTTGCACCAATAAAAATTGCCATTAAGACAATCAAAAATTCAATCCAAAACATAGTCTATATATATTTATTCATACTCACTTTATATATTAAGTAGTTATATCAAAAAAACATTTTTCTAACAGTTATCTCATGCTTGTACGCAACAAGACACTATATTGTTAGATAAAATAATTTTAATACAAATACATCTATAAATCCCAACTTCCACAAATAACAAAAAATGGCCATCTTGATCTTCACCAAAACAACCATTTTTTAATTAATCAAACACTATATCTTTGTATATCTCTATTACCAAATTCTCTATTGCTAAAGTATATACTATATCGGATAACTATGTGTTTATTTCGGTGAGAAATCTATCTCTATATAAAAATAGGATACACTAGTTAATAGTAAGATATTTCACTATATTTTAAGAATCTCTGATATAGAACAAACTACACAAAAACAAGTCATTCATCTGAATATAAGCACAATTAGAAGTTTAATTTGCTAATTAATAAAATTGAAGATATATTTACCCACGCAAATCAATAGTGATATTTTTCACTACTTAGAAAGAATGACTAAACGCAACTAACGTCAATTTGAACATGAAGATAGAAAACATTAGAGATATTTTACAACACGAATGCTTTGAAACCTTATCAAATATGGATTTTGAAAGCATAGCAAAGAACAGTACAATACTTTCTTTCAAGAAAGGTGAAAACATTATTAAACAAGGAAGTTTTATCACACACATATGCTATGTAATAAAGGGACTTTCTAAAATAAACATAGAAGTTAACGAAACGAATAGTACAGTAAGAATTGTACCTACAAACCGTTTTATAGGCATACAATATGCTTTCAATGGTAATATCAACCAATTTACAGCAGTGTCAGTTCAAGATTCACAAATATTAATGATAGATATCAATGCATTCAAACAACTAATGACAACCAATGGTTTCTTTGCATTAGAGATAACAAAAACAATATCTATGATAAGTGAGAAAGTAATAAATCGTATATTAATGTATAGAAGCAAAAATATAGAAGGCAGTTTAGCTTCTTTTATTCTTCGCTATATAAAGATCTTCAATTCAAATGAATTCACTATACCCTTTTCACGAGTGGAAATATCAGAAATGATAGGTTATTCTAGAGAAAGCGTTATTCACACGTTTACCAAATTCAATAAAGATGGAATAATCTCTGTAAAAGATAAAAACATAAAAGTACTAAACGAGAAACTACTTTCTGATATAAGCCATAGGGGTTAATATTCAGAACTCAAATACTTAAACAAATCTTCTTGAGCTCTTATTGGTTCAGTATTAGAAGAAGTAAAACCGCACGCACGGTCTATCACATGAAGAGATAATTTCTGATTATCAGAAAATAGAATATCAAGCATCCCCTTTGTTTCTAGTTTAAGCTCTTCATCTTCAACAGGAAAGACAAGCTCTACTCTCTTATCTAACTTCTTAGTCATTAAATCAGCAGACCCCATAAACAATTCAGTATCTCCATCGTTTTGGAAGTAATAAATTCGTCCATGTTCAAGATACTTATCAACCAACCTATATAGAAAAATATTTTTACTAAAAGGTTTATCAGTCAATATACGGCACATACCTCTAACCATAAGTTTAATCTTAACACCAGCCAAACTAGCCTCATATAAAAGATCTATCATTCTCCTATCTTGCAAACCATTCATTTTAAAAATAAGAGAAGCATCACGTCCAGCCCTTGCATGTAAAATCTCTCTTTGTATTTTCGCACACAAAGAGACTCTTAAATTAAGGGGAGAAATAAAAAGCTTTTCAAAAGGGTAATTAATATCACCTTCTCTTATTTCTTTAAACAAAACATTCACCTCTTTGGTAATCTCAGAGGATGAAGAAATAAAAGCATGATCAGTATAAATCTTAGCAGTCTGTTCATTAAAATTACCAGTACTTAAATAAGAAATATCAGAATTTTCTTTTCTATTAATAAGCATCATTTTACAGTGAACCTTCATCTCTATATTTGTATAAAGGATTTTGATACCTGCAGCCGACATTTTCTTAGCAAAAGCAATATTCTTTTCCTCTTCCATCTTCGCCTTCAACTCCATCACCACAACAACTTCAATATTATTAGCAACAGCAGCAATAAGTATATCCACAAGAAGAGTATTTACAGAAACTCTATACCATGTAATAGAAATTCTACAAACAGATTTATCCTCTATAATTTCACGTAATAATTGAATAAAATAATCAAAAGAATGATATGGAAAATGCAAAAGCAAATCCTTCTTCTCTACAGCCTTTATAACAGATGAATGTTCTTCTATAAAAGAATGTTTACAATGTGGGGTAGGATTTCTTACTTTAAAAGAAGATAATAGATCAGAAAAACGAAGATATGAAGAACTCTTTATAAAAACATCTCTAGAGAGTTCAAAATTATTAGCTAAAACAGACATGCAATCCTCAGGCATATCTTCATCATAGAAAAGAGCAGAAACACCAGCTATCTTTCTATTCTCAAGTCCTTTTGTGACTAAATCGATAGAAGATCCCTCTCCTCTTGCTTTAATATTTAAGTGACGTATGACCTTAAAAGAATAAACTCCCTCTATAGTACAAAGAGGAAATAGTATATGAATATTAGCTTTAATGATATCTTCTACAAAAGCTATTTCATTATCTTGAATAGAAATAAAAGATTCAAATATATTCTTAGGAAGCTCAATAAAAGCAAACTCTTCATTTAAAGAATCAAACTTTTTATACTTGATAATAAAATAAATAAAATTATCCTTTAAAAGAAAATCATCTAATGAGGAAAACTCAAATAATCGAAGCTTGTCTAGAAGTTCTTTTTTAAAATAAGAAGAAACAAAAACCAGCTGATTATCAGTAAAACTTTTAATAAAATGCAAAGAATCAGAACAAGTCTGTTCAAAGACTAATTTATTAAACAATGAAATATAGTAATCCTGCTGTCTAAGCACTATCTCCCTTATTTGAGGGGCAATAGGACTAGACTTTCGAATATACGGAAAAACCTTAAAATGATAAAACTCATCAAGATTATTAGAATAAATAGCAACAAATCGCAAACGTTCATAAAGAGAAAGGCTGCCATCAGCAGCCTCATCTAGCACCCTCTTATTAAAAGAAAGCCAAGAAATATCTTTATTTATATATTCAAATTTCATATTCGATATTGAATACTTCAGCAAGTTTAGATTTACAGATAAGCTTACACTCCTCAAAATCAACAGTCTTGCCAAGTTCTTTCTCTATAGAAGTTACTCCCTTATCAACAAAACCACAAGGATTAATATAATTAAAATAATCAAGATTAGTATTCACATTAAGAGCAAAACCATGCATAGTAATATGTCTAGAACACTTAACCCCTATAGCACATATCTTTCTAGTTAAACCAGGTTTATCCACATCAAGCCATACACCTGTAGATCCCTCAAGACGAGTACCCACAATTCCGTATTCAGCAATAGTTTTAATAATAGCCTCTTCTAGATTATCTATATATTCTTTAACACCCATATTAATAGTAAGAATGTCAAATATAGGATAACCAACAATTTGTCCAGGTCCATGATAAGTAATATCCCCACCTCTATTAGTAGGAATAAAAGTAGCATCTTTAGCCTGTAACTGTATAATGTTAATAAGTAAATTCTGCTCGTGTCCACTCTTACCAAGAGTGTAAACATTAGGATGCTCAACAAAAAAAAGATAGTTAGGAATATTCTCTTCCCCAGCACCTCTCATCTTAACAGAAGTGCGAAACAAATCTTCTTGTAAATCCCATGCTTTCTGATATTCAAAAACACCTAAATCTTTAAATTTTGCTTCCATAATTAATTATCTAAAACATGACGTTCTGCATGATAAGAAGAACGAACTAGTGGTCCAGACTCAACAACAGCAAAACCTTTCTCCATACCAATCTTTTCGTATTCTTTAAACTGTTCAGGAGTCACATATTCTTCTACTTCCACATTATTTTTTGTTGGTTGTAGATATTGGCCTAAAGTCATTACCTGAACACCAACAGCTAATAAATCGTCCATTACTTGAAGTATTTCTTCCTTAGTCTCACCTAAACCAAGCATAATACCCGATTTAGCAGTAATCCCTGCATCAGCAATATGTTTAAGCACCTTTAGACTTGTGTCATAGGTTGCCTTAGATCTTATAGATGGAGTTAAACGACGAGTCGTCTCCATGTTATGAGAAATCACCTCAGGCATCTCATTAATAACCTTATCAACTAATTTTGTATCACCATTAAAATCCGGAATAAGTACTTCCATAGTAACAGAGGTATTTACTTTCTTAATCTCACGAATAGTTTTAGCCCAATGTGCAGCACCACCATCAACAAGATCATCTCTATCAACTGAAGTTAAAACAGCATGCTTAACTTTTAATATTTTTATAGATTGTGCTATACTCTTAGGTTCTTTAATATCAAGTTCCTCAGGTACACCAGTCTTTACATTACAGAATCTACATCCACGAGTACATATATCTCCACCTATCATAAAAGTAGCAGTACCACATCCCCAACATTCAGCCTGATTAGGACACATGCCAGAGGTGCAAATAGTATGTAAGTTATTCTCTTTAATCAAATTATTCACTCCAATGGCTAAATCTCCCATTGGTAGCTTTATCTTTAACCATTCAGGTTTTCTTCTTGTATTAGCGCAACTACTCATCTTATCTATTTATTTTGTATGCAAATATATATTTTAAAAAAGATAATAAAAACAACTACTTCTTTTTATTAAAGAAAGCACAATATTTAGAAATGCCACAAGTATCACACATAGGTTTCCTAGCCTTACAAACATATCTGCCATGAAGAATTATCCAATGATGAGCAATAGCTAAAAGCTCTTTAGGGAAATGTTTCACCAACTGTGTTTCTGTATCTAAAGGAGTCTTTGCATTCTTCACCAAACCAATTCTAGCAGACACTCTAAAAACATGAGTATCAACAGGCATAGCAGGAATATCAAAAACAACAACAGCAATCACATTAGCAGTTTTTCTACCAACACCAGGAAGTTTCTGCATTTCGTCTATATCCTTAGGCACATCACCATTATAGTCAGAAATAAGCAATTTAGCCATCTTAGAAAGATGCTTAGCCTTATTATTTGGAAAAGTAACCGATTTTATCTCTTCAAAGATATCATCAACACTAGCCTTAGACATTTCAACTGCTGTAGGAAATTCTTTAAAAAGAGTTTTAGTTACTATATTAACCCTTTTATCTGTACATTGAGCAGAAAGAATAACTGCAACAAGTAATTCAAATGGAGTAGTATACTCTAACTCAGATGCAGCCTCAGGCATATTTACTGAAAACCACTCTATAATTCCCTCGTATCTTTCTTTAATTGTCATACTTCTTTATATTATCTAATGCAATATTAAGCTTTTATTAGTCTTTTCACAATATAAACAGAAAATCCATAAGAAAATAATGTACTTACGATATGCCTTGAATGTTTACAACAGAATCTACAAATGTTTTATATCTTTGATGCTCAAAATAAACACAGAATATGATAAGTTATTTACAGGTAGAAGATTTAAGTAAAAGTTACGGAGAGAAGGTTCTTTTTGAGAACATCTCTTTTGGTATAGGCAAAGGACAGAAAGTAGCACTTATCGCTCCTAATGGAACAGGGAAAACCTCTCTTCTAAATATAATTGCTAATAAAGACTCTGCAGAAACTGGCTCTGTAATATTCAGAAACGACCTTAGATTAGGTTATCTTGAGCAACAACCTAAAATAAATGAAAATAACAGTATTATAGACGAGATATTTACTGCTGATTCAAAAGAATTAAATGCTATTCGCCAGTATGAACATATGATGGAGAATGATATTCAAGAAGGCCTAGACGATGTTCTTGCCCAAATGGATTCTTTAAAAGCATGGGATTATGAGGCTAAGATAAAGCAAATTTTATCTAACCTTAAAATTGAAAACCTTAAACAAAAGATAAGTACTCTTTCGGGTGGACAGAAAAAACGTGTGGGACTAGCTAAGGTAATTATATCTGAACCAGATATTCTTATTCTTGATGAGCCAACCAATCACCTCGACCTGCAGATGATAGAATGGTTAGAAGCATTTCTTTTCAAGACAAAATCTACTCTTTTAATGGTAACTCACGACCGTTACTTCTTAGATAGAGTATGTGACCATATTATAGAAATAGATGACAATCAAATTTTTAACTATAATGGAAACTATTCTTATTACTTAAGAAAAAGAGAAGAAAGAATAGCAAACAAAACTGCTGAGATTTCAAGAGCACAGAATCTTATGCGTACCGAAACAGAGTGGATGAGTCGTATGCCTCAAGCTCGTGGTACAAAAGCTAAATATAGAGTTGACGCATATTCTGATTTAAAGAAAATTGCTGATCAAAGAATAAATAACGATACTGTTCAATTAGATATAAAAGGCTCTAGATTAGGAAATAAAATTCTAGAAATAGATAAATTATCTAAATCTTTTGGAGACTTAAACGTATTAGATAAGTTCACTTATAAGTTTACAAGAGGAGAAAAAATAGGTATCATTGGTAAGAATGGAGTTGGTAAATCATCTTTCCTAAACCTTATCACTGGTAGCCTACAGGCTGATTCAGGAACAATAGAATTAGGAGAAACAGTTGTTTACGGATATTATCGTCAAGACGATTACGATATAGACGAAAGCAAAAAAATGATAGATGTTATAAAGGATATTGCAGAAACAATTACTTTAGGTACTGGCAATGTGCTTTCAGCATCTAAATTTCTTGAATATTTCTTATTCCCAGACAAACAACAATATTCGCTTGTAAAGAATTTAAGTGGTGGTGAAAAACGTCGTCTATATCTGATGACTGTTCTTATGAACAACCCCAATTTCCTTATTCTTGATGAGCCTACCAACGATTTGGATATTGTGACTCTTAACGTACTTGAAGAATATCTTAAGGCATTCAACGGTTGCGTTCTTATAGTAACCCATGATAGATTCTTCATGGATAAGTTGGTTGACCATTTATTCGTATTCGAGGGAGAAGGTAAGATACGTGATTTCCATGCTCCTTATACTATTTATAGAGAGGTTCAGAAAGAAGAGGAAAGAAGACTTAAGGAGGCTGAATCGGCTGCTAAAAAGGCTGCTGCACCTAAAGAACATTCTAAACCTAAAATAGAGAACGATAAACCTAAGAAACTTTCTTATAAAGAAAAGACTGAGTTTGATAATCTTGAAAAAGATATGGATAAACTTAATGCTGAAAAGGAAGAGATAGAAGCAGCTTTAAATACTGGCTCTTTAATAGGTGACGAACTTGTTGAAAAAGCTAAGAGAATTGCTGAGATTATGGATCTACTTGACGACAAAGAAATGCGTTGGTTAGAACTCTCTGAAAGGGTTTAGAACATATATAAACTTGCACAATATACATTGAGTTATTGTGCAAGTTTATTATTATTTATTTCGCTTAAGAACGATATTATCAAATTTTAATTTATTCTTACTTAGAATCTTAATTCTCCACTTCTTTAGATTCACATGTATAAAACTAGATGGGTCAAATTTTGTAGTATCCTCTGTACATTTAAGCATAATATGATTCCCACCTACTATCTTCCATTTCCCATAATATTTAGGATTTACACCTCTACTCTCTTCATTAAAGACGAAAGTTCCATCTTTGCGAATCTCTAATTCATAGGAAATTCTGTAACATCTCCCATGATTTTTCTTGTAAAAAGTGCCATACACAGACTCTTTCTCGAATTTACGAAGACTACACGATAATAATAATAAAATTAGAATTAAATAAATCACATTTCTTCCCATCACCTACAACAAACTATTTACCAAATACTAATATCAACCTCTTAATTTAGTCAAATAATTTCTCACAATTACGTTATGACCAAAACAAAAGTAATTAAACAAATAAAATGTCAACAATAAATTCTAAAATTTTACTTTTTTTTTTATAGAATTCCACTATACTAACTATATATAAAAACAGTAATAAATAGGACCTAAATAAGACCTAAATACCTATGAACTTCCTATTAAGTTCTTCTCAAGTATAGATTAAGTATGTACTAATAATAAGCTGTATTAGGTAATACTATGATCTTTATAGGTTCTTTCTTGCTTTATAAAACCTAGGAAGAACCTAGAAAGAAGCAAGGAAGAACCTAGGAAGAACCAACACAGAAGATAGTTGATAGGTAATTAATAGGTAATTAATAGGTAGTTGATAGGTAGTTGATAGATACTTGATAGGTATTTGATATGAGTTTGATAGCTTTTACTCTCCTATTATACATAAAGCAATCATTACTAATTTTTAAAGATAAAAAGGGCAAAAAAAATAGCTGTCCGGAAATCCAAACAGCCATTTTTGTACAAAAACATACTAGTGAAACTAAAAACTATATTTTAAATGTAATAGTAAACGAGTACCATCAACAGTATAAGTATCTTTAACTCTTCCGTCTTTTTGAATAGCACCATAAGCAGCAGCAGTATAAATTGCTTCAACACCTAATGATACTTTTCCTGATATAAACTCAGCACGTGGAGAGATTTGGTATAAATGATCAATATTTCCACCTCTACTAAAAAGCATTACTCCTTTTTTTCCATCTATATAAAGATTATTATCTGCACCATGATTTTGAGAATAGTTAACATTCAAACCATAACGTATAGAACCTGTAGTAGTGTATATATCAGATGTAAAACTTGAAGTAGTGATATTTGTATATTCATAATCACCATTATCTTTTATATTCTTAACTCCATAACCACCAAGCATAGAGAATGCATGCATATTCTGTCCGTATACAAGCTGAGTATTCCACTTAAACTTACTTGTAGTTAAACCTAACCAAGCATTAGCATAAGAAGAGCCTAATGTTTCAGAAGTTTTAGCGTTCTTAGAATTCTCTACAAATGGCATAATTGTTTTATGACCAAGAGTTGCGCCTACTTCAATAGAAGAATTAAGATGAGACTTGATTTGAGCAGAAAATTCAGGTACTCCTGACTGTTGCACATACTGAGAGCTTGCACCAGAAGGTCCTTTAGAAGCAAAATCCATTTCTGAAAGAACAGCAAAATTTATGCTTGTTGCTTTTCCTATATTACGTGTATATCTCAACTGAGGAGCACGAGAAAGCACACCAAAAGGAATAGCTCCACCAACGTGTAATACACGAGGAAAGGCTGAAGGCACAAAAAGAGGATGCCAATATTTTCCGGCTACAACATTAGATTTCCCCCAATCAAGTTTAATAAATGCATGACGTAAACGTACTAAACCAGAGCTGGCATTACTTGTTCCTGAAACGTCTCCCTCTATAAAAGCAGAACCTTTTGCACCAAAGGCTGTAAATCCTGATATAGCAACATTCAAACGAGTCTCAAGAGCCGACATCATAAAAGAAGAACGCTCGTTAAGATTGTTTCCATTAGCGTCTAAACTCTTATTAGCTGGAAATAATAAAATCATTCCCTGTCTAGATGTAACCATTTGATATGAGTCATAAGCAGCTTCAGTAGCCACAAATCCTCCAATTTTAATTTTTACTTTATTCTCCTGCGCATTTGCTAAAAGCCCCACAAACACAAAAGTTAAAAGGCAAAAGATTTTTAAGTTTTTCATAATTGTCATTTTAATGTAGTGTTGTTCCTATATTATTACTCACTAACTTCTTTATTATACTTCTTTTTAGAAACGAGTACAAAGATAGTCAAAGTAATAAGAGCAGAAACTAATCCTACTGTATAAGCAATATTTGATGAGAAATGAAATCCTTCTGGAGCAATTAGAATATATGTAACAACAACGGCAGTCATAAATGTAGCTGGAATAGTTGCAAACCAGTGAGAACGACCTTTTGTTACCATATACATAGCTGCTGTCCACAATACAATTGTTGCAAGTGTTTGATTAGCCCATCCGAAGTATCTCCAAATGATAGCAAAATCTACTTGAGTCAATAATAGACCTACTGCAAATAATGGAAGAGTAATTATTAAACGTTGACGTAATTTTACTTGAGGAAATTTAATTGAATCGGCAATAGTTAAACGAGCTGAACGAAAGGCTGTATCTCCTGAAGTAATAGGAGCAGCAACAACACCAAGTATAGCTAAAGCACCACCTATTTTGCCCAATAAAGAACCACAAATCTCGTTTACAACCCAAGCTGCATTATGACCAGGAATAGACATTGTTTCTCCTAATTCTTCAACACCACCAAAGAAAGACATAGCGGCTGCAGCCCAAATAAGAGCAACAATTCCCTCAGCAATCATAGTACCGTAGAAAATTTTTCTTCCTTGTTTCTCATTGGTCATACAACGAGCCATTAAAGGTGATTGTGTGGCATGGAATCCGGATATAGCACCACAGGCTATGGTAATAAATAACATTGGGAATATAGGATATTTCTCTGGATTAGCGTGCATATTAATTAAGTTTGCAGGTACTAATTCAGGAATAGTAAAATCTCCAAAGACTAAAGCTCCTGCAATGCCTAAAGCCATTACTAAAAGAGAAACTCCGAATATAGGATAAATCTTACCTATAAGTTTATCTATAGGAATCATTGTTGCCAATAAGTAATATACAAATATACCAACAATAAGAATTGTAATATTCAAGCCTGTTAAACCTGTTAAGATTGCTGCTGGGCCTTTTATAAACACAACACCAACAAGAATTAGAAGTACTACCGAGAACAGACGCATAAATTGTTTAAAGCCTGTGCCTAAGTATTTACCTACAACCTCTGGTATACTTGCTCCACCATGACGAACAGAAAGCATTCCTGAGAAGAAATCATGAACACCACCAGCGAATATACATCCGAAAACTATCCATAGAAAGGCAATAGGTCCCCACATTGCTCCAGCGATAGCACCAAATATAGGTCCTAAACCTGCAATATTTAAGAATTGAATTAAAAATATTTTTCCCCACCCCATTGGAACAAAATCTACTCCATCAGCTTTTGAAATAGCTGGAGTATCTTTATCTGGATTAACACCAAATTTCTTTTCAACAAATTTACCATAAAGGATATAGCCTAAAACGAGTGCGATAATACTTAAAATAAAACTTACCATATTTTCTCTTATTAAGTTTACGAATGACTGATGGAGCGGGAGCTCACTTTTCAGTACTGTAAAGCAACAAAAGAAAATATAAAACTAAAAGATGGTAAACCCCTATTTAACAAGATTAAACAACTCATTTTACTATGAGTAAAAACACCCATAGGGTTAAACTTCTATTATCTTATTTTTAATTGCGTACATAACCAAAGAAATAGCATTATGGCAAGACGTTTTGCAAAGTAAATTGGCTCTATGTCTATCAACAGTTCTTTGACTAATAAAGAGTTTTTCAGCAATATCCACATTTGAACATCCCTCGCATATAAGTTCTAAAACCTGCATTTCTCTTTGTGTGAATTTCACTAAATCGTTCTGTAAAGCCTTTGATTTTTTCTTATGTAGTATAGAAACAAGAAGTTCTTGTGAGAAATAATTCCCTCCATTTATTACTGTATTTAATGCTAATCTTAATTCATCAACATCCGAGTTTTTTAACAGAAAACCCTTTACTCCTGCATCTTGCATCTTGTCAAAGTAAACTTCTTCACCATGCATAGAGAGAGCTATAATTTTTATTTTAGGATCCACCTTAATAGCCTGACAAGTAGCCTCTAGACCATCCATAATTGGCATATTAATATCCATTAGAATAATATCTACCGTATGTATTTTTAATATATCAAGAAGTTCTAAACCATTAGCAGCCTCCCCTACAAGCTCTATTTCTGCAATATCTTTAAGAATAAAACTCAAACCACTTCTAAACATTTTATGGTCGTCGACTATTACAAGTCTATATTTTTTCATAATAATTTTCTTTTTTCAAGAATCTAGCACAATGGAATATTTATAACAGCCATCATACCACCCTGTTTTAAACTACTCTTAATTTTATGCTTTCCATTTAAAGAACGCACCCTACTTAGAATATTATACAAGCCCATTCCTGTAGATGTTTCAGTCATGTGTTCTTTTGAATCAAAACCAAGACCATCATCTAAATATATCAAGTTAAGCATATCATCTTCTCTTGAAAGATTTATTTCTATATTAGTTGCACCAGCGTGCTTTATTGTATTGTGAATAAGTTCTGTTAGCACTCTATAACAAACAACCTCTACTTGTTCATTAAGACGTACTTCCATATTCTCTGTATTAAATATTATATCTATACTTTCAGTCAAACTTAATTTATTTGCAAAAGAATCAATAGCCTTTACAAGACCAAAATCGTTAAGAATATGAGGACTAAGGTTATTAGATATTTCTTTTATACTAACAATAGTTTCGTTAACAGCTTCTCTAGAGACCTTTAGTATCTCTTTTTTTCTTTCATCTGTTTTAGCATCCAAAAGAGCTGAAAGATATAAATTGATACTTGCTAATAGTGGACCTATTGAATCGTGTAAATCTTTAGCAAAACGTTTTCTTTCGCCTTCTTCAGCTTTTATAACAGCATTAAGAATCTTACGTTCTGTTCTTTTACTTTGTTCTTCCAGAAGTTTTCTTTGGGCAATCTCGCTCTTTTGTTGTCTAATATGTTCCTTTTTCAACAACAACTGATCATTGGCCAATTGTAACTCTTTTGTCCTTTCTTCTACTCTTCTATCCAATTCTTTATTTATAGATAAGAGATTAGCCTCATTAGTTTTGCGTTTATGTATAGCATATATAATAATAATCACCATTATTACAATAAATAAAAGTGTGATACTTATATATGTCTTATATTTCTGCATAAAACTTAGAGGGACGTTTATTATCTCACAGCCTTTTGGCAAGTCCTTAGATTTTATTCCAAAGCGTTTCATCTGATTATAATCGAATATTAAACTATTGTAACCAGAATTCACCAAAGGAATCTTGTTTATATCTTCACCACCTACAACTCTCATGCCTATTTCTGCTGCTAGTTCTCCCTGAGTAAAACCACAAGTAAGCATACCACCCACTATACCCTCATTTAAATAAAATTTCCACGAGCTGTATATTGGCAAGTTTGTTGCTTTACGTATTAAATCTATGTTCTCTTGATAAGAAATATAATTACCATCCTTATCTTGACTAAAATTAATTAAAAGAATAATATTCGATTTATCTAAAGCTCTAACCTTATACACCAACTCTTCTATAGATAGATTTTCTAAGAAAAGAAGATTTACATTAGTTTTTAATTGTGGCCAGAAAGCCTTAATATGATCTCTATTAATTATCGCAGAAGTTGTCTTATTATCGTTTATAACAACTAAATTCTTTACATAAGGATGTAGACGAAGAGCCTCCTCTATAGTACGCTTGAAATCTATATATTCAGTTACACCAGTAACATTTTTCATACCCTCTATAAGAGATGAATTAAATTGGTCTATAGAAGAAAATACTATAGGAATATTTTTGAAGAACTTGTCTTGATATTTTCTTACAAATTCAAGGGCGTTATTGTCTGAGGCAATTATTACCTCAAAAGGAATATCGTGATGTTTAAATTCATATAACTTTGCAAATTCCTCAAGATAAGCAGCTCCAGAGTTTCGTTTTGAATCCATATACTCATACTGAACCTCTAAATTTCCATACTTATTGAAAACCGATTGCATACCTTTAGTGATATTATCTGTCCAATTGAGTCCTTGATGGTAAGAATGAAGTACAAGAATTTTCTTCTTCTCAGCCTTAGAGTGACTTGAAAAGCAAATAATACACAAAAACAGAATTAAGAAATGTTTCATCTTCATAAAAAAAATATTTATAGTGCTAAAATACAAGTAATTAGCCATATCTCCAAAATAGAAATATAGCTATATTATTTACACTTACTTTTTAATTAGATTACTTAGTGAAAATTTGAAGTACTCTTTTGGTATTTTTAGAAAGTTTAAATCTCTCATCTGTTCTGTGCGACACTATCCATATTATATCACCATCTGATTCTAATAACCAACAGTCTTCTTTGTCTTTTATACTAAATTTATTATCAGAAAAATAATCACTTACTTTCTTCTTTTTACCCTTCATTCCAAAGGGATGGAAGATATCACCTTCTTTCCATTTCCTAAGTCTTAATGGCATTTTTAATAAATCGGCATCAAAACAAGCAATATTTCTATCTCTTATAATTTCGTAGTTAGAGATTTCAAAATACTCTAAATTAAGTTCTATAGGTTCTTTTATGCTTTCTACTAGTTCGCATGTAGAGCTTTGTTCGTGAGTTAATGGATAAATAATTAACTGATCTCTATCTTTTACAAGTTTATGGCTGCTTGATACAAAATACTTACCAGATAAACCATCAAGAGTTTTCATCACATCATTTATAATCTTACCTGTAAAATGATAATCTTTAAGTATTTCGTAAAGTACTGTTGATGGTGCAAGACAATCTTTAAGGGCCTCAATATCTATAGAAACCTCATTTTGAGTATAAGAACATATCTGTAGTCGTATGTCTTGAATTTTTGCAAGATAAAGAATCTCTGCCTCTGCCACTCGTTGAGAATTCTCAAGCATTGTTCTTAAGAATGATGGATTAATTTCTTGAAAACGAGGAATTATATTGTGTCTGATTTTATTTCTTGTATAATCAGTTGTATCGTTGGTGGAGTCGTTACAATACTTAACAGATTTTGAGTCTAGGTAAACAAGAATATCTTCTCTTCCCCAAGTAAGGAATGGACGAATAACTCTACCTGCCTTCTCTGCAATACCTGACAAGCCACGTAGACCTGTACCTCTCAACATGTTTATAAATATTGTTTCTGCCACGTCACCCATATGATGAGCAACAACAATATAATCGCAAGAATTCTCTTTTCTTAATGAATGAAACCAAGAATAACGAAGATCACGTGCGGCCATCTCTATAGAAAGAGAATGTTTATCGGCATATTCTTGTGTTGCAAAGGATTTCACAAAGACAGGAACCCCATAAGATGTACACATATCTCTAACATGTGCTTCATCTCTATCCGATTCCTTATCTCTAAGGTTAAAATTACAGTGAGCTACTATGAAATCTAGGTTTAAAGAGGCAAATACATCCAGCATAGCTATAGAATCAGCTCCACCACTTACAGTTAATAGATATTTGTGATCACCTTCTCCAACAAGTTGCTTAATCTTTTTATTTACCTCATTTATCTTCATATTACAAAGATACAAAGATAATCTACTAAGCAAAAATAGATTTTATTGCTTTTGCCTTAAGAAGACATTCCTCGTACTCACTCTCCGCTTTAGATTGCATTGTGATTGCTCCTCCAAATGTACAGGATAGATATTTACTATTAGTGTCATATAAAAGACTACGAATAACTACATTGAAGTCGAAATCTTTCTCTGGCGTTATATAAGCTATACTGCCTGAGTACATAGAACGTTTTGTTGTCTCTAAGTCTTCTATTATTTTCATTGCACTTACCTTTGGGGCTCCTGTCATAGAACCCATAGGCCAAGCCATTTTAATAGCGTCTACAATATCTATATCGTCACGCAATACAGAAGATACAGTAGAAATCATTTGATGCACCTGCGGGTAAGTATACACTCCACAAAGTTCATCTACATGAACAGAAGCTTTACATGCAGAGCGTGATAAATCATTACGCACTAGATCTGTAATCATTATATTCTCCGCTCTTTCTTTAGGATTTGTCTGCAATTCTTTAATTATAGCTTCATCCTCCTCTTTTGTGATTCCTCTTTTTGCGGTTCCTTTTATTGGTTGACTTATTAGAGTAGAACCTACTTTTTTCAAGAATCGTTCAGGACTAGCGCACATAAGATATTTATCTCCTAAACGATAAAAAGCACCAAAGGGAACAGGAGACACCTCTTTTAGGGCTTGATATACAGAATAAGGGTCTATTTCTGCATTTTCATCGTAGAACTCTTGACAGAAATTAACCTCATATATATCTCCTCGTTTAATGTAGGACTTTATCTTTGAAATAATCTCTAAGTATTCATTCTTTGAGATTCTTGACTGCAAATTAGATTCTCCCTTAGAAAAGTTTATCTCTATGGCTTCTATCTCTTCTATTATTCTAGAAGGATCTAACTGTGCATGATAATGTAGTTCTATAATATCATCCTTATAAATAAACACATATTCAGGTATAAAAAAATGTAATGCTGGGAAAAATAGATTATCGGTATTCTCAGAAGTAAGGTCTTCTATCTCATTCTTAAGATCATAAGATAAATATCCAAAAAGAAAATCATTTGTTTTTTTGTTAAAGGCTTTAAGGCTCTCAAAAGCATTCTCATTACAAATTATTTCTTCTCTACAGCCAACACCTGCTATAAAACCATAATCACAATATAGGTAATTAGACTTAAGAGACTCATAACCATTAGAATGCAAAATACAGCTTCTATCAAAAGCTTTACTCCATAGAAGCATCTTCTTGATAAAAGCTGTATTATCTTCTGCCTTATATCGGTATATATTACGCACGATTTGAGGCTTTTTTATTATTTTGAAATAGATACTTGCTTTACTATATTGATAATTACATCAACAGCTTTCTCCATAGATTGTATTGGCACATATTCGTATCTTCCGTGGAAGTTATGACCTCCTGTAAAGATATTAGGAGTTGGTAATCCCATAAATGATAAACGAGCACCATCAGTTCCTCCTCTAATAGGAATTATCTTCGATTTTACATCAGAGGCACGCATAGCGTTCTGTGCAATATCAATAATATAACTTACTGGCTCAATTTTCTCAGCCATATTATAATATTGATCTTTCATCTCAAGATTTATATCTTGCTTATATTTTCTTGTAAGTTCTCTTACTACATTCTCTACTACATTTTTTCGCCATTCGAATTTATCTTTATCGAAATCACGTATTATATATTCTAGTACAGACTCTTCAACTGTTCCTGTAGATGCTATAAGATGGAAGAATCCATTATATCCACTTGTCTTTTCAGGAACTTCACGAGCAGGTAAAGAGTTAACGAATTCGGTAGCTATATGAATAGAATTAATCATTTTATCCTTAGCATGTCCGGGATGGACATTACGACCTTTAAAAGTGATTTTAGCAGAAGCTGCATTGAAATTCTCGTATTGTAGTTCTCCTATTTCTCCTCCATCAAGAGTGTATGCGAAATCCGCTCCAAACTTCTTAACATCGAAGTGATCTGCACCTTGTCCTATCTCCTCATCTGGAGTAAAACCAACACATACCTTTCCGTGCTCTATTTCTGGATTTGAAATAAGATATTCCATAGCAGTCATTATTTCCGCTAATCCTGCCTTATCATCAGCACCTAAAAGAGTATTACCGTCTGTAACAATAATATCCTGACCTGTATACTTAAGAATCTCTGGGTTTTCTTCAGTTTTAAGAATAATCTTCTTTTCCTTATTAAGAACAATATCGTCTCCTTTATAATTCTCAACAACACGTGGATTAACATTATTTCCTGACAAATCAGGACTTGTATCCATATGAGAGATAAAACCTATACTTGGAATATCTTTTTTTGAGTTAGATGGTAAACAAGCCATAACATAGCCATTATCATCTAGACTTACATCTGACATTCCTAACTCTTCTAACTCTTTCACAAGAACCTTTGCAAACACCATTTGACCAGGAGTACTAGGTGTTAGTCCAGTTTTTGTATCAGACTCAGTGTCGTATTTAACATACTCTAAAAATCTTTCTTGAACCCTCTTCATCTATACTAATATTAAATCTACTATTATAACACAACCTAAAAGTACTGCAAGATAGTATATTTTTAGTCATTATAAATGATAGTAATAATCAATTTATATATGCATATATAAAAAACACTTCATTATGCTTATACTCTTTGCTTTAAGAAAAATATCTTTTTTTACTTAGACATTATTTAACATCATCTGAATTAAATCTAAAGCCTAATCGTTTTCCTGTTTTGATTCTTGCATGTTGAACTTTTTCATGCATTTGTGCTACCGAAGCAATTTTGATATTATCGTAAGGAGGTACTAATAAATCAAAATTAAGGGCATAGTTAATAGCCCTCTCTACTACTATTTTTAGGGCTAAGGGAGAAATTATAGCATCCTCAAAATTCTCTTTTGTAAATCCTATTTGTCTTTTTCCCTCTACAATAAAATGATTTTGTCTATTAATAAATAAACGTCCTACTAAATAACCTAGATCGTCCATTCTACCCATTTCAAAAGAATCAGTTAAGAAATTATAAATTGTTATCATTCCTGAATAAGCATTAGCTGGACTAATCATCACATAGGGATTATCCCATATTTCATTATCTCTATTGAATTGAAATACGTTAGTATGCATACTAAATAAAAGCATTTCTGAGGCAAAGGTTAAAGAGATATCAGTGGCGCTTCTTTCCTCATATTTAAAGACTAATCTTTTATCATCTGTAACTTCCGATACTGCCAAATTAAACTCTTTCTCTAAATCTATTAAAACTTTTTTAAGATTCTCAAAAACAGTACATGTATTATCGTAAACAAGTTGTTTGAGTATTGCTTTGTCTTTAATTGATTCTAAAATTTTAATTTTTAATGTCTTTTCTTTCATAAATATATATTTTATTTTATATAAATATATAAAAAAAGGCAAGTCTCTTGATGAAACTTGCCTTATTTAACATTAAAAAGTATTTACTAGTAAGCTAATGCTATTAGTACTCTTTTCTTAGAAGGTTTGCCTGTAACCATACATACTCCTTCTTCTTCTGGTGAATCGAAAGGTATACATCTGATTGTTGCTTTTGTATCTTCTTTTATTTTTAGTTCTGTTTCAACAGTACCATCCCAGTGACATAAGAAAAAGCCTTCTTTTGTTCCAATAAGTTCTTTAAACTCATCATAAGAATCTACTTTCATTATGTTTTTATCTCTGAAAAGTTCAGCTTTTTTAAAGATATTCACCTGAATCTCTGCAAGCAAAGTCTCTATATAAGCATCTATATTCTCTATTGGTAATGTTTCCTTTGAAAGAGTATCTCTTCTTGCAACCTCTATAGTTCCAGCTTCTAGATCTCTTGCTCCAATAGCTAAACGAACAGGTACACCCTTCATCTCGTATTCTGCAAATTTGAATCCTGGCTTTTGGTTATCTCTATTATCAAATTTAACACTTACGCCTCTTGCTCTTAACTTCTCAACAATTACATTTACAGTCTCGCTGATTAATGCTAATTGCTCTTCTCCCTTAAAGATAGGAACTATAGCTACTTGAATAGGTGCTAATTTTGGAGGTAATACAAGCCCCTTATCATCAGAGTGGGCCATGATTAATGCTCCCATCAAACGAGTAGATACTCCCCATGATGAAGCCCAAACATATTCGTCCTTACCTTCTTTATTTGTAAACTTAACATCGAATGCTTTCGCAAAGTTCTGACCTAAAAAGTGAGATGTTCCTGCCTGTAGAGCTTTTCCATCTTGCATCATAGCCTCAATAGTGAAAGTTTCTAATGCACCAGCAAAACGCTCATGATCAGATTTAGCTCCCATTATTACTGGCATTGCCATCCAGTCTTGAGCAAATTTAGCATAGATATTAACCATCTGTGTAGTCTCTGCCAATGCCTCTTGTTGAGTAGCGTGAGCAGTATGACCTTCTTGCCACAAGAATTCTGCTGTACGTAAGAACATACGAGTTCTCATCTCCCAACGCATTACGTTTGCCCACTGATTACATAGAATAGGTAAATCTCTATATGATTGTATCCAGTTTTTATATGTATGCCAGATTATTGTCTCTGATGTGGGGCGAATTATATATTCTTCTTCAAGTTTAGCAGAAGGATCAACAACTACACCACCACCATTGGGGTCGTTCATTAATCTATAGTGAGTTACTACTGCACATTCTTTTGCGAAGCCCTCTACGTGAGATGCCTCTTTGCTGAAAAATGATTTAGGTATCAATAAAGGGAAATAAGCGTTCTCGTGACCTGTTTCTTTGAACATCTTATCAAGCTGAGCTTGCATTTTCTCCCAAATTGCATATCCATAAGGCTTAATTACCATACATCCTCTTACTGCCGAACTTTCTGCAAGTCCTGCCTGAGCAACGATCTCATTATACCATTGTGAATAATTTTCTTCTCTTGTAGTTAGAAATTTCTTCGCCATTTTCTATTATTTGAAATATTGATTTTCTTTTAAAAAGCTGCACAAAGGTAAAAATCTTTTGCAAATTACGAATTATGAAATATAAATTAGAATTATAAATCTTTGGCACGTTAATTGCACTTGTTTATGTGAAAGAAACTGTTAAAATCTATATATTATGAAAAAGTTATATCTATTTTTAATCATTGTATTATCTATCACCTCTTGTAGTATAGAGAATTTCTCTACCTCCAATGTATATGAGGATGATATATACTACAATCCGTCAGAAAAACCTCTTTCGGTGAAAGAGGTTGAGAGAAAAGTTGCCATTTATACTAAAGAAAACAATATTAGTAAAAATGACAATAAAAGCTATGAAACGAAAGCTCAGAAAATCATTAGAGACGATAGAGCTAAGTATCCTGATTTTAGTAATAAAGATATTAATAATTTAAAAATATCATCAGTTCAGTTTAGAGAAAATGAAAGAACTGGAGCTCTAGATACCATTATAGAGGTAATGAATGAAGGCTTTTGGATGAATGGTTTTAAGGGCACTGATTCTGATTTAGAAGCAGCTATGCGCACTATAGAACGATTCCGTAATGGATTCGGATACTTCGGTAATGCTTCAGAAATTGCTAACAACCTAGCTTTTGACTCTGATTGGAATGTATTTACTCGTGATGGAAAATACTGGTGGTTTCCAACTTTTTCTAGTACTGCATTCTTTACTAGAAATGCATTCTCAACCTATCCTAGATACAATGAAATAAATAATTGGAATAGTCCTTCATATGACTATTGGGCTTTCAATAATCAATATAATAACAATTACGGATGGAACGGTTATGGTACACGTAATTATTACAATAACAATTGGGGTAGAAATCCATATTGGAATCACTACAGCGGAAACTTCTTCGGATTCTATTATCCTTTCCATTATGGGTACAACAACTATGAATATGGTTACGGTGGAAGAAGCGGAAACTATCACAATTATGGCTTTTCAAAAAAACAAAGATTAATTAGAGAAAGAGGCAGATCTTATGGAAGAGCAACAAGACCTACAACTCGTATTAATAACACTAAATTTTCACCTACAGGTAGAACATACAAAAGAGTTACTCGATCTAATCGAAATATTAGAAGAAACCCTGTAAATTATAATAAAACAGCTAAAAGGAACACTATCTACAACAGAACTAGCACAACAAGAAGAACCATAAACTACAATAAAAGATCTAGTTCTTCTAGGCCATCTTATAACAGTTCTAGCTCTAGCTCTAGTAGTTCATCCTCAAGTAGTAGTAGTTCTTCTTCTAGTACAGGAAGAGTTAGAAGACGTTAATATTAATTTTAAAGACATATAATCATGAAACGATATATTATATTTATGCTTGTGTTTATTGGTTTTAATACCTATGCACAAAAAGCGGAAGATGCATTAAGATATTCTCAATCTAATTATTTCTCATCAGCAAGATCAGCCTCTATGGCTGGTGCTTTTGGAGCTCTTGGGGGAGATTTCTCTTCAATAAGAATAAATCCAGCAGGACTTGGAATATACCGTCATAATGAGATTTCTTTCACACAAGGATTATCTTTTATAAATGCAGAACAGAGTCTTACAACAGAAAACAACCAAAAATTCAATGTAAGCAATGACACACAATCATTTAATCTTGGACAAATAGGAGCAGTCTTTGTAATAAAAAACGAAGCTATGAAAGCCAACGGTTTTGATGGTATTAAGATTGGAATTGGTTACAACTTAATAAATAATTTCGATAGAGAATATTTCGGTAGTTCTTATAAGGCAAATAACTCTTTTCTTGACTGGACAGTAAGATATACTGATGGCACTCCAGTTAAGAGCTTATACAAATTCTCTGATAAACTTATTAATGATGCAAAACTAATTAAAAATATAGGTGATAAAGCAAATTCATATGCAACTAGACTTGATTCTAATGAAAAAGTAAACCAATACAAGAAAGTAAATGAATCAGGTTATCAAGGAGAATATCTTGTATCTATTGCAACTAATTATAAAAGAAAATTATTCATAGGAGCAAGTCTTGGCATAGAAGTATTAGATTATACAAATAGTAGTATATATAGTGAATCAACACTTGATGGAAGCTCATCTCCCTTAAATCATTATTCTTTTTACAAAGACCTTAATCAATCAGGATGGGGACTTAATGCAAAATTAGGTCTTATATATAAACCTATACAAAACCTTTCTTTAGGATTAGCTGTACATACTAGTACATCTTTTGATATTGACGAAGAATACTATACATCAGTAGATGCTCATTACAATAAAAATATAGATGGATCAAAAAATCACACGGCAAAATCTCCCTTTAATACACATTCTTACACATATAAAAAACCATTTAAGTTGGTAGCAAGTGGAGCTTATATATTTGGACAAAGAGCTTTAATTAGTGCAGACATAGAATACATCAATTATTCAAGAGCTAACTTTTCTTTAAAAGGTAATAAAGAACCTTATGAGGATACAAATTCAGAGATATACGAGACTTACAATGCAGCTATTAACTTTAGAATTGGAGGAGAATTCAGAATAAACAGCCTATTTAATCTAAGAGCTGGTTATGCATTCCAAGATTCTCCTTACGAAAAAGGAACAATTAATGATAATAGTCAAAAAAACATATTTACTGGAGGGTTAGGCTTTAGGTATCAGAATTTCTTTGCTAACTTTGCATACGTTCGTACTCAGTACAACGATTCTTACGTTTTTTACAATTATAACGACGGGAAAACAACACCAATAATAAGTTCTCTTATAGAACAAAAGATAAACAGTAACGACTTTATGCTCAGCGTAGGTCTCAATTTTTAAAATAAAAGAACAGGTATGGAAAAAGTGAAGAACATCTTGAAATTTATCCTCTTATCACTAGCAGTGGTAGGTTTTTACTCAATAACTGTACACTTCACTACTGATGATGCAAAAAATGCAAAGAGATCAGATAATTGGATTAATGCAAGAGAAATATTCATACCTAAAAGTTTATCCTTTGCTGGAGAAAACGTTCCTTTAAAACGAACAGACGTAAAAGAACAACTGGAGAGAGAGCTGATAGTAAATACATTCTATCACTCTTCTACCATGTTGTTACTTAAAAACATTGATAGATATTTTTCTATTATAGAGCCAATATTAAAGAAAAACAATATTCCTGACGATTTTAAATATCTTGCTGTTGCAGAGAGTGGGCTATCTCCTACCGCTATTTCTCCATCAGGAGCTATAGGATTATGGCAATTCTTAAAAGGAACAGCTACT
This sequence comes from Marinifilaceae bacterium, assembly GCA_049671745.1. Taxonomy (GTDB): domain Bacteria; phylum Bacteroidota; class Bacteroidia; order Bacteroidales; family Marinifilaceae; genus SNAP01. The sequence continues at coordinate 26,160 of JBATVL010000018.1, forward strand.
GACTGTAAATTAGAGGTAAACAAAGAAGTTGATGAAAGATACAATATAGAAAAATCAACTCAAGCAGCTTGCGATTATCTTAATTACCAATATGAGTATTTCAAAAACTGGACTAATGTTGCAGCTTCTTATAATACGGGAAGAAAAAATGTAAATAATCAATTTGAACGTCAAAAAGCAAACTATTACTACGACATATTATGGAATAGCGAAACAGCTAGATATGTTTATAGAATTCTTGCCATGAAAGTAGTAATTAACAATCCAACAACTTATGGATTTTATATAAATAAAAAACATCCTATTATACAAACTCAAAAGATAGAAATAAAAGACAATATTAAAAATTGGGCTGATTTTGCACACAAACATAAAACATCATACAAAACACTTAAAAACTTTAACCCTTGGCTTAGAGAAAACTATCTAACTAATAAGGAGAAGAAAACATATGAAATTACTTTACCTTTAAAAAGAGAGAATTTCATAACTAAAAAAATATAAAAGACAAATGCCCATAGACAATAGTCAATGGGCATTTCCTATAAATCATAAATACTTATTTTAAAACAAAGCGAAAAATCTCAGAAGAGATTAATCTATCAATAGCTCTATTAAGTTTCTTTAGTGCTTTTGTTTCAGCTGTATTTTTATTTATTGACTCATCAGAGAAATTATAAACAAAAACTCTATTTCTAATAGACATCTCAGTAGATTTTACTCTTATATTTACTTTATAAGTAATTTTAAAAGAATAATCATCTTTCTTCACAGCCTTATCCACAGATAAATGTAAAGCATAATCACTATCTTTATAAACGTTTAATCCCTTATTTTCAAGAGCCGTAGATAATCTATCTAAATACCTTTTATCTTTCTTATTACTATAAAGAAAGATGCTTGGAGCAATAATATTTAATGAGATACTCTCCAACTTACGAGTATTACTTGCAAAGAGCTTTCTAATAAATAGATTATCTGATGCTTTACGAACCAAATCTTTAAAATCAAGTTCTGCATTTACCCTCTCTAGAGATTTCCTAGAAGTTATCTTATTTATAGATGTAGAAACCTCTCCATTATTATCAGAGATATCATGCATATTATTCAGATAACCTCCTGTATATTTAAAAATAACAGGAATATCCATTACAGCCTCACTATCATACTCTACAATAAAAGTAAGCTCCGAATTTTTCACAGATTCACCTCTATTATATTCTAAAGATTTATTTATTGCAGATATAGACAAAGACATAGCAAGACGATCAAAACTATTTCTAGCCTCATAAGCTAATTCTATATCCCTTCCCTCACTGCTTATCTTAGTATCTTCTCCAAGATAAAAAACAATAGCATTAAGCACCTTTACGTAAAGAGATAATGCAGAAGAAATATGTCCTTCACGCTCCTGTTCTTTTGCTTGCATATAATAGCTTAATCCCAAAGAAAGCGCCTTCGTTTTACGTTCAGATTTACGTTTAAAGAATTCACTTTTATTTATTCTATAAAAAGTATTATAATTCTCACCATCATCAAACTGATCTACAAGTTCCACACCTTCAAAAATCTCTGATGTTTTAGATTTTATATTCTGTTGAAAAGTCTCATATAATTCATTCTTTCCTTCAAGAATATTAGATGTAGAGACAGAGGAAATTTTAACTGATATAGATTGTGACATATCAGAAAGAGCACTCTCACGGGCAAGTTTCATATAAGAATCAGGAGTGCCCATTTTTTTTGCGCTACCTATTCCTATAAAATAATCTTCTGATGATGGTCTCTCCCTTAACCATGTTGGCATTTTATCAAAAGGTACCTTCTTTACTCCTCCACAAGACAACAACAATACTAATAAGAATGTATAAAAGACAACTTTTTTCATGATTCAGGATTATAATTTTTTATTTTATTAGCAATAGACAAGGCAACTTCATTCTGTAGGTCATCACTTATTCTTTGTATTGACTTTATATTCTTTCTAGATCTAAAAAGTTTTTGTAACTTTTTTCTACTTGAATAATCATCATATACTCTATCCTCTTTGCTATCTATTCTAATACTTTTCCAATAGCCTGGTACTATATTCTTAATAGGACCTTTAAACTCAGCATATACAACTTTATCAACAACTTCTTTCTCAAAATTATCAGCAGTAATAATATCACCTGTTTCTGTTGAAAATATTTGATAATTTACAGATATTGCAATCTTATTAAGCTTAGAAAATTCAGTATAAATATCTTTAGTATAATACTTTTCAGTTTTTTCCTTTCCATCTGTAGATTTCACTTTACGAGTATGTACTATATAAGCGGGTTTCTTTTCAGCTGATAATCTTCCATTATACTCTCTATAATTAACCACCTTGCCTAAAACAACTGCCTTTATTCCACTTGCACGAAGAGCTTTAAAATTTACACCTCTAGACGAGTTAATATTTACCCCAGAAGTATTATAATCTTTATAAACAATAAAAGGACTGTCAATACTATTAACTTTAACTATAAGTTTATTAAAGAAATTATTTATTCTTCCTCTAGAAGAATAAGATGTCTGAAAAGGAATAACAGTAATAACAATAGTTGCCTTTTCTCTAGCCTCATTTTTTAAAATATCCGCTTCTTTATAATTCCCTTTTGTACCTCTAAGAACTTTATCAAAATCATAATATGCCGCTCTATATTTTCCTAAATTTAAAGCATCATATGCTTTTCTATAGACAGGTTCATAACGTGCAATAAGAATCTGCGAATTCACATCTTTATAATTACTATCAAAAGAATTTATTTCCTCAAACAACTTTAGGGCCTCAAAGAAATCCTCTTTATTATTTGCTGAAACAGCTTTAGCATAAAGACTCTCTAAATACACAGATTTCACTTCTTTGTAATACTGTCTACTAGAAGTTGGAATATCAAGATCTATACCTACAGTTTTAATCTTTTTATGATATACCAAAACATCTTTAAAAGAATAAATAGCATCTTGTATATTACGATTAGTATATTCTTTCTTAAACTTAGCTATTTTATTATCTAAAGCCATTTGACCATTCTTACGTAAGCCAATCTTAGCATCCACATTATTCTTATTTGCTTTTGCAGATTTATAATACATTTCAGCAGATTCAACATATAAACCAGCTTTTTCAAGTTCTTTAGCTTTCTTAGCGTATCTCTTTGATGCACATCCAAAAACAAGAAGTATCATTATCAACAGAAGTAGTATTTTCCTCATATTTACAGTATTAATTACAATTAAATTTTAAGCTTTATAAATATACTACATAAAGAGTAAAAACGTTTACTTTTAACTTATAAATCTTTCTTACCCACAAAAAGGATATCTTTCCATCTTGTAGTATATTGAGGACTAAGTCTTTCTTGTTTAGAAATCTTATATTTATTTACTGACTGACTAGCCATATGAACATTGCCTACACCATGTATAGAGTTAATCTTATCCATTGCTTTCATTAATTTTTTATTCTTGGCTCTATCCACATTATCAAAAAGATTACCCTGAATATTTGCCTGCGGAATTATATTAGTAAGCATAACTCCCACCTTATTGTAATCATATCCTTCTTTAAAGATCATTTCAAGCAAGCTACGAGCATAAACAATAAGTTCATTAGTAGTATTAGTTGCAACATCAAGATGCATAGATCTATAATTACTATATTGTGGTTTATCCTTTCTATGCTTACTCGTATGTAAGAAAACCATAATTGTTTGGGCACAAGAAGATTGTTTGCGCAATTTAAGAGCACAAGAAAAAGTATGACTAGCTAAAGCTTCCATCATAGCATCAAAATCTTTTACTGGACTAGAGAAGCTCCTAGATGTCAAAATAGACTTCTTACTCACAGGTTGATTATTTACATCCAAACAAGAAGAACCAAGAAGTTCACGTTTTATTCTAAGTCCAACCACAGTAAGGTTTTTTCGAATAAAATAATCTGATCTTGCTACAAAATCGTAAGCATTAATAATACCATAAGAACGCATCTTCTCAGCAGACTTATTTCCTATACCCCAAATATCTTCAATCTTAGCCCATTTTAAAGCCTTCTCTCTTTTTTCATCAGAATCAATAATGTGCACTCCATTTAATTGAGGATACATCTTAGCAATTCTATTTGCCAATTTAGCTAGAGTCTTAGTCTCTGCTATACCCACACAAGTAGGAATACCCACCCATTTAAGCAAGCGTTCCCTAATCTCATTACCATAATCAAGATAATTAATTTTATATAGATCTATATGCAGAAAAGCCTCATCTATAGAATACACCTCCATATTATCAGAATAATCAGATAGTACAGACATCACTCTAGAACTAATATCTCCATAAAGAGGAAAATTTGTAGAAAAAAGAGTAACCTTATGTTTCTCAAATAATGATTTATATTTATAAGCAGGAGCACCCACATGAATCCCCAAATCCTTTATTTCTTGAGAACGAGCAATAACACAGCCATCATTGCTACTCAGAACACATACAGGTCTATTATTAAGATCAGGACGAAAAAGTCTTTCACAACTCACGTAAAAATTATTACAATCAACAAGAGCTATCATACTGGTTTAATTACATAAGTTATAATACCCCAAAGGAGAAAATCAGAAGCAGCGTCTATTTGCACTGACTCTATTTCCTTATCATCAGCAATCAAATAAGTAATATTGCCATTTATACTTAATCTACGCACTATAAACTCACCATCTAAATAACAAAGAGCCAATTTATTATCTCTTACAGACAAACTTCTATCTATAATAAGAATATCTCCATCATAAAGATCAAGTTTTTCCATAGAAGAACCAGATACCCGAGCATAAAAGGTAGAGGTAGTATTTCTAACAAGAAGAACATTCAAATCTAAATTTAAACCTCTAAACTCCTCAGCAGGAGAAGCAAAGCCAGCTGCTAGTTTCTGCTGATACTTCTTTTCTTCTTTATCATCCTTCTCTGTATTTCTAAAAAATTCAAGATCTTGCATATTATTATATTTCTAATCTGATTTCAAATATAAGCAAAAAAATAGCTAGCAAGAAACAAATCTTGACTAGCTATTAGGTATGTAAAACATTTATTAGTAGTATTCTAAACTTTAAATATTTGAATTCAGTAGAACAATCTTTGCCTTCTCAGCTTTTCTTATCTTTTTATGAAAATTATAGAAATCTTTAAACTTATCAGCAGTATATTCACCCTTATTAATGGCTAAAGTTCTAATATAAGTAATTTTAGAATCAGATATAGAAAAAGAAGATTTATAAGATCCATAAACAGATTTAATATCTCTTTCCTTAGGCAAATTCTCTACCTCATAATAATCAGGAATCTTAATCAGGATAGTATCTTTAACAATATAACACTCATCCTCCACAATCTTAGATTTCCTTTCCTTCTTCTTCCTAAAAGAATAATAGCGTTTAGTTATTAGATTAACAGGCAGAAAAACTCTCTTTTTAGTTAAAGACAAATAATTATTTAATGTCAGACTAAGGTTCCTTTCTCCACAAGTATATTTACCATCATTAAGCATTTTAAAAGAACACTTATCAATCTTATAATTTGAAATAGATAAAGATTCACGCAAAGATTCAAGTTTATCTTTCTCCGACTTACTAAAATACGAATCTATATACTCAAACATCAAAGAATGGTATTTAGAACACACTTCATATTTAAGATTACCATCCTTAAGTAATTCCACATTAGAAATACTCTCTTTAAGATTATCTTCTTTAACGTACTGATGAGTTTTCACCAACTCTCCACCATCTTTTTTAATCAATAAAGCATATCTATCAGAAGTAAAATCACCTAAATAATTAAATGGACTAGTTTGACTAGTGCACTCTAACCAAATAGAATCTCTCTGCATAGGCACGCAAAGGATAATATGATTTGTTTGATTAGCACTAGAGAAATCAGTATACAAGATTTTTTTAGAACTCCCAGCACCTATTTCAGCATATATAGATTCTATATCAACAATATTCAAAAGAGCTTTAGTATAATTAGACAGAGCTTTACAATCTCCATATCCTTTATCATCTACATCTTTTGCAGGAAAAGGTTGAAATCCTCCAATACCAAGTGACACATTAACATATCTTGTTTTATTCTGCACATACTCATAAATCTTCTTCACTATATTCCTCTTATCACTTATACCAGAAACTAAAGATAATATCTCTGCTTTTGTAGCCTCAGGTAACACATCTCTGCCCTGTAATAAAGAATATGACCATTTTCCATAAGAAGACCAAGAAGTCATATCACCTGCATAATCATCATATACAAACTTAGTAGGAGTAATAAGAACATTAGGAAATCTTTCAATAAAAGATGGAGAAAAAGATTCATTCTTAAAAGCCACAACATTTGACAAGTTCCATGTATAATCGAAAAAATCATTACTCTCCACAATTTGTGGTTTAGTATCAATATTAATATTCTTATACTTAAAACTCATAGAACTTGGAATAACAAATTTCAGACTAGCCTTCTGTAAAGCTGTCTTATACGAAGAGATAGGAAACCAATGCTCGTAAGATATAATACTTGTGTATTTCTTATCATACTCATACTCCATTGTAAAAGGATAATTATCCGTTTCGAGATGAAAATATTTCTTCCTAGAATCACCTAAAAAGACAAAACCAGGCTTAGATACAAAATCAAGTATATTCTTCCTCTTAATCTTCTTAATTAACTTACCATTCTTATTATAAATCTTAATATACGAAACAGACAAACGGATTAACTTATCGTAGTACTCACTAAATACAGCAAGATTCTTGGCCTTTTTATTTAATATAGTAATAGCATATTTAACATGTTCTATAGCTTTAGAGTCTGATAATACAGTATACGTTTTATCATAAACTCTATTTTCTTCTCCAAAAACACTAGTACAAAAGAAAATAGCAATAAATAATAATAATACGTTTTTCATCATCATTATTCTTTAAGCTTTAATACAATTTGCTCTTGATACTTCTTAATAATCATATCAAACATATTTTTTAAAGACTCATATTCACTAGGTAAGAACATTGTTTTAAGAACACGAGTAGAAGAAACAATAGATAACTTATTACCTACCTGCTTACAATTATATCTAAATATTAAAGATTTATCCTGAAGATAAGACATTACCGATTTTGGCAATTGTTGAACTTCATAATTATCAGGAATCTCAATCACAATATTCACCATCTCATTTCTTAAGAAAGGAAAATCAACAGGAAACTTACGCGTAGACATCTTAAAAGGATTCTCACTAGTAGAACTTTGCAATAAAGCAGGTAAATATAAAACAGCAGGCTGTTCGTTATCCTCTCCTGTACAAAAAGAATATCTCTCACATATTGCCTTTTCCTTATCTTTAAGATTATTTATTTCATAAGAATCTATAGAATAATCATCTTCACCAGATTGCAATTCTTCAATTCTCTTCTCCTCAGTATCAAAACTTCTTCTAAAGTTAATTGCGTAATAATTATTAAGCTGATAAATATTAGAACCTTTTAAAACTCCATCTTCATCAAGTTTAGCAGTAATTCTACTTACTTTACTTGAAGCCTTCTTATTATACAAAGAAAACTCTTCATGTTTTCCCTCTTTTATAACAACCATATTTCCTTTATCCTCGCAATCCAAGATATCAAAAGAGGCATATCTATCTGACGCATCAAGAAAAATCTTTTTATTATCGTACTGCAAACAAGCAATCGTATTATTATACTTAGATAATCTAGGATTACCAAACTGTACTCTACCATTAAATTTAGTGCTTAATATAACAGGACTACATTCAAAACCGGCAGTTCTCATAAGAGCAATCATCAGAAGATTTAAGGCAGCAGAATTTCCTGTTTTATCTTTGTATATCTTTCTCAAATTTTCATTAGAAGAATAATTATAATACTTATTCCACTTATAGTTATCTCGTATATAAGAGAATATCTTTCTAGCTTTAGCATCATTATCTAAGCTATCTAATTCTAGAGTATTTAGTATATCCTTAAAAAATGCTCTATTCTTAAAGACAACTCCAAAATGTAGATCCTCTTCTAAAGATTCACAAATAGAATTCCAATCTGAAGAAAAAGATTTATATCCACCATTATCAAAAGAAATAGAAGATAATTCAAATTCTATCTTAGATATATAATCTTCTCTACAATCTATAAAAGCTTCTTTTCTAAAAGCAGGAAGATTAGCAGCATTATAAGAATAAATATTCGTCAACTGATTCTGATAAGGAGACAAAGTTAAATGTCTTGAAACATCTTCATAACCAGTAAGATTCTCTTTAAATTTAAATTTTTCAGGAATTCTTACTTTCAAATCATTTCTACGCACAGGAATCTCATCTTGAAATTTCCAATTAATTAGAGATGTTCTTAAAGGAGTAGTTAAAGAATATTGATACTCTATAATACAGCCCTCTTTTACATCTTTAAAAGCAAATTTCTTTTTTCTCATACTACCTATAAGATTTTCAATAAGGATATCTCTTGATCTCAACTTAGTCTTTACTACTTTACCATTTATTAAATTATATGTACAAGCTTTAATTTGTACTAATCTAGAATCTATTTTATTATAAGAGACATCAACATTAGCATAATGGTATGCTTTTTTGTTGTATATCTTCACCCTTCTAAACACCTTAAGATTTCTAACATAGGTATTGTTTTCCACACTTATTCTTAAATCTCCTCTTTCATACAAGACCTCTGCATAGGCGCTTGAATCCATTTTGCATACTTTACTAGCTAAATCTTCCTTTGGAATCTTTCCAAACTTAACTTTTTTATTTTGTGCATTAGAGACTCCACAAATAGTTATAATACAAAGCAATAAAAGAATCTTTATTCCGACTATTCTTTTCATATAATTTAAAATAAGGTTTATAATTTCATAAGAAGGATTACGTGTGTTTTAACGAGTGTGAAAATATGTTAATTCCCAACAACAAACAAAGTTTTTAACATATATTTCATTCAACACAATAAAGTCTAACTTAAATATTAAAACAAAGCTTACACACAGACTCATCCTATACTTAGTACAATTACATCAATATAAGTAAGTCAAAAAGCCTGATTACATAAAAGATTATATAATCAGGCTTTAACATTTTTTATTTTAGATTTTCATTCTGCAATAGAAGCTTAATAGGTAATAAATACCCACTATAATAACTCTTAAGGGTAGATAGAATATTAAAAAGAGTATCTCTACATCAATTGAATAACACTTCCATAACTTTAATTAACTACAATATTCAACTTTTTAGAAACGTACCAATTACCTCCCTTTAATATTACTTCTCCAGGAGTAACTTCAACAATTTCATCCAAAGAACCGCCCTCCTGATATACTACATCACAAATAGATTCATGTAAACAAGTTTGTCTATTAGCAATTATATCTTCCGACATATTATTATATAATAAATCTAAACATCCTTCAGTATCAGAGATAGTCGTGATACAAAAGATAGACCAATCGCCTCTTGTTCTTCTAGAATCGTTAATCGCAAATGCACCATTATCAAACTCTTCAAAATATATTTTAATAGAATTGTATTCACATACATCATCTAAAACTACAGAAGGTTCTTTTACTTGATTTACTTCTTTTTTAGGCGTAAGTATTTTTTCTTTAGGCGGAAATGTTGTTTCAGGCCTACTACTAGTATTTATATTATTAAGCCTTTTAAATTCCTTTTTAATATTCTCAATATTTAATTCATTCTTTTTGCATAATTTATACAGAAAGAAACAAATAATAAACAGAATAAAATTCAACAATATTGAGAAAAATAAACCAAAGGGAAAAGCAGAACTATCAGATTCATCTTCTTGAGATATCTCTTCAACAGGTTCAGTACCTATAGTTGACAATCTTGATGCATAATCTGATTTAATTAATACGACTTTATCATAAAACACAGAAGATACTTCTTCTGACTCGCCATAAGGATATACAATCTTTTTACTTAATAATGATTGCATTTCCGCCACACTAAAAGTATCTTTCTTTAAAACACTCTTCCATTGCGAAAGAAGCTCTCTTGCTAAAGTACTCCAACCTTCATCTCTAATATAGAGATAAACCATTTCATATTCCCAATCAGATTTTTTTAGGTAGATATTACTAAAAACAATCATACTACTATTCTGCGGAGATTCTAGATACTCTGCCTCTGTGTGATCCTTACAATAATCAAATTCATAAGTTTCCATAGCCGAGTAAATAATCTCTGTCATATACTTCTTAGCTTCATTTTTATAAGCTAAAGTATTATCCCCATAAGATACACTCTTAAAGAATAAGAGTATAAATATAATTGCTAGTGTCTTTTTCATTATTTCTATTTGAGGACAAAGATAATAAGACTTATTCTTTATTAATAAGTTTTACCATGTATATGTTTCTATACCCTCCAATTTAGGCTTATTATCAAAATTTCCTTGACGCATATTTATATTCATCCATCCAAGAATATTATCTTTAGTTTTAATAAGGAATACTCCTCCAATAGAAAAAGCTTTATAATCACATAAAACAATCTCAAATTCTTCGTCAACAGCAAGCCTTCCAATTGAAATTTTCAAATCCTTAGTATTAAAGATCTCAAAAGAATCCATAGACTTTGTTTTTTTACCTATATAATGAAAATCCTGTACACATTCCTTATATTTGTCTCCGTCAATAACATACTTTATCACTGTATTCATTGAAGTGTCATAAGAGGTTTTAACAAACAGACCATCTTTTCGAAGAGTAATATTTAAAGGGTCAAGCTCATTAAGGACACAAGATTCAGGACAATAATTTTCTGTAACTTGTTTACGCAAATCATTAAAATCTATTTTCTTATTAGTAACAAATATACCATTAGGATCTCCAGCAGAAAAGACACTAATAAAAGTAAGTGGATCAGCATTTTTTGAATAGTAATATTCAAATAACACTTTAGAACTCATTTCTTCTTCCTGTATTAAAACCTTGTTTATAACTTTGATATTTAATCCTTTTTCATACTTAATATTAATATGTTTGATTGGATATACATAAGAGGTTTTCTGTGCTTTTAAGCAACAACTAAACAAGCATAATGCAAATAGTAATAAAATAATTCTTTTCATCTTTACAGCTTAAATCATTAAAAGGGTATTAACAAATAAACATATTAAACCAACTGTAAATAAATATATCAAATATATTCTCAAACATAAGAATCAGCAAGAAACAAAATATAAAAAACCTCCGAAAGCAAGACTAAATTGCAAACAGAGATTCATATATTAAAGTAATATAGTCAAAAAGACTATGTTCAAGTATCATTTTTATGGCATCTTATCAATAAACAAAGCCCAGAATAATTCATTATTTTGATGTCTTACACGTAAATTAAAACACTTCTTATATTTCAAATGTTCCAGCTTTGCAATAGCATTAAATAACTCTAAATCTTTCTCTAAACTTCTTAAGAATAGCTTCTTTCTATTTTCATTAATTTGTTTAGCTTCTGGCTTTTTTATTAATTTCTTTAAATTGAATTTATATTTATAGGCTGCAACAGAAGACATAGACATTCCATAATCTTCCCAATGGTGGAATTCTAAACAAGCTGCATAAAAAGAAGGGTCAAATTCAAGATTATTGAATGCCTTTAATAAAATAGAATTAAGCTCAGGTAATCTTTTTAAATTAAGATGCCATAAGAAATATTGAGGTGTTCTATTTCTATGACAATTCACCCTGAATGATTTATTTGTATACCAAAAAAGTACATCTATATTTTTTCTAGATTCTATGATAGGTTCATTAACCATTTCATAAGATTCTTCAAAGGTAGGTTCTGGATTTTTAACATCAGTTCTAATAAGACCACTAGATGATCCAAGCCCGAGTAATTTTTCTGAAGGATAACCATATTCTTTAACTAATTCAATAAATCTTTTTACTAAAGGTAAACAATGTGCGAATTCTGCTGATCTTCTATATTTTTTCTTAACACTTTCCTCTATAACTAGAAGATCTATTTTCTCCTGTTTATTAAGATCTCTAAATTTTTTTCTCAAAGTTAAATTCAAACTACTCAGATATTCTTTTTTATATCTAGGGTACTCTTCTTTAAACTTTTGTAGCCTTTTATCATTAGGTTTATGTTTTACAATAAAATCTAAATCGTCTAAAGAAATTCCTTTCTTAAGAAGCAGCTCTACATATTTATATAAGGTCGCAGTATTATCAGTATGTAAAGAAATACAAGTAGCAGCATATAAATCCCTAGCAAAAGGATAATCATACTTAGTAAATGCTTTATCGTAATAATACAAAGTAGAATCTAGCTGCTGATCAATAATCTTCTGTTCAGCTTGACGCAACAATTTATAATACTCTGTTTTTTGAGCAAACAAACTCATTACTGTCAGAATAAGACAGATAAATGTTATAAGAATTTTCTTCATTTTATATTTTATTAGAATTAATTTATAACATTCATAAGTCAAACTAAATGTTAAAAAGTGTTCAAATGTATAATTAATTCCAATAAAACAATACACATATCGTATATTATTGTTTAAACTACAAACAACTACATATTCAATCTATTTAAAATCAAATAAATAACTCACACATGTTTTTAAACATAAGAATTACAAAACACATCAAATGTAAAGTATAACTATCTATACTAAATAGTATTCATCAATGAGATTAATATACTTTAAAGCAATTTATTCAATATATCACGAATCTCCTTAGTAGCAGGACGAGCAGCATTTTTATAAAGAATCTCACCGTTTTTACCATAGATTAAAAATCTAGGAATAAGTCTTACCTTTAAATCATCAATAAGTTTAGACGATTTAGAATTCTCTATAAAATAAGAATCACTATAACCCTTTAAATCAAGTTGTTCTATAGCTTTCTTCCATAATCTAAGTTTATCTTTAAAGGCCAAATAAACAAAAACAACATCTTTTCCCTTAAACTCCTCTCTTAATTTATGAGATGCAGGCATGCATCTTCTGCAAGGGGCACACCAACTAGCCCAAAAATCCACATACACCAACTTACCTTTATTCTTTTCCAGAACTTCCTTAAATGTAGTTTTAGTCCCTGCTTCAGTTAAAAGATTCAAATCACTAGAAACCTCATCACCAAGTTTATACTCTTTTACAAGATGATTTATCAAACATGTATCTTTGCCAAATTTAGATTTAAATATCTCAAAATACTCCTTAATCTTTTTATTTGAACTCGACTCAAGAATATTCTTAAAACATTTATAAGATAGAAACTTACGAGTACCATCACTTAAAAAAGCATTCTCTTGTATAAGCTTATATATCTTTATAGGATCACGATTCCAACCATTAGAATGCTTAACACTCTTCACCTTAGAATATATCTCATCACCAGCTATAACGAATATAATATACCTATAGAACTCATACTTTAATAAAGTATCATTCTGTTCTAAATCTTTAAAAACAATAGAATTATTCTCTTTCATCTGGAATTCAAGTCTCTTGTATTTAATTCTTTGCTTATAGAAAAATGCAATATCTTTAGATATATTCTCATTAAGAATAAGAGAATCTAACAACTGTTCTTCCTTCTTTAATTGAGATACAATAAGAGGATGATATTTTATATGATGCAATGAGTCAAGCATATCTACTTGCTCTCTCACTGGCATTAAAGATTTAACATTTATCTGTTTATGATCAGAGCGAAGAAAACAAGGAAGATAATATTTTATATAAGCTGAATAATCATTTTCGTACACATTCTTTCTAACAAACTCTTCATAAGCATAATCATACTTCTTCGATTTTCTTGAACTACTAACAACAGGCATCTTTCCTTTATAAGAAAAATAAAGAGTGTCATTAGGTCTAGCTAAAAAGCTAAAATCATCTAAACCTCTATATCTATGCTCTATCTCTAATAAGGCATCTACATCCTTTATTACTATAGTATCTTTATTCTTAGAATAGTCATTATGAAGAGACACCGAAATCATAGAATTAAGATTATATCTTAATGCACTTCCTCTTCCTATAGAACTATAGTCACCATCATTTCCGTAGTAAAATCTATAATTTACAGGTACACTATCAAGAATTAAAACTACATCCCCTTTTTCAGGAACATTTACCACTTTATTTGCTTTATGTGTACAACTACATAAAACTGTAAAGATTATTATTGCGAAAATTATTCTTTTCATATACTACTCTATTTAAAACTAAAAGCTGACTTGCAGATATTCGTTAATTGTGCAAACATATACATAAGATTCAACATTAACAATTATTAACATTATTTCATTTGCATAAATCATGTTTAAACTATAAATATCATTGGATTTATAAAATATGAAAAAGCAGAAATACCTAATGAATTATTAAGCAAGACTCTAACATTTGAAGTTGTAAACAAGAAATACTTCTTACGTTTATCTCCAAATATAGATGTTAGCAATAAATACAATGAAGATTTACATATAAATGGCAATATAGTTCAAACCTATACTACTGGCTCAAAAGGTTATGCCATATCTCAAAGAATCGATTCAACAGGACGAATATGGTGGTTTGTGATAATGTTAAACAATCTAAATTTAAAAGACAATTCCACTGTAGGTGATAATAATACTATTCATCACTACTCTATTGGATGGATGAGCAGCAAATACTTAATACAACACTTATGATATATCCTGATAACTAATACCTAGACTTTCAACAAATTCTCTTTCTTTTATTTCAATTTGTTTTAATCTATCATTAAAATCAATATAATCATATTCTTTATTCTTAGAACATTCCGATACATTATTTGAATTTTTAGACCATCTAATTTCTGGCACAAAGCTAGCATGAGTTCTTATTGATTTTGACAAATAAGTAATCTTATAAGAATCAACATCATCCAAATTAACAGTTCTACAATCATAAGAATCATTCAAAAGGAATAACTGAAAGGCTTTAGATCTAACACTTCCACTAGATACCGTTATAGGTAAATCTGCAGTAATAAAACTCTGTGACTTATTGTGATAATATACAGGATCAATGTTTTCATCGCGAACAAACATATCAAACTGTTTATATGCCTCACGAATTTTACTTAAAGAATAAATAGTAAAATAATTGGAATAGCTAGTAATCCAGAACCATCTTTTTAATTCATCAATCTGCTTGCTAGATGGAGATTTTACATTATAAAAGAAATAAGATAAAAATATTAATTGACCATTATATGGAAGCAACTTTTTGTTGATTACTAATAATTCCTCAAAAAGAAACTTAATAGCAACTTTAATACTTTCTACTGTTTTTAAAGTTGTTGGTATGAAATCAGAACGTTCTGCTAACTCCTCTATCTTTTGATCAAAATATGCTTTACCAAATGAATTCTGAATACATTGCACCAAGATTGATCTCTTTAAAGAACTAAAATTATAAACATCCAATTCATTCAATAAATCAGTAAATATATCACCTAAATTAAAATTCTCTTTCTCATTAGAAGTTAAAGCAGACAACATCCAATCTGGAGATATATCTATGCCCTTAGAATTAACTCTTGAGAAAATATCTACAGCATCAGCAATGCCACCTCCATGAATTTCTATTGAAGGCACTTGATAATCAATAATTGTAGAAGACAGTTCTCTAGCACGTTCTATATAAAGATTTATATTCTCATCATTTTTCAGATTAGTTCTTAATTGATCTATAAAATCAAGGAATTCATAAGTATCAATAAGTTTATATACAGGAATACATTTATAATCACAATCATTTTGTCTATTCATTAAGAACGCTTCATCTTCCAAATTATATACCATATTAAATTTCTTTAATCTAGCACTTTCATCACAAGATAAGTCAGTCTTATATGGATTCGTTAAACATCCAAAAAGAGTAGACATTCGTTGAAAACCATCAAGAATATAATAAAAATCAGAATTATTAAAACTATCAATAGAATAAGGCCCAATATCAAACTTATTTGAATAAGTCTCTTTAGGTCGCCACAATAAGATTGAACCAATAGGATATTCCTTACTTATACTATCAAATAAATCTATTTTAGCCTTATCATCCCAAACAAAATCTCTCTGAAAAGTTGGAATTTTAAACTTACCATCTTCAATAAGTGTCAATAAATTAAGTAAACGATCTACTTGTGGTTTAACCTGTATCTGTTTATGCATACTACAATAGTTCTGTTATGTGACTTAAGATATCCTCTAATTCCTTAGGGTTAGATTGATATTTTGTTCTTTCTTGAAATTGCACTTTTGTTACGACTTTGAACAATTTAGGAAAATCTGCTTTAAATTTCTTATAATTAAGACCATTTCTTAAAACTTTATAATCATCATCTGAAAGATCTGCATATAAATTAGAAACAGGTTCCGATAAAGATTTTCTGTTCTTCTTATTAAAACCTTTTTCTATATCAAAAAAATCCTTCTGTTCAGAACTAAGCGACTTATATACTCTAATATAATCATTATTGCCTTCAATCTCAGAGAGAACATCCTCATGCATATAATTTTCCATCTCACGTTTCTCAAGAACATGATAATCTACATTATTATCTCTCAAATAAGAAATCAAATCATGTCTTTCTCCATTCTTATCTAATAGAAACTTCTTATCACTATCAACAAGTACAAAACATCTTAAATAAACATGATTAGCTTTGGGTAAACTATTAAAAGCATTCTTCTCCTCTTCTATAAAATTCTTTATATTTCCACAACCACCAGCATTACCATATTTAAACCAACCATTCTTTTTATGCGAAGAGATAAGTTCAGCCTCAAGCTTAAACTCCTTCAATAAACTGTTTATAAAAAACCCATCATTAAGACTATTTTCTAATATAAGAATCAAAGGCTGATTGAAAAAACGCTTGGCTTCTAGAATATCAAAATCTACTTCAGATGTTTCATTAGCAACAAAATAATTCGGTTTATAGCTCTCCTGAACAAACCTATTAAAATATTCCTCTATCAACGATTTATCAATTGGCAAAAGACTTTTATACAAGTCAGTATCTTTTATCTTAGTAATATCACAAAAGAAAAGATATCTTCCTCTATCTATAAAAATCGCTAGTAATTGATTTACATCCTGTAGATTTTTTATATCCTCAAATAGATCCGATTTAATCTCAATAGTCATATCAGATATTCTTTAATTGAGCATTCCTAATAGCCATTGTTTCATCTAAAGTCTCACTAAAAACATTCTTTGGCCAATAGGACACATTTCCAAGTTCATCAACATCTATTTTCTTTAAAGAACTAGTATTATTCACTCTATCATATTCTACTGAATAAATAGCTAAATCATCTCTTTCAAGTCTTTTTTCAGCAATCATTCTTCTTAGTCTAAGAACAAAATTCTGAGAATGAGTCTCTATTAAAAACTTATTATTTGTAGTGACTCCAGACAAAGCAAATAATTCTGCAAGATTACCATGAGCAGCTGGATGCAGATGTAATTCTGGTTGTTCTAAAATAGTAAGAGTCTCCAAATCATTTTCCATAAAAGCACTTACTACTAGCGGCAACACTTGACTCATTCCCTCTCCCACATCTTTCAAATTAATGCTAAAATCAGGATTAGTTCTCACAAGTTCTATTTTATAGTCAGGCTTAGATTTAGAATTAATTTGTATTCCCCAACCATCAAAATTATCTTCATACCACTTACTAACTTTCTTTAAAAGCTTACTACCCTTATATAGAAAATCACTAATCAATATTTGATAAGTATACTCTCCAATAATTCCTAATTTAGAAGATTTAGAGCTTCTTGTATTCGTATAATTTCTTTTAGGAATCTCTCTAAATGGACCTATGTAATTTGTAGTTAAACTAAAAAGATGTGAAATACTTTTTCCTCTTTCTGAAAGAATATTAAATCCATTAAACTCTATATCATCAAGACTCTCTTCTTTAGTATTAAAATAAGAATTATCTATATCCTTATAAAAATACTCTAATTCATTATTAAAATTCCATCTTCTTATTTTAGGTAAGTCAGAATCCTTACTTCCAGAAGTAAGTTCTACACTTAAGCTATTATTGTTCTCTTCTATAGATATTTCAAGACTACCTATATTTCTACCATAAACTAAATCACGAAACTCGGCACCAAGCTCTATTCCATCATTAACTATTGATATAGGATCAATAAAATCACCACTCAAAGAACCTTCTATAAGTGTAGGCAATTTCACAACAGCACTCTTACCTGAACTATTCTTGCCAATTACTACGGTAATAGCCTTTAGTTCAAGTTCCTGTTGCTCTTTAAAAGATTTATAATTTTTGAAAGATATCTTATTTATCATCCTTTGCTCTTTAATCTCTATTCTTATTACTATCAAAGATAGATAATATTTGAAAGCAATTCAATATATGTTTCCTTCTTTATTAAACTTCCTTGTAATATCACTACTCTTTTAAAAAGATACTACCAAGATTAGGAGTAGCACCTAATTTACCTATTCTATATGAATTTATAAGAGATGCACCTTTTCTAAAAACAGAAGAATCAAAATCATCAAGAGAATAAAGTTCAGTTGCACCATCTTTCTGTTTCTGAGTAAACCAGACAGCATCATTTCTAAGAATATCCTTCTCCTCAAGCAAAGAAAGATTATGAGTAGTTATTATCAATTGCGATGACGATGAATTAGCAAGATGCATTAGAATAAAATGCATCATTAAATCAGAATGCAAAGAAGATTCTATTTCATCTATACATGAAACTTTATTGCCCTGAATAAGAGTAACAAGTATACCACTCAATTCATAAAAGCGTTTTGTACCAAGCGATTCCAGATGTTTAGGAAGCTTGTATATTTTACTAGAATCATTATTTATAACTGTATGATGGAGTATAATATCTTTCTTTCTTTCATCAATTTCTATGCTGCTAATCTGAACATCAGCCTTATTCATAATCTCTACAACCTTATCTCTAAAGGCCACATCATCACTAATCTTATTACTTGTCCATGCAAACAAACTATCATTTGGATTAATAAGAGCCATAAGATTTTGGCTAAACCAATCTTGAACGATACTTAATTCTGAAATATCAACATTAGATTTCAGAAAAGCACCAAGCACAGTATTATTACTAATAGTGTTACCATTAAGAATAGTAAGACTTGCTTTTGGAACTTTAATAGTACTACCAAAAGAAATAATAGAAAGACTATTTTCTGTATTTGTTTCTCTACTAAAGAATTTAGATATACGTCCATTAGGAAAATAAGACAATTCCTCCTTTAAGATGAAATGCTGATTAAATTCAACATTATAAACATACTTAATTGAATTTGTCACAAAAGAAATCTTTAACAAAGAAGATTCTTTAGGAGTATTCTCGTCGAATAGAAAAGGCTCAAAATCTAAAAGATCTGTCTAGTTTTAACAAACTCTTTGAAGGATTACTGTTAGTAAAAAGAAGTCGGTTTATCTACTCCATTAATTCCCCAAGGCTGTTGAATAAATTCATATCAGGATTACAAAATCATCTAAATCTTTTTTAAGATTAGATAAAATGTTATTTTTTTGTTTTTTTAGGAAGTTTCAAATATTTACAATCAGTATTTATATTAAATAAATCAACAAATTCAGAATGAGAAAGATCTTCATCTAATCCTATTTTAAAAGTAGCATTGCTTGTATAACAAATATCATAATGACTTAAGGGATGCTTATGTACAGCTTTCTTTAAAACTGCTTCGTTATAACTCTTTAAATCTTTATCATATCTAACATAACCATCTTCAAGCAAAAGAAGTTCTCTTAAAGAAGCCCAAAAATTCACATCATAATTAACTTCTAAATCTTCAATTGGATCCGCAAAATCTAAACTAGACTGACTCATAAAGGAATCAGATTTAATAATTGATATTACATTTGAAATAAATTGCGAATCAACGTCAATATCATTTATATAATAAAACTGTAAACCATTATAACTTTCTTTCACTAAGAATGGAAAAACGATTGAATAATACTTATCTTTTTTAAAGAAAAATAATCTACTCATTTTATCTACTTGTAGTATTATTTTCCCTACAATATTCTTTTCTTCAACATCTATCTTATTCAACATATACCTACATGTTTCCATAAGAATTCCTAGAATTTTAACTTTAGTTTTTACTCTTTCTTTTGGGAAAAAAATTTCTAATCTGTTTTTGCTTAAATAAAATTCATATGTTTTCATTAACAATAAAACTCTTTATTTGCTTCTATGAACTTTTTAGTCTTAATTTCATCAAATTTTAATATGTCTGCTTGCATCAATGCTTTCTCAAGTCTTGATCTACTAGAAACAGGTATATCTAACTCCTCAAAGATTACAGCTAGAAATTCCTTATAAGAAACATTTGTTTTTTCCTTAACACCAATAAGCTTATTTTTAATAATTTCTTTTTCTTCTATAGATGGTTCAATTGTTTTAATGTATTTATTTATATTTATACTTTCTAAGCCTTGCTTAAGAACATCTATTCCTTTATCATTTTGTACCAATAAATATGATTGAAGAAAAGATCTTGTAAGCATTGTATATAAAATATTCCTATAACGATATGTATCCTGTATTACTCCTGTTATACATATTACAAAAGGAAATTCTAGACCTTTTACATTATTAGGATTTGTAACATAAATTTCATCTTCAGCTTTTGCTTTTGATTCATAAGCCCTATTTGTCTTCCATCCTATTTGCTCTGAAATATGATAACACAATCTATCTATATAATTATACATTTCTTTATTATCATCTAAAACAATAATTGCAACATCATTTGGTGTTATTGTTGTATGCTCATTTTTAAGCGTTTTAATAATATTTAATACCTCAGGAATCAATGTAGTCTCTTTAATAATTACACTTTTAAGATTTTCCACTTCTAAATCTTCAAATCTTCTTATTGATTCTCTTGAAAGGTGTACTTCTGAAGAATGTCTAGTCATTGTATAACCCAATGCTTCCCAATAATCATCTTCAAACCAATTAAGTTTTATTTTTTCAAAAAGACCAATTCCAATCGCATGAGCAAACATAAGAGTTCTTGGATCAGTTCTATAACATCTGTTCAATATAACATCAACCTTAAGCTCTGTATCTTGAGTATTTCCAAAAATATCTTGGAATATATCTCCTGCTATGTATACTTTCTTGCTTACAATCTTTTTACATAATTCAAAAAACACTTTAGGAAAATCTTGACGTTCATCAATTAAGATATAATCAAATGCACATTTAAAATCTTTTTCTTCTATCTTGCTTATATGATCCATAACCTGTTTGAATATAGTATCATAACTAGTAGATAAATTATATCTTAAGAAAGGGATTTTATAGAAATCACACAAATAACTATATAAACCAGAGTTTATATCTCTTTGAGAACCCCAAGCTCTATCAACCCATAATCTAGTATTCCATTCTATTTGTTTTTCAACTTTCATGAAATTAAAAAATATTGGGATCCTTGTTTTTAATGTATTTGCTAATGCAATATTATGACACGTTAGAAATATTTTACTATTTTCATCAGTAAGATAAATCTCTTTCAGTTTATGCAAAAGCAACTCTGTTTTTCCAGTACCAGATAATCCTTGAATTGACACGGTCTTATTTGGAAAATCTTTATAAATAAAACTTGTTTGATCACCATCAAAAAGAATAATATTTTTCTTAACTTTATCAAGCAATGTTTCAGGAACTTTTACTCCTACTTTCTCAATATCATTAATACTTCCAATAAGTAACGATATTAAAAGTTCACTTAACCGTCTATTTGACTTTTCTAAAGAGTGTTCTTTAAAAATAGAGTCTAGATTATAATTTCTAGAGAAGGGTTCCATAGCAGTAGCTATTCTTTTCCATGCTCTTGGTCTTCCTATGTATTCTTTATAATTAAATTTATCTGATATCGAACTTAAATCTTCAATAAAATCTTCATAGAAATCATCAAAAGAATCTTGTTCTCCTTTTAAATCTATGAATATAATCTTATGTCTTGGAGAAAGAATAACAATTACATTCTCTTCATATTCATATTTATACTTTTCTCCTAATGGAGAAGTTATCAAATATATCTGTTGCTGAGGATTATTAGATGCATATTCTTCAATCTCATTAATTATACTTCTATTAATCTCATTATCTTTTATATGGTTATAAAATAAGCTATTATTCATTTCTCTTCTATAAGTTCATTAAATGACTATGAATCTATAAAAGTAGTTAAATATATTATCTTTTCCGAAAATAGCTTTACAAAAAAAATAAAGTTATTACAGAACTAAAAGAAGGAGAAACAATAACAATTTAAGACAAATATTTTAATGAAATAGAAAACAATAAATAATTTACAATCATATATTTAATAATAAGGACAAGATGTCTGATATAGCTACTATATAATATCAAGAATGCGAAAGAATCCTAAGAACAATTTGTGAATATTGTCAATTTTTACTAATACCTTTTTATATCAAAATAGAATATATAAAGATTTTATGAGCAAACAATAACACCTCCCAACCCCCGCAATTCGCCCAAAAAAGCCAAGTCAAAGCCAATTAACAGCCAAGAAACAGCCCCAAATCCTGATCTTTCTCTGATCTTCCTGTGATCTTCCCCTGATCTTCCTCTGATTTATATCAGAGAAACATCAGAAAAGAAACAGAAAACCATGAGAAAGAAAGGAGTTTAACTGTACGTTAGTCATATGTTAATCGCAAAATATTTGACTGTTATGCCAAAAGGGAGAGTGTATCGATAACTAAATCTATATACCAACATCCTACTTATGAAGGTAAAAAGAAGAATGCCTTAATTCGCCCATAAAAGCCAAACAAAAGTCAATAAACAGCCAAGGAAAGGCCTTAAACCATAATCTTCCTGTAATCTTCCTGTATTCTTTCCGTAATCTTCCTGTATTTAAATATAGAGAACTAATAAAAATAAAATAAGAAAACATAAGAAGAAATGCCTCTTACCTGATACTTCCTTGAGTGATAATCGTTTATATATTGACTTTCATGTCCAAATGAGGGCATAATTGCTGTATAATCCAGAGAGAATTTAAAGATAAACAAGCATAATTTGCATTTTTAAAAAACATTGCTTTCCTTTGTTCGTACAATTACGAACATAGACTATGACAGAGCCCATTACAGATAAACACAAACGTACAGCCAGATATGCAAAGGCACTTTCTCATCCAGTAAGGATATATATTCTTGAATATTTATCGAAACAGGCATGCTGTTATTCTGGTGATTTATCAGAAATCTTACCTATTGCAAAATCTACTCTTTCTCAACATTTAAAGGAGTTAAAAGAAGTGGGTATCATTCAAGGTGAGACGAATCCACCAAAGATAAAATACTGCGTTAATAAGAAGAATCTTGAAGAGGCTAGATTATTATTGAGAACTATTTTTGAATAAGAAGTAATTAAAAAAATTTATAAATATTGTTCGTGTTTTTACGAACAGCAAATACAGTAAAACAACAGATATGGATATTAAAATTTTAGGTACAGGTTGTGCAAAGTGCAAAACTCTATACAAAGCAACAGAAGAAGCTATTAAAGAAGCTGGTGTTGAAGCAAATCTTTCTAAAGTAGAAGATATTGTAGAGATTATGAAACATGGTGTTATGACAACTCCTGCCCTTGTTATAGATGGTAAAGTTGTGGTAAAAGGTAAGGTGCCTGCTGTAAAAGACATTGTTAAACTTTTAAATAAATAAAAATGAGAAAATTAATCGCGTTATCTTTAGTTATTGTTGCAACTCTTGTTGCTTGTAATTCAACTCCTAAAAAAACAGCTAAAGATAAGACAGCTGAAACAACAGAGAAATCTGCTTGCTGTGCTACTGAAAAGAAGGACGATTCTTGTTGCTCTACAAAAGAAGGTAAAGTAACTGCTTATTATTTCCACAATACTCGTAGATGTGCTACTTGTAAAGCGGTTGAAGTTGTAGCTACAGAGGCTCTTAAAGCAGATAATATTTGTCTTAAGTCAATCAATCTAGAGGAAGCAGAAGGAAAATCTCTTGCTGCAACACTTAAGGTTAGCGGACAAACACTTCTTATTGTGGCTGGAGAGAAACAAGAGAATCTTACAAATTTTGCATTCTTAAATGCACGTTCTAATCCTGAGCTTTTAAAGATTAAGATTAAGACTGCAGTTAAAGAGTTGAACAAATAATGGAGATTTTAAACAATTTACTTTCTTCTTCAGAGATACCGCTTTTATCGGCATTCTTACTTGGACTAATGACAGCCATTAGTCCTTGTCCTCTTGCCACTAACATTACGGCAATTGGTTTTATAAGTAAAGACTTAACCGATAAAAAGCGTGTTTTCTACAATGGTCTTATTTACACTCTAGGTAGAGCTATTAGTTATACTCTTATTGGTTTAGTATTCTTTTTTGGAGCATCACAACTTGAACTTTCAGGTGTTTTTCAAGAGTGGGGTGAGAAACTTATTGGTCCCATTATGATTATTATCGGCTTGTTTATGCTGGGGGTTATAAAATTAAGAATACCAGGAGTAGGATCGCTTACTGAGAGGATGGAGAAAAGAGAAAACAAGAGTTTTTGGAGCGTTCTTCTTCTTGGAATAGTATTTGCCTTGGCTTTTTGTCCATATAGTGGCGTTCTGTATTTTGGCATGCTTATTCCCATGACTATCACCGACCCTAGTGGCCTATATCTACCTGCTGTATTTGCTTTTGCAACAGGTATACCTGTGATTATATTCTCGTGGTTGATTGCCTTTTCTTTTGGCTCACTTGGATTAGTTTACAATAAAATTAAAACTTTCGAGAAATGGTTCCGTAAAATTATAGCAGCTGTATTTATTGTTGTTGGAGCCTATTACATTTTTACAATTTATCTATAATGAAAGAGAAATTTAATAATTTAAACAAGAATCTAAAGGGACTACTTTTACCTATATTATTGTTACCTCTTTGGTTGCTTATATACAACAACTTACAGAATATATCGGACTTCTTTGTAGATAGCGTTTTTGGCATGACTAAGGGCGAGCATCTTACAGAATCTGTACGATTCTTCATCTTTGAAGTACCTAAGGTGATGATGCTTCTTGTATTAATAATCTTTGCTGTAGGTGTTCTTAGAACATTCTTTACTCCAGAGAAAACAAGAAAAGCGCTAGAGGGAAAATCTCCATTCACGGGTAACATACTTGCTGCCCTACTTGGAATAATTACTCCTTTCTGTTCATGTTCTGCTATTCCTTTATTTTTAGGATTTATAGAGGCTGGTATTCCTCTTGGAGTTACTTTCTCTTTCCTAATTGCTGCTCCTATGATTAATGAGGTGGCCGTTGTGCTTCTTATTGGACTATTCGGATGGAAAGTGACAGCAATATACGTTGCCACTGGACTATTTATAGCAATCTTTGCTGGATGGACTATTGGTAAGTTAAAACTTGAGAAATATGTAGCTGATTGGGTTTATAAGATTAAATCAGAACATACAGACGAGGACGAAGAGAAGGTTGAATTTAACGAAAGAATCACTAATGGATTCGATACTGTTAAAGAGATTGTTGGCAAAATATGGATATATATAATTCTAGGTATTGCTATAGGTGCTGGTGCTCACGGATTTGTTCCAGATGATTATTTAGCTGAGATTCTTGGTAATGGTCATTGGTATGGTGTACCTCTTGCAATTTTGGTTGGAGTACCTTTATATTCTAATGCTGCCGGTATAATCCCTATTGTTTCCGTACTTATAAATAAGGGAGTTTCTTTAGGAACAGCTCTTGCTTTTATGATGTCGGTGATAGCTCTTTCTCTTCCTGAGATTATTATTCTTAAGAAGGTTTTAAAATGGCAATTAATCAGCGTTTTTATTGGAATCGTAGCAATAGGCATTGTCTTTGTGGGATTCTTGTTTAATGCTATAATGTAAAAAAGATATGAAAATTCTTATACTTTGTACTGGTAATTCTTGTCGTTCACAAATGGCTCATGGTTTCATGCAGTCTTTCGAACCTCAATTAAAGGTGCGCTCTGCAGGAACAGAGGCTTCGGGTAAACTTAATCCTACTGCCGTTGAGGTGATGAAGGAGATTGGAATAGATATTAGCAATAATACTAGCGATTCGGTGAGCAAGTATCTTACTAATAAATGGGATTATGTGATTACTGTTTGTGGTGGTGCTAACGAAGCTTGTCCTGCCTTTGTGGGTGATGTAAAACATAGATTACATATAGGTTTTGATGATCCATCTCATGTAGTAGGAACAGAGGAATTTATTATGTCTGAGTTCCACAGAGTAAGAGATGAGATTAAAGAGGCTTTCTACAAACTTTACATTGATGAAATAAAGAATAATATATAGATATCTAATTTTATAAAAGATGGGAACAAGCAAAAAACAAATAGGATTCTTTGAGAAATACTTGTCTATATGGGTAGCTCTCTGCATAGGTGCCGGTATTTTAATTGGTTATTTCACTGGCGATGGCATTAAGGTGTTAGCAGACATGGAGGTTTTTAATGTGAACATTCCTGTAGCTATTCTTATATGGCTGATGATTTATCCTATGATGATACAGGTCGATTTTTCTAGTATAAAAGATGTGGGTAAGAATCCTAAGGGATTACTTCTTACTCTTGTTATGAATTGGTTAATCAAGCCTTTTACTATGGCCTTTTTTGCTTGGATCTTCTTCTCTAAATTATATGGTGCTTATATAGAACCGGATATGGTGGGTGAATATATTGCTGGGGCTATTCTTTTAGGAGCAGCACCCTGTACTGCCATGGTTTTTGTTTGGTCGTATCTTACTGATGGCGATCCTAATTATACTCTTGTACAGGTTTCTATAAACGATTTAATCATACTTGTTGCTTTTGTACCTATTGTTGGATTATTATTAGGCATAACGGATGTGAATATTCCTTATGATACTCTTATTGCAAGTGTATTAATATTTGTTGTTGTGCCACTTGTTGCTGGATATATAACTCATAAGATATTAATTAAAAGAAAAGGGAAAGAATGGTTTACTCAGGTATTCCTTCCACAATTAAAACCTTTCTCTATAATTGCTTTATTACTTACTTTAGTATTGCTATTCGCTTTTCAAGGTCATAACATTCTTGATAATCCTTTTATTATATTACTTATAGCTCTACCATTAATTATTCAGACATATTTAATATTTTTTATTTCATGGTTTACCGGAAAAGCTATGAAATTACCACATTGTGTGTGTTCTCCTTCTTCTATGATAGGAGCCTCTAATTTCTTTGAGCTGGCAGTGGCTGTAGCTATTGCTCTGTTTGGATTAGAGTCGCCTGCAGCACTTGTTACTGTAGTGGGGGTATTGGTTGAAGTTCCAGTAATGTTATCACTTGTTGCCTTTGCAAATAGAAACAAATATTGAGAAAACGCGTATAATGGTTTGTAACAGAAAAGAATGCGATATGTACTGAGGTTCAGATTTCGCGTCTTTAGGTTAAACAAACTATTTACCTATGAAAAGATTTCTCCTTATAGCACTTATATCATTTTTTGTACAAACAAGTTTTGCACAGAAATTATATACTTCTAGAAACTACGAAAAAGCAATTGTAAATAAAACAAGAAGTATAGATGGGCAAGCCGGAGAAAGATACTGGCAGAATACAAGTACGTATAATATCAAAGTTAAAATAGATCCTGTAAGTGGTAGGTTGAAAGCTTATCAAACTATCACTTATACTAATAATTCTCCCTACAGACTCTCTTATGTTTGTTTTAATGTATTCCAGAATCTCTACAAAAAAGGCTCAACACGAATAGTTCCCATTGCAAGCTCTGACGTGCATCACGGGGTGGAGATTGCTAAAATAAAAGTGAATAATAAACTTCTAAAATTGGCTAATATTCGAAATGAGTCTACCTTGATGTATCTTAAACTAGATAAAGATATTCAACCAGGAGCAACTACTATATTTAGTATGTATTGGACTATGAATATTCCCAAAAAGAGCTTTATTAAGATGTGTAAATACAATAGCAAATCTCTTTTTATTGCAAACTGGTTCCCCAAATTAGCTGTTTATGATGATATAGAGGGTTGGAACGAATATACATATAATGGGTTGTCTGAATTCTATAATGACTATTCTAACTATAATGTAGAAATAGAAGTTCCAGAGAATTATATAGTACAAGCCACTGGAGAGCTTAAGAATGCCAAGAGTGTTTTACATCCTCAGATTAATAAACGCTTAAACAAGGCTAAAAAAGTAAACTACAACGTAATAATAACATCAGCTCTTGATAGAAGAATAACAAACAAAGGCAATCAGATATGGAAGTTTAAAGCCAATGAAGTTGCTGATTTTGCTTTTGCAATAAGTAAAAATCGTATATGGCAAGCTAGCTCTGTTAAAATTAAAGATTCAGATAAAAGAATTCTTGTTGATGCTGTTTATGACAAAAAAGATAAACATTTTGAGCAAGTAATTAATATTGCAAAAGAAACTATTATATATATGGCCGATGAGATGCCAGGCCTGTCATACCCTTACTCGCATATTACATTGTTCAGTGGACACGGGAAAGCTGAATATCCTATGATAATAAATAATGCATCTGATAAAAAAAATAATAGAACAGTTTATTTAACTACTCATGAAATAATGCACTCCATCTTCCCAATATGGGTGGGTATGTCTGAGACTAAATATGCATGGTTTGACGAGGGTTTTACTCTTGTTTTTGCAGAGGATCTACAAGAAAGGTTGAATATAAATGCTAATCCCTCAAGCTATTGGCAATCTATGTATGAAAAAAAATATGCTAGTAACGAAAGAGAAGCTGTGCTTATGACTCCTTCACATTATCTTGACCCTAAGGTATATGATGAACTTTCTAATGGTAAAGCAGGTATGGCTCTTAGACTGTTTAAAGATTATCTTGGGAAAGAGGAATTCCGATCTCTTATGCGATCTTTTATTCATTTATGGGAAAATAGTCATCCCAGTCCTTACGATTTCTTTGCCTACACTAATGATTTCTTTAATACTAATATGGACTGGTTTTGGAAAAAATGGTTCTTTGAGTATGCCAAAGCAGATCTGTCTATAACAGAAATGTTTTATAATGGATATTCTTATACAATAACAGTAGAAAATGTGGGTGGCTTGCCTCTTCCTGTTGAACTTTTTGTTGAATATACCGATGGTACAACAGAGAATATCTTAAATAAGATGGATATATGGAAAACGGGGAATAAAACTTTAAGTATAAATCATATAACTGAGAAGAAAATAAAAAGAATAATTCTTGGTAATGCGTTTGTTCCTGATATAAATAAAGATAATAATTACTTTTCTATAACAGAAGACTAGAGCTCAATTACTTTAAAATGAGAGGCTTGAATGTTAAAGTATTATTAATATTGTTTACATCATATAATGTTTGAACTTTTATTTACTATTTTTAAGAACAAACTAAACTGTATAAACATGAGAAAAATCTTACTTTTTGCATTAACATTAATTCTTGCACAGTCGCTTGTTGCCCAAAATCTGTACTCGTCTAGAGAATACAGCAAAGCAATAGAGAAGAAAACTAGGAATAATATTGGTAAACCTGGAGAGAATTATTGGCAAAACAAAAGTACTTATAAGATTAATGTAAAGATTGATCCTACACTGGCTAAGATTGATGCTTTTCAGACTATCACTTATATTAATAACTCTCCTGATACTCTTAAATTTGTATGTTTAAATGTCTTGCAAAACCTTTATAAAAAAGGTGCTAAAAGAAGTATTAATGTAGAAGCTAGCGATTTGCATGATGGAGTACAGATTGATAATATAATGATAAATAATAAACTTATAAAACCTAAATTTATTAGAATAGAAGGTACTCTTTTATATATAATGCTTAGAAATAATATAATGCCCGGAACAACTACTACTTTTAAGATGGATTGGAAAATGAATATTCCTGAGAAAAGTTTTGTTAGAATGGCTAAATATAGTGACAAGGCTCTTTTTGTTGGAAAATGGTTTCCTAAACTTGCTGTTTATGACGATATAGAAGGTTGGAATAAGTATCAACATAATGGTATGGCAGAATTCTATAATGATTATTCAGATTATGATGTATCTATAGAGGTGCCGGCTAACTATATAGTTCAGGCTACTGGAGAACTTCAAAATGCAGAGAAGATTCTTCATCCTCAAATTCTTATACGTCTTAATGAGGCTAAAACATCTGATAAGAACGTAACCATTGTTTCTTCTAGAGATAGAATAGTTACAAAGAATGGCAAACAAAGATGGAGGTTTACAGCCTCTAACGTGCCTGATTTTGCATTCGGTATTGCTAAAGGATATATCTGGGAAGCTAGTTCTATAAAACTTCTATATAAGAAAAAAAGAGTATTTGTGGATGCTATGTATCCTAAGAAAGCTAAGGATTATAAAGAGGTTATTGATATCGCAAAAGCTACTCTTTCGTATATGTCTAATAAGATGCCTAGAATAACATATCCATATTCGCATATTAGCATCTACAATGGACATGGAGGTATGGAGTATCCTATGATAGTTAATAATGGAAATTCGGAAGATAGAGCAAAATCTGTCTACATGAATTCTCATGAAATAATGCATACTATTTTTCCTGTTATGGTGGGTATGTCCGAAACCAAATATGCTTGGTTCGATGAAGGATTTACTGTTGTTATGCCTGAAGAATTGCAAGATAAGATGGAACCCAATGCAAATCCTGCTATTAAAACGGTAGAGATATTAGAGAAACGCTATTCTAATAGCGAGCGTGAGCCTGTGATGATGACTCCTTCACATTATTTACATTCAAACGAGTATTTCTCTATGAATTATTGCAAATCAGAGATTGCTATTCGTTTGTTTAAGGATTATTTGGGCAAGAAAGCATTCGCCTCTCTTATGAATTCATTTGTGAATACTTGGAAGAGCAAACACCCTACTCCATATGATTTCTTTGCCTTTACAAATAATTACATGAGAACTAATTTAAATTGGTTTTGGCAAAAATGGTTCTTCGAATATGCTAAACCTGATTTAGGTATTAGATCTGTAACTAGAGAAGCTAATTCTTACTCTATCGTTATTGAAAACATAGGCGGTTTACCTCTTCCTCTTGATATAAAAATAGAGTATGCCGATGGTACTACAAAGAATATCAAGCATAAGTTAAGTGTATGGAAAACTGGGGAGAAAGCCTTAAGTATAAACCATTTCAGCGATAAACAGATTAAAAAAATATCACTAGAAAGTAAACTAATTCCTGATATTAATAGAAAGAATAATTCTTTTATTCTTTAGATATATTACCTCTTAGTGTAAACAAAAAAGCCGTACTTTATAATATTCTAATTAAAGAAAATTATTAAGTACGGCTTTATATTTCTAGCTAATAGAAGTAAACTACTATTGCTCGACGATTACGATTTTCTCGATCTTGTCTCCTTGACGGATAGCATCAATCACTTCAACACCATCATAAACTCTACCGAAACAAGTATGTTGACGGTCTAAATGAGATGTGTTTTTACGTGAATGACAAACGAAGAATTGAGAACCACCAGTGTTTCTTCCAGCGTGAGCCATAGAAAGAACACCTCTATCGTGGAATTGATTTTCTCCTGTTAATTCACAGTCGATTTTGTAACCAGGACCACCTGCACCATTACCGTCAGGACATCCACCTTGGATTACGAAATCTGGAATTACTCTGTGGAAGTTTAATCCGTCATAAAAACCTTCTTTTGAAAGTTTAACGAAGTTTTCAACTGTTTTAGGAGCATCTTTTTCGTAGAATTCTACAAACATGATACCCTTTGCTGTATGGATTTCTGCTTTATACATAATTGTCTATTTTATATTTATTTGAATGCAAAAATATAGATTAATATCCATCTAGGCAAATGCTAGAAAAATTACTACAATAAGAAAGAATAATATGATTAAAATAACAAACTAATTAAAAATATCTATAAGCTAATACAAGTATATTTTTCAAAATATGTATCTTTACTATATAATGTGTATAAGAGTAAATATAGAAGGTGAATTCAAAAGTAATTTTGATGGCTATTGTAAACTAATAGAGCTATTTATACAAATAAAGCTAAAAAATAATAGCAAGCTTATTCTTGATTTTAAACATTGTTCTTTTTTTGAAGCTAATCTTTCTTCAATATTAGGAGCTATAATAAATTCTTACACATCGAATAGCTATACAATAAAACTAGAAGGACTACCGTCTGCAATTGAAAATATATTACTTAGAAACAAATTTCTACAAACATTCGATAATCGTTCTATTATTGATGCAAAAGGAACAACATTAGCCTATAAACAGATAAAACCTGAGGACGAAGAATTATTTCAACAATATGTTGACAATGAACTATTAACAAAAAAAGAGTTTCCTCAATTAAGTAAAAAAGCTCAAAAAAAAATTTGTGAAAGCATCTTTGAATTATTCGAGAATGCACGAACTCATGGTAAATGTAAATATGTATATATATGTGGTCAATATTATCCAAAGCAAACACCAGCAAGAATAGATTTAACAATAGTTGATTTAGGTTATTCGATAAAAAAAAGTGTTAATAAGTACTTGAAGACTACATTCTCTGGCATAGAAGCTATAGAATGGGCAATTTAAAATGGTAATACAACAAAAACAGGCACTCTTCCTGGTGGCTTAGGGTTAAATATCATTATAGATTTCATAAACAAAAATGAAGGTAAATTACAAATAATATCTGCTGATGGATATTGGGAAAACTATAAGGGAAGAACTAAAACTAGGTGCTTTTTAAATTCTTTTCCAGGTACTATTGCTAATATTAGATTTAACCTTGATGACAATAAATCGTATATATCACAAGAGGAAGCAAAGAAGATAATATTTTAATATACAAAGAATGAAAAACAACGATAATAAAATAATTGTAAAAGATATTATAGGAAGCAATAAAGCCGTATCATCTGAAAAAGGAGATATGGTATTTAAAATTATAGATACATTCCTTTCACAAAGGGAAGATATAATATTAGATTTCGAAGACATCGAATTAATGACTACTGCCTTCTTAAATGCAGCCATTGGACAATTATATAGTAAATATACAGGCGAACAACTTAATGATCATTTACGACCGATTAACCTCCAATCAGACGATAAAGAAATGTTTATAATGGTACTGGAGAGAGCTAAACAATTCTTTGCAGATAAAAAAGGTTTTGAAGATTCAGCAAATAATTCATTCTATGGCAAATAATTTCATTAAAATAAAAGATTATTACCCTACACAACAAGAGTCTTTCTTTTTCGATAATAATATATGGATGTTTCTTTTTAGTCCTATTGCTCAATACCAAAAAGAAAAACAAAAAACATATTCTAGATTTTTTGAGAAAGCACTTGAATCAGGAAGTACTATCTTTACATCATCTCTAATCTTATCTGAGTTTGTAAATAGAAATTTACGCATGGCCTTTGATAGATGGAAAGAAATGACATCAAATTACTCTGCTCAATATAAAAAAGACTATATTGGGTGCAATGACTATAAAGATAATATCTCTTTGATAAAGAAAAGCGTAAATAAAATACTTGCTAGCTCCGAGAAAATATCAGACAACTTCAGAAATATTGATATAGATAAAATCCAAAGTCTACTAGAAATAATAGATTACAACGATAGCTATATACTAGAACTCGCTTCAAGCCAAAGATTCACTATAGTAACAGACGACAGAGACTTTCTTAAAATAGAGACTAATGTCCATATTATTGGAATTTAGCACCTAATCTTGTATTTAAAGAGAGTAAACTAACTACTGCTCTTTTAGAACCTAATAAATAACTTTTTTGTCATAACTATGGCCTTTTCAAATGCAACCATTAAACAATTATATAGTAAATACATAGATGAAGACCTTAATGATAATTTTATTAATAAGAAATCATGACAGAAAAGAAAAAGACAAACTATAATCCGTTAAAGAAAAATAAGAATCATAATATAGATATATCAAAAATTGATAATCACTTATTAGATAAAATAAAGAAAATCAATATATCTATACCTGGAATAGATAAAGGTATCACAAACAATATGAAGAATCTTAATATAGATACTTGGGCTGATTTCCTTTTAACTGAAGAAATAAAAATATCAAAAAAATCATTACAAGATACTCTTAGCATCTCGAAAACAGGGAAGCATGTGATTATTAAAAAGCTAGGTCAAGCATATACAGAAGATAAATTAGTCTTTGTATTAGGTGCAGGTGTTTCTATTGATTTTGCAGTTCCTTCATGGAATGATCTTTTACAGAAATTAATGGTACTTACCATTGATAATAAAGATTCTGAAAATATGTCGTTGATGTTTAGCAAACTCTTTTCTCCAAATCCATTAATATCTGGCAGATATCTACAAAATAATCTTAATGAAAGTCAAAAATCCTTTGAACAATCAGTAAGAGAAGCCTTGTATACTAATGTGGATAAGAGTATTGAATCTAAACTATTTGATGAGATTGTGCATTATTGTGCGGCACCAGGGAAAAGCCCAAATCTAGATTCTATTATTACATATAATTTTGATGATATCTTAGAGGAACGAATAAGCAAGATTAAGATAAACGTACCTTATAGATCAATATTTGGAGTAGGAATGCATTTTAATAATGGAGAACTGCCTATTTATCATGTTCATGGATATTTGCCTGAAAAAGGGAAACTTGGAAAAAACAATAACATTACTTTAGGTGAGAATATCTACCATCAACAGTACACAGATATATATAGTTGGAATAATATTGTACAAATTAATAAATTCAGAGATAATACATGTTTGTTTATTGGAACTTCTTTAACAGATCCTAATATGCGTAGATTATTAGATATTGCACATAAACAAAAAGGAGATAGTAAGAATTCTCATTATATATTTAGAGAAAGAGAAAATATTGAGACGATAAAAGAGAAGTTCTCTGAACTACTTAAAGAAAATAATAACACTGTAGAAAATCAAGCATTGTCAGAGAACAATAAATCAAAAATAGATGAAACTATACTTTTCATGAAAGAAATGTATGAAGGATTTATTGAAAAAGATTTTGAATCATTTGGAGTTAAAACTATTTGGCTTGATCATTATGATGAGATTCCAGAATACTTAAATAATATAAGAACTAAAATCAACTAAAAGGATGAAATAACTCCTATTAAGATGAAAAACAAGAATATAAAGATTATAATCTCTACATATAAAAGCATTCAATGTTAAAACAACATAAATATTGTATATTATAAATAATTTCTGTTAATTAGTAAGCTAAACAACTAGTCTTATAAACAACAGAATAGATATATAATACAATTTTAAATGATAAGAGAATATAGATTTTCTAAAACAGCAAAGATTTTAACTTTCATTATAGCTCCTTTATTAATTGCGGCGTGTTTTTATGGTGGTTTCATAGCAGAGATAAAAGCCTCTAATACAATTAGAATCATCATAGCAGCAGTGGCTTCTAGTTTTATATTCTGTGTCATAATGAGTATAATAGAAGTCATTAAAACAAAACTGATAATTGAAGATGATTGTTTTATAAAAACACGTATTTTCTCTACTAGAACATTAGCATTTAAAGAAATAGAAGGTTTTAGAGAGGATGATAATCATATTTATATTATTTCTAAAGTCCCAAATAAGAAAAATATAAAAATTACAACATACTTTAATAATTCAAATTATCTATCAAATTTTTTACAAAAAAAATTTCCAGATTTAGACAGAAATGATCTAAGAAAAAAAGAAAATAAGTTTTATAGAAATAAAAAAAAGGAAATAACTAAGAAAAAGGAAAAGATAGAAAAAGCTATTCTACCATTAAATTGGATTGGAATAGCATCTACACTAATGTTCTACTTTATACCTCTTAATTATGAATTTCTAACAATCATAAATATATTGATTCCAACTATAGGATTAATTATATTAGTTAAGAACAAAGGATTTGTATCTATAATGCCTTATAACGACTCACTTTATCCAACACTAAAATATGTACTATATTGGCCAGTTGGCGCATTAATAGTAGGAATAATAATGAATTATGAGATTCTTTCATACAGTAATATATGGATTCCTACAACATTAATCACTTTTATTATTGTATACATAATAAAACACTATAGAGACGGCGAAAGTTTACAAGAAACAAAAAATGAGAAACGTATTATTTATATTGTAACTACAGCTTATGTTAGCGTATTTGTATTTATTTCATTACTTCATCTTAACTGCACATTTGACTATAAAGAAGGCGAAGTATTCAAAACAGACGTAATTTCTAAAGAGATAAAAGAAGATAGTGATCATGATTTAACATATTTCATTACAGTACATGACTGGACTAACAAAACGGGTATGAACGAATTTAAAATATCAAAAGAAAGATATAAAAAATTAGACATTAATAATAGAGTTTATATTATAGTAAAAGATGGACTGCTAGGAATACCATGGTATTATCTTGATAAATAGTTATGTACTCTTTAAGATGCAAAACTGATTCAAAGACAAATAATCTTGATGTTATAAGTACTATAAATAGAAGAATTCGTAGTGGTGAAGAATTGAAAGATGTATATAAATTAGCTTGTTTAATGGTGGAAAAGTTTAAAGAACTTAATATTATTTAACATTTTTAAATGCATATTTCTTAGATATTTGCTTTACTTTAAGTTCATATTTAGGAATATGCTTAGAAAATTAATACATATAGTCGTACTAATCTCATTGTTGTTCTCAACGATGGGAATTACTATATCTAAGCATTACTGCAATAACAAACTCGTTAGTAAGGTAATAAATTCCGAGACTAAGAAATGTTGTGGTGAAGATTGTAATTCTTGCCATACTGAGAAAGTATCTTTAAAGATAAATGATGATTTTCAAGATACAAATCATGATTTCCAGTTTCAAGAGTTAGCTGTAATCGTTAAATTCACTTATCTTTTATTCGATTCTGAGGATTTAGAAGATGAGCCTAAGGATTATAATACTATTGAATCACCTCCTCCTTTAAAGATACAAAGGACTCTATCTAAATTACAAACATATATTTGTTGATGAATATTCTTCATCTTTAAGTAAATGAGCATATAAACATGTCTTCATTAACTTTCTGATGCACTTTTCGTATACCTCTTATCTAGAGGGATATAAATAGAATTATTCATAAACAACAACATATCTATGTTAAACAAGATAATAGGATTTTTCCTATATAATAGACTTGTTACACTCCTTACTTTAGTAATCTTAATTGCTTGGGGTATAACAAATTCACCTTTCAACTGGGATACCGGTATACTTCCCTCCGATCCTGTTCCCGTTGATGCAATTCCTGATATTGGTGAAAATCAACAAATAGTATATACAGAATGGGCTGGACGTTCACCTCAAGATATAGAGGATCAGATTTCTTATCCTCTTACAACATCTCTTCTGGGAATTCCTGGTGTTAAAACAATAAGAAGTAATTCCATCTTTGGAATGTCGAGTATTTATATAATTTTCAAAGAAGGTGTGGATTTCTATTGGAGTAGAACACGTATTCTTGAAAAACTAAATTCTCTTCCTAAAGGTATTCTTCCAAAGGATATAAGTCCTACTCTTGGACCTGATGCCACTGCCCTTGGGCAAATATATTGGTATACTCTTGAAGGTAGAGACAAGTATGGGAAACCTGCTGGCGGTTGGGATCCTCATGAACTTAGAAGTATTCAAGATTTCTATATTAAATATGCTCTTAGCTCTGCAGAAGGAGTTGCAGAGGTAGCATCTATTGGTGGCTTTGTTAAAGAATATCAGATAGATATAGATCCTGATGCTATGAAAGCTCATGGAGTAAATATTGCTCAATTAATTGCAGCTGTAAAAAACTCAAACCTAGATATAGGAGCTAGAACAATTGAATTTAATAAAGTAGAATATCTTATTCGTGCACTGGGTTATATAAAATCGTTAAAAGATCTGGAAGATGCCGTTGTTATAACTAGAGATAATGTTCCAATAAGAATTAAAGATGTTGCTAAGGTTAATTTCGGACCTGCCACCAGAAGAGGTGGTTTAGATAAAGGTGGTTCTGAGGCTGTAGGTGGAGTTGTTGTTGCTCGTTATGGTGCTAATCCAATGAAAACCATAGAGAATCTTAAAAAGAAGATTGATGAGATATCTCCTGGACTGGCAAGTAAAACTCTTAAGGATGGTAGTGTTTCTAAACTTACGATTGTACCTTTTTACGACAGAACAAACCTAATAAAAGAGACATTAGGAACTTTGGAAGAGGCTCTTTCTTTAGAGATTCTTATTAGTATTCTAGTTATTATTGTTTTGGTTCTAAATCTTAGAGCTTCTTTTCTTATATCTTCCATATTACCTCTTGGAGTACTAATGACCTTTATTGCTATGCGTCAGTTTAAGGTTGATGCTAATATTGTTGCTCTTTCTGGTATTGCTATTGCTATTGGGGTTATGATAGACGTTGGTATCGTGTTCACTGAGAATATTATACGGCATATTAATCTAGTCGAGAATATTGGAGCTAGGGGCAAGGAACTTTTACATGTTATTTATAAAGCTACTACGGAAGTTGCGGGTGCGGTAGTTACTGCCTTAAGTACTACCATTGTTTCTTTCTTGCCTATTTTTGCTATGCAGGCTGCTGAGGGTAAATTATTTAGACCTCTAGCATTTACTAAGACTTTTGCAATGTTTGCTGCATTACTTATTGGCTTGGTAATTATTCCTACACTAGCTCATATTGTCTTTTCTATTAAAATAGAGAAAAAGAGAACTACTCTTATACTGAATATTCTTTTAATAATTGCAGGTATAACATTAAGTATTTTCTCTGTAATGATTATTCCTCTTGCCCTTTGTATGTATGCTTTAAATAGTATATTCAAAGAGAAATTAGAAGATATTTATAAAGGTTTATCTAATTATATTAGCATAGCAGTCACTATACTTATTGTTGTTTATTTTCTAACAAAAGTATGGTTGCCTCTTGGAGCGCAAAATTCACTGTTCTTAAACTATGTGTTCGTTGTAGTACTGCTAGCCTTAATTCTTGGCTTCTTTGCATTCATAATACAGTCATATAAAAGAATTCTTTCTTTTTGCTTAGAGAATAAATGGAAATTCCTTTCTCTGCCTATAGCTATAGTTGCATTTGCATTTTTCGCATGGAGTACTTTGGGTAAAGAGTTTATGCCATCTCTTAACGAGGGTTCTTTTCTGCTTATGCCTACAAGTATGCCACATTCAGGAGTACAAGAGAATCTTGAACTTATACGACTTCTTGACAAGAGAGTGAATTCTATACCTGAGGTTGAAACAGTTGTTGGTAAATGGGGACGTGCAAATTCAGCTCTTGACCCCGCTCCTATTTCTATGTACGAGAATATTATCAATTACCGCTCTGAATATATTCTTGCAGATGATGGTCATAAGATGCGATTCACAACTAATGATGAAGATGCATATATCTTAAAAGATGGAACAGTCTATAATAGAGAAAAAGATGGCTTTAAACTTTTTAGTAAGGATGAACTTATTGTAGATAAAAATGGTGAATATTTTAGACAGTGGAGAGATAAAACAAAATCTCCTGACGATATATGGAAAGAGATTATTGCTAAAGCAAAACTTCCAGGATTAACTTCTGCTCCCAAATTACAACCTATTCAAACAAGACTTGTAATGCTACAAACAGGCATGAGAGCTCCTATGGGAATTAAGGTGTATGGTCCTGATCTTGAAACAATAGAGAGATTTGGATATGAACTAGAGAAATATTTGAAACACGTCGAGGGTGTAACTCCATCATCTGTCTTTGCTGATAGAATAGTTGGTAAACCATATATAGAATTGGTACTTAAAAGAGATGCTTTAGCTTTATATGGCTTGAAAGTTACTGATCTACAAATGGTTATTAGTAGTGCCATTGGAGGTATGAAACTTTCCAATAGTCTTGAAGGTAGAGAACGATTTCCTATAAGATTACGTTATGCAAGGGAATTTAGAGATAATCCTGAAGATTTGAAGAAGATTCTTATTCCTACCCCATCGGGTGCACAAATTCCTTTAGAAGAACTTGTTGATATTAAATATACTAGAGGTGCTCAGTTAATTAAAAGTGAAGATACTTTTTTATTAGGTTATATAATCTTTGATAAAGAAGATAAGTATGCTGAGGTTGATGTGGTAGAGAATGCACAGAAATATCTTAATGAACAAATTGATAAAGGTGAATTAAAAGTGCCTGCTGGCGTTTCATATAAGTTTACTGGTAATTATGAGAATCAGATTCGTGCTAGTAAGAGATTGGCTCTTATTATTCCTATCTCACTTATGGTGATTTTTCTAATTCTTTACTTTCAGTTTAAATCTATACCGGCAACAGCTTTAATATTCTCAGGAATTATAGTGGCTCTATCAGGTGGATTTATTATGCTCTTCTTATATGGACAAGCGTGGTTTCTGAATTTCAGTATTGCTGGAATAAATTTTAGAGAACTATTTCAAATACATACTATTAATATTTCTGTCGCCGTGTGGGTAGGTTTTGTTGCTTTGTTTGGAGTGGCAACAGATGATGGAGTTCTTATTAGTACATATCTTAAACAGTTGCAAGATAAAAGGAAACCAACTAACGTGAAGGAAATAAGAGCACTTGTGCTTGAAGCTGGATCTAAGAGAGTTCGTCCTGCTATTATGACTACAGCTACTACTATAATTGCATTAATGCCTGTTTTGACTTCTACAGGTAAAGGATCAGATATAATGATTCCTATGGCGATTCCTTTATTTGGAGGTATGATAATAGAGGTAATGACCATATTCGTTGTACCTGTTATCTATTGCATGTGGCAAGAAAGAAAAATTAAACTTGAAGAAAATAAAAACAATTAAGATGAGAAAATATATAATTATATGCATTTTGATGTTTACTTCAATAATCTCAAGTGGACAATCAGAATTAAATAACTATTTGAAGATTGCTGCGGATAACAATCCTGCTTTAAAGCAAGCATTCAATGAATATATGGCAGCTCTTGAGAGAGTTCCTCAAGTTAATGCTTTGCCTAATCCTAATATTGCTTTTGCATATCTTATTAAACCTATAGAGACACGTATGGGACCCCAAGAGTTTAAACTTGGTATCTCTCAAATGTTTCCTTGGTTTGGTACGCTTAAAACGAAAGGGGATGTGGCTAGCGAGCTTGCTAAAGCTAAATACGAGAGTTTCTTAGATATTAAATCGCAGATATTCTCAAATGTAAAAGCAACTTACTTCTATCTGTACTTTAATAATAAAGCTTTTGTTATTACTGAGAAAAATATCAAACTGCTAGAATCTATTAAGAATATAGTATTGGTAAAGGTTGAGGCAGGATTAAGAACAGCTGCCGATGAGTATAGAATAGAGATGGAGCTTAATGATTTGAATAACAAATTGGCTTTATTGAGAAAAAATAGAGCCTTGTTGATTTCTAAGTTTGAAAAGTTTCTAAATAGTAAGGAAGAGATACATATTTCATCTCCTATGAGTCTGTGGGAAGATGACTTAAGACTTAGAAAAAAATTGCTTTTTAATAATATTAAAGAAAGCAATCATAAGTTGATGAGGGTGGATATGCAGATTCTTGCTTTAAAACAGAAAGAAGTATTAGCAAATAAGATGGGTATGCCTACTTTTTCTATAGGTCTTGAATATATCTCTATTGGGAAAGGAGATATGAATTTACCTGGAGATGATGCTTTTGTATTTCCTAAAATTGGGATTTCTATTCCATTATATAGAGGAAAGTATGAAGCAATGAAAAATGAGGCTAGATTTCTAAAAGAAGCTAAAGATGAGCAGAAACAGGAACTTACTAATCTTCTTGAAAATGTTTTTGAAGAGAAATGGAGGGATTATACTGATGCTGTAGATAGAGTTGATTTGTATGAAAAACAAATTAAGATAGCAAGTAAAACACTCTCTATACTTGAAACTTTTTATGCAGCAAACAATAGTAGTTTTGAGGATTACATTCGTATGGAAAGAAAACTACTTAAGTATTCGCTCGAGTTGGAGAAAGCTAAAATAGATAAACATATTGCTATATCATTTATAAAGTATCTAACTGGAGAGCTTTAAATTTATTCACTTTCAAACTAATATTATGAAATCTAAAAATATAATAGTAATAATTCTTGTTCTCTTTACTGGCATCTTTGCTGGGTGGTTCTTATTTAAACCTGCTCCAAAAGAGGATGTTGAACATGAACATGTACACGAAAAACAGAAGACAATATGGACATGTTCTATGCACCCTCAGATTAAGATGGATAAGAAGGGTAAATGTCCCATTTGTGCTATGGATTTAATTCCTTTAGATACAGAAAGTAGTTCTTCTGAGATGGACGATGAAACTATACAGATATCTGAAGCAGCAGCTAAACTTGCAGATATTCAAACTCTTATTATAAGGAAAGAGATTCCTGTAAAGAAAATATATCTACAAGGGAAAATAAAGGCTGATGAGAGATTAGTGACAGATATATCTACTCGTTTTAGCGGGAGAATAGAGAAACTGTTTGTCAACTTTACAGGACAAGTGGTGAGAAAGGGAGAATTATTAGCAAAAATCTATTCTCCTGAACTTATTAGTGCACAAAAAGAACTTATAGAGGCTTCTAAATACAAGAAAGAAAACCCAGCTATTTACAGAGCTGCACGTGGTAAACTTAAACTTTGGAGCATTAGTGATAAACAAATTAAAGAAATAGAAAGGAAAAATGAAGTTGAGGAATTCTTTAATATAGTAGCTCCTTCAGGTGGTACTGTTAGTATGCGAATGACTAGTAATGGTGATTTTGTAAAAAAAGGAGAAAGCATATTTAAACTGGTAGACTTGAGAAAACTGTGGGTTATTTTCTATGCTTATGAAACCGATTTGGCATGGATACATATGGGTGACTCTATTAAATTTGAGATAGCGGCTCTTACTGGAGAGGAATTCATGGGGAAGATCTCTTATATAGATCCATTTATTAATGACAAAACAAGAACCACACAGATTAGGTTAGAAATTAATAATAAAAAGAAGAATATAAAACCTCAGATGTTTGTAAAAGGCATGCTTGAATCTACTCTTGCGTCAAATAGAAAGGAGATTGTTGTTCCTAAATCTTCTGTTTTATGGACTGGAAAAAAAGCTATAGTGTATGTAAAGAATCCTAAGATGAAAAGTCCTAGCTTTTCTTATAGAGAGGTAATACTTGGAAGCAGTACAGGCTCGGCATATATAATAAAAAAAGGTTTACAGGAAGGTGAAGAAATTGTAGTTAATGGAGTATTTAAAATAGATGCTGCTGCTCAACTTAAAGGCTCCACTAGCATGATGAAACCAGCACACAAGAATAGTATTATTAATAAGGATTTCAGTAAAGAATTGCTGATGTTTTATAATGCATATTTAAAACTTAAAGATGCCTTTATATCTAGTGATAGTAACGAAATAACTAAAACTACTATTTCTTTAAACAATATTTATAAATCTATAGATATGAAACTTCTGGATAAGAAAGATCATAAAAAATGGATGAAAGAAAGTAAAATTCTAAACTTATCCATATCTAAAATCGTAAACAGTAAAGAATTACATTCACAAAGAGAAGCATTTGCTATTTTAAGTAAATCTTTATTTGAGGTCATCAAATACTATAAGATAAGCCAAGAAAGCTATTACCATTTCTGCCCAATGGCTGATGATAATAAAGGCGCATACTGGCTTAGTGATTCTAAAAAAGTACGCAATCCATACTTTGGTGATGAGATGCTTGAGTGCGGAGAGCTTAAAACAATAATTAAATAATTTTATAAATTTATACATTTATACATCTAAAATAATCGATATGAAAAAACTGGCCTATTTATTAATATTAACTTTTGTATTTTCTTTATCTGCATTAGCACAATCACAAACTGTGGAATTTAAAGTCAATGGTAAATGTAGTATGTGTGAAAAGAAGATTGAAAAAGCAGCTACAAGTTTTAAAGCTGTTTCTAAAGCTGAATGGGATAAAAAAACAAATATGCTTAAGCTTACTTACGATAAAAAAAAGATAGATCTTCTTAAAATAAAACAAGCTATCGCTAAGATTGGATATGACACAGATGAAGTTAAAGCAAATATAAAAGCATATAATGCACTTCCTTCATGTTGTAAATATGAAAGAGATATAAAGAAGACAAAAGATCATGTAATGAAGAAGAAGGACGATATTATGAAGAAGAAATTCTAATTTAACTTCTTCTAATACTAAACACAGGAATTAAGTTTCCTGTGTTTTTTTTATATCAATAAATTAAATTATTTATCTTTGAAGCAAAACAATAGAGATGAAAGACTTCATTTTAAAGCATAGAGATAAAGTGTGGCTGTTTAAACTTCTTAAATGTATTTTAAGAGGACTACCACAAGGAATGAATACAGCTAAGTGGCTACTTAAAATTACAATTCCTGTTTCCTTTGCTGTGTTACTTCTAGATTATTATGGATTAATTGACTTTATAGCTATCTACACAGCTCCATTATTT
Source organism: Marinifilaceae bacterium (assembly GCA_049671745.1). GTDB lineage: Bacteria > Bacteroidota > Bacteroidia > Bacteroidales > Marinifilaceae > SNAP01. Next base: position 71,017 of record JBATVL010000018.1, read on the forward strand.
AAGTATTTTGGTTTACCTGGAGTAGCCGCTATTGTTCTATTCACAAGTATATTTACCAATGTTTATTCTGTAATTCTTATATTAGCTACCCTGGCTCTACCTGTTAGAGAGGGAACAATATTAGCTGCTATGTGTCTTGTCTCTCATGGATTCCCCATAGAAACAGCCGTTCTTAGTAAAACAGGCTCTTCTCCTGTTAGAATGATTCTTGTTAGATTAACGGGTAGCTTCTTAGTTGCTTTTATTATGAATAGCCTTATGCCTGGGGAGGCATCAAGTGTAGAATTCTCTCACGAAATTGTAAAACCAGAACTTACGGATATTCTTATTAAATGGGTTTACAGCATGTTTCATACTATAGTTAAAATTGTAATTCTTATTAATATTCTTAATATTCTACAGAAGATACTTGAGGAATTTGGTATTACTAAATGGTTAACAAAACCACTAAAACCATTTATTAAACTTTGTGGATTGCCCCAATCAACAGCTTTTGGATGGATTATTGCAAATACACTTGGACTTGCTTACGGATCAGCTGTTATGATTTCTCTTGTTCAAGACAAGAAACTTAGTAAGAAGGATGCAGATATGCTTAATCATCATAATGCCATATCACACTCACAACTTGAAGACCCACTATTGTTTACAACATTTGGCTTTTCTATGTTATGGCTTATATTCCCTAGATTATTCATTGCTATTCTATGCGTTTGGCTTAGAAGATTAGAACTATATATTAGAAGAATATAAAAAAAACAGAGAACATTTATTGACTCTCTTTTTAAAAATAGTATTTTTGCAATTACATAAAAAATAATTATAAACAGAACATTAAAATATAAGTATGGGACGTGCGTTTGAATTTAGAAAAGCAAGAAAATTAAAGAGATGGGGAAAAATGGCAAAAACCTTTACTAAAATTGGTAAAGAAATTTCTATATCAGTGAAATCTGGTGGGCCTGATCCTAGTTCAAACTCAAGACTTAGAGTTCTTATTCAGAATGCAAAGGCGGCTAACATGCCTAAAGATAATGTTGAAAGAGCTATCAAAAAAGCCATGTCGAAAGATCATGGTGACTATAAAGAGATAGTTTATGAAGGATATGGACCTCACGGAATTGCTGTATTAGTTGAGACTGCTACAGATAACAATACTCGTACAGTTGCTAATGTTAGATCATATTTCAACAAATGTAATGGTTCTATGGGTACTGCTGGTTCTGTAGAGTTTATGTTTGAACACAAATGTAGATTTACTGTTACTACTAAAGAAGGTTTAGATCTTGAAGAACTTGAACTTGAATTAATAGATTTTGGTGTACAAGAGATCTTTGAAGAAGATGATACTACTATCATTTATGGTGATATGACAGCCTTTGGTGCTATTCAGAAATATCTTGAGGAGAACGATTTCGAACTAAAGAATGCTGAATTCGAAAGAATACCTACAGATACTAAAGAATTAAATGAAGAGCAACAAGAAGACATGGATAAACTTCTTATGAAACTTGAAGATGATGATGATGTAACAACAGTTTACACTACTATGGCTTAATATTATTCACTATATACAAGAGTCCCCTTATTTATAAGGGGACTCTTTTTTGTTTAAAACATCTTTTCTTATCACATTTCACAACCTTATATGGACATAATTAGTATAATTAAAGAAATTTAAATCTTTATTTATATTTTCAAGCAACCTTTTTAGTTTCTAAACATCTATATAGTAGATAAACATAAATAAAAAGACATGAAAAAACTATCTCTAACAATTCTACTAATCTCTGTATTCATATTTAGCGGATGTGAAAAAGAAAAGGACAATTTTGTTCCTGATGCTATTTGCGATGTGTATGTAAAAGCTATAAAAGATGAAGGTAAAACGAAATATGCATTATTTGCAAGAACCTTCGCTAATTTTGGAATAAAAAGTGCAAGCGTAAAAACGCCTGATAATAAAATAAAAGAATTAACTAAACGAAATAATATTCCTAACATATTTGACTACTATAAAGACAATATAGAAGCCTATAGCGAAGTGGTTCCAACTAAAGGGAACTATACATTCACTGTAACAACAAATGATGATATCAATATAAGCAGAGTAAATCAACTTAATGAAAATATTGCTGATTTTCCAGTTATTTCTTCTTGTAAGATAACAGATAACAGTCTGAATGTAACATGGGATGAAAATGAAGATACAGATTTCTACATACTCAACCTATACGCACAAGACAAAACGCTAATATTCTCTAATGAATTTATCAAAAACTCTCAAACAATAAATATTAATAACAATTCAAAAGGTTGGTATACAGACAAGAAATTAGCAGATGCCTTTTCTGTTAAATTAATGGCTGCCAAATTTGATAATAAATTAAAACCTAGCTTGTATCTAATTCAATCAATAACAGAAACAAGTAAAAATATAGAATAACAAACTTTATTAATCATTTTGCTTTATCTAAATACTAGATTCCCCGTTTAGTACTAGAATATAAAGGGATTGCAATTATATTGCTTCCCTTTATAATAGCAATATATATACGATTGCCAAGACTTAAATACTAATTTCACAATCAAACAAACAGTTACTAGAAACATTTTTTGGTGAAAGATAATCTAGAAGATATACTAAAACAAGCACAAAAAGGAAAGAAGAAAGCGTTTGGTCAATTATATAATATATATGCTAAACAATTATTTCCTTTATGCATAAGGTATTCTAGAACTAGAGAAGAAGCGGAAGATAATTTACAGGAAGCCTTTATTGTTGTATTCAAAAAGATTAAAAGTTATAAAGCTAAAGGAAGTTTTGATGGATGGATAAAAAGGCTTTTTATTAATCAATGTTTGGGAGAAATCAGAAAACCTAATATAATAACAAATGAAAAAACTTATAATGATACTGCAGATGATGATGAAGAAGAGATTATCTCAATTGAAGCCCTTTCAATTATAGAATTAATACAAGAACTTCCAACACAATACCGTATTGTTTTTAATATGTATATTCTAGACTCGTATTCTCATAAAGAAATAAGCAAAGAATTATCTATTAGTATTGGCACCTCAAAATCTAACCTTTCTAGAGCCAAACAAATATTAAGAAAGAGAATTAAAGAAATTGATAGATGAGCAAAGATATATTTAAGGACAACATTAACAAAAAATTTGATAATCTTGAAATTGAGCCCCCAAGTGAACTATGGCTTAATATTGAGAAAAGTATTTATAATTATAAACGAAAGAAAATAATAATATATACTATTATTAGTGGAATGGCAGCAAGTGTATTACTAGCAATAACTTTCAATTATACCCTCTTACAAGAAGAAAGAATAATAGACTATCAAATTAAATACTCAAGTCTAATAAACAAATCAAAACCTGTAATTAGAAAACATTTGTATGCGGAGCTTGCTCCAATTTTATATATCAATGCCAAAAGAAGAATAGAGAGGAAGAAAATAACTCCATTTAAAGGCCTTAAGAACATTTATAAGCCTATAAAATCTAATATATATACTAGTTATACAATTCCTATAACAAACTATGAATATAGAAATAAATACATAATTGATTATTCAGAGGATAATAATAAAAATAAATTACAAGTAGGTATAAAGATGGCTTCTAGTAATAAGTCTTATACAAATGGAGCAGCATTGAATACAAATTTAGCAATGGCTAATTTAAAGAGTGATTACTCAATTATAGAACAAGAAATACCTAAATCAGAGGTAAATCTTCATACAAATATAAATTTATCTATAGAATATGCATTAGGAGAGAAATTAAGTTTGTCTTCAGGTATAGGCTATCTAGGATTTTCTAATAAACGCAATACTGGTTTTGCCTACTCTGAATTAAACCAACTGTTTAATGATGAAAATTTTATAAAAAAATATAATAATGCAGATATAAGCGAGATAAATCAAAATTTTAGTTTCATTGAAATACCTCTACTTATAAAATACACTTTAATTAATAAAAAAATATCATTATTCGCTACTGCTGGAATAGGAATAGATTTCTTGATTAAGAATAAATCTGAAATTATTTTTGAGAATAAAAATAAGATTTCTACACAAGCTAAAGATATTATGAGAGTACCTACATGCAGTATTATTGGAATAGGTTTAAGTACACCTGTATATAAATCTATATATATAAATGCAGAGGCACAATACAGGTATTACATTAAAAACATATCAAATAATGAAGCAATATCCATTAAACAAAACATGCCTAATATAAGTATAGGGTTAAGTTTCAAGATATAATTAGATTACTAATCTAAAGGTATATCAATAGAGAATATACTACCTATATTAGGTAAGGACTCTACATTTAACTCATACTCCATGATATCAGCCAATCCCTTACAAATAGATAAACCTAAGCCTACTCCATTAGTGAAATCATCTAACTGCTTAAATCTATCGAAAATCTTATATAAGTGATCCTCAGAGATACCTATACCTGTATCTTTTATAAATAAAGAAATATGACTATTATCTAATAGTACAGCACCTATTTCTACACTACCTTTTGAGGTATATTTAATGGCATTACTTAAAAAATTATTCAATATCTGAGTTACTCTTTTCTTATCAGTATTAATAACAAGATCTTCATCCAAGGGAACAAATACTAGTTCAAAAGCATAAGTATCATCCTTCATAGTTAAATAAAGATCTTCCAACAAAGTATTTATACTAATATCAGCATAGTCAATCTGAATAGATTTTGCTTCTATCAATGACAAATCAAGAATATCAGTAATTAATTGCAATAACACCTCACTGTTTTTATGAATTGTATCAGCAAATTCTGTCTTCTCTTTAATTGAATACAAATCATCAGTAATAAGATTAGAGAAGCCCATAATCGAATTCATAGGTGTTCTTATCTCATGACTCATATTAGCCAAGAATGCAGATTTTAGTCTATCAGATTCTTCTGCTTTTTCCTTAGCCTTTATAAGATCTAGATGTACACGATGACTTTCTGTAACGTCCTGAACATGTCCATATAATTTTATAAGATGATTATTAGAATAATGACAAGAAGCCTTAACCAGTAACCAAATATCACCAGTCTCTTTCTTTAAGCGTATTGTTATTTCAGAATCCTTTCCATATTTAATCATGGTTCTTACACCAGTCATAACCTTAAGCTGATCTTCTTTATCTAATATTTTAAGTAAGTCATTTATACTAGGATTATTTCCTAAGGCATTTTTATCTAAATCATCAGAATAAAGTTCATGAATAACTAATTTTTGAGAATCCACAAAATATTCCCAATAGCCTAATTTAGCAAGTTTAGCTGTTCGTTTTAAGCGTTCACGACTATCAATAATTTGCTGTTCTTTGCGCTTAAGCTCTGTAATATCCTGAATATTTCCTACATAATTTACAATTTCATTATTCTTATCTCTTTTACAATAAACTGTATCTTTTATGTATTTTACTTGACCGTTATTTGCAAGTATCTTATATGTAATAGAATGAACATCTCCCTCTTGCAATGTTTCTAAAAAGGTAATAAGCTCCTCGTGACTTTCTTTAAATATATGAGAAAGAACAAATTCAGGAGTAAGTTTCACTTCATTAGGTTCATATCCAAAAATATTAAAAACCTCATCAGACCAAATAATTTCTAACTTATCTGTACTTAATTCCCATGTTCCAATCTTAGCTGTCTTCTGTGCTTCTCTTAATCGTTGTTCGCTTAAACGAATCTTTTCTTCCGCCATTTTACTGTAGGTTATATCCTGAGTTGTTCCAATAAATTTGATTATTTTGCCTTGCTTATTTTTTATACTATATGCATGCTCCTCTATATACTTCAACTTGCCTTTAAATGTATGTATTCTACAAGTGGTAGTAGAACTTCCTCCAGAGTAAAGTGTTTCAAGATGTCTTTTTACATAATCAAGATCGTCTTCATGTATTTTACTTAAGAATAAATCAGTATTACCAGGATTCTCTGCATGTGTAGTCTCAAAAATTCTATATAACTCATTAGACCAAAAAGATGTGCCGTTCTCTAGATTAACCTCCCAGTTACCTAACATTGTAAGCTGTTGAGCTGTTCTCAATCTATTCTCACTAATCTTAAGTTTCTGCTCTGCCAACTTGCGTTCTGTTATATCAAATATGACACCAATTATCTTTAGAGCCTTATTATTTGAATCTCTACCTGATGCAGCACCTTTAGAGCTAATCCAAATAATATCACCATCTGGTTTTATATATCTATAATCACAAGAATACACTGGAATTTGTCCGTTAACACATGCTGATATAGCTTTTTTAACATTATCAATATCATCAGCATGAATATTCCTTCTCCAATAAGCTTGTGTAAGAGGTATTTCTTCAGACAATTTAGCTATTCTATATACATTAGGACTAATAACAGAAATATCTTTATTTACATCCCATTCCCAGATACCCATATCTATAGTATCAACGGCAAAAGAAAGTCTGTCTTTATGTATTTTAAGATCCATTTGAGATTCTCTAAGTTCCGAAATGTCTTGAATTATTCCTTGTATAAGATCTAGATTTCCTTCCTTATCAAGCTTCTTAGAAACAATAATTTTAAGATGTTTTATATTTCCATTTGACGATTTTAATCTAAATTCAAAATCATAATTAAGATTATTAACTCCGCTATTATTGTTTATAATATTAGCTATTCTTTCTTTATCATCTTCATATACAAAATTAAAGAAATGCTCAAAATCAAGCCCTGCACTATAATCCTCTTCTAGACAAAGAGACATCAATTTTTTAGAATAATCGAATTTTGTAGTTTTGTAATCATATGTCCAGTACCCAATCTTTGCTAATCTCTGAATATCAGAGATCACATCTTCATTACTTAAATTCATAAATCAAAATATTAGAATACATCTTATATATATAAATACAAACGTACAAAATTAATTTATGTTCTATTAATCTTTAAATAATTTATTTTGATAAAGAAACATATTAATCAAACAAAATCAAATAAGTTATAAAAGCTTGTTGTGATTTAGGATACGACAAAGGAAGGAATCCGCTTTTAAGCAAAGAATCAGACGTAATAATTGGGTAATCTTTTCCCTTTTCTTTAAAAAAAGCATCAACATCTGTAAGGTAATCAGTACGGACAATACCTCTAGCATTAGGATGTAGTTTTTCTTTCAATCTCATAGATAAATATCCCATATTATACCTAAGATTAATTTCTATACAGGGCTGTATTTTATAAATATCATCTTCAATGTAGATCATACAATCTACTCCAAAACAAGAATAATATTGCTTAGGAATCACAGATTCCCTTAACGCCATAATTATATTACTGTTTACCTCTTTAAGTAAATCAGTTTGTAGAAAATTAGCTAATTTAGGATTCTTCGCCCAAACTGATTCTGTATGAATATAATTCCCCTTATAATTTCCTTTTGAATCTGTTTCAAAAGAAGTAGTACCCAAGAAACTTATTTCACCATTAGAATCAACAGAATACTGAAAAGATAAATCACAAACTTTCTCTTTCCATATCTCAGCCATTACATACTTCTGATTCTTTAAAACACCCGAAATCCACTGCTTATTTACTTCTGTAATAACATTAGGTTCTAAAAGATATAAGCCTCTGCCTGAAGAACTCCAAGGAGCTTTCAAAAGAACTCTATCCATAGAATCCACACAAACTTGCACCTCCTCTTGAGATGTACATTTTTGCGGAATTTCATCTATATTTGGATATAATGAAGAATTAGAATCCTTAATTATAGACTCTAAAACATCTCTTGCAGTAAGTCTACTATACACTTCTTTAAAAGAATCTGCCCACTTAGAATTTACTGTATCTTTAAACTCAGAAGAAGTATTATTATAAATATCTCTAAAATAAAAATGAGCAGCTGGACTCCAACCCCAAGGGCGTAGATAAGATATATTTTCTTTAGGAAGCTCCCTATAAGTAAGAAATTTAGGCATAGTAAAACCTAAAGAATTCATATTCTCTATCCAGGAAGAAGAAATGTGATAAGGGACAACAACAACATCATTAGCTTCGGCAAAAAAAGCAGGAAGACAAGCAAGATCTTCCTCCATTTGTCTAAAACGCTTAGGTGGCATATATGAAAACACACCGTTGGCAAGGGCCATCTCGCATGTAGAATTAAAAATGTATATATCTGATTTCACTACGCTCTTTTTGATAATAACTCACCGTAAACACAACATCCTATAGCACCGTTAAACTGGCTATCTTCAAGAGGAATAACCTCAGAATAGTCGTTCTCTAAGAAATGAAGTACTGCCGCATTAGCTGCCACACCTCCACCTACATAAAGTCGTTTACCCGAATATGAAGAAAGAATAGTTTTCAATCTTCTATATAAAGAAAAATTAACCCCAGAACACAATCTATCTATCTTTATGCCCTCAGCAATCTTACCTATAAGCTCCGACTCCGAAAAAACAGCACAAGTAGAATTAAGATTCACAGGATTATCAGAATGTTTAGCCAACTCATCTAAAGAAACCTCAAGCACATTAGCCATATTTTCAAGATATCGCCCGCAAGAAGCTGCACATTTATCATTCAAATCAAGATTTGTCAAAACGGCATCCTCTATTCTCATTACCTTTACATCCTGCCCACCTATATCAAGAAGAATAAAATCCTTCTCACCCGTCTGCCAGCAAGCGCCCATAGCATGAGCCTTCAACTCGTTAATAGCCGTAAAAGATGATATATTAGTATTATTTCTACCATAACCTGTAGAAACAAATATATCTGGTTTAATATCAGTTAATCTAGATAAATCGAAATGTAAACTTCCATCGAAAGAACAATAATCTCTATAAAATTGCATAGTAGAAACCTGCTTTCTGAAAAGGACTTTCTTATCCTCCATTATCAGCAATTTAACGGCTCTACTGCCCATATCAGCACCTAATATCTTCATTAAATATTCTCCTTAAATAATTTTCTATCCTTTATCATATCAAGAAAAGCCTCTAACCTTAATTGAGTACGAGCATCAATCTCCCTACTCTTATCACCCTCTATATGCAAAACAGGAACATCCAGTTTTTGTTTAAGCACTATATGTTGAGCACTTCTATAACAGAAAGCCTGAGTATAATGAATAATTGCATCTATCTTCCTCTCCTTTATTTGCCTGTCTATTTCCTTAAAACGATAAAATGTATCATAGGGATATGTGTAGTTAAGATATTGCTCATATATAGTCTCAGACTCAGAGTGTCTAGGCATAGAGAATTCTCTCTGCACTTCATTATAAACAACTTTAGCATCCTGACTCTCTATAAAATCATATATATCTCCTGTAATGGGCGGCACACCTATATAACCAACTCTAATACTAGACTTTTTAGAGCTTCTCTTTCTTACTTCAGAAAGAAACACATCTATCTCCTTCTCATACTTGGGAGCATCCAGATTAAAATCACTCATACAAACTTGGTAAAGATGATTCTCCCATCCAGAAACAAGAGTTTCCTGATAAGTAAGTTTATCAAGTTCAACCACCTTATTTCTTATAGAAGCCAATCTACACCTTACATTCTCAACCTGCTCTAAACTTACACCAAAATGATTCATTAAAGAATCTAGATTAGTTTTTATACTCTCCTTACTCCTATCAAGAGGAAAAGAAAAAGGATGAATCTTTATGCCTTTAAGCTCCAAAACCTCTGCAAGTACAATAGAATTAGAACAATCTCCACCAACCACGGCAAGTATTTCCTTTATTCCTTTATCTATACAAACACCATAAATACCCTTTATCCAAGAGCAATAATTCTGAGGAAAACCATCTTCTTCAGCTATCTTTATATAATACTCATGATTCTCTGCAGTAACAAATACATTATTCAGATCCAAAGGAGTATATCCAGCAGCCATCAATATTTCAACAGGTACAGTAGTTGTAATTCCTATATATTTCATCACTTATGCTAATTCTTTCGATTTACATACTCTACAAACACCCTTCAAATATATATGATGTTCGCTAATCATAAATCCATCAAGACCCATAAATTGAAGCATATTCACATCTACATTAAAATCAAACACACCTTCACATTCGTTACACTTAAAATGACCATGTATAGAAGTATCTGCATCATATCTTGTCTCGTTGTCTTCTATATTTATAACAATAGCAACATTGTTTTCTACAAATAATTTTAAAGTATTATATATTGTAGTTTTAGACAGAGTTGGCATATCACACAACAACTCATTATAGATCATCTCAACTGTAGGATGATTTCTATTCTTAATAAGATACTCTAAAATTCTTATTCTTTGTAATGAAGGCCTAATTGACTTAGATTTTAAGTAATGCCCAATATTTTCTACTTCTACCATAGTTTTTTCTTTTGTAATGAGTACAAAAATACATTCTTTATAATTAATATGCAAATCTGGCCATTTCGTAACAATCTATTTTTCAGTAATGTACAAAAAACATAAATAAAAAGATTAATAAAATATTTAAAAGTATTTGGAAATAAACAAAAAGAATGTACTTTTGTAATGATTACAAATAACAAATGATTACAATAACACTAAAAATATAGAATATGAGCACACTTATAGGTAAACAAGCACCAACATTTAGTAGCAACGCTGTAATAAACGGAAATCAAATAACTGAAGGTTATTCATTAGAACAATTCAAAGGTAAACAAGATGTAGTATTCTTCTTTTACCCTTTAGATTTTACTTTTGTTTGTCCAACAGAACTTATAGCATTTCAAGAAATGTTAGCAGAATTTGAAAAACGTAATGTTGCCGTAGTTGGTTGTTCTGTAGACTCTGAGTTCTCTCACCTTGCATGGTTACAAACAGAGAAGAAAAATGGTGGTATTAAAGGAGTAACATATCCTATAGTATCAGATTTAGATAAAACAATCTCTATGAACTTTGGCGTTCTTGCAGGAGAATATTCAGTTGAAGAAGATGGAACATGTAGTTTCTCTGGAGCACCAGTAGCATATAGAGGCCTTTTCCTTATAGATAAAGCTGGAATAGTTCGTCATTCTGTAGTTAATGATTTACCTTTAGGCCGAAATGTTGAAGAAGCTCTACGTATGGTTGACGCTTTACATCATTTTGAAGAAGTTGGTGAGGTTTGTCCTGCTAACTGGAATAAAGATAAAAAAGCTATGAAAGCAACACAAGAAGGAGTTGCTGATTACCTTTCTAACTAGTACATATATAAATTAGATACAAAAACACAAAACATACATATTATGAAGATTAACAGATACCAAGATATTGCAGAAATAGAGAACGAAGGAAAAAAAGATTATATAGACAGACATTCTGCTTTCTTACATTGCGAAGATAACGCAAAAGCTGGAGAGAAATTTGTTGTTAAAGTTAAAGTTGGTGAAATGTACCCTCATCCAGATGATTTCGATCATTACATATCATGGATACAATTATGGGATGGCGAAAGAATGTTAGCTCAAGCTTCATTTAACGCAGGTACATTAGGAAACAGCGCTAACCAAGCAGAGGTTGACTTTTATATCGTTCCTACAAAAAACATGAAATTAACTGCTGCTGCTTATTGCACTAAACATGGTCTTTGGCACAGTGATGAAAAAATTATAGAAGTAAAATAATTACTTTAAGAGCTTGCAGTGATGCAAGCTCTTTTTCTTTTTAAAAAATCATACTCTAATATTCTTACCAAAAGAGCTTCCTTCTTCATTCTATCAAATCACCACTAAAGTACCTATCCCATATACTTAAATTTGATTCAAAGTCGGTATAAAGTCATTATAAAATCGGTATAAAGTCGGAATAAAGTGCTTCACCAACATCTCATGAACATCTCACCAACATCCCACCAACATCTCCTAGAGATGTTAATGAGATGATAAAGAGCAGATGAAGACATGTTTGTTAAGGTCTTTATTGTATTTTTATTAGCTCTTTATAATGGCTTTATAAGGGCTTTGTTAGGGCTTTACACCAAAGTGTTCTATACTATAAGTGTTCTTCAATATAAAAGCAAAATACTATCATCTCTAATATTGATACTATCTATTAAATTATTATTTTTGACTAGCGTAGAATATAACTCTTATTTAGGAACAGGAAGAAAACATGATAGATAGAAAAATCATACAAGAACATTTCCCTACTTTTGAAATAGCATTAGTAGACGAAATAATAAAAGAAGGCACATTAGTAAATTTAGATATTGACGATCTTCTTATTAGTGAGGGGCAATATATAAAAGCATTCCCTCTTGTTCTTCAAGGTTCTATAAAAATATCAAGAATGGATAATGTTGGAGATGAACTTCTTCTCTATTACCTAAACAAGGGAGAAGTGTGCACCATGGCTCTTACATGCTGTTCTACAGGTGTACGAAGCAATATTAAAGCTATTGTGACTCAAGATGCTGATATAATTAAGATTCCCGTTAAGTATATAGATGAATGGATGTTCAAGTACCCTACTTGGAAGAAATTTATTATGGATTCGTTCAGATATAGATTCGATGAATTACTTATGACTATAGATTCTATCGCATTTATGAAGATGGACGAGCGTCTACTTAAATACTTTAAGAACTTCTACCAGACTAGTAATGAAAAAATATTTACTGGTTCTCACCAAGACATAGCTAACGACCTACATTCTTCTAGAGAGGTCATTTCTAGGCTTTTAAAACAAATGGAGAATAAAAAACTTGTGATTCTTTCACGAAATAAAATAGACTTTTCTGCCCTTGTGTAACTTTTGTCACCGTACATAATATAACTATTCGCTTTCTTTGTAGTAGAATTAATAAACTAATTTATTACGAAGATGAAAGAGGTAAGTGTAAATAATGATTTATGTGTTAAAAACCACAAGTGTCCTGTTGTAGAAATGTGTCCTGTTAATGCAGTTCAACAAAGTTCTTTTACAGATGCTCCTAGTCTTGATAATGAGAAATGTATCAAATGTGGTAAATGTATTTCTTTTTGTCCTTATAACGCTTTCTCTTATAAAGGATAGATATGAAAAAATACGATATAATTGTTATAGGAATGGGACCTGCGGGCATGGCTGTTACAGCTATGGGATCTGCTATGGGACTAAATGTACTTACAATAGAAGCTAATAAAGTTGGTGGAGAATGTTTGAATGTTGGCTGTATTCCGTCTAAAGGGATATTAAAAGCTGCCGATATGCTTCACTCTGCAAAAAATCTTGATAAATACGGACTTAAAGCAAATCTTCAATTTGAAGAAGGTGATGCTCTTCAGTTAGTTAGAGATAACGTAAAGGCTATCAATAATAAGAAATTAATGAAGTCTTTCGAGAAGGCGGAGTTGATAAAAGGATATGCTGAATTTGTAGATTCTAAAACTATAAAAGTAAATAACGAATTATATACTGCAAAGAAATTCTTCGTTGCAACAGGAACTAAACCGTTCATTCCACCTATATCAGGAATAAATGATGTTGAATTCTTAACTAATGAGAATATATTCGATCTTGAAAAAGTACCTACTTCTATTACTATCATTGGTGGTGGTGCAATAGGTACAGAGATGGCTCAGGCTTTTTCTCGCTTAGGTTCAAAGGTTGTTATTGTTCAGATGGATGAGCATCTTATTCCTAATGGAGATAAAGATGCAGCTCTTTTATTGGAGGATATCTTCGCTAAAGAAGGCATAGAGGTTTATAATTCTACTAAGATTATTAAGGTAGAAAATACTGATGGAGAAATACTTGTATCTACGGATAAAGGGGATTTTAAATCTGAAAAACTTTTAGTTGCTGCTGGTAGAAAAGCTGTATTCGAGAAACTTAACCTTGGTGCTGCTGGTATTAAATTCGAAAAGAATAAAGTTCCTGTTGATTCTAGAATGCGCACAAATAAGAAAAACATTTATGCCGTTGGTGATATTAATGGTATTGCTCAATTGTCGCATGCTGCTATGCATCAAGGTATGATGGGACTTATGGATAGTATCTCACCATTTAGCTTAGGCAAATTAAAACATAAGAATTACGCTCTTCCTTGGGCTGTATTCTGCTCTCCTGAGATAGCTCAGGTTGGGATGACAGAAAAACAAGCTAAGGAGAAAGGTATAAAATATACAGTAACTAAGAAAGATTATTCTACTTACGGACTAACAGTATCTGTTGGAAAACCTGAGGGATTTATTAAAGTTATTCATTCAGCAACAGGTAAGATATTTGGAGTATCAATAATAGGGGAAAATGCATCTGAACTCATAAACGAATGGACTCTTGCAATACAGAAGAATATTCGTCTTCATGATATTATGATGACTATGCACTGCTTTCCGTCTTTCAGTATGTTAAATAAAATGGTAACAGAAGATTGGATGATGGGAGTAATGAAAAACGACAGATTACAAAGATTGATAAAGTGGCTATTTTAGAAATTCACTGATTTATGAGGCATCTTGTATGCCTCATTTCTTTTTCTTCTTTTTGTCTTTTTTATCTTTTTCTTCTTTCTTTCCAAAGATTCCCTTAAAGTATTTAGAGATAAGCTCACTAAAACTATTAAATTCTTCTTGGTATTGCACTCCTACACCCTGAGTAGTTTTCGATGAGGTATAAGATACTTGGTTATTAGTCTTAGAATATGCTTTTACCTTAAAGTTACCATCTCTTGATAATTTCCACACTATATCGAAATCTCCAATTATAGTATTATTATTTGTAACTGCTTTTTCGTTATTTCCTGTATTGATATTTCCATTTACATTTAGAGTTACTCTATCAGAAAAGAACTGAGTAGAAAGAGCTAATTCAATCTCATCACTAGAAATATCATCCTTAGGTCTATACTTAAATCCAAAATCAAAATCATCACTTATCTGAGATAACCAACTACTTAATTGATTAGAAAGTAATTCACTTGCTGTTGCTAAACCAACGGATGAATTAGATTTTGTTCCATCTTCCATTACTACATATTCTGGAGTATTAAATCTATTTAAAATAAGAAGATATACAAACTGCTTATTAATATCATCTTGACTTCTAAATAAACTCTTCACATAACTCCTATTCTGACTGTTAAGACTTGGAAAATCTATATTAAACTTAATATTAGGGTTCATTAAGTTATCTGTAAGATTAATTATACAGTTAACAGGAATCTTATTGTATAAACTTATATTAGGATTCTTATTATCGGGCATTAAATTATATAAAGTTGTTCTGAGTTTATAGATAGCATTAAGATCTACCATAGCAGAAAAAGGACTACCCGACCATTTTATAGATCCGCCCTCGGCTAAAGTAAACTTTGAAACAACCATGTTTTGAAGAGTGAATAAATAACTTCCCTTTACTATATTATAAGTTCCGTATATATCCAGATCTCCAGCTTTACTCATCTGTATCTTTAAATTTCCCTTACCATTGGCTTTAATAGCATCCCCTAGTTTCTCATTAAAAATTATCTGAGTATTTACATCTTCTGTAACTTCTAAATTACAATTTAAATTAATACTTGTATTAGATTCTGATACATACTCATCATCTGAAGATGTTTCTTTACTGGCGTTTATGCTTTTTAGATTATCTGAATCAATGAAAGATATAAAATCACTTGAAGAAACCGAACTGCCTTTACTTAAAGGAAAACTCAGATCAGTGCCATTCTCTGTTTTAACATTTATGTCTACATTAAGATCTTCTGTAGCTCCCAATATCTTTGCTCTTCCTGTTAGATATGCTTTCCCATAAAAACTAGTATTATCAGATGAATTAGTATTTAACACCTTAAACTTATTCATAGAAACAGCAAGATCAAACTTCATTTTATTTGATATTTGTATCTTTCCTAAGATATTTGCCTTACTTCCTTCTGAGTCTTTTATAATAAAATTGTCAAAACTTAAATTCTTATTAGCAATGTTTATAATATCATTACAAAAATATTTAGTGTTGTTCGCCTTTAGTGTAAAGTCTGCATTATCGAAATAGAAGTATCCCCTGTATCTTGGCTTTTTCAATGTGTTAGTGATTTCTAAATCTGCCTGAGCATAACCATTAAAATCACTAAAGAGCTCTGGCAAATAAACTTTTGCATATGATAAACTTAAACTATCAAGCTTAGTTACTATGTCTATATTATCATTCGAAGGTTGATACCATCCCTCTATGCTTAATTGTTTCTTGTTATTAAGAATTGAATTAGCATCTATAAGTAATCTTCTAGATTTATCATTCCATTGTGAACTGAGGTTTATATCTCCTAATTTTTCATCATTGTGTATTATTTTCTTTATGCTTATGTCTGATATTGCTTTAGTCTTATTATAAAAATCACTTATCTTCACATAACCATCAAGAGTTCCTTTTAAGTTTGTAATTGGTAAATTTAATGCCTCTATGAACTTATCTACATCACATTCATTAAATATAAAAGAAATAGTGTCTCTAGGAGATTTAGATATCTTTCCATTTACACCTATGTAATGAGTATCCTTATAAAACTTAAAATCGTTAATTGTATACTCATCACCCCGTATACTTAAAGATGCAGGCTTAAAAGACCATAAACTATCTGCTATAATTATAGCTCCCTCGTCAAAAGAAATATCTGTTCGTGGTTTAGAACGTTCTTTTGAGACGTTAGCAGCAGCAGAAAAGTATCCTCCATAAGTTTTCTCTCCCCAGTTATTCCAAGATAAAGAAGTTTTTATTGAATTTTCAGAAGCGTTAATCTTATTCTTTAGATTGTGAATAGTGTACGAGTTGCCATATTTCAAAGAACCTACTGATGTCTCGCACTTAATGTTATCATTTTCCGTACTTATCTTTAAAACAAAATCATTAAAATCGTTGTCCATATAAGAAAGCTGTGGAGAACGCATATTCAATTTTATATAATTGTCTGAATAATAATGATCCCATAAAAAATTTGTATTTGAAGATAGTCTCAAAGCAGGATAAAAAAGCTTTAAAACACCCATATTCTCATGCACTTTTAAAGAAAGTAAAAACTTGTTTCTACCTTTCTTCTTTACATGATAATATCCTGGTTTATAGTTAGGTAAATCAGTATATATAACATCTTTAAAATCATTTACTATTGTCGAGAAACTATAATCTCCTTTTATAGAGAAAGACGCGAAATCAGATTTTAAGGTTAGGTTATTTATATCATCTACAACACCTGTATATAGTGAGAAATTATCTATTCGTAGAGTATCATTTAAATTAGAACATAAGGTATTAGATACATTTATACTTCCATCAAAATTATCTAAACTATTTCCTGTAAAATCAGCCTTAATATCTAAAGATACAGCTATATCATTATCTATAAGATTCAGATTCTTTAGTCTAGCATTACGTATTGTAGATTTAAAATTAGCTACTGGGAATGAATCATTAAAATCTAAGCCTCCCATGAAATCCATAGAAACATTATTATCTTCTAGTTTCAATTCTCCGAAAAATTTCTTCTTGTCAAAATCACCACTAAAAGTTAAGTTTTTATATGAATAGTCAAATATGTTTAATCTACCTATATTTCCATCTACGTTTCCTTTAAAACCAAACTTATTATCAAATACGCCCTTTATCTTAGTATCCAACTTCACTTTTCCTATCTTAGAATTATCTAAAAATAGACCTAAATCGAAATCTAAAAACTTTATATAACCATCTAAATTTAAATCACTGTTCAACTTACTTGGAACAATCTTTGTGTTGGCAACAATAGAGCCTGCATCAGTATTCAATATACCATTACAAACAAAATCACTAAATGTTCCGTCAAAAACTCCTAAATAAGAGATTACTCCTAAGTTCTTTAACTTAGACCAGAAAGTATATTGATTATCATCCTCCCATGGTATATAAATTTGTTCTATGTCATTAAAGTCAAAATCAAATTTGTCTAGTTTAAGTTTATATCTTGTATCAAATATCTCTGGTAAGCCAGAAGTTTCAAATTCTCCTCTTATATGAGTATTCTTACCTATTGTGATATCTAAATCTTTTCCTTTCAGATTATCTATAGTACTGTATACAACAGCCTTTCCATGAACAATTTCTTTTAGACCTTTTAGCTTGCCATTGAAATGTGCTAAATCGCTGAAACTTACAGTTGATTCCTCTATAACATACAGTTGATCCATCTTTGTAAGAAACTCACTCCAATCGTTTCTTCCAGGAATCCACTTATAGGTAAGTCTAGATAAATTAGCGTTAGTTACAGGGGTCTTTATAAATAAATTCTTCACATTCAATAAACCTGGACCCAAACTTGCTTGACCTGATAATTTTTCTAAGAAGAAACCTGTCCTTTCTCTAAGACTAACAGATTTGCCGTAGAAATAAGCGCTGCCTTTATCAAAGTACAAATTCTCTATATCTACATTTAAATCATCAACTAATATATGATCCCAATTGATCTCATAATCAACCTCTCCATAACCTTCTACTTCATAAACAAATCGAGAGTTTCTTATACTTATATCTTTAAAACGAATGTCTAAAGCTTGTTGGGTAGTGTCAGAAGGGCCTTTTGATAAAGAATCTATAAAATGTTCTACATTCAATACTGCCTTTCTATCCTCTTGTAGATTAAAAAACATATCATCAAGCTCCACTTTGCCTATATAATATCTACCGCTATCTAGATTAAAAGAGTCAATATTAACTTTTAATTTCTTAGTATACATTAAGGTGTCTTTCTTATAATCCTCTATGTATAAACCTTCAAGAGTAAACGAATGCAATCCTCTTATACTTACTCCCTCAACACTTATAGGAGTCCGTGTCATCTCGGAAATCTTATTTGCTGCTATTTGCCCTAGATAAGTTTGTACGTAAGATACTTGTAGCACAAGAAAGACAATAACTGGAATACAGATTATTGAAGACAAGATTACTATCGATATTTTTAATATTTTTTTTATAGCTTTGAGGTTTGAGGTTAAAGATACGTAAACTATAATATTTACCTACAAAAAAGAGTAGGAAAATATCCAAGTATATTATATTTTTGACGAGTTAAATAAAACAATAATTTCAAGAAGATGAGTGTAATTATATTAGGAATAGAGTCATCATGCGATGATACTTCGGCTTCAATTATTAAAGATGGATATATATTATCGAATGTTATTGCTAGTCAAGCAGTACACGAGTCATATGGTGGCGTTGTACCTGAGTTAGCATCCAGAGCACATCAACAAAATATTATCCCTGTTGTTGATCAGGCTATTAAAAAAGCCAATATTAAGATAGAAGATATAAATGCTATAGCTTTCACTAGAGGACCAGGCTTATTAGGTTCTCTACTTGTTGGTACTTCATTTGCTAAAGGATTTGCCCTTGCAAATAAAATTCCTTTAATAGAGGTTAATCATCTTCAAGCACACGTTCTAGCGAATTTTATTAAAGAACCAAATGTAGATTTCAAACATCCTGAATTCCCATTCTTGACTTTACTTGTATCTGGAGGTAACTCTCAGATTATTATAGTTAAGGATTATCTTAAAATGGAAGTTATAGGAAAAACTATTGATGATGCTGCTGGTGAAGCTTTCGATAAATGCGCTAAAGTGATGGGACTTCCTTATCCTGGAGGACCAGTTGTAGATAAATTAGCTAAAGAAGGAAATCCTGATGCATTTACATTCAATAAACCAAGGATTAAAGGTCTAGATTACAGCTTTAGTGGACTTAAAACTTCTTTCCTATATTTCCTTAGAGATAGAAAAAAGGAGAATGAGAATTTTATAGAAGATAATCTAAATGATCTTTGTGCTTCACTACAGAAAACAATTGTAGAGGTGCTTATGCAAAAGCTTAAAAGAGCAGCTAAAGAAACTGGTATTAAGCAAATTGCTATAGCAGGTGGTGTTTCAGCAAACTCTGGTTTACAAAACGCTCTTAAAGAATACTCTGAGAAATTCGGGTGGGAAGTTTCTATTCCTCGTCTTGGGTTCTCTCTTGATAATGCTGGTATGGTTGCCGTTACAGGTTATTATAAATATTTAGGTAATGAATTTGTAGGGCAAGATACTGTTCCTTATGCAAGAATGGTTCTTAACGAAAAGTAATTCATAATATCAATTAACAATATTAGTAGGAGATTCATTAAAGAAATTAATAATGTTTTCTCCTGCTTCTTTTCCCATTGCGATCATACTATCAATAGACGCTGTACCTATATGAGGAACAATAACAACATTATTTAAACATAGTAGAGAAGGATGAATATTAGGTTCATTCTCAAAAACATCAAGAGCGGCACCTCCAATAGTTTTTTTCTCTAATGCATAAACTAAATCATTCTCATTAATAATTGGACCTCTAGATGTATTTATCAAAAAGGATGTCTTTTTCATTAAGTTCAATTCCTTAGCATTTATTAAATGATGAGTATCATCATTTAAAGGAGTGTGTAAACTAATCACATCAGAAGAAGATAAAAGATCGCTTAAAGAAAGATATGAGATATTTAGATCATTTTCGATCTCTTGAGAAAGTTTTGTTCTGTTATGATACACTATATTCATACCAAAAACATGTGCAAACTTTGATACCTGAATTCCTATTCTGCCCATTCCTATAATACCTAATGTCTTTCCATATAATCCAGTACCTAAATTATTCATACTTCCCCATTTAAAGTTATCCTCAACTCTTAAACGGTGATTATGTTCAGATATTTTTCTAGATAAAGATAAAATTAAGCCTAGACACAATTCTGCAGTAGGTATACAAACTGACTGAGGAGTATTACAAACCATAATATTATTATCACTAGCAGCTTTAATATCAATATGATTATAACCTACTCCATAATTAGAAATCAACTTAAGCTTCTTACCAGCTTCTATTATTTCTTTATCAACAGGTGTAGAAAATGCAGAAAACAGGACATCATAATCAGCAATTTTAGCTATTATCTCGTCTTTTGTATAAAAATGTAATGGACAATCGATAGCATAATCTTTCCCTAATGCTAATAAACCTTCTTCAGGTATTCTGTAAGTAAATAATATCTTTATCATTTCTTCTATTTTAATCTCTAAGATAAGAAAAATAAATGAAAAAAGAGCCGTGATAAAATCACAGCTCTTTTGAATGTCGGCATCTACCTACTCTCCCACATCTCTGCAGTACCATCGGCGTGCTTGTGCTTAACTTCTCTGTTCGGAATGGGAAGAGGTGGTTCC